>CAYULF010000006.1:158055-268299 GCA_964445695.1 uncultured Hyphomicrobiales bacterium | reverse complement strand
GCAAAAAAAAAGCAGATGCCGAAGATGTTAAAAGTTTTGTCGTGTACAGTGCCCTGAGGGCTCACAGCTCTTTTCGTTTGGGTTCCGCACATTCAGAAGCAAGCCGCCGCTCCGCTTTCCACCGCAAATTTTTGGGCATTTTCGTAAGTTCGGCGCATCCACAATCGAACACGGCTTACCGTGGCTCTTGTGCGTGTCGCGGCAAACTGCAAGCTCCGTTTCATGTTTGCAGGCCGACGCGTACCAATACTGCGACGTCGGCCGCCGCCAGGCTGCCTCGGACGCAGCAGAAACGCCGGCGGAAGCAGGACGAAGTGCGCACCGCGCGGACGTCCGGAAAGGTCTGATTGCCTCATGCATATGGATCCCCTGATTCTCTACGTCAGCGCCGCAGTTTTTCTGGTACTGCTCGTCGGCGCGGCGGCCAAAAGGCTCAAACAGCCCAACGTCGTCGGATACCTCGTCGCCGGTGTAGTTATGGGGCCATTTGGCCTGGGACTGCTGACCGACATTCACCTGCTGACAACCATAGGTGCGCTGGGTGTGGTGTTGCTGATCTTTTTTGTCGGCATGGAACTGGAGCCCAGGGAGTTGATTGCCAACTGGCGCGTCGCGATTATCGGCACGACGCTGCAGATAGCTTTCAGCGTGGCGGCCGTAGGCGTGCTGGGATGGGCGCTGGAATGGCCGCTTGCGCGCACCATTCTCGTCGGTTTTGTCATCAGCCTGAGCAGCACCGCCGTGGTGTTCAAGTTGCTGAGCGACTTCAAGGAACAGCAGACGGCAACGGGCAGACAGGTGTCCAGCATTCTGTTGACGCAGGACCTGGCCTTGATTCCGATGATGATCATCATTGCATTGGTCGGCGGTACGACGCCCTCTGTGGCGGAAGTCGGCCTGCAGGTCGTCGGCGGGATTTTTATTATGGTGCTGTTTATCTGGCTGATTCGCGCGGGGGAGATCAATCTGCCATTTCTGCGCTATTTGCAGGACGACAAAGAGATGCAGGTGTTTGCGGCGCTGGGCCTGTGTTTTGGATTGGCGCTCGTCACCGGTTTGTTTAATCTCTCGTCTGCCCTGGGCGCTTTTCTGGCGGGTATGCTCGTTGCTGCCTCGCGCGGCACTCAGTGGATTCACCATTCGCTGCTGCCGTTCCACGTTGCATTCGTGGCCGTCTTTTTTGTGTCGATCGGCATGCTGGTGGACCTGCAGTTTCTGCTGGATGAATGGCCGCTGATTTTAACCCTGGTATTTATTGCCCTGGTGATCAATTCCGTCATCAACGCCGGGGCGCTGCGCCTGCTGGGCGTGGAATGGCGTCCAGCGCTCTACGCCGGGGCGCTGCTGGCGCAGATCGGCGAATTCAGCTTTGTGCTGGCGGCCGTGGGACGCCAGGCCGAAATCATTTCCGACTACGGCTACAGCCTGGCGATTGAAGTCATCGCCATTTCACTGATCGTGAGCCCGATCTGGATTACGACCGTTAAAAAACTGACAGGAAACTGACGCGCCGCGGCGCATGGAGCACAGGATGTTAAAAATTCGCATTCCGCTCGATCTGTTCAAACGCAATCCCGGTATGCCGCCGGGAACGCCCGTGTTTATCGGCAATCAGAAAGTCGAGAGCGTTTTTGTTCACGTCACCGATTTTGATGAAAACTCGGTCGTTGAGTACGAAGCCGGCGGGATGGAAGACCCGGTCGTCAAAGCCGAGCCGCAGGGCACGCGCTGGTTGAACATCTGCGGCGTGCACGAGATACCCGTGCTGGAAGCGCTGGCCGAGCGCTTCAACCTGCACCCGCTGACGGTGGAGGACATGGCCAACACGCGCCTGCGTCCCAAAGTGGAAGAGTTTGAAGGTTACCTCTATCTGATTGTCCGTATGATTTACATGGACGACAATCACGAGCTGGACACCGAGCAGGTCAGTCTGGTGCTGACCGGCAAGACGGTCATCACCGTGCAGGAGCGCCGCGAGGACGTCTTTGAGCCGCTGCGCAAGCGCATCGAAGCCGGTAAGGGCCGCATCCGCTATGCCGGCAGCGACTACCTGCTTTACGCCATCGTCGACGCCGTGGTGGATCACTATTTTCAAGTGCTGGAACATCTGACTGTACAGGCCGACGCGCTTGGCCGCAATCTCTACGACAATCCGCAGGACGACGTACTGGATGAAATCAGCGATCTGAAAGCCACCGTGATGGACGTGCGGCGCGACGTCTGGCCCATGCGCGAGCTCATAGCACGACTGCAGCGCGACGAGGCCGGCGTGTTCTCCGAAGGAACGCGGACTTATCTGCGCGACGTCTACGATCACATCATGCAGGTCATGGACCTGCTGGAGCAACTGCGCGAGAATCTGGACAGCATGGGCGAGCAGTTCCTCTCCGGTCTGAGCCGCCGCATGAATGAAGTCATGAAAACGCTCACGATTTTTTCCACCATTTTCCTGCCGCTGACCTTTGTGGCCGGTCTCTACGGCATGAACTTCGCCTACATGCCGGAGCTGCAACTGCACTGGGCGTACCCGGTCACCCTGGGGGTGATGCTCTGCATTGCCATCGGCTTGTTCTTCTTTTTCAAACGCAAAAAATGGATGTAGAAACGACTCCGCAACACCGCGCTGCGCGCTTTCAAATGCGCTGACCGGCAAAAGCAAAAAGCAAGCCCAACCGCAAAGCGGGAGGCGAAGCGCTCAGACAAAAGAGGTTTAAACAACAACGTCCTCCGAACGCCAGGTCCGGAGGACGTACATATTCAGTTAAACCGCAAAAACGCTCAGTGTGAAACCGGCGTCATGCTGCGTATGCCGAGCTGCGGGAAGGTTTTCATCAGCAGTGCAAAACCGCCGAAGAGCGCCGCGCTGTATGCCAGGTCGCCGAGCATCGTCATTTGCAGGAAAGGCAGGGCCATTTCGTAGCAGAGGATCAGGCCGGCGAGGCTTTTTTCATACGTGCCGTAGAAGAACGGGCCCAAATTGCTGATAAAAAAGAAAAGCAGGGAAGAACCGACCGCTGCGCCCGCCACGCGTCCGACGTTAATGCCCGAACGGAGCAGCAAACCAAGCGCCGTTACGAGAACAAAAGCCGCGTAGTTGATCCACTGGCCGTCGTAGAAACCCCAGCCCATCGTCATTTCAATCACGATGTCGCTCAGCAGCATGGCCGTGAGCGGCGCTGCAAAAGCCATCAATTTGTTGCGGAACATTGCGCCGCCGAAAAGAGCCATAGCGGCCACCGGTGCAAAATTGGGCGGGTGCGGCATCACACGCGCCAGGGCGGCAATTAGAATAAGTCCGGCAACCAGCCAGAAGCGGGCGTCCATACCCGCAATTTTGTCGCTCGTTTCAGTAGAGTGCATCATCGTTGTCATTTCTGCATTGGTTCGTGCCATTTGAGCAAAGCGCAAAATACGCCTTTTCCGCTGCAATTAAAACCCGTGTGCGGAAACCAATGGTCGCGGGCTGTTTTCGTCCACCACCGGACACATTTGTTCCGGAACCGGGAGAGCCCCTTTTTATGCCGAGCGCGGAAAGCGACAATTCGCCGAATATCAATGACGCCGTTCGCGCACGGACGCCGGCTTCGTGGCAAGCCGTGCATCGCGAGGCCTGCCGCCGCGGTCTGGACACCTACGTGGATCCCGCCACCGGCTACATGGTTTTTACGGCTGTCTTTTTGCAACGGCGCGGAACCTGCTGCGGCAGCGGATGCCGGCACTGTCCCTACGGCAACAAAACGCGAACCTGAGTCTATCGGCATGTCCAACACAACACCTTTTCCGCGGATGAAACCTGAGCTGCGCGCGCCCTTTGGTCGCTTACTTTTGACCTTTTGTTTGTCGGCGCTGTTGATGTCCTGCGGCGACGAGGACGTGATATCAGATCCACCGCCGAATGCCGACGCGTCGGTGTACATTCTCTGCGAGGGCACGCGCGGGGCGGACAATTCTACGCTCAGCCGCTGGAACCGCGAAGATCAGACGATGGAAAACGACGTGTTCCGCCGCACGAATCCCGCTCTGCGTCTGGGCGATACGGCCAACGACATGCTCCTGATCGGCGACACGGTATTTGTGGCGGTCGACGGCTCGCGCACGATAGAATACTTCAATCGCTTGAGCGGGGAGTGGCTGGGGCGCATCATGATGCCGGACGACTATTCGCCGCGTTTTCTGGCCGGAGTTTCCAGCGATCAGATCTGGGCCAGCGTGGCTCTGAAACACTGCGTCATGCCGATCAATCTGCACGCGGCGACACAGCCGACGGCGGACGACTGCATCGCCGTGGGCGCCGCACCGGAAAAAATGGCGCTGCGCGGCAATTTGCTTGCGGTCGCCAATTCGGGCTTCGGCACGGTGTTCCGCGATCATCCCGACGCCGGCACCGTCTCGATCATCAACACGGACACACGCGCCGCGATAGGGAAACTGCGGCCCGGGCCGAACACCACGGACGTACGTTTCAACCGCGACGGCACGCGTCTGTACGTGCATTACCTGCATCTGCCGGGGCCTGACTGGCCACAGAACGACTCGTTGGCTGGCATCGTGGAATATCAGGTGAGTGACTGGCGCGAACTGCGGCGCTGGCGTTTGCCTTCGGTGATTTACGACCTGATTTACGACGAAGAGCGAGACCTGCTGTTTACTATTACGCTGGACGGACTTGTGCAGATAGACCCGCAACTGGAAAGCGATGCGATCCAGATCGTATCCCCGAAGCAGGGCCCGGAGAATGAACACTGGTACTCGCTGGCTTATGATTCTCACGAACGCGAATTTTGGATAGGCAACGCGCGCAACTTTGTTGTGGGCGGACAAGTACTACGCCTGAAACAAAACGGGGCGCTGCTGGGTCGTTATGAAGTCGGTCGAAATCCCGGCGCGTTTTTGTTCAGCCGCGATTAAACAGCCTGCGAATACAAAGCAGCAAAGCAGGTTTGTTTCAAAAAGCGCAAACCTTTGTTCTTTAAAACTGTACTCCGAATGTCCTTTGGCGTACAGGCATGCAGCACACGTGTAACTTCTTACGGTCGCCCGCATTGTTTGCTCATGAGGGCGGACATCGATGCGACGGTGTGATTCGGCGTTAAGGAGGCGTCGATCCACAAGTGAAACGACCGTTAAAAGAATGTTGCCATCACCGGGCCTCATGGCCCGGAACACCATGAAAAGAGAAGAGATGCAAGGCAGTTTCGAGTTAACTGCCTTTTGCATTTCGGGAGGAAGAAATGAGATTGGTACAGGGTTTGTTAATAATTGCTGCCGTGTTTGCGGCATTGGCATATTCGTTTAACAAAAAGTCCGTCTCCGCAGGCGAACTGGCCGAGGCCGACATCGTCAACCCGGCCCAGATGAGCCTGGTGGAGAATCTGGACGCGGCGTCTGATGCCAGACTGGAAGTAATGCGTGCCTCCGTGCACGGCGACGTATTGCACGCCTTCGTCCAATACTCGTCCTGTGCCGATCTGGAGTTTGAGCTCGTCGGCAGCCGCAACTTTGCCGAGTCATTTCCCATTCAGGCACAGGTTGTCATTCGCGCCGTCGGCGCGGACGGAGGCTCCGACTGCGACGTTCTGCGCTCGCGGGATCTGCGTTTTAACCTGGCCAACCTCCGCAAGACCTACCACAACCTGTACAACATGTCGAGCGGCACGATCCTGATTCAGTTGAACGACTACCCGACGCTGATTCGCTACGACTTCTGAACCGACCGCATCGCGACTACACCGAACTGCGATTCATCATTGACTTAAACATTCCAAAGCGCACCGTTGCGGCGCGCTTTTTTTGTATCTGTTTGCAGCCGTGCCGGTTTCCACTGCGCTTCGCGTTTGGGTTTTTTATGCGCCGAGGGGCTGCACAGCATTGGCAGCAGATCGAGACAGTTGTGAGTGCGGCCAAAGCGGGCTATCTTATGACCTTTTGCAGATACTGATCTACTCGCTGCCATGCAGGCCGAATATTTACTGTTCAACCTGGTTGTGATAATCGTGCCCTTTGTGGCCGGATTTTTTCCGCGCACGCGCTACGTCCACATGTGGCCGCAGGTATTCGGTGCGGCGCTGATCGTGCTGGTACCCTATATCATCTGGGACATTCAGGTGACCGGGCGTCACTGGTGGTTCAACGAACTCTACACCATGGACTGGCGTCTGCTCGGTCTGCCGCCGGGTGAGTGGCTGTTTTTTATCACCGTACCGTTTTCCTGTCTGTACATCTGGTACATGCTGCCCGAGAGCTGGAGTGAATTCAGGGTCGACGCGCGCATCTGGCGCCTGGTTCTGTTCGTTCTGCTGCCGCTCAGTTTTGTCCTGTGGTTGTCCGGCAAGGAATACTCGGCGCTGGCGGCGCTGGCAATGGGGCTGACGCCGATCGTGGATCTGCTGCTGAAAACGCATATCTTCAAACAACTCAAGACCCTGGTTTTCATCCCGACCGTCGTGGGCCTGACATTCATCTTCAACACCTGGCTCACCTGGCGGCCGGTGGTGCTCTACGGTGTGGAGTATCAGCTGGACGTGCGCCTGGGCACAATACCGCTTGAAGACTTCTTCTACGGCATGTCCCACCTTTGTTATTGTGCGATTGTCTTTGAGTGGCTCAAAAAACGCAAAGACGGTGCGCCGGCCGGTGCGACGCCCCGCACCGACACCAACGTTCTACTCTGACTATGCGGCTGTTGCCGCCACCGTTGTTACCATTCGTTCCATTAGGCTTTGCAAGCCTGTCCGGATTTGGTTTTGTTGGGACTGTCGCTCAGCCTGCGGAGCGTGTGGAAGAATCATCTGGAGGAAAAATCGTGAGCAAGGATCGCAGTATTGCGGTGATTGGTTCCGGCTTCGGCGGACTGTCGGCAGCTATACGCCTGCAGGCGCGAGGCTTCAACGTCAGCCTGTTTGAGAAGGGACCGGCGATCGGCGGTCACGCCGCGCAGTTGCAACGCGACGGTTACACCTTCGACATGGGCCCGAGCCTGATTACAGCGCCTTTCATTCTGGAACGGCTGTTCCGCGCTGCCGGCCGCGAGCTGAGCGACTATCTGGAGCTGCTGCCGCTCGATCCCTTCTACCGCATCTATTTCCACAACGGCTCCAGTCTGGACTACACGGGCGACGCGGACGCGATGCGTCGCCGTATCGGCGAGCTGGCTCCGCGCGACGCGGAACACTACGACCGTTTCATGGCCGATACGCGCCGCATCTACGATGCGGTCATTACCGACGGACTGGGTTCGGCGCCTTTTGACTCGCTGGGCACGATGGCCGACTTTATTCCGCAGGCTTTGCGACTGAAAGCGTTTACTCCGGCGTACAAATTTGTGCAGCGTTACTTTGACGATCCGCGTATTCGATTCACCTTTTCGTTCCATCCCTTGTTCATCGGCGGCAGTCCATTCCGCGCTCCCTCCGTTTACCTGATGATTCCTTATCTGGAGAAAAGCGGCGGAGTCTGGTTTACGCGCGGCGGAATGTACAGCGTGGTCGAAGCTCTCGGGCGATTGTTCAGAGAGCTGGGCGGCGAAATCCACGTCAACGCCGAAGTCAATGAGATAGTGGTCGAAAATGGCAGAGCCGTCGGTCTCGAGTCGGCGGCGGGCCCCTGGCGCGGCGACGCCGTCGTGTCCAATGCCGATGTGGCGCACACCTACGGCCGACTTCTCGCGCCGCGGCACCGCCGCAAGTGGAACGACCGCAAACTGAACAACGTCAAATATTCAATGAGCTGTTTTTTGATGTACATCGGTGTGCGCAAACAGTACCCCGAGCTGCTGCACCACACGCTCATTCTTTCCGAGCGTTACCGCGAGCTGGTAGCCGACATTTTTGATAGAAAGGTTCTGCCGGACGACTTTTCCATGTACCTGCACGTGCCGACACGCACCGATCCCGGTATGGCCCCGCCGGGATGCGAGAGCATGTACGTGCTGATTCCCGTGGCGAACCTGCAGGCGGACATCGACTGGTCCGTCCGCGGTCCGCGCTTCGCGGACGCCGTGCTTGAATACCTCGAAAACGATTTCGGCATGCAGGGCCTGCGCGAGAACATCGAAGTACTCGAAACATATGGCCCCGAAGATTTTGCCCGCGAACGCAATTCCTGGTTCGGCAGTCCATGGGGAATCGAACCGCGCCTGACGCAGACCGCCTGGTTCCGTCCCCACAACCGCAGCGAAGATGTGCGGAACCTCTACTTTGTTGGCGCCGGTACACATCCGGGCGCCGGCGTGCCGGGCGTTATGCTCTCGGCCGAAGTCACCGAAAAAGTGGTCCTGGCAGATCTGGGGCAACCGGCTGTCGCCGGGGAGGTTAAAACATGAATCAAACACTTTCAAAGGACAGTGTAACTCTTGCACCTGAAAGGAGTTACGCGCGGGACTTCTGGCGCGATGCGCGCCTGGCTAACGACTTTACTTACATGCGGCGGCTGACCGAAAAGAATGCTCGCTCGTTCTATCTGGCCGCGCGTTTTCTGCCGGAGCGCAAACGCTGGGCGACATATGCGGTCTACGGTTTCTGCCGCTATGCGGACAACATCATCGACAACCCGCGCGCGCGCAGCATGGACGAGCTGCGCCACGAACTCGAATGTTTGCGCGGTGAGTTGCGAACGGCGTTCCGCACCGGCGAATCCGAGCATCCGATTCTGCGGCCATTTGTTGCGACAGCTTCCATCTACGGCATTCCGCTCGAATACGCACTTGAGTTGATCGAGGGTGTGGAGATGGATCTGTTGTACGATCGCTACCAGACCTTCGACGACCTGTATCTGTTTTGCTATCGCGTGGCCGCCGTCGTTGGACTGATGATGACCTACGTGCTGGGAACCAGGGATCCCGCGGCATTCTGTTACGCCGAACAACTCGGCGTGGCCATGCAGCTGACGAATATCCTGCGCGATGTACAGGAAGACAAAAACATGGGGCGGATTTATCTGCCGCGCGAGGAGTTGTGTCAGTTCGGCGTCACTGAACGCGACATCATCGAGGAAAACATCACGCCGGAAGTGCGCGAACTGCTGCGCTACCAGGCTGAGCGTGCAAGAAATTACTACAAGGAGTCAATGCCCGGCGTGCGCATGCTCGACTCCGACGCGCGTTTTACGATCTACGCCGCGGCGAATATCTACGGCGAAATTCTGGAGCGCCTGGCGCAGCGCGATTACAATCCCTTCCTGGGCCGCGTTGTGGTGCCGACCCGGCAAAAATCGATGATCCTCCTGCGCGAAGTATTGCGTTCGCGCTTTGACCGTTCCTGATGTTTTGCTGGACGCCTCAAGCGAAGTTACCTGGCTATTTTTTGTCTTCCCGCGGCGGATTGCCCGGAATGATATGGCCGCTGCTGTCCGGAGCGACCTGAACGGTATAACTGAAAGTACCGGAAGGGGATTTCGGCGTTGTGGTGTCGGACGGCTTCGATGTCGGGGGCGGCGCAGGCGTGCTGACCACATAGGAATAGGAGAAGGTCGCTCCACTTTCACTCTGCGCGCTCTGCGCGTTTTCCTTTGACTGGTCGATAATAAACTTGATTCCGATTTCGCGGTTGGCCAGCACCTTGACTTTGCGGTTTTTAACGCGCTGGAAACGCAGCATGCGCACGAGGCGTAGCGCTTCCTCATCACATCCGCTGCCGATGCCGCGCACTACGCGTGCATTGGCGACCTTGCCGTCGTCGTTGACCGAGTACGCCACATACACCGTGCCCTGGACTTTTTTGGCGCGCGCCTTTTCGGGATAGCGCAGATTGGCGTCGATAAATTCCTGCATGGTCTGGCGATCACCAACAATCTTGCCGATCTGCAGAAAATCCTTGGCTTTTTTACCGCGCTTCATTGTCGTTTCTCCCGTTTTCCACACACTGTCGCATCTGGTTTTACGTCCAAAGCAGCCACGTTGCCTACGGAGGAGCCGAAATCTTGGTCCGCCGTCAACGTGCCGCCCGATCTGTTCACAAACCTGACGAATAACGATGAACATCAATTACATCGCAGCGCACCGCATTAACAAATCCGTCAACGAAACCGGCGCTACGGCGCAGCTTGCGACGGAACTGCTGACCGTGGATCACAAATCGGAACAACTGTTGATCGGCTGCAATGAGCTGTTCGCCACTTCGCCCTCGCTGACCTACGCCTCGTTTGACATGTATTCCGGCAAACGATTTCCGGAGCTTTTCCTCGACTTCCGCGCCGACTCGCATGCGGCCGGATTTCTTGAGTTTTCACGCCAGGCTGCGCAGGAACTGTGCGACGACATCAGCGTGATTCCCGCGGCGAAAGGCGGCTGGCTTCTGTTTGCCGACTACTCGAGCGGCGACGGCAACTACCTGGCGGTCTGTTATCTGCGCGAGCAGGACGGCCTGCGTTTTTCCTTTCCGGCGGGGGCGGCTGCACCGCAGTTGCTGGATACGTCTGCGCTTGACCCGGAACGCCTTGCGATGGCCTGCCGCATAGACAAGATTCGCTACTCGAACAATCTTGGCGCTTACCTGACACTCACCAAAAACTCGCGTCTGCGCGACATTTCCGAATACTTTGTTGACTGGCTTTCGACCGATCTCGACAGCATGGCCAACAAAACCACCTACACCCGTGCCGTGACGGAAATTGTGGACGGCATGCCTTGTCCGGTAGATCCCGACACGGGCGAAATCATGCAGCCCGAACAACTGCGCGAGCGCGTGCTCGACTATGCCACGGCCGCGGCGCGCAACGCTCCGGACAAGACGGTCAACCTCGCTGAAATGAGCCGCGAAATTTACGGTGACGACGAAGCCATGACGCGTTTTGCCGACGAAAACGGCTACGAAGTGCCCGATGATTTTCAGCCCGACATCAAGATCCTGCAGCGGCGCACGCGTGTGGATGTGTATTCGGAAGGTGTCAAGCTCCAGTTTCCGCTTTCCCTGTTTAACAAGCTCGTGCGTATTGACGGTAAAAATCCCGCCCGCATCATCATCGAATCGGACGAAATGGCCAACCTGGTGCGTCGCCAGCTGCAGCAGCAAAGCACGGACGAGCACTGAGGACTTGCCGGCTTCAATCCGGGTGTAGTTGATTGTTTGCTGATTGCAGCGCCGCTGCGGCTTTGGCCTTCCGGCTCGCTTTCTGACATTTTTGTTTGTCGGCGGGGTGGAAGTGCTGCATTTTTGCGTCTATGATCCACTTTCCAGATTGGTTCAATCCACAGGTTTAAATACGTTCGGCACTGTTTGACGGCCGTTCACCCACATTTCTCTGCCCGTTTAATTTTTTACGCTGTGAGAATTGCGCATTGCGGCCTAAACTCCGTGTGTTGCGCCGACGAACCGGTTCGTTGGGGCGACATGGCAGCAACTCCGGGCGCACAACGGAGTGAGCCCGCGGTGGTGGCGGGTAAGGGTTGTTGTGTTGGTGGAGGAAAATTGCTGCCGGTGGAGGCGGCGGGGGTGGGCCCATTGATCACAAAGGAGTATATTCTTTAAACACTTGACTTTGTTTAAAACTCAGTTACTTCTGTCTGGGTGGTTAACAAAAAAATCAAAAAGCGAGCCGCCCGCTGCAAGCGGAGGCGCTGCAATCTGTTAAGACCTCACAGCCCGAAGTTTTTGAACAATTCCTCGAGATCAAGTGTCCGGACCGGCAGAGTCACCAGGCCCGAGTCCAAATCCACATGGTGTGGCAGAAGTGCGCGCGTCACGTATAGAGTTTCGCCCGTGTCAAAGCGCGCGTGGGCGGAGCGTTGATACAAGGCCCCGTCCGTGGCGTCCATGCGCAGATTGTCAAGCTTGATCGGACAGCGTGGAAAGTGCAGCTCCGAGTTTAATCGCATTTGACGGTCAACAGACCTTGATCGGCGAGTGAGTACCATGTCGAATCGCGCGGCCAATGTTAACATTACTTCGCGGATGGCATTGCTGCAGGCGCTGCGTTTTAAGCTGTGTGCGGCGGAACCAAAAATATAGTCGGGCCAGGCGTCCGCCTTATGCGCCACGGCGTAGCAGATCCAGGTGTGCTCGTCGAGCGCAAGGCTCCGCAGTCGTACGCTATAACCCCTGTTTAACAGGAATCGCACCGACAGCTTGCCGGAATCGTCCAGTTCGTCGAGTTTAACAGTCCGGCAGCGGCGAACAAGATCGCCGCAGAAAGGCAGGAGCGTCAATACCGAGTGTTCGATAAATTCGCTGCGGGCCTTGCGCTGCGCCAAATTTGGATCCGCGTCGGAAGCGATACCGCTGCTGTTGGTAAAAGCTGCAATAGTTGGTAGTTCGACTTCGAATTTGATCCTGCACAAATCGAGCGGTTGCTTGTCGGCGTTGAAGAGTTTAAGCGGCCTGTCCGGGTCCGGAACGGGTAACATGTTGTTGTGCAGACACAAGCGTTCAACCGCCTCGGCCTTGGCACGAAGTATCGTCTCCTCTCGGTGTTCGCCGATTGCGTAGCCGCAGGTGTTTAAACCTTTGCCGAAAATCTCGCAGCGGAAAATTTGAATCTCGTCCGACAGCTCGCCGAAGGTGCGCGACTTGATGTTGCGAATGATGAGAAAAGCCTGGCCAAAACCGATGATCTCCACGCTCGAAAATTGACCTCGCAGCCCCAACCCCGCTGGATTGCGTTGAAAGTCCAGCATAACTCTCTTCCCGATCGATAAAACTACATCGACCCCGCGGCAGACACTCTGCGCGGGATCGATGTTGACACATGCATTACATACTGTTGATAATGTCGTCAATTTCCGTGTCGACGCCGTTGATGCTCGGCAGCGAAGCCATGTTGAGAAAGGCCCAATACACCTGTGAGCTGAAGAGTTTGGTCCACAATGTGGCCGACCTCAGCGAAAAGGGAATAAAGGGACTGACGAGTTCGCGGATGGCAACCTGAAATCCGCCGGTCGCGGCGAAACTCTTGGCATCGTCAAAAGCCTGTTTAAGTTCCAGGGCCGCCGTGTTGATTTCGTTGTACAACTGATGATGGCGTGCATACAATCCGTCTTCGGCGTTCGTGGCCAGAGCGGCGGACGTAGCCGACCACTCGGCGGTTTCATCGGGAATCAGTTTGGCCGTGAGCGCCTGACCGTGAATCGGACTCTGAACTGCGAGGGCGTAGTTGTCGATCATGAACTGTTTAACATCCGGATCCTGGAAGTTGATGGCGGATTCGGCCTGCAGACTGTTCAGCATGTTTTGTGCGGTCGTGATTGAAACCAGGTAAGCGGCAATTTTCCCGTCGATCGAGGTTACGACCGGCCCGGTGGCGTTGGGATCGCTGGTTTCGAGCGTCACGAGGTTTTCAATGTCGGACTGGACGGCCAGAAATGCGCAATACGAATCAAACTGCGTCTGCGAGTATCGCGCGAGTGCGTTGCGGTAATCAATCGAGTCTTTGTGTTGCGCCGGTGTGCCCAGGTCTTTCTGAACGAACGGGTCGCTGGCATCGCAATTAATTCCACCCATTGGGTTTCTCCTTAAACAACGTGAATTAATCAATTAACAATAAACAAGCCGAGAACGTGGTTCCCTGATGCGGCGTGACGAATCGAGATGTTGTCGGTCGCGAATCGTGATCTGACTTCTGCCTGAATTCAGCAGGCAGGGCAGTGTTGTGATCAAACGCCTGCGGTAAAACACTGGCAGTGTACTGAATTGCCGGGGGACGCGTGCAAACAAGTGTTCGCTGCAAGAGTAGGTGTTTACTCATCCTGGAAAAAGGTAAAAATCGGGCCCCAAATGAACGCTGAAATCAAACCGCCCCTGATGATTCAAAACAAGGGAAAGTGCGCTATAAAAATTTATTCAACTGGGAAATTGCGCGTTCTTTCAATAAATGAAACGGCATTTGTATCAGTTCCAACGGTGTCCACCCGAAGCGGGCCACCAGGGCGGAAATACAACGCAATCCAAGATAGTAGCCGCCGCGAAAGAATGCCGGATCCCCGGACCGTGACATTCCGAACAAATCGTTGGAGCTGCCGTGAATTCCCGTGGCCGCATTGAGCAATATCATTGTCATGTCCGCCTCCTGCGTGCTGCAGGCCTGCAACCAGTCCTGTAGATGTGATTCCTCCAGATAGTCGGCCCACAGCGCAGCGCCCGCGTCGATGCCCAGCGCCGTCATGCTGATGAAGGTTGCGAGTCCCTCGGTCAGCGCCTGGCGAACAAGGTCGTTTTTGGCGGCCTGAGTGTGAAACCACGCATCCGGGCAAGCCGTGTAGTGCAGCGCGTGGACGAGTTCGTGCGCCACAAACACTTCCGCCCTGAGACGCGTCTGGTAGGCCTCAGCCGGCAACCAGACACAGAATGTGCCGCCAAGTTTAACGGCGTGACCGTTGGAGGCGCCGTTGCCGACCATGAGAACAAGCTCAAGCCCGGAGACATCGAGTCCCAGGTCGTCCAGTTTTGGAGCGACAGCTTCAAGTCCGTCAAGAATCAACCGGCGCCCGGTTTTTATCGTGTCGGCGGGGTAGGCGGCAATGTGCGGATTGGCGGGCGACCAGTATGAAAAATAGTGATCGAACAACTCAGGCATGCGCGCCGTGTAGCTGTCACAATCGCCTTTGTTAACGGCGGCAAGGTAGTCCGGTATCAGGTCGACAATTTTCATCTGCATAAAAAGGCACAGGCGGGCTTTAAAAGCAAAACAGCCCCGTCGTTTGACGGAGCTGTTCCTTGTTTCATCGAGAGACCTGAGAGTCTGTTGCGATGGATCAGTCCTCGGATGCGGATGCTTCGGGGGACATTGTGTTGTCTTCTCCCGCCGCTGTCAGCACATCATTGCTGGCATCGGCTTCAGTTGAGCCGGGGATGCGTTTGTTGACAACTTCATCGCCGTCGATGACCGCTTGCAGATCGGCCGGTACGGCTTTCAACTGTGTCGACAGGCCGAAGATATCCCACTGATCGTTTTCGTTCAGAATCTGATTGTCGAAGTACTTGATCAGCGACGAACAAGCTATCGAGACAGGCTCATTCGTTGCTCCGTGTCCCAGAATGCCGCCGGTGTCGACGCCCATCAGGTGCCAGTTCATCGAAACGAGTTGTCCTTCGACGATCAGGTGATCAATCGAGACGCGCACGTCGGACAGGCCGCCGCGCATTCTTTCAACGTACTCCCGGTAGCCTTCCGGTCCGACGAACATGCCGACGTTGGAATCGACAACGGTGTTGCCATAGACCATCGTGCCGATGCGGTCGAGATCTCCGTTCTGCCACACTTCAACCCAGAATTGGCGGATACTTGCAGCAATCTGTGATTCATTGGGCGTACGCGCGCCGGATTCAGGCACGTACGAAATCGGTTCTTCTACGATTGACATAGCTTCTCCTCGTGAACATTGTGAGTTTGGGATGTTGATGGAGATTGTTGTTCCATCGATCGCATGGGCGCAAAATGATCTTGACTGTGGTACGGAGGAATATCTGCATCAAGCTGTGCAATCGATTTTCAGTACGCTATTCATTCATCTGGGTATCGAGGATGAGGTGTCCCTCCACATAAGCCGCTATCAATGGTTTGCGCCGCTGCGCAAGATATTAATTTCCCATGGCTTGCGAAAACTTTTAGTGCACCGCATTGAAAAGCGGGTCGGAACTAGATTCCGAAGGCGCGCAAGGCCGCTTCACCGCCCGATGCCAATGCAACCACCAGCAGGATAACAGCACTAATGACATAGCGTCGGCCGCGTGTGCTGAAGCCTCGGAAAAAGGCCAAGAAGAGGTTGATTGCCAGGTGAACGGTGAGGAAGATGATCCAGCGTTTAATGGCGCGGCTGAAGTCCGGTTCGTGCACGAAGATCGTAACGAGCGAGTAGAGGACAAAGACAAAAAGATTGATGCTGATAACGGCGCTCAGAGTTTGAATCCGGCCGGCGAACCAGCGCCGTCGCGCCGCTCTGCGATTTGACTGCTTGCCCTTGTTGCCAATGGGCAGAGTCTCGACTTGTGTGGACATCGTGGAGTTCGATGTTTGTGGACTGGTCCCGGAAAGGAGAGTAGCCGGTCCCCGCCGTGCTACCTCCCGTATTTTCAGCGTGCAATATAACGCAAACATTCTGGATACATTGCACTGTTATTTTCGAAAAATTTCCGGTGCGCCGTCAAGCGATTTGCAGCGGGTCAAATGTTCAGCATATCTCCATGCTGATGCAAAACAACTCACCGGATTCAGCGCGAAAATACAGCTCCAGATCGCGTTTCCCCGGCAGGGCGCCGGCCGTTCCGGTCACTGGTTTTTCTTCCTTCTCGTGCAGCGGTGCTCCGTGCAGTTCAAACGTTTTGCAGAGCCGCCCGCTGATCGTCTTGACCATGTCCTGCAGCGTCTGATCCTGCTGTGCCGCGTCGCTTGAACTCGTCCCGTGAACCGCAGCGGCAAGGCGACCCGCATCAGCTTCCGCACAGGCCAGGGTAATTCGCACACCGGATTTTTGCCGTTCGTCCTGCAGACCGGCGGCTGCGAATCGAATGGGCGAGTCCAGTACGCCGGCATCCGATACGGCATTCACCTGAACGCCGGCCAGAATGTCAAAAGCCTGCTTGACGGAATTGAGGGTTTCGCTCGGCATGTAGTCCGCTACAATCTCGCGAATGCCGTGCGCCGGACTGAGCTTGCCGGATGTTGCTTTGTCGAAGTGTTTGGTAAACGCGTCCGCCACGAACGATTTCTGCAGAACTCCGTCGAATTCCACCGAAGCTTCCGCTGTGTCGCGACGGCTGTCGCTGAGCATGATCAACTTGTGATTGCTCTCGGAAATGCTTCTGATCTTGTGCGCCAGCAATTTTTCGTTTAACAACGGCAGCTTTTCGCCTATGAGCGTAATCTGCGGACGGTGCCGTGCGAATTCGGTCAAACCCGCCGCTCCGCTTGCCGCAGCCACCACCTTGAAACGACTGCCCATGACGTCGGAGACAAAACGAGTGAACTTGGCATCCGGGTCGATCACCAGCAGCTTGGGCTGAGCGCCGTTTGTCGCTGCTGCGCCGTTTTGTTCGGCGGTGCCGGAAGGCATCGAATTTTTAAGTTCTGCGAGGACAATCTGAAATCGGTTGATTGCAAATTCGTAATCAACAGGCTTGAGAATGTAATCGGATATTCCGAGTTTGATCAACTCCCGGAACGTCGCCTTGTCTTTAACCGCCGTCAGAACTATGACCGGCAGATGCATGAAGTTTTTGTCGGAGCGAATAGCTGCGAGCGTTTCTTTGCCGTTGAGAATCGGCATTTTGAGGTCCAGCACCACCAGATCCGGTGATGTGGTTTCGATTGCTTCCAGTCCCTGGACGCCGTTTTCAGCTTCCAGGACTTCCACCTGGAATTTCTTCTTGAGTATACCGTGTAGGTATTTGCGGACTGCGGGTTCGTCATCCACTACAAGCGCGCGCAGCGTGCGCGCCGGGCTGACTGATGTTTCACTCACGAATTCACCTGTGATTACTCCTCGGACGGGAAGTCCCGCCCGAATATCGGCATCCGTCTTTCAGCAAACAGCACGTATCGTGCACAGCAACGTCCGACCGGGCTATTGGTTACCTGAAATCGTGTTTTTTTTTGTTTGAGTCACTACCAGCCTTGAGCGCTATGCCGGTTTTCCAGCCCCGGGTTGGGGCGTTGAGTCGCGTCACACAAGCAATGCAAATATACGAAGGTCCGAACGTGGCCGCACTGCAACTTGCGAAATCCGGTATATATGCTGCTGGAAAATATTGTGACTATAGGCGGGTAATGTTATTCGCTTTCTTCCGGCCTGTCGGCCTGAAAACTGCCGATTTCGAGAGCGGTTCTGGCCAGAACATCCGCCATAGTCGCGCGACGAATTGGTTTTATCAGCACCTCGTCCATACCGGCCTTAAGACAGCGGCGACGATCCTCGGGTGCGACGTCTGCCGTCAGTCCGATTATAACAGGTTGACGGACCAGCTCGGTCATGGCACGTATGCGGCTGGTCGTTTCGATCCCGTCCAGTCGCGGCATGTGCAGATCCATCAGCAGTACATCAAAAGTCATCTCGTCCATTCGTTTAAGCGCTGCCAGGCCGTCGCTCGCCGTAAAACACGCGTAACCGAGCTTGCCGAGCATTCGTTCCATCAAGTTTATGTTAACTTTATCATCGTCCACAACCAGAATTCTCAAGGCCGATTTCTCGGCGTTTTGCGATTGGTCATCGCCTTGCCGTGTAGTTGCGGCGTCGGCCGATGCATCTGATGTCTGTTCCATTCCGCTCGAACCATCCGGATCGTTTGGGCCGTCATGACGGCCCCTGGTGATTGAATTCGACACCGCTACTGTGTTGCGCGGCCTCGAGGCAGTGGGATTTGTGCGGTGCAGCGTTTCACGGTCCTGCACGTTGACGTCGGTCTTTTGTCTGAACGGTGCTCTGTTCAGTGTTTTGCTCAGGACGTGGACGCGTACGGGTTTGCTGATGTAGTCGTCCATTCCCGCGTCCAGGCACTTTTGGCGGTCTTCGTCCAGCGCATTGGCCGTCATCGCCACAATATACGGCTGGCGTGCCAGAGTTGCGTCGGCTCTGATCGTTTTTGTGGCGGTCAGGCCGTCCATTTCCGGCATCTGAATATCCATAAATATCAGGTCGTATTCTACCTTGTGCACGGCTTCACATGCCTCGCGGCCATTGGCGCAGATATCTATCTCGTAGCCGAATCTCCGGAGCATTTTGCGCGCCATTTTTTGGTTGACCAGATTGTCTTCCACCAGTAAAATTCTGCGCGGACATCGTTGTGCCATGTCCGGATCAAACGCGCTGTTTTCCCGTCCTGCGAGAGAGCGGGTGACGCCTTGTTTGCCGGAAACCGCTTCACTTAACGTCCGCAAAAGTTTGACCGGTTTGAGCGGCTTGTGCAGCACCGTCAACTTCACATTTGCGCTGCATTCCGGGCGCGGTGATCCCGGCGGAAGGAGCAGGATAACATTGGCCGGAAGGCTGTCGTCCGCAGCGGTTATCGACTGAATGGCAGCCCTGAAAGCGGCTGAATCCGATCCGACAAAAACGTCCGGCGTACCCTGTTTTCCGGGTGTGCGCTCCGACTTCTGCACGGCCTGTTTTTTGAAAAGGCCATTTTGTTTGTCATCGAGATTGATGACCTTCATCTCCCAACCGGAGAGAAGTTCTTCAAGTATGTTGCGCAGAGAGTCGTTCGGTTCACACAGAGCGGCACATTTTCCCTGCAGGACACTGATCAGTTTACTGGGAAATGGGCTGCGTTCGGACGGCAGGACTTCGACCTGAATCGAAAAGTTAAACACCGATCCCTGATCGATTTCGCTTTCAACCCACATGCGTCCGCCCATCAGCTCGGCCAGGCGATTGCTGATGGCCAGTCCCAGGCCCGTGCCGCCGTATTTGCGCGTGGTGGATGTGTCCACCTGAGTAAACGAGTGAAACAGACGGTCGAGGCGGTCGGCCGGTATCCCAATGCCGGTGTCGCGCACGCTGAACGTCAACATCCGCGAATTGCTATCCGGTCCTTCATCCGCCTTGACATCACATATGATTTCTCCTTGCTCCGTGAACTTGACGGCATTGCCGATCAGGTTAACAAGAATCTGCCCAAGGCGCGTTTCGTCGCCGCGAACGTATTCCGGGACGTGCGGCGCTATGCGGTAGGCCAGTTCGAGTTCTTTTTCCAGGGACTTTACCGAAAGCAGATCAAAGGCACTCTCAATGCACTTTCTCAGGCTGAAGGTCCGACTCTCGATTTCGAGTTTACCGGCTTCAATTTTGGAGAAATCGAGGATGTCGTTAATCAGATTTAGAAGCGTCTCGCCGCTGCTACGCACAATTTCCACCAGATCGCGCTGCTCGGTATTCAGATTGCTCTCCATCAGAATCTCGGTCATGCCGATGACGGCGTTCATCGGAGTGCGGATTTCATGACTCATGTTTGCCAGGAAGTCGCTTTTGGCCTGGTTTGCACCCTCCGCGGCATGTGAGGCGCGCCGCGCTTCGTCCGTCATAAGCGCCAGCTGGGAAGTGCGTTGGTCGACTTTTTCTTCCAGCGTCCGGCTGTACTCTTCAAGGCGATGGTAGAGCTCCGCATTTTGCATGGATATTGCCGCCTGCGAAGCCAGACTCTCGAGCACAATCAGGCGTTCAGGTGTAAATGCTCCGGTCGTCAGATTGTTTTCGGCGTAGAGCACCGCCGTGATGCGCCCCTGGTTCAAAACCGGTGCGCTAAGCACGGAGTGCGGACTCGCCGCAATAATGTAGGGGTCGCGAGCAAACTGTTCATGCGTGGAGGCATCGTGCAGCACGAGGCGCTCGCCCGTGCGCGCTACGAAGTTGATCAGGCTCTCCGGTAGTTTGTTACCGATGGCCTGGGGCGGATCAAACAGTTTCACTTCGGCCTGTTCTCTGGAGCGTCCCTCCGCCAGCATGCGCCATTCCGAGTCGCGCAAAGCCAGCAGCACCACGCGTTCAGCGCCGGCGTTCTGCATCAGGGCCATCAGCAGGGAGGTAAACAAACCATCGCTGCGCATCTCGCTCGAAACGGCCAGACTTGCCTTCATGATGGTTTCCACATCGATAACCGTCGTGGAAGTCTGGCTGGTAGCTTCGTAGGAGGGGCGGCCGAAGGGACGTTCGTTCGGCGTGGCAAATCGGCGTGCGTCGACGGACAGCAGCGTTTTCTCGATCTCCAGTGCTCTGGTTTCAGCCTTCCACGTGGTGTAGGAGTAGTAGGCGGCGCGCAGGTACAGTTCGGCGAATCTCGTGCGATTCTCGGTCATATAAAAATGCGCTGCAAAAGCTTTCACAACGGCGGCTTCGTGGTGGGACGACGCTTTGACGGCATCCGACGCGGCCTGATCGTAGAGCCCGGCCGCCTCCCAGTTGCGGCCTTCCAGTCGTGCCAGTTCCGCCGCGAGCAGCCCGCTCTTGTGGCGGAACATTGATGGGCAAATCTCGGCGCAGGTTTCCAGCTTGCGCTGACGCATGCCGAGCATATTTATCAACGACCTGCGCACGTGTGGGTCACTCGACTCGCGGTTGGCGCCGCACATGGCCACCGCTTCGTAGAACAGCAGGAAATACAACGTAAAGCTGCTCACGCTCTTTGGAGCCGCGGCGTGTGCTTGCCCGGCGCTTTCAAGTGCCGATTCAAATTGACCGTAATGCACGCAGACAATTGTCTTGAGCAGAGCCGTTGTGAAGATCTGTGTGTATCGCCCTTCCTCGATGTGCCGCGGCAGGTGCAGTTCCTCGTCGTAAGCCATGCCTGTCAGTCGAAAGGGAACGGTGCCGCCCGAAATCATGACCTGCGCCGCCTGATTGATTATCGCGGTCAGCTGTCCCTCATAGGCCATACCTGCGGCCTCAAGTTCGCTCTGACGCGAGAGCAGCGACTCTGTCAGATTGGACAGATCGTCGCCGGCGAGAAAGCGCTGCAGCCCGCGAGTCGGGCATACTTCAGCGATTGCGGCCAGATCCTCCTGAAAATGCTGTTCAATTTCCTCCAGCTTGCCGATCGTACTCTGCAGGCCGTCCGTCCACGGTGCGATGTAGCCGTAGTAGTGGATGCGGCAAATATTCAGCACGGTGCGATTGCTCTCGCGCAGGGACAGGTCGAGCGCGTGCTCCGACAGTTGCGCCGCCAGTTGAACCGACGAAGGCTGTTTGCTCAGCAGCGTGGCAATGTGAATGATGATCAGCGGCGTTTCAAGCGTTTTGCCGTCGCGGCAGATCATCTTCAGTGTATGCAAGAGCAACAGAGGCAGCGTTGAAGCATCGCCCTGATAGGAGGCAAACACTGCGAGGTACAGCAGCTGAGCAATCATCCGCTTGTCTGCGTCTTCACAGGTCGGCAGGCCGTTCCAGGTTGTGATGTCGAAGCGCGACAGTATCAGCTGCAATTCCAGCAGCGCTGCGGACGACTTCTGCTCATTCTGGTCGCCGAGCGGATCGACGTTGAAGATGCTGAGCGCAGACAGCGCCTCCTGCAGCGCCGCCCGCTGGCGGTTTTGCATTATCAGTGCTGTGACGTGCATCGCGCGCGTGTAGGCGCGGTCAAAATCACTGACGTCGCGCTGTTCCATCATTGACATCAGATGGGATGCAACATCGAACTGCAGACATTTGAGCGCTACGCGCGTTGCGACGCGAATCAGGTCGACTGTTGTCGCAAGTGAGTCGGCCTGCCAGGCTTCCTCGTCGATCAGCTCAACGGCCGCCATAAGAAAGTGGAGCGCAGTCGTAAAGTCGGCGGCATCCAATGCCCGCTGTGCGGCGTCATAATTGAGCGCGCGGATCTGGGCATGCTGTCGCGGCGGCGGCTGCGACTGTTTATACTGCTGAACCACCGCAAACAATTCCTCATCATCGGGCTGTGCGCGCAAATCGCGGTGCATTGCGTTGGCAATGGAAAGGTGCACCGCCGCCGCCTTATCTCTGTTCAGCGTCGACCACGCTGCTGCGCGGACGCGTTCATTGACGAACTCGTACTCGTGTGTGTCCGGAGTTTCACTGAGCGCGCTGATCAGTACCAGTCCTTTTTCGACCACCGGAGCCAGGGCTGCCTGCACCTGCTCGGCCGAACGTTTGCCGCTCCTTGCCAGCAATTCTATGGTAAATGACAGGCCGATGCATGCGGCGTGCTGCAGCACTTCGCGTGTGGCATCGTCGAACTCGCCAATCTGGCGGACCATGAGTTCCACGACGTTGAGCGTGGCTCCGTGGCTGCGAATTGCCTCAAGTTTCCAACGCCATTTCCGCTCCTTTTCATCGATGAAGACCAGAGATTCGGCGTGCAGTTCCTTGAGCAGCTCCAGCAGGAAATATGGATTGCCGCGTGTTTTGGACATGAGCACGTCGGTCAGTTCGTTCAGGTCGGACGCGTCGCGCTGCAGCGCTTCCGCCAGCAGCGCATTGCACTCGGCGCGATTGAGCGGCGCAAGGGCAAGAAAACGCGCATTGACACCCGCTGCACGGCTTTTGTCGCGCAAGGTGATCGCCGTGTTGCTGCTGTCGGACTCTCCGTCGCGAACGGCGCATATCACCAACAGATGATCGATTGAGCGATCGACGATAATCGACTCCAACAGCCTCAATGACTGCTCGTCGGCGGTTTCCACGTCGTCAAAAAAGAATATCAGGGGAGACTCAGGTGACGCCAGCACGCGCACCAGTCGTTGAATGAGGCGTTCGTTGCCGGCCGGCGTTTGCCCGACGAGGCGGTTGACGGATTCCCGTGGCCCGACAATCAGCTCTATTTCCGGCACGAGGTCGACAAAGCGATTCAGTTCCGTCTGACTCGATTCTTCAAATCGCTTGCGCCATTCATCAAGCACTTCCTCGCGTTCTGTCAGAATTTGTTTAACGATCCCTGTGAGTGCATCGACAAACAAAGAAAGCGGCAGTCGTTTTTCAAGGTGGTTAAACGAAAGTGTCGCAACGTTGAGGCGACGATCAAGCAAGTCACTTTGCAGCCGATGTACCAGGGCGGTCTTGCCGATTCCCGCCGGCCCGACAAGCAGAAAAAGTTCGTGAGCGCCATGAGCTATGCGCCTGGCGGCTTGATTAAGCGCCGTAATTTCCTTGCTGCGCCCGTGTAACTTGCGCGGCAGTTGCAGCGTGTCCTTGACGTCGTGCGCCCCCGCGACAAAGTGCCGCGGAGCTTCGTCTCGGGCAAGAGCCTCGCTGCAGATATCGAGATCGTGGATTAAACCGGGAATGGTCTGGTAGCGGTCCTCGGCGGACTTGGCCAGCAGGCGATCGACTATCGATGCCAACGCCGGGGAAACTTCCGGTCGGATCTGATGCAGCGACTGCGGTGCGCGCGCCAGGTGAGCATGCACCAGTTCCATCGTATCATCGGTTAAAAAGGGAGGTCTGCCACCGAGCAGTTCGTACAGCGTGGCCCCAAGCGAATAGTAGTCCGCCCGGTAGTCGGAAGGCTGGTCCAGGCGTCCGGTCAGTTCGGGTGCGATGTAGGGCAGAGATCCTTCCAGCGTGTCGGTCGTGCGGAAAGCCTGATGCCGGGAAGTCATCTGGATCGCCAGCCCATAGTCGATGATGTGCACGTCTTTGCTGGTCGTGTCAACCAGAATGTTGGCCGGTGAAATGTCGCGGTGAATGATTCCGACGGCGTGCAGCAGTTCGAGCGTGCGGGCGATGTTGCCGGCCAGCAACAACGCGGTGTCCAGGGGAGGCGTGCCGGCGCGCAGGAGCGCTTTGAGTGAGATCATGCCCTCGTCGCGGAATACGAGGGCGGGGATGACGCCAATCGACTCCAGGCCGATCAGATCCGCACCGGCTTTGCCCGCACTGCGACTCAGTTCGTATTCGTGTCGAATCTGAGCCATGTCCGCGTGTGTCGGCAGTGGACGAAGAGGCAACTTGATGACCACGGGCACTTCGTCGCTGCGCCGCAATGCGCGCACAACGATCGTCTGACCGCCTTCATGTAATGTTTCAACGACTGTATAACCGGGGAGAATCCGCATTCACAACCCGAACAAAGTCTACCAACCAGTTTACATCCGACTCGACCAAGCTACGCGCCAGTGGCTAATATAGTAGAAATGTTTTCTGATTTACCGATCAAAAAGAATGAAATTTTGTGAACCAAGAATTTTTTTCAAAAAAATGTGGCCAAATTTGTGACTGCGTGTCGAGTGAGAGATTGCACGTAAAGTCGTATGGCATTTACTCAAACAGCAGCAGCAGGAAGATATCATGCTTAAGTACTTCATTGAAAAAGTGCGCGACGCAGTCAAGTCGTCGGCGTCCGCGCAGCACAAGGAAGAAGATGATGACCCGTATGAATCAGGCCCCGATTTGTTGAGCGACGTAGCGTTGCGGCACACCAAGCGCCTTCATTGTTGTTCCGGAATGGCGCACAAACGCAGCGAAGACGTCGCCGACCTGAGATTTCCGGAGTTACACGCCCGATCCTGAAGACAAACTTGCGAACGGATTCCAGCCCACTAATCCACCCACACACTCTACATATCCAGTCCACACCGCAGCTGTGATCAGCGCAAGCGTGCGAACAGGCCCCGTATTTTTGGCTGTGTGATCCACACGCCGATCGGGAAGAAAAACATCAGAACGAAGTTCTGCAAAACCTCGCCCACCGAGGCTTTGCGTTGTAGCTCGACAATCGTCAGGCGGCGCGCCACGTAGTACACGCTGTGATACAGCGCAAACGCCGCGTACAGCTGCGCCGGAATCGCCAGGCCCAGCACCAGACTGAACTCCTCTCCAACGGATCCCCTCCGAAATATCTCTGCCAGCAGAAATGCAAACCCAAGCAAAAAGACCAGACTGTAAACGACATTAAAACTGAAGAAAGCCATGTGCGGGCGCACAACTTTCTGAGTGACGCGTCCCAGCGTCGCGCCGAGCGTGTGCAACCACAGCAGCCACGGCACCGCGCAGATCGTCAGCGCCAGAATCAGCATAACAGGCGTAAACCCGGACTGCGGTACAAAGGACAGCACCAGCAGGGCGGGCGTCGTATTCAGCAGGAACAACTGCCACGCCTTTGCGCGCAGAAAAAAGGCCAGGGGAGTTTTCGTCGTACTGCGAATCGGCTGCACGGTATTTCCGATGTGTGATGGTTGTCCGGCGGGCTGTCGGAGCACGGCCGCTCCGCGCGGAATACGACTGTTAAGCACGGATTTCGACCGAATTCGAATCTACAAAAATTCCCGCCCGCCGCCGTGCTCAATCTGTTTGAATGTCCGACATCCAGGCGATCGCCCGCAGCCTGCCGAATGCAGCTTCAACTGTCCTGACCAGTGGGGTATTATTCCGTACAAACGCACAATTAAACGCCGCGCACGGCGTGTTTTGGCCAAATTCCGCCTTGTAGTACTTCCATAGACGCTAATCACATGCAGCCCCCAACTTCCGCAGTTGACGTCAGGGTTTACACCGAAGAAGCCGTACTTCCATGGCTGGCCGACGTATCCCGTTTGCGAATGCAGGTTTTCCGCGAGTATCCCTATCTCTACTCCGGCAGTGAAGAGGAGGAAGCCGAGTACATGCAACCCTATGTCGTGGCGGAAGGCAAAGTCCTGGTGCTTGCCCATGCCGGCGGCGTAGTCGTGGGCGCATCCACCGGTATGCCGCTGGTGCGGGCCGAGGGACTTTTTCAGGAGCCCTGGATTCGTGCCGGTTATGATCCTGCGAACTTCTACTACTTTGCGGAATCCGTTCTTTTGCCGGCCTGGCGAGGACGTGGCATTGGCCGTGCCTTCATGCTGCAGCGCGAACTGCACGCCCGCACACTTGGAACGTATGATTTTGCAACCATGTGCGGCGTTGTGCGTCCGGCGGATGAGGCGATTCGTCCGGCGGATTATCGTTCGCCGGAAAGACTCTGGCAGTCGTGCGGATTTTCACCGCGTCCCGATATTGAAACTACTCTTGGGTGGACGGAGATTGGCGAGACTCACGAAACGGAAAAGTGTATGCGCTTCTGGTGGAAGTCGCTGCGGGAAGATTGAGTTCGACCGTATGTTACCCTTCGGAATTCAGGCGGAATGGATGCGCGTCTTTGCGTTGTTCCTTGCTGCTTTTTTCTGTTTAGTTGCGCAGTCCCGGGCGCAAAACGACCGGTCCGTCGATGAGGCTGCAACCGGAACAGTTTTTGGTGTCGTCGCCGATTCACTCTCCGGCGAGCCCATTCCATTTGCCAGCGTTCGGGTTGAAGGCACCCGCCGCGGAGCAGTGACGCGCGAAGACGGCGGCTTTCTGCTGCGTCTGCCGGCAGGTTCCTATACGCTGAATTTCTCGCATGTCAGTTTCTCCGCCGTTCAACGCACGGCAATCGTTACTGCCGGCGATACGCTGTACCTGAATATCTCGCTTTCGCCTGCGGGCGTTGTCATTCCCGAAGTGGTCGTTGCGCTGGAAGACCCGGCCGTGGCCATGATGCGCCGCGCGATTGCGCGCAAGGAAAAGCAGGCGGATTCGCTCGAAAACTACAAATACACGCTCTACACAAAGTTTGTGGCCAAAGCCGATACCAATACGGCCGGCCGTATCAGCCTGCCCGGCCGCGATACCGTCGTCATCGCAATCTTTGAATCTTTTTCGGACGGCTACTTTCAACAGCCGGACAACTACTACAATGAAATCTACCAACGCCGCCAGAGTGCCAACGTTCCGCCGCAGGCTAATTTCGTGGCGTTCGGCACCAACCTGAACGCTTTTGACGACTTCGTCAGCATACTGGGAGAGGAGATTGCGACGCCATTTCATCCGGACGCGCTCGACTATTACGACTTTGTTTATGAGCGAACCCTGCGCGACGACGGCGGCCGCGAACTCAACCGCATTCGCGCGACGCCCAAATCGGAGGGACGCCGTCTTTTTGAAGGCGTGATCTTTCTGGACGCCGAGGGATTCTACCCGACGCGTGTCGACCTGGAGCCCAATGTTGCCGTACGCCTGCCTTTTGACGCCGACCTCACCTACCGGCAGCTGTTTGAAGAACTCGATGGTTTTGTCGCACCGACGGGCATGCGAATAGACGCGCATGTTAATGCGACTTTTCTCTGGATATTCAATCCGCGACTTGACGTGCACATCGAAACCGTGGCTTCCGACTACACCTTTAACTTCGACATTGATGATGACCTCTTTGCTCGCCGCCGAGTTGAAGTGGCAGATGAAGTTGACGACTTCGACTCGACCTATTGGTTTAATCACGCCGTAGCAGCGCTCACGGCTGAAGAGGAGCGCGCGTACGCCGAGATATTAACATCCATTGAAAACCCGGACTCCATTGAGTCGCGTAGTTATTTCGATCGCTTTGCACGTGAAATTAACACCGTCGCCCGTACCCTGAACCGCAAACCCTTCACCGGCATGCAGGATGTCTTTGCCTATAACAGCATCAACGGCGCGCGTCTGGGCATTGGGATGTCCGACTACGTGTTTAACAACCTGGAGGCTTCCGGCAAGTTTGCCTATGGCACTGCCGATGGGCGCGTGATGGGGGAGCTTGGTCTTAACCTGTTTCTGGACGACCTGCACCGCGTGGGCATCAAAGGCCAGGTGCACCGCGATCTCCTGCGGCGCGACAGTCCGTATTTTGTTACTGCTCGCGCCATCACGCCCGTCTCACTGATTTTCGGCGCGGACTACGGCGACTATTACTACAGCGAGGGATTTCAGGCGGGCCTGACTTTTGGTTTTGGCCAGGAAGAATTCATTCGCCGCGAAGTCTTTGTTAAACCGCACACGCTTGACTTGTTCGTGCGTCAGGAACGTCAGCAGAATGCCCCGACGGGCAGCAGTTTTTCCTTTTTTGGCGGCAGCGAACGCGATCGCGAAAATCCACCGATCTTTGGCGGCATGATGCGGACTTTAAACGCTGAATTGAACCTGGATTACAGTCCTCTGCGCCGCATTTCCGACCTGGGATTGCGCTTAACGGCTGAAATCTCCGATCCCGAAATACTCGCAAGCGATTTTTCCTTCGAACGCTACGAAGGCGCGCTGTTCTGGCGTACGCGGACCTTGCCGCTCTGGCGTCTGGACCTGCGATTGAGCGGCGGTTTTACGCGCGGCGATCTTCCGCCGCAGCGTTTCTTCAGCGCCGAAACATCGGTTTCCGGTACCGCAGTCGACGGCTCGTTCCGCACGATGGACGTGAAAGAATTCTACGGCGACAAATACATCTCGATCAATGCCGAGCACAATTTCGGCGAGGTCGTTCCCGGCCTGCTGCGCATTCCCAATGTCGCGGCCTTCGGGATTGAATTCATCGGCGTTGCCAACGTTCACTGGTCTGAATTTGACGACAAAACGCGCTTGTTCAGCGGAACCGAATTGCCATCGATTGCCGATACCCGCCGTCAGGTGTTTTACGAATTGGGGATCGGAATCAATCGCGTGTTAATTTTTTTGCGCATGGATGTCACGGCGCGCATGACACAAACAGACAGTCCGCGATTCAGCATAACCGTTTCGCGTGCAACTTTTTAACATCCCATGCAACAATTCTACAGTTGAGCAGAGCGGGGAATTAATTCTACAATGGAAGCACTTAAAAACTGGTACGGTCCCGGATTTTACAAGAGTCTGGCGGCATTGCTGCTCGACGCCGGCGCTTCAGTCGACGAGAACAAGTTGTATCGCGATTTCACGCGGAATCTCGAGAGTCTGGAACTCAAACAGCGCATCGACAGGACAATCACCGTTCTGCGCAAGCACTTGCCGTCGGATTTTCGCGCTGCCACGCACTTGTTGCAGGCAATTGCTCCGAAGTTGGAGACCGGCTTTTTTGGCGTATTTATACCCGATTTTGTCGGCCGTTACGGCGCCGACAATTTTGACTTTTCGTTGGATGTTTTACGCGATGTCACGCAATATTCCACGTCCGAGTTTGCTGTCCGCGAATTTCTGCGACGCGATTTTGAGCGCACTCGTCGCACGATGATCAACTGGTCGCAGCATGACAACCACCACGTTCGCCGCCTTGCAAGCGAGGGTCTGCGCCCGCGTCTGCCCTGGTCGTTTAAACTGCCCGAAGTTATTCACCGGCCCGAATTGAGTGAACCCGTGCTGAACGAACTTCGCAACGACACCAGCGAATACGTGCGCAAAAGCGTTGCCAACCACATTAACGACATTTCCAAAGACAATCCGGATTTTGCACTCTCGTTGCTCGAAAGCTGGGATAGATCATCCGCCGCCACGCGCTGGGTAGTTAAACACGCCGCGCGCAGTTTGATCAAGGACGGCAACGGTCGTGCACTGGCGCTCTTTGGATTTGAACGCGAACCGAATGTTGCAGTGCAACTCTTAAACAAAACCGATCCGGTACATCGCGGTGAGACCTTTGTTGCCGGCTGGCGTTTAATATCACATGCCGATCACAACCAGAAACTGCTGGTGGATTACGCCATCCTCTATGCGGCAAAAACTGGCCAGGCGCGCCGCAAGGTGTTTAAGCTCAAGGAAGTCGATCTGGCTCCAGGCGCGTTTGTGGACCTGACCTGCAGCACCGCTTTCCGCGACCTGACCACGCGCAAACACTACTCCGGCACCCACAGGGCGGAACTTCAGGTTAATGGACGCGTTCTGCACTCGACCGACTTCGAATTTGTAGGCTGAACGATTGACGCATTGACTGATCGCTTTGAGCCCGGGCGTTCGCCTCGGTCTCAGGCTCTTCTGACTTTTCTGTTTGTCAGCGGGATTTAAGTCCACCTTGGCGGGTTTGTCGGTAGTTCTCCAACCGTTCAGTTGTAAAATCTGCCCGCTCAACCACGGAAATGCCCACGCTCAATCTTTTACTGATTGAACTGTGAATTGTCCGTGTTAAGATGTCTGTAACGAGAGCCGGAAAGCACGTGCCGGAGTAAGCTCAGCGAAAAAGCGGTTCAGGCCGCGGAATCCGCCGACCCAGGAGTCTGAAGGCGGACGGACGGCTTATGCAAGGCAGAAAAATATTGGTGGCGGGGGCGGGAACTCGGGTGGGCCCAAAGATTCATCGGAGGAGTGCGCCCAAAATCCGGCAATGACTGCCGATAACCGCAATCGTTGTCGCAATAATTCTGGACTCTGCATTGCTCCGACAACGTCAATTCTCTATTCCGGTTCTGAACGTGTGTCTGTTGTACTTCATCCGAATTCGTGCGCCTCATTGTGTGTCCCGGCTGCGCACGCAGGCCGCCCGCGCAACATTCCAGCCTGCACGCGTATATGCAGTTTTGCAATTGTCAGCAGGAGGGAGAGTATGCAGAAGAACATGACATTGCGGTCCGACGCCGGGCGTTCGCCTGTGCACCCGCTCGGATTGATGGCCGTGCTTGGTCTGGATTGGTTGTGGGGGATGATTGAAATTGGCGGCAGCCTGACCGGCGCAGGTCTGGTGGCAATCCTGCCCATAAGTCTGGCTATCGGCGCGCTTGCGGCGCTCTGCGTCGGCACGGTGCAGGTCTGGGTGGCGGGAGACAAGCCTGGAGCAGCTCTTGCCAAAGCATGCACGCTGGGTCTTTTAGCCGCTTTGCCGTTCCAGGTGGCTACTACTGCCGTCGGCGCTCCGCTACTGGTTTGGAGCGGGATCCGGCATCTGCGCCAGGCTCGCACGTGACGTTTGTTTTTTGCCACGTTCAAAACCTTTGTCCAGCAGCGCCGCCAGCGCTGCTCCGATGACCGGTGCGACAAGGTAAATCCAGAGCCCCTCAACATTGTGCGCCGCCAGCGCCGGCGCCAGCGAGCGCACTGGATTCATGGAAGCGCCACAGGCAGGCCCGGCCCATAGTGCCGCAAGCCCCACGTATCCGCCGACGGCAATGGCCGCCGTAAGCCCCTCTTCTCGTGCGCCGCGCGAAACACGCAGAATAAGCAGCATGAGTGCGGCGGTCAGTATGACTTCCAGTACAAAACTACTGCCGGCTCCCACGTGAGGCAGCGTCAGCCCCGGAGCGGGATCGCTCTCAAATAACCATGTTAGTGCAAACTCGCCGCAGATTCCGCCTGCAATCTGAGCAGTGATATAGGGCGTCACAAAATGGGATTTCAGCCTGCCCGCGAGCGCAAAACCAATTGTCACCGCAGGATTGATATGCGCTCCCGAGATTCCGCCGAAGGTGTAAATCATCGACATCACCGCCAGTCCGAAGGCCGCCGCAATACCGCCGTGACCGACATTGCCGCCGCTGAAATCGTTCATGGCGATCGCTCCAAGAGCGGCAAAAATCAAACCAAATGTTCCGAGGAATTCCGCCAGCAGACGTTGCGTCATGCTGTATTCCCCTGATGCCTTTCCCTGACTGTGCGCCATGCCGAAATCGAACGTTTTTTGGCTGGGTTTAATGTTGTATGTTTGCAACATACAACATTGTGGGAATCTGACATGTATGCCCGAACGGAAGAATTCACTGAAACCCAGCAGGCGCTGGCGTCTATGTCCAAACTCCTGTCGCATCCGGCCCGCATCGCCATTATCGAACTGTTGGCCCAGGAGCGCACCTGCATGTCTGGCAATATTGCGTCCAAATTGCCGCTGAGCCGCCCGACCGTTTCGCAGCATTTGCAGGAACTCAAACGCGCAGGCGCAATTATTGGCGAGGTCGATGGACAGCGTGTGTGTTACTGCCTGAATCCGGATTATTTTAATCGCCTGCAGCCGCTCATGCGCTACCTCTTTGCCGAGGTGGACCGATACGCCGCCGGGGCCGACCAGAGCTGCTGCAAACCTGGTGATGGCAACATCTGCTGACTGCCGACTTAAAAAGGCCCTCGATTGTCAACGGGATTTCAATAACCAGCCCGGCAGTTAAACAAACGTGCCGTGCGTGTTCCGCCGGAGTTTAATCGTGAAAATTGCATTGTTCAGCGACATACACGCCAACCTTCCGGCTCTGGAAGCCGTGCTGGAAGATGTCAGTTCTCAGAACGTCGACGCAGTGTATTGCCTGGGCGATCTGGTAGGCTATGCGCCATTCGCCAACGAAGTCGTTGAACGGATCAGAAGTTTAAACATCGCAACGATTGCCGGCAACTACGACGACGGCGTGGGGCGCAATTCCGACGACTGCGGATGTGCCTATAAAACCGACCGCGACCGGGAGATGGGGAAGCAGTCGATCGGATTTACCAATTCCATTATCTCCGATACCAATCGAAGCTGGCTGCGCAACCTGCCGGCGCACATTAACCTGAATATGGGTTACCATGCGGACTCGCTGAAGATTTCGTTGGTGCACGGCAGTCCGCGCCGCATTAATGAGTATTTGTTCGAAGACCGAAGCGATGCAAGCCTGCTGCGTTTAATGTCGGATTGCGACATCATGTGCTGCGGACACACACACAAACCCTACCACAGAATCATCCGAAGCGGAGATGAAAGCGCGCCAAAACTGATTGTAAACATTGGATCTGTCGGCAAACCCAAAGACGGGAATCCCAACGCGGCATATGTCGTGCTGCATCTGCCGTCTGATCCGCGACGAGCCGATCTGAGACTGGTGAACGTTGAATTGCGCCGCGTAGCGTACGACGTAGAGGCCGCCGCACGGGCTGTTGAGAGTAGTCCCTTGCCCAACGAATATGCAGACATGCTGCGCCGGGCTCTTTGAACATGGCAAAAGAATAATTTCAGTTCGCAGTTAAATGCCTTGCTTTTTCACCATGTGGTTTAAGATTGAATTAATCTGGTTTTCGCTGTTACAATTGATTTAGTGAGCCGTCTTGCCGCCATACAGCGATTGCAGTTCGCAGCGAGCAGTCGGGCGATATAAACCAAACGTGGATCCCGTGTGGTTTAAACACGCCGTGCCGATTGCTTCCAACTTCTGTTTAACAAACGCACAAACCCCATGAAAACACACATTCATGGCAGCGGCCTACTGCGCCGACTGCCCGCATTGGTATTGACTTTTACAACGATCATTATGACTGAGCAGGCCCACAGCGACATGCCGATCATGCCGGCGCGGCTACCGCCAAGCTGGTACGTGGGCGTCACTATCGGATATGATGTTAACAATTTTTCCAACTACAATGTCGACTATGGCAGTCTGTTAATGCTTGACGATGTTCCTACAGAAAGCGGCAATCACTTCTACTACGGGCTGACGGCTGACTACAGTCTGAGCGATCCGAGGGACTGGGTCTGGAGTTTAAACACGGCCATTGTTATTCGCGGCCGCTCATTCTCCGCCCATGCGAGCGACATTGAAGTTCCACTGGAAGCCGATGCCTGTGCCGGTACGAGTACTGCTGCCGGTGCATACAATGTGGAGTTTGACAACCTCGAGCTTGACCTGTCGGCGATTCTCATTCGCAGACTGTGGGACAGTCGATGGTATCTGGGAGCGGGCCTGGGACTCGGAATCACCGGGCAAAGCCGGAAAACGGAGCACATCAGTCTCGAACCCGAAGCCTTGCTGGCCGGGCCGGAATGCCGCATTATCCAAACAGATAGAATCAATCCACTGGAAGAGGGAAATGTCGCCGATGTCCACTCGATGGCGTCCGGGGAAACAGTTCTCGATCCGCAGATGATTCTGTCATTGCGCTACGTACTTGGTTTACTGGGACGCATAGTCGTAACACCAAGCGCCACGTTTAACATCGGGATGTCAGAATTGGGCGGCGATGAAGCACGATGGCGGCGTACAAGTCTGTCATTTGGACTTGAGTTAACAACCTGGTAGCGCTGGTGTAATCTTGCCTCTTGATGTTGCGATTCGGCGGAGCGCGTGGCACGAACGCAAATGCTCCGTCGAATCGGCAGAGACCGGAAAGCTTTCGACCGACTTTACCTGTAATGCCATGTGTAGTTTAACAAGCAATTATTGAGCTTGAAGATGAAGAATCATTCGCACAAAAAAGCCTTTAACCATAGTTTTGTTTGTCTCGCAGTTTTCCTGGGACTTTTGCTGGGCATGGTCAATTCCGCCAGGTCCATGCCGTTTGTCAGAGCGAGTCCGCCTCCTGTGTTTTATATGGGCTTCGAAGCCGGATATGAGTTAAACGCTTTTTCCAATCTTACGGCGGAATACTCCGGCTCATTTGCGATCGATAATGTTCCGGTAGAGGTCAGGAATCACTTTTACGTTGGACTGGTTTCCGACTATTACCTGAACGATCCGGAACATCTCAAGTGGCTGTTGAGCACAAAAGTCCTTTTGCAGGGACGCTCATTCAATGCGGCTGCCGCCGGAGTTGAACTGCCGCTTGAATTGCAGCTGTGCGGGGGGATGTCTTCCGGCGCCGGACATTATCGTGTGGCAATCGAAAACACCGAGTTGAACATCTCGACGGTACTGAATCGTAAACTTGACGACAGTCAGTGGATATTGGGGATTGGAGTGAGCCTGGGAATTACGCGATTCTTCAAACGGTATGAGTTTGTGGAACTGGATGCCGATGCGTCGGCCGCCGCAAACGAATGCCGAATTGCGGCAACCGGATATCTGGTCCCGAGTGAAGAAGGCACATTTGCGCAAGTCAGACCGTCAGAGTCAAACAGAACATTGCTGGATCCGCGTCTGGTGTTCAGCGTGCGCTACTTTGAGTGGGCGTTTGGAGACTATCTGCTGACGCCGGTCATTGCAGCCAATGTCGGATTATTGCCAATTGGCAGTGAAGAGTTAAGGTGGCGACAGAGCTCCGTCAGTCTCGGCGTGAATATACAGGAAGGAATCTTCTGACGCTGGACTGTTAACGTTCATGTGCGTTAAAAGCTTTCCTGCGCCGGAACAACAGTCTGTTGACATCTATTCTGCGCAGTGGTTCCTCCAGAAAGCGATATGTCAATGCGCCGACGAGAGCCAGAAAACAGAGATAAACGCCAAGCACAAGAATGCGAAGCCCAAGCCCCGAGTCTCCGAATCCCGCAGCCGGAAGCAGCGCCGCAAGCACATAAATGCTCAGCGCATGAGTGATGTATAAAGAATATGAGCGACGCCCCCAGTACTGCATCAAACGCGATTCAAACAAACGCTTCGCCGGCCCGACTTCGTGCGCAAGGCCCAACAAAAACAAGGCAAAGAGCAGAACCAGCCAGAAGACTTTGTATCCCTGAACCTCCATCCACACGCCCAGAATCAGTGCCGCAACAAAGAGCGTCGGCGTTAACACATCCCAGCGCCAGTGCCGCAGGATGCCCGCGCGGAACACGTGATACAACAGGCAGCCCGCCGTGAATTCCGTCACCAGGCGTATCATGAAATCGTAGCCGTAGACCCCGATGTTTAACATCCACGTGCAGACGATGCTCATGCCGATCAGCAGGACCGTTGCGCCCGCAAACGCCGCCCAGGCGCTGCGAATCCGCCACAGCAGCGCACTTAACACCGGAAAGGTCAGATAGGCCAGCCACTCGCTGCTGAGCGACCAGGCCGGGTAATTCCACGAAAATTTCATCGGCAGAATCCAGGCCTGAATCAGCAACAGATTTGTTACCACGTCAAACCCGCCGCTGTTCCGCAACAAACCCGGATCGCGGCCGCTCAGTCCGGCCACGCCCGCCAGGAGCAAGAGAACAAGAAGCGTCAGAACATGCAGAGGATAGATGCGCCATAGGCGGCGCAGCACAAAGGACACGTAACCCGTGCCGCGCGGCGTCCGAAATTCCGGTGCGTAGCGATAACTCAGCACAAAGCCGCTTAAAACAAAAAAGATGTCGACGCGCATGTGCCCGGAACCGACGATCGGACGCAGAAAGCCGGCGAATTCCGGTACGAGGGCGAGCAGGTGCGACTGAGCGTGAAACAGCACCACCCACCAGGCGATAAAGGCGCGTACGCCGCCGAGAGCGGGAATAAAATGCGGTTTGGGCAGCGTTGTCATGCCCGCAAATTATAGAATTATTCCGACCGCTCCCGCCTTGCCGGCCGCATCTTTGTACATCCGGCTGCGGACGGAATGACGGCATGACCGATTCTCACACGGTGACAAACAAGAAAATCAGGCAAAAGATCGCGTTTGCCCATTGCCGTATTTCGCCGTAGTTTGCGCTTCTCCATTACAGGTTCTCTCCTCTATGTATTTGTTGTGCTAATCTCAATCACCGAGAGGGCTTTATGCGTTCCTTGTCTGTCTTTCTGTTGATGTTAACAGCAAGTGTGTTCCTGGCCTCCTGTAGCGGCCGTGTTGAAGAAGTCGATGATCCGGCGGACATGGCTGCCGTTGAAAAAGACTCTGCCGCGCAAGCCGCGGAACAGGCCGCGCACAATGAGACACAACCGGTCAAGCCGCGGGTTGTGACGGACACATCGCTTTACGACACGGACGACCCGGCGATCTGGGTCCACCCTGAGGACCACTCCAAGAGTCTGATTCTGGGAACCGACAAGGATTCGATCGGCGCGCTGCTGGTGTACGATCTGAGCGGTAAACTGCAGATGGATCTCTGCGTGCCCGACCTGCGCCGGCCCAACAATGTTGATGTGGAATACGGATTCCAATTGGGCGACAGAACACACGACATCGCCGTACTGACCGAACGCCTTACAAACAAGATTCGCATTTACAGTGTGCCGGATATGAAGCCGATAGATTCCGGCGGATTCGAAGTGTTTGCCGGTGAGAGTGAGCAGGCGCCGATGGGCATCGCTCTCTACAAACGCCCGCTTGATGGACAGATCTTCGCCATCGTCGGCCGCAAGGGAGGCCCGAGCGGTTCTTATCTTTGGCAGTATGCGCTCAACGACAACGGCAAGGGACAGTTGCAGGCGACCAAGGTGCGCGCGTTCGGTACGTTCAGCGGCAAGAATGAAATTGAAGCGATAGTAGTTGACGACCAGCTGGGCTACGTGTACTATTCGGACGAAGGTCACGGCGTCCGCAAATACCATGCGGATCCGGCGATGGGGGACGAGGAACTGGCGCTCTTCGCTACGGATGGGTTTACCGAAGATCACGAAGGCATCTCGATTTACAATCTGGACGATGCCACGGGATATATCCTGGTTTCCGACCAGCAGGCCAATACTTTCCGCGTGTTTCCACGTGAGGGAATGCCGGGCAAGCCGAACGATCACCCACTTTTGGATGTCATTCCCGTTTCAACCAATGAAAGCGACGGCTCCGAGAGCAGTTCCGTCAACTTTGGACCGCAATTCCCGCACGGCATCTTTGTTGCGATGTCCGACAATCGCACATTCCAGATTTACGCCTGGGAGGATATTGCCCGCGGCAAGTTGAAAATGCGTTAAGTCGACCGTCATTTCCCTGCGAAATCGCATGTCTGTATCTTTTTGAAGCCCCTTGCGTAGGGGCTTTTTTGTTCTCAGGCCCATCGTGGATGTGAGGGGACCAAGCCTGCTGAACGTCTTGCCAGGTCGGGTGTAGCATCACTGTTCTGTACCCAGACCCAATTCACAGATTGTTTGATCAGTCCAAGGAGTCCGGCGCGTGTACCGCACTTTACCTTCTTCACGTTCCTTTTTGTCTTTGTTGTTGTTTCTTGCTTTTGTGTTCACATCCACTCCGTCTGCGGGAGTCGCACAGGACAGCTATAGTCCGCATGGCGGCATGATGCGCTTTCCGGCCATCAGTGCACAGAACATCGTTTTTATGTATGCCAATGACCTGTGGCTTGTTGACCGCATGGGCGGAACGGCCCGCCTGCTGGCCAGTCCGGCGGGCATGGAGCGTTTTCCGATGTTTTCGCCCGACGGTCGGACGATAGCATTCGGAGGCAACTACGACGGCAACAACGACCTGTATACTGTCAGCGTGGACGGCGGCCTGCCGTTCCGCGTCACTCATCACCCTCACTCTGAAAATCTCACGTCCTGGTCGCCGGACGGCCGCGAGCTGTTGTTCAACATCTTTGGGCTTGGCGAGCATCCGCGCACGAGTCAGCTGTTCCGCGTCAGCGTGAACGGCGGGCTGCCGGTGAAGCTGCCGGTGCCCTATGGCGATGCCGCAGTGATCAGCCCGGACGGCGAGTGGCTGGCTTACACGCCGACCAATCGCGACCAACGCACCTGGAAACGATACCGCGGCGGTCTGGCTTCGGACATCTGGTTGTTTAACCTCAGGAACAATTCTTCGCGCCAACTCACTGAATGGGAAGGCACGGACACGCGCCCGATGTGGCACGGCGGCATGATTTATTACCTGTCCGATCGCGGCGCCGGAGCGCGGCTTAACATCTGGAAAGTTGACCCGGCGCAGGGCAACCACGTTCAGGTGACGAACTTTACCGAATTCGACGTCAAGTGGCCGTCGATCGGTCCCGGTCCCGACGGAAAGGGCGAAATTGTCTTCCAGTACGGTCCTGAATTGCAGGTGCTCGATCTTGGAAGCGAGCAGATTCGCACGGTCGATGTATCCATACCCGGCGTGCGTCCGCAATTGCGCACGCAGACGGTCGACGCCTCGAAGAATATGATTTCCCGCGACATCTCGCCAACCGGCAAACAGGTGGTCGTGAGCGGCCGCGGCGACGTGTGGGTGCTGCCCGCACAGCATGGCTCACCGGTCAATCTGACGCGCAGCGACTCGGTGGCCGAGCGTTCCGCTGTCTGGAGCCCGGACGGCGCTTCGATTGCCTACGCCTCGGATCTGCGCGGCGACAGCTACGACATTTACATTCGTCCCGCGCGCGGCGGCGAGGAAAAACGCATCAGCGACAAGCGATTTGGTTTTGTCAACGGTCTGTATTGGTCGCCCGACAGCAAAAAAATCGCTGTAACTACCGAAGCGGACGAGATTTATCTGGTGGACGCGGCAGGCGCACCGGCCGTCCTCGTTGAGAATAATCTGCGCAGCTCCGGTCGCGTCAGCTGGTCGCACAACTCTCAGTGGCTGGCTTACATTCGCGATCTGCATCGCTCCGGTACGGCGGTGGTGCTGTACGACAGCAAAACCAAAAAATCCCACCAGGTGACAGCCGGGCTGTACGGCGACTCCTGGCCGACCTTTGATCGCAAGGGCGAGTACCTGTACTTCGCCACGCAGCGCGAGTTCAGCTCTCCCAGCTACGCGGATTACGGCAACAACTTTGTCTACAATTCAACCGATGTTCTGGTGGTTGTGCCCCTCCAAAAAGACGGCAAGTCACCGCTCGAGCCGAAATTCGACCGCGAGGAAGTCAAAGAAGATGACGCGGGCGACAAAAAAGACGAAGACAAAAGTGAGGACAAGGAGGACGACAAATCAGACAAGGACGACGATCTGCAGATCGATCTGGACGGCTTTGAACAACGTGCCGTTCTGGTTCCGGTCGACCGGGGTCTGTTCTATGCTCTGTCGGTAAATGACAAAGGCGAACTGCTGTATCTGCGCGGCGGCTCCGACAATTCCAGCGGACCTTCCCTGATGATCGTCAATCCGTTCGATGACAAGCCGGAAGAAAAATCCGTTAAGGCGGGCGTGTTCGGTGTGAGTTTCAGCGCAGACGGAAAAAAAGCTCTGGTAACGTCTGCCGGCGGCATGAGCATTATCAACACGGCTGCCGCCCAGACGGGTGATGCTGTGTCGACCAGCGGCATGAACATGACAATCCGTCCGCAGGCAGAATGGCGTCAGATCTATCACGAAGCATGGCGTTTGTACCGCGACTACTTTTACGATCCGGGCATGCACAAGGTCAACTGGCCGGGCATGCGCGATCTTTATGCCGGCATGCTGCCGGACGTTCGCTCGCGCGATGACCTTTCATATGTGATTTCCGAATTGATGTCCGAACTCAACGTTGGCCACACCTATTATGCCGGCAGCAGTCCCGATCAGGCCCCCAGCCTCAGCGTCGGCATGCTCGGCGTCGATTGGGAACTGCACAATGGCGCCTACCGCATTAAACACGTCTTCCAGGGCGCTGAATGGGAAACCGATGCGCGCAATCCGCTGCAGCACGCCGACGGCGAGATCGGCGAGGGCGACTACGTCCTTGCAGTTAACAATACGCCGATAAATGTCGGCATGGATCCCTGGGCGGCGTTCCAGGGCATGGGCGGCGCTACGGTGGAACTGACCGTATCGGACAAACCGACGATCGACAAAGACGCCAGGACAGTGATTGTTAAACTGCTCAACTCGGAAATCGGGCTGCGCTACCGCGATTGGGTCGAATCGAATCGCCGTCACGTCGAAGAAAAGAGCAACGGCAAGATAGCGTACATCTACGTGCCGGATACCGGCGTCAACGGCCAGAATGAGCTGATCCGTCAGTACGTAGCGCAGTGGGGCAAACCCGCCCTGCTGATCGACGACCGCTGGAACGGCGGAGGACAGATTCCGGATCGATTTATCGAGCTGTTGAACAGACCGATCCGCGGCTACTGGGCCACGCGTCACCAGGGACAGGGCATTACGCCGCCGGATGCCAATTCCGGGCCGAAAGCCATGCTGATCAACGGTTCGGCCGGTTCGGGCGGCGATGCATTCCCGTACATGTTCCGCCAGGCCGGTCTCGGGAAGCTGATCGGTATGCGCACCTGGGGCGGTCTGGTCGGTATCAGCGGTAATCCGCAGCTGATCGACGGCGCCGCCGTCACCGTGCCGACCTTCGGTTTTTACGAAACCGACGGCACCTGGGGCGTCGAAGGTCACGGCGTCGATCCCGACATCAAAGTTGTCGACGATCCGGCCAAAATGGTCAACGGCGGCGATCCGCAGCTGGACGCGGCCATTGATCACCTGTTGATTGAACTGCGCAGCAATCCCTCGACGCTCACGCCGCCGCCGGCATATCCGGATCGCAGCGGCATGGGTATTCTGGAGAGTGACAAGTAAGAATTTCTCGCGAACAAATGCGAGTACCACGACCGCCGGAGCTGCTGTTCCGGCGGTTTTTTTGTGTCTTTGATGGCCGACGCTGTTGCTTGGTTCGGCTGTCTGTGTGCGTTTAACTACGTTTTGTGGTCCGTTTAAGCACGAAAATTGCCCGTTTAATCATTTCCACTTGTGAGCGTGTTGCGCGCGCCTCATTTTGCTCCTGTCGAAACCTCCGGAGTATCGACCGCGCCATGCCTTCCCGGCGGCACAAAAGCCCTTAACGTGGGAGCTGCCGAAAAAAATCTGGAACATTCCCGGATCGGGAGAGGAATGTTCGCGGAGTAAAAAATCACGGAAAAACTGGACAGGCGGTGGCGGGGGTGGGGGACCCTTTTTTGTGTGGCGCTCCACAGCCCGTTGTTTAACTGTCAGACTCCGAACTTAACGCGGTGACTTCGATTTAACATCCCGTTGGTTTGCGTCTGACATTTCAACATTCCGGTTCGACCGTATGACAGTACAAATCCAGGTTGTCGCTACTGAGAGCTGTGCCATGCCCGAATGTTTAACACGCTGGTCTCGCTGACAAACAAAAGCAAAAAGCAAGCCCCGCGGACGAGGGGCGAAGCGCTCAGAAGTTCAGGGAAATTCCATTCGCTCAGATGGGGTAATTGGCGTAAATTGAGCCGAAACCACGCCAAACCAGGAGCCGCATGCAAACTTCCAATTCCGGAATTACCGAACAGACGCGATGTGAACGCTGGGTGATGGTGGCCGGCATTACGGCGTCGGCGATGGCGTTTATCGACGGGACCGCGCTCAATGTGGCCATGCCGGCGATACAGTCCGACCTGCAGGCCGGCGGATCGGAGATACTCTGGTTTGTCAACGCCTACCTGCTGATGCTGGCGGCGCTGATTCTGCCAGGCGGAGCTGTTGGCGATATTCTTGGTCGTCGTCGTGTGTTCAGCGTTGGAATCACATTGTTTGTGGTTGCTTCGCTTTTTTGTGGATTCGCGCCGACAACCTCGCTGCTGATTGCCGGGCGGGCGGTGCAGGGAATCGGCGGTGCAATAATGATTCCTGGCAGCCTGGCGATGATCGCGGCCGTATTTCCGTCGCGCACGCGCGGTCGGGCTATCGGAACGTGGTCGGGCGTTGCTGCGCTGGTGACGATGATCGGCCCGCTGCTGGGCGGCTACCTGGCGGATCTGGGGCAGTGGCGGCTGATTTTCTTCCTGAACATTCCGATGGGAGCGCTGGCCTTGTTTGCCCTGCAGACCAGAGTGACGGAGCGCCAGGATTATCCGCGCGACCGCCGCGTCGACTGGGTCGGGGCGTCGCTGGCCGTAATCGGCCTCGGAGGAATAACGTACGGATTTATCGACATGCCCGCGCGCGGATTTACACATCCGCTGGTGATCGGAACAATGTTCGCCGGCGCGCTGGCTCTGATACTTTTCGTCGTCTGGCAGGCGAAGGCTCGCAGGCCGATGATGCCGCTGCATCTGTTCCGCGTGCGAACGTTCAGCGGCGCGAACCTCTTGACGTTGATGCTTTACGGGGCGATCTCCGTCGCAACGTTTTTTATGTCGCTCAATTTTGTGCAGGCGCAGGGCTACAGTCAGACGCAGGCGGGCCTGGCCTTTTTTCCCTTTGCGATTGCAATCGTGGTACTCTCGCGCTGGGCCGGATCGCTGGCCGACAAACTGGGGCCGCGTCTGCTGCTGGTGACGGGCCCGCTGCTGGTAGCTGTCGGCATGTATCTGACGAGCCGGGTCGGCCTGACGGACGGTTTTGCGGACTACTGGGCAAACTTTTTTCCGGGGCTCGGGTTTATGGGACTGGGAATGGGACTCACCGTCGCGCCGCTCACAACCGCGGCGATGGGATCCGTAGCCGAGTCGTCGGCCGGAACCGCTTCCGGCATCAACAACGCCGTGTCCCGCGCGGCTGCGGTGCTGGCCATGGCCATCGTCGGCGCTGCGGCCATCCTGCAATTCGGCGCGCATCTGGAGGAGCAATTTGAGGCGACGTCCTTTCCCGCTTCACACCGCGCCGCCATGTTGGATGCGGCCGCACAGATGGGTGATGCGCGCGTGCCGGCGGGCATTCCGGTCGACCAGCAAGCCGCCGCGGCGCATATGCTGCGCAGTGGATTTGCGGAGGTCTGTGCCGACGTCATGCTCTGGAGCGCCGTGCTGGCCGTCGTAGCCGCGCTGCTGGCGGCCTGGACCATTGACAAACGCGAGCTGCAGGATTCCGCTCTGAATCCCTGACGGCGGAAGCGCCGGGATGTGTCGACCCGCGGTTTTTACCTGCCGCGCGTCCCGCCCGTGCGGACGAAATTTCGTAAATTGATCCTCGATTTTGGACATAGGCGTCGCGCAGCCCGGCAGCGCCGGCAGAACGGTTTATGCGCGCGCCGCTCAAGCGATGACGGAAATAGGAAGACATGGCAGATTTTATCATTGGACAGCGTTGGGTAAGTGAAATGGAGCCCGAGCTGGGTCTCGGCAAAGTCCTGGAAGTCGACAACCGCACAGTAAAAATTCATTTTCCGGCCTCCGGCGCCACGCGGCAGTACGCCGCCGCCTCTGCGCCGCTCAAACGCGTGCGCTATAAAAAAGGCGACGAAGTGCCCGGTCCTTCGGGCGACAAATTTATCATCAAGTCGGTCAAGGAAAACGATGACGGTCTGCTGGTCTACAAGGGCGAGATCGGTGAAATCATCGAAACCGATCTGAACGACGCGATCAGTTTCGACCAGCCCGAAGACCGCCTGCTGGCGGCTCAGGGCGACTATTCACAGGTGTTTGAGTTGCGCCGCAAAAGCGGACAGTACCTCAACTCGATTCGCCGCTCACCCGTGCGCGGGTTTATCGGCGGGCGCATCGACCTGATTCCTCACCAGCTTTCGATTGCCGCCGACGTGGCGCGCCGCGCACTCCCGCGCGTGCTGCTGGCCGACGAAGTCGGTTTGGGTAAAACGATTGAAGCCTGTCTGATTCTGCATCGTCTGATGATCAGCGGGCGCGCCGGCCGAGTGCTTATCCTCGTACCCGAGCCGCTCGTCAACCAGTGGATCGTGGAAATGTACCGCCGCTTTCACGTCTGGTTCCACCACTACGACGCCGAGCGCGTCGACGAAAAACTCGAACTGCATCCGGACGACAATCCCTTTCTGGACGATCAGCTGATTATCGCCTCGCACGACTACGCCTCCGGCGACGAAAAAACAGCCGAGCTGATTCGCACCGCGGAGTGGGACGTGCTGGTTGTCGACGAAGCGCACCATCTCCAGTGGACGCCGCAGGAAGCCGGGCCGTCGTACAAATTGGTGGAATCGCTGGCATCGCAGACGAACGGTCTGTTGCTGCTTACAGCCACGCCGGAGCAGCTCGGTCCGGAAAGCCACTTTGCACGCCTGCGCCTGCTCGATCCGGATCGATACACGGACCTGGACAAATACCGCGCCGAAACCGAGCACTACGGTGAAATTGCCGATCTGGTCGATGCCATCGACACCGGTAAAAAACCGGCCGCGGCCAAACTTAAACAACTCAAAAAATTGGCGGACGAGGGATCGCTGCCGTCCGAAATGGTTGCGGCGTTGTCCGATGGTAGTATCGACGAGGAAGGTCGCGAGAATCTGATCGATCGCCTGCTCGACCTGCACGGCGTCGGCCGCGTGATGTTCCGCAACACACGCGCCGCCATGAAGGGATTCCCGCAGCGCACGGCGACCATTGTTGAACTGGAGACAGACGACAAAGCCGTACTGGCGCGCATCAACAAAGAATTTATGGCGGATGCGCCCGGCGCCGACGAGGTGGAAATCGACACGTTTGAAGGCGATCCGCGCCTGACATGGCTGGTCGATTACATCAAGTCGCATCGCAAAGGTAAAGCGCTCGTCATCTGCCGCAATATCCAAAAAGTGCTGGCGTTGCAGGAGAATCTGCGCACGGCGATTACGGCCAAAACGGCGCTCTTTCACGAAGATTTACCTCTGGTGCAGCGCGACCGCAACGCCGCATGGTTTGCCGAAAAGGACGGTGCACAACTGTTGATTTGTTCGGAAATCGGCAGCGAGGGGCGCAATTTCCAGTTTGCCGACGACCTGATCCTGTTTGATCTGCCGGGAGACCCCGAGCTGCTGGAGCAGCGCATCGGCCGCCTGGACCGCATCGGCCGCACGACGGACATCAGCGTGATTGCACTCTCGATTAAACACACGGCATCGGAAGTGCTTACGCGCTGGTATCACGAGGGACTTAACGCTTTGCAGCGCAGTCTGCCGGGCGGGGCGCGCATCGCTGAAAAATTCAGTCCGGAATTGTGGAAAGCGGCGGACGCCAAAGCGCGCGGTCTCAAAACGGCCGATAAACAATTGGAAAGCGTGCTCAAGGATGTTCGTGCCTTCAGCGATGAAGTCAGTGCACAACTGGAGCAAGGTCGCGATCGCCTGCTGGAGCGCAACTCCTTTAATCAGGCCGAGGCCGATTTTGTTAAGACGGAGATTGAAGCGGCCGATGCGGATACGGATTTTGAGCGCCATTTTATGCGCGTGCTGGAGTTCTTTGGCGTTTCGACCGATGAAATTGCCGACCGCACCTACACGCTGAAACCTGGCTCCTTGTTAACCGACGCATTTCCGCCGATTCCCGAAGACGGCATGGCCGTGACCTTTAACCGGGCGCGGGCGATGGCGCGCGAGGACGAGACCTTTTTCAGCTACGATCACCCCTTTGTCAACGCGGTGCTGGAGCTGATGTTAAGCTCGGAATACGGCAACTCTTCGTTTACGCTCTGGCGCGACCGCAATGCACGCATGATCATGATTGAAGCGATCTACATGCTGGAATGCGTGGCTCCGGCCGAGATCGATATCGACCGCTTTTTACCGCCGACGCCGGTGCGTGTTGTCATCAACCAGCAGGAAGAGGACATCACATTTGAAATGGAAGTCAAGGAGTTCCTGATTCACCTGACTGATGGACCGGCCTTCAGGCTGTTAAACACGGCGCACATTTCCCAGATGCTCATCCCCAAAATGTTTGCCGCGGCACGCAAGACCGCTGAGGAGCATTCGGAACCGATCATCGAAATTGCGATTGCCCAGATGAACGACATGATGACGGTTGAAATCGATCGCCTGGAAAGCCTGCGCGCATTGAACAATATCGTGCAGGAGCGCGAAATAGAGCTGCTCCGCGAGCAGCATGCAAAACTCGAAAAGCACCTGCAGAACGCCAGGGTGCGGCTGGATGCCGTGCGCCTGGTTTGGCGTGGTCCTTCCGATCACCGCCTGCTGCGATGACCTGATAAAGCCATTTTTGTTAACCGGGGCGTAAACAACCTCGATTCACTGATTCCGTGCGGCGCCGCTCAGTCGCAGAATATTAAACATGGAGGAATGCCATGAGCTCCGAGATTCTGTTGGAAACCGAGCGCCTGCGGCTGCGACAGTTAAACACAAATGACATTGAGGATCTGGTGACGCTGAACAGCGATCCGCGGGTGATGGAGTTTATCCATCCCGGATCAACGAGTAGCGTGGAGCACGAAACCAAAGCCGTGGAGCGCATCCGCGAGCTCTGCCGCGACAAACCCGGCTTCGGCGTCTGGGCGATTGAAACGCGCGCGGACAACGGGTTTATCGGTCTGGCGCTTCTCAAAGAGCTCTACTATACCGGCGAAAACGAGGTCGGCTACCGCTTGTTTCCGTCGGCCTGGGGAAAGGGATACGCCACGGAAGTTTCGCGCGCACTCGTGCAGCACGGCTTCGACGCTCTCGACCTGGACCTGATCGTCGGCATTACGTTTCCCGGCAACGAGGCTTCGCGCCGTGTCCTTGAGAAGTCCGGGCTGAAATACGTGGGTGAACGGACCTACGAGCAGTGCAAATCGATCGTCCCGGAGCTGAGTTACTTCCGGATAGAACGCCCGCATTTTGATCTGTTTTACGGCAGGATTGCAAATCGCAAAGTCTTTGCGCCGTGAGGAACGGAACAAGGAAAAATTGGGAAGTCGGAAAACACGTACGTAGAACTACGGAGGAGCTGTGAGCCCTAAGGGCTCACAGCTCAAAAATCTGTCATGCCAAAAATTTTCTGTTTCAGATTAACGACTGACCGGGCGTTGGAATGCGTTAAACGGTTTCAGGTCGGTGAAATTACGTAAAACTACGTAAGAGCTGTGAGCCCTAAGGGCTCACAGCTCTTATTATTTGCCCTATGCAGCACTCAAATACTCTGCTCGAAACTGATCGACTGCGCATTCGCGAGTTTACACTCGACGATGTTGACGACCTGGTTGAAATCAACTCAGACCCTCGTGTGCTCAAGTACATCGACCTGACACGCACGACCTCGCGCGAGCACGAGATAGAAGAAGTCGGGCGCATCAGACAGGAATACATCGACACGCCCGGTCTGGGCGTCTGGGCGGTGGATGAAAAATCCAGCGGCGAGTTCAGCGGCTTGATTTTACTGCGCATGCTCTACGACACGGGCGAGTACGAAATCGGCTTCCGCACAACGCCACCAAATTGGGGCCGAGGTTTTGCCACCGAGTCCGTCAAAGCCGTGCTGGCGCATGGCTTCAATACGATCAAAGCGCCGGTGATCGTCGGGCTGACCATGCCCGGCAACCTCGCTTCACAACGCGTGCTGCTCAAAGCAGGTTTGCGGTACATGGGACAGCGCACCTTACCCGAGTGCGCCGACATCTGGCCGGTTCTCGAGCACTTTCGCTTGGCACGCGCCGACTACCTTATCAACACCGCACAGAAAAGCTAAAAACCAAAAAGTTTCAAACGCGCCGGCTTGACGTTTAACACCCAAAGGTTAACAAGAGCGGATTGAAATGGGAGCTCCGCAGAGCGACCAGAGTTCAGTTTGTGTTAAGCAGTACCGCGCTGAATTGTCGGCCGCCGATGTTCAGTGTTGCCACGAACGCGCCAGGTGCATGCGGCTGAAGTTGTACCCGGAGTGTTTTTCCTGTCGCTACGCCGCTTGCATTTGCAATGTGAAGGCCGCGCAGATCAAAAAGTGAAACTTCCAGTGCTGCGTTGATTCCGTTTAACAAATCACTCTCGACAGTTAAAACTCCATTGGTAAAAGTCCAGTGTAATTCCGCAGTTTGGTTATCTGCAATTGCCAGGTCGGTCGTTACGGGTTGGACGGGTTCGCTGCTGCGATAGACGTTGCCGAAGACGTCGGCGCAGTAGGCATGGCCGTCGTTGTGCAGCGTCAGGTATAATATCCGCGGGTCCTGCAGGCCCTGGTTAAATCGCGGCCAGGTTTGGCCTCCGTCGGTCGAAAGCGCCACACCGCTGTTGGCAGCCGAAGCCAGAATGTTGTCGTTGTTTAATGCAATGATGCGCGTTGCGATGTCGCCGAAGAGTGTGTACGACCAGTTTTCACCCTCGTCGTCGGACGTGGTAATTGTTGAAGTTTCCGATTGCGCGGCGACGAACCATTGCCCGCCGGAAGTCACGGCCAGGTCGCGAATGGTGAATGTCTCCTCGTCGGCGTACATGTCGGCCTCCCAGTTTTGCCGCGCGGCATCGGAGCGCCACAGTCCGGCCGCCTGCGTCACGTCGTTGCCGAATGCAATGCGTCCCGCGGCGACAAGTAAACTGCCGTCCGCCAACTCGCGAATGCGATACGCTTCCTCAATGTCCAGCACTTTGGTCCAGCTTTCAGCCTGGTCGTCGGTAAACATTATTCCTATGGCTGTGGCGGCGTACCAGTTGCCGTCGGCATCAATGAACATGTCGTAGAAAAAATTCTGATGCGGGAATGTGCTGATGTCCGCGCCGAACTTCACAAATATGTCCGAGCCCGCCTGAGCGCGAAAGAGGCCCGCCGATGTTAACAATACACGGCCGCCGTCGGGAAGCGCAACAATGCGCATGACATATGTGTCGGATAAAATTTCGGTGGCGTTAAATGCCTGCCATTGGCCGTTCTCTTCGTTTGTCGGCAATCGCATCAGGCCCTGTTGGAAGGTCTGCAGATAGAGGTTGTTGTCCGCCGCGCCAAAAAACTGAATCTGATTTGCAAGCGTCGCCGGGGTTTCGATAATGTCCCAGCTGAGATTTTCCTGAGCGTCCAGCGTGCCGCCGCCGTAAAACGCGACAATGCAGAAGAAACTGAACAGTCGTATCAGTCGGCGCATAACTTCTCCGTTGGATGTGAACAATCGTTGCGGATCCGGCCGCGCGCGTGACAGCGGCCGCCGAGTATTCCTGGCAGGAGGTGGCAAGAAGCGCTTCGGGGGCCGAAGCGTTACACCTGCGCCAAAAAGTGAGGAAACAGTATGTGTTTGATCGGATTTTCGTGGCGCGTGAACGACCGCTATCCGTTGGTGGTGGCGGCCAACCGCGATGAGTTTCGCGAGCGGCCGAGCACGGCGCTGCACGCCTGGGCGGACGGTTCGGGGATTATGGCCGGGCGCGACACGCAGGCGGGCGGCACGTGGATGGGGCTGACGCTGAGCGGTCGCTTTGCGGCCATCACCAATTTCCGCGAACCCGGACGCACTCTCGTGGACGCGCCGACGCGCGGACTGCTTGTCAGCGATTACCTGCGTGGCGACGCCTCGCCGGTGGACTATCTGGAGGCGGTGCGCGAGCGCGGCGGGCAGTACAACGGCTTCAACCTGATTGTCGGCGACGGCCGGACGCTGGCCTACTACGGCAATCGCGATACGGCGGTGCGGCGGCTCGAGGCCGGAATCTACGGTCTGAGCAATCATCTGCTGGACACGCCCTGGCCCAAGGTTCGCAGACTGAAAGCGGCGCTGTCGGCGGCGGACCACGCGACGGACGCACCTTTGTTGACGCAGGAGCTTCAGAGTGTACTGGGCGACGACAGGACGGCGCCGGAAGCGGAACTGCCGGACACCGGCGTGGGGCCGGAGCTGGAGCGCATGCTCTCGGCGGCATTCATCGGCGGTGCACGCTACGGCACGCGGGCATCGACGGTTCTCCTGATCGACGCCGAGGGCCGTGCTCACTACAACGAGCGGCACTATCTGGATGTGGAATTTCGCAAGCTGCAAACGACAATCACAACTGATGTGGCGGGCTGGGTGCAAGAGCCGGCTGTTTGATGCGCAGAGACCGCGTGCAGGTCCGTTCAACCACGAAATCTGCCACGTTCACCGGCGTGGAGCTCCCGTTGACGTTTTTGCGCTTGTGAGCCAATCGCCGAAGCGCGATGTTGCCTGTGTCGAAACCTCCGGAGGATTCGGCCGCGCCGCGCCGGGCGGTCCCAGGCAAAGGGGCCGACTCGCTGATGAAGAGAGTATCTGCTGACAGCCGCGATTGAGGGGGCCGGGGGAGTGTGCCTGGTGATAACGAAAATGGGTTGAAAGTTGGGAAAGGTGGTGGCGGGGGTGGGGCCCCTTTGGGGAATGGCCCAAAATCCGCCAATTTTAAACTTACGAAAAACAGCCGTAAATCACTGCATTTCATATCATCAGGTCCTGGTTGGACACCGTGTGCTCATGACCGGCCGGACAAATTCATAGCGAAGATTTGTCATGTAACACCCGTGTTTTATCTGACAATAAAACAAGCTGAAATTGACCAGACCAGGACCCGCTCGACGATCTGCACAGCAATTGCCCGAGCGCTTTTTTTTTTGTGTGAAGATCGCGGCATTACGCGCGCCGATTTGCGGCAGCGGCTCGCGCGACGTGCAGGTCCGCCGACTTTAATGTAAATTGCGGCTCCGGCCACGCGGCCGCATTGTGTCCGACCATTCCAAGGCTGTCCATTCATGACCAGAAAATTTCCGATTCAGCTCCTGATTCCGGCTCTGTCCTTCGTGTTTTTCAACCTCATGTTCGTTGCGTGCTCCGCGCCGCAGGACGAAGCGCCCGAGGCGCAGGAAACCGAGATTCCGGCGTACGCAACCACGGAGGAACTGCCCTCGCCGGAAACCAGACCGCAGGACGTCGTCAAAACTTACTGGGCGCGCGTCAGCGCAGCCAATCTGGACGGCGCATGGCCCTTGCTCGACAGGCAGTTTCAGCAGCGCCATTTTGACAACAGCCTGGAGCGCTATAAAGCGGATATTGAGGCGTCGCAGTTCTGCGCAATTACCATCGATACGGTTCAGGTCGACACTATCGTCGATCGCTACAATGCCATGGTCAATGCGCGGTTTTCGATCGAGCGCGGCGATTCCTGTCAACGCCGGCGCGCCAATTACACAGTCGACCTCACACGCGATCAACCCGAAGAATTCTGGCGGATTCGCAACATCCGTGTTCACTGAATCATTCGGCCCGCCAGGGCGTAGGCGCCTTGTTTAACACTTGTGCTACGATATTAACGGAATCGCATGGGACTCTTCGACTTCCTCAAAGGCAAGAAAAACAAATCGCAACAGCACGAATTGCCGAAACGCGAAATACTGCTCAGCGACATTCGCGTCGGTTACTTTGTTGAATACCAGTTGCGCCTCTGGCAGGTCACGGCCTACAACCAGTACGATTTTCTGGACGATTCGATGGCCGACGAATGGGAGCTGCAGGAAGGCGACGAAAGCATTTTTCTGGAGGTCGGTGAAGACGACGGCATGTACTGGACGGTCAGCAAGCCGATTTCCATTGGAAAAATCGAAGGCAATGTGCGCAAGACCATCATCAAGACCGATGAGCCGCCCGAGCGCATTGTGTACGACGGACGCACGTATTACCTTGATGACTCCGGCGGTGGTTACTGCTTTGAAGGCGGCCGCGACGGCGATGGCGAAGAATTTGTTTACTGGACGTTTGAGACCGAGGACAAGAAATTCGTTCTGACAATCGAGCGTTGGGACGAAGCCGATTTTGAGGCGTTCCAGGGGCATTACGTCAACGAGGACGAGTTCACAAACATTTATCCGAGCGATCAGGACAACTCTGATTGACCACAAACCTGCTAAACATTATGACTGTCGACAAACCTCGCACTCAATTGCTGTTTAACTCCGAAGCGCCGGCGTCTGACCGTTTATTTCCGAGCGGGTCCAGCCGGGCTGTCCCCTTAATGACCTTTTTGTTAGTCCTGCTGTTGACAGCCTGCACAACGACAAATCCGCTGGAAGAATACCAGAAGGAGTTGGCGCAGTACCCTGAATATCAGGTTATCCTCCAGGATATGAAGGAGGAGGGCAACTTTACAACGGACTATATGCACCAGTATAAAATTGTCTGGGCCGAACCCGTCGGCGACAGTCTGGTGTTTAACAGCGAGATTACCGACTGGCACAAAGTGTCAAAAGACGTATACCAGCAGCACCAGCAAAACCTGGGAATGGCGCTGGTTGCGCGCAGTGAGAGCGCCGAGCCGGTAGGCACGGCTCAACCGCCCGGATACCAGTACGTCGGCAACCCGCGCTACGGTCACTGGCAGACCGGTCTCGGCGGCGGCAGTTTCTGGGCTTTTTATGGTCAATACGCTTTTATGAGTTCCATGTTCAACATGATGAGCGGGCCAGTTCAGCGCAATGACTACGACAACTACCGCAGCACCGTGGGTGGCGGGCGTTCGTACTACGGTCTCAATAATCGCTACGGCACCAACGGTTCACAGACCAAACAGACAAACAAATCATTCTTCGAGCGTCGCACCGCGCGCGCAAGCCGGGCCAAGGCGCGTCAACGTACCGGCCGCAGCACGATGAATCGATTTCGCGGCCGCAGCTCCGGCCGCGGCGGCAAGTAAGACTTGCCCGTATCCGACAAGTCCGTTTAACTCATTGGCCATGCAACTGCACTCAAACGGGACTATACTATGACTCTCGACCAACTCCTGACAGGTTTGGTTTATCTCGGTACCGTCATTGTTTTACTGATTCTTGGACGCCTGGCGCACCAGTTGTTTCACCGCGGCATTGACACAAAAGCCGAACTGGTTGACAAGGACAACCTGGCCTACGCCTTGTCCGTCGCCGGATACTACATCGGTCTGATCATGGCCATCGGCGGCATCATGAGCGGTCCCGCCATGTACTGGCTTGACGACGTCATTGCAATAATGCAGTACGGCCTGCTGGCGATTGTTTTGTTAAACATTTCCGTCATCATCAACGACAAACTGATTCTCTCCACCTTCAACAACCGCAAGGAAATATTTGAGGATCAGAACGCAGGCACGGGAATCATCGAAGCGGCCAATTACCTGGCCGTTGGTATGACGCTTTCCGGTGCACTCTCCGGTGTAGGCGGCGGTTTTGACACGGCGCTTGCATTCTGGGCGCTGGGCCAGGTCGGACTTATCGTCGGTGCGCGCATCTACAATCTGATCCTGCCGTTCGACGTGCACGCCGAAGTTGAAAAAGACAACGTCGCCGTCGGCGTTGCATTTGCAGGCGTGTTGTTTGCACTCGGCAATATCATGCGAATTGCGACGGATGGGGACTTTGTTTCCTGGCAGGAGAATGTAACCGAATTTGCCATTTTTGTGGCCATCGGTTATATCCTGATCCCGATTCTGCGCTTTGTGACGGACAAGATTTTGCTTCCGGGGCAGCGTTTAACACAGGAACTTGTAAACCAGGAAGTGCCCAATATCGGCGCCGGCGCCATCGAAGCATCGTCATACATCATCGCCTCCTTCATTATCGGCTGGATATTCTGACGTGCCCGCCTCCGGACCGGACAGTTTAACTTCTGAACCGCAGCAGGGACCGCCGCGGCGCGGTGGACTCTACCTGAAAGCAGCCATTTTTGCCACCGGTCTGGCCGGTATTGTCGCAGAATACGTCATGGCGACGCTGGCAAGTTATCTGCTGGGTAACTCCGTTGTGCAGTGGACGTTGACAATCTCACTTATGCTGTTTGCCATGGGCGTAGGCAGCAGGATCAGTCGCCGGATTGTTAAACATGAACTGGAAACATTTGTCGCCGTTGAGTTTGGCCTCTCGCTTCTGTGTGCCTTTGGGCCGCTGACGGCATATGCACTTTACTCGCAACTCGACTTCATCTACCTGGTAATTTATGGGTTTGCCATCGGCATCGGCCTGCTGATCGGCATTGAAATCCCGCTCGTGACGCGCCTCAACTCCGTGTTCGAGGAACTGCGGATTAACATTTCGTCGGTCATGGAGCAGGATTACTACGGCGCTCTGCTGGGTGGGATTGTCTTTGCGTTCCTGGCGCTGCCATACCTCGGCCTTACTTATACACCGATTTTGCTCGGCGCGGTTAACTTCGTGGTTGCTTTTGTCTTGTTGTGGCGTTTTCGGTCGCGCGTCACCCGCTTCCGTCTGCGTGCGTCAATTGGTGTGGCTGTCTTTGCCTGTTTGATTGTTCTGGCTTTCAGCGCCGAACCGATTGTGCAGTTCGGCGAACAGAAAAAGTATCTGGATAAAGTTGTGTATTCCGAACAGAGCGCCTACCAGCGCATCGTGATAACAGAGTGGCGCGGCAATCACTGGTTATACCTGAACGGCGAAGAGCAGTTTTCCACCTTTGACGAAAAGCGTTATCACGAGCCGCTCGTCCTGCCGGCCATGGCGATTGCGGCTGCACGCAAGAACGTTCTGATTCTCGGCGGCGGCGACGGGCTGGCGTTGCGTGAGGTGTTGAAACACCACGACGTTGAACGCGCGCTGCTGGTCGATCTCGATCCGGCCATGACAGATCTTGCCCGCACGCATCCGGTGCTTACCGCAGTTAACGACAGCTCGCTCTACGATGCGCGCGTTGAAGTGATCAATCGCGACGGCTTTACTTTCATGGCGGAAAGCGATCAATTCTACGACGTAATTATCATCGATCTGCCGGACCCGCGCAGCGTGGATCTCGGCCGCTTGTACACTCTGGAGTTTTACCGCGGTATTAAACAGCATCTTTCGGCCGGCGGGGTGGTGGTCACACAGGCCGGCAGCCCGTTTTTTGCTCCCGAAGCTTTTGCATGTATCCACAAAACGATGCGACGCGCCGGTTTTGCAGTGTTGGCGTATCACAATCACATACCGACAATGGGCGAGTGGGGCTGGGTGCTGGGCATGAACGCCGCCGTCGGCGACTCGGCACTGCGCGTCGGCGCCGAACAGCTGGAGTTTGATCACACATCGACCAGTTTTCTGACTTCAGGCTCGATGTCGGCGCTGCTGCACTTTGGCAAAGGCCTTGTACCGGACAGCAACGATGTTGACGTCAACACACTGCACTCGCAGATTCTGCCGCGCTACTACCGCGCCGGCAGGTGGGATGTGTACTAAATTCTCGTGCAGTCGATCCAGCTGGTGGATTGAACGGCGGGTTGAGAGCTCTGCTCTCGATGGCAAACAAGAAAATCATGTCAGGGATTGGCAAGGCGGTAAGAGGATGTTATCCCCGTCCGCCGGTTGATGTCAGTAAAACGTTGGCGTCTATTGACGATAGCTCGTAGCGACGTTAAAACTCCGGAGCCATAGTAATGGGATACGACGTACATATTACCCGCAAAGAACTTGTACATGATGTTAACGGACCGGAGATTTCTCTGGACGAATGGCGTGATTACGTGAAGAATGATCGTGAATTTGAATTGCGCGAGCACACTGAGTTTACCGAACACGATGGGTCAATCAATCATTTTAAGCACCCCGGAAGCGCTGTCTGGATACAATGGTCAAAACACGGCAAGGGAGTTGATGAAGGACTGTTTTTTCCACAGGACGGCAACGTGACTGTTAAAAACCCGGACAAGGAAATTGTGCGCAAAATGGTTCGGATTGCAGCAGTGCTGGATGCAACAGTCCAGGGAGATGACGGGGAAATGTACAACGACAAGGCTGAAATTATAGATGAGCATGGTGATTCAACGCCTGAAAATCCCTGGTGGCAATTCTGGAAGTAAGTCCACAAATTCAGCCGACAGACGGTTAACGACAATGCTCTGTTTTCTTGATCTGGAAATGTTATATTGTCACCTGGTTTAAACAATAAATGCGGATCTGACATGATCACTCTGCGGCCCTTCAAAACTGACGATGCTGAGCGTCTCGTGCAGCTGGCTAACAATGTTAACGTGTCGCGCTACCTGACCTATTTGTTTCCGTTTCCCTACACGCAGGAAGATGCCGAGTGGTGGATTTCCACCGGCAGCAGTCAGGGGGGAGCCGTCAGTCGCGTCGTGGAGTTAAATGGAGAATTTGTCGGCGGTGTCGGAGTGACTCGCCTCAAGGCCTGGAAAAACCATCAGGCGGAGATCGGTTATTGGCTGGGCGAGCCCTTTTGGGGGCAGGGTATTGCCACGGAAGCGCTTAAACAAATGACTGTTCACGCCTTTGACACTATGAATGTAAAGAAGTTGTTTGCGCCGGTGTTAAAGCCCAATATTGCCTCGATGCGCGTGCTCGAAAAATGCGGCTACGAGCGGGAAGGGGAATTCAGGATGGAGGTGTTTAAAAACGGGCAGTTTTACGACACAGTTCAGTATGCGAAATTGGCCCCACAATGATGGCACCTGCTGCCGTTATTGCAATTTGATTTTTCTTGTCATGAATCCTGGAACAAATTCTCTATGATACTTTTACTCCAATTTTCGGGTTGTGAGCAGGCGGAGGACCGGAATACAATATTGAATTGCAACCGCATGCACGCAGTGGCAGGGAACTGTATTGCAGAATATAAAAACGTAGTGCACAACAACGAGCAAGATTGTCAGAAAGCGAGCGCACAAGCGCGCTGCAATGGCACTCCTGTTCAAGCTCTTATGCAGTTACTCGGGCAAGCGTCTGGGAAATCCGCACAACTCTTCAGTTGAGATCAAGGCGAAAAGCCGTAACAGAATCAGATCAGCGACTCCTTTGCAGAGTTAATCCCTCAACGACTTGCCGTCGTGGTAAATTCGGCCGTATTTGTCCAGCAGGATGCTCTGTTCGCCGCTGTTTGAACAAGTGAATAATCCCGGTGATACCTCGGAAACGTTGTCCCATGCTTTTTGTGCAATGAGTGTCCCATCCAGTCGCGCCACTCTCGAACCGGATCTGCGGCGTACGATCAACATGTCGTCGGCTGCCATGACAATACCGGACATGCCGTCAAAAGTAGCGAGGATCGTGCCGTTTGCATCGGCGACAAAACGTTTGTCATCTTTTGCCAACTGAAAAAACACAGGCAGGCTGTCCCGCAATGTGCCGACATAGTCATAGATCAACTCGATCAAAACATTGCCGTTTAAATCCAGTGCTCCGTACTTGCCGTCGCGTTTAACAATTACTGCACTCTTTCTGACGCTGACGACTTCCTCATACAATCCATCACCGAGCCTTGTACCGTCATTGTTGAACAGGCCAAATTGATCGCCTGCATTGGCAATGGCAATGTTCCAGCCCGCAGGTCCACAATCAGTCCATGTTTCCTGCGACCAGACATCATTGCGGCGATCGAAAATCTGAAAATGTTCTGTATCGTTCCCGATAAACCTGCAAACCTGGTATGCTCTTGTCAGGCACACCTGTCCGGTCGAATCACCAGCAGCGATCAACATGCCGAGAGAATCGTACGCCTGTCCATAGCCGTTGCGATATAAAAAAGTCAGATTATCGCGAAGAAAAAGGAGGTTTCGGTTGCACACCGTTGCTTTGGGCGCCATGCCGTCGAATACCATCGGCATAATCATGCGACCGTTCGTGTCGATAACTCCCACCTTGCCGTTGTATCTGACCGCCGTGCGTGCGTAGTAGAGACGTTTATAGAGCAGGGTGGTATCCCGCCAGGTTGCCAGAATATTGTTGTCGCGTCCGCGCAGCTGAACCTCGTTGGCGCGGCGTCCAAGTGCATGTGTGTTGTCGATGTGTTCAACACGCTCAAACTGCGGCCTTACAACCTCGTTCAGTTGGCGATCGATAATCGTCCACATGCCGCGCCGCACGGATGCCAGTTCACCGACAAAGGGCCTGATGTCGTCATAATGCGTGGGTGAGAGGATGTCGCCGCTGAGGTCGGCCAGTTGCCACATACCGTCGATGCGTACTGCCAGGATCGAATCGGCGACATGCCGCACAGCTTCGAATCGATGCGCCAGTATTTCCACACCTTCGTTGTTAAACAAACGCGTCGAGTCCACCGCGATGCGCCGCGCCGACATGATCTCGATTTCCGCGCCGGCCATCCTGATGATTTCATCGCCCTCGCGATTGAGGCACACCACCGTATCCCGATCTATTTTACCGCACAGCATTCCGTGTTCGAAAGACGTAATATATTTGATCGTCGGTGCGTGAAGCTCGCCGCCGCTATTGTCGACCAGTGTCCACAAACCCTGGCGTTGTACGGCGGCACGTCCATTGTTAAATGTTCGCATATTGTCGTAGCGCGCAGGTACGACAAACATTCCGGTGTTGTCGATTGCACCAAAATGAGAACTGCCGATAAATTTAACCACTGCCAGTCCCTCTGAGAAAGACCGGGCGTACTCAAAATGAGCCGGAATGATCTCAACGCCGCGAGCGTCGAGGTAGCCGTACGACGAGCCGTAACGTGGACTGAACAGAGCTCGCCCGTCGTGCAAGGGATAACACATCGACCAGGGCTCGCCGTTAATAAATTGACCATTTGTGTCGACAAGCCAACATTCGCTTCGATAGTCAATCTTTTCCGGATTGGTGTAATCTTCAAAGTTTTTTATGGCAACAAATTGGTCATTTCCGAATGGACCAAAAGCGTCGAACATACCGAACAACAAGATGCGTCCGTCAGCACTGATTAAACCGCAGGAGTCGTTGCGTCTGAAGTCTGTCCAGCCCTGTTTGAATCGATTGATTGTGTGAATGCGAAATTCGTCGATCAATGTCTGAATGCTGTCAGGCCAGGTATATGGATTGCCGTCTGCGTCGATGTATGTCGTTCGTCCGAGCGAATCGGTAACTGCCGCATATCCGCTCCTGAATTCCGGATAGCGCGGGTTGCCCGATGCAAAACCATGCCAACGGGGATTGTCCCATTGCGTCGTGGTGAGAGTTCGTCCGTCCGCGCGGACACTGACGACATCTCCGAAGCGCTCCGTCAGAATGCGGCCGAATCCGATGGAATCGGCGGATTGTACAGGATGTTTGGTCAGGAGTCTGCCGTTGTTGTCGTATAAGTCAATCCTGTTAAAATCCCGTGCAACGTGTTGGACGCCCGCCAGGGATTGCGGACCAAGAATGTTAATCCTGGGGTAGTTCAGCGGGACGATCGTATCGCCGCGCGCGTTGAGAACACCGGCTTTTGTCGTGTAGGGCGCATGCGCTTCGGCAACTATGAAACCAAAATCCACGGGGTGCAGTCTTCGGTAGATCGTGTCGATCAACATGCGCCCGGCTCCATCGATTACACCGACATTGCCCGACCATGTTTTAACTGTGAAAAGCGCCTGATCCTGAAAAGCCTTGAATTCCTTGAAATTTCGACTCAGTGTGTACTTCCGCGTTGAACCGTCATTTAAGTGAATGATCTCGGACGAATCCGTCTTGCGGAAATACAGAAATCCGTGCCGGTAGCTACGGTAGTGTTTATACTCGGTCGGCAGGAGAGAATTGCCTTGTCGGTCGATCAGGCCGTATAAGGTTGACCTGCCCGAACGCCGTGAAACAATGATGTACTCGGTCTTGTGAAAATTCGGTTGGTTGGCCGACTGCGGCGGATAAATCATCCTGCCGGTTGAATCGTACAGTCCGAACAACTCCAGCGGTTTGTTGCGATCTTCAGGATTGTCGGCGTATCGCATCACCATGCCGATGCCGTTGCGCAGCAGGTAAGTCCTGTCGTAGATGGCAGGCACAATCATTGTACCCGTTGAATCGCTGTAGCCGCCTTTACCGTTTTGATAGTTCGGAATCAGCGGGGGAAGCTGCGCCTGCAGGCCCGTCAGTCCGAAGAACTGAGCCGCTATAATCAGCAGTATTAAACGGAGGTATATCGTCATGAAGGGCCTGTCCGTTTTAACAAGAGATTAAACATTACTCCTGCATGTACATGCGGCCGTGAATGTCGTGTGGAACTTGCAGGCCGTCAGCCATTCGTACGTAGAACAGCCCCGGCGAAATTTCACTCAAACTATCCCACTTTATTGGAACAACGATGTTGCCTGATTTGTCGATAATGCCGCAGCCATTGTCTGTTCCGACGAAAATCAAGCCACCTTCCATTTTTGAAAACTTATTGTATCCACTGATGTCGAGCGGTGGGCGATCGACGCTCACCAAAAATGTTTTATCCCCGATAAACCCACGGTAACACTGGCCTTCAAGGGTAAACGGCATGCCGAACTTGTCGTATTTGAACTCTGCACATATACGTCCCGTGCTGTCCATCACACCCCATTTGCCGGTGGAGTCTTGTAAGATAAAGTAGCCGTTTTCAATATTTCCGACACGCTGAAACTGCGGCGCAATCACATATCGCCCGCTGCTGTCGATCACGCCGTACAGTTTATTGCCGGCGCTTTGCGCCTTGCCATATTGGCGGTCATAAAACAAATCCGTAAACAGGAAGCGTTCATTTGAAGCGGTTCCGCTGAACGGATCGTACATGCGGTTGCCGTTAACATATCCTTCGCCGTCTTTGTCATTGAGATACACCGTGCCGTCGTATTTCAGGTCGATCGTCAGTTGATCGTTGTCCTGCAGGACCGTGTTGCCCCCTATATCGATAATCAGGGCATTGCTGTCCAGCGAAACCAGCGCCAGGCCGTTATCATAAAAACTGTTTGTTCTGGCGGAGTTAAAGCGACGCATTCCATCTGTTCTAGCGTCATAGATAATCGGAATGACAAGCAATCCATTTGTGTCCGTAAATCCAACCTTGTCTTCATGCCTGACCTGCCACAGTATGCCGTGGTTTACAGATCCGCTGATTGTTGAATCGTAGAACGCACGCACAAGTTGGCCGTTGCCGTCGTACATCAATTGTTCGTCCGACAGGTAGGCGGCAAAATAGCTTGAGTCCATTCTCTCGAACGATCTGTACATGGGAGCGCCGATTTCGGCCAGATCGCGTTTAACAAAAGTCCAGGCGCCGCGCTTGACGGCGGCTACAATCTCGGTGTTTTCCATTTGCCGGCCTGGCGGCTCAATATCTTCATAACTCTGCTCGGATAATTTGTTGCCACTCATGTCGACGAACCCCCAACTGCCATTTGAACGGGCGGCCAGAATGTCGTCGTCGACCCAGCGCAGCGCATCAAAACGTCCGGCCAGTATTTCCTCGCCGTTGGGCTTAAACAAGCGCTCTTCGTCGACGCTGATAAGTCCCTTTCCGACCACGTTCGCAACCTGCCCCGGCACGGTCAGAATGAGTTTGCCGGTTGTGTCTACGCAGCCGACGCTGTCCGTATCGAATTTAACCGGACCTAGTCCGTGGCGCATGACCCCAGCCTGAGAATATCGAGGCGGAAACAACTCGCCCGCGTTTACGCGCACAAATGTCCATTTGCCGTCGCGTTTTGCCGCCGCAAAGCCGTCGATAATAGTATCGAGTTCGTCGTACTGAAGGGGAATAACAACTTTGCCGCTTGTGTCGATTGCTCCCCAACCTGATGAAGCCACTTGCGCGAATCCATTGTTAAACTGCTGTGCCGAATGATACTGTAGTTTAATTACTTCCTTGCCGTTGCGATTGATAAAGCCGTAGCTGCGTTTCTCCTGAACCAGCGCGCGATTTTCCTTAAATGGGTAACACTTGCTGTAGTCGGTCTTTTTAATGTCGGTAATGGCTTTTCCGGTCGTGTCCAGGTAAACAAAACGCTCGGGGTAGTAGTCGTAGTCCGTGGCAATGGCGCAACCATTGCGCACAAGTGTTATCTCGTCAAACTGTCCGTAGTACAACTCTTTACCATCTGCATTTATCAGGCCACATTGTTCATCGCGGTAAAATACGGCCCACCCCTCGTTAAATCCGGCAATTTCGTCTACGCGCGACGCGATTTTCCTCTCAACCTCCTGGCTCGGCCAACCCTGGAATTCGAGATTGGGGAAAGCACTTTCAAGAATAAAACCAATCAAATCGTCACCCATTTCAGGCTTCAACAAATCTTCGCCGCGCATATTCATGTAGCCGACACCGTGTGCATGTTTATATGCGGCTGCCCCGTTAACAAAAAATGGATTGGTCCGGTGATTGCCTGCAAAGCCGCGCCAGTCCTCATCTTCCCAACGTGATAGCTTGTGAGTATCTCCTGCTGGATCAATGCTGTGTACGCCGCGGATGCGTGTTGCCAGGAAACGGTTGTATCCCAGGGTGTCGACTTCCTGAAAAGGGGCGTCGTTTAAACGTCTGCCGTCGCGATGATACAGCCAGTACTGGTGTTCTCCCTGGCCGAGTTCGTCGATCGCAAGAATCAGATTTCGTGTCAGGGGCTGGATTTTGTTGTATTCCGCCGGTACGATCAGATTTCCGTTTAAGTCCGTACAGCCCCAGTAGACAAAGTGATTTCTGAAATGTCCAACCAGGAACAAGTCCTGCTGCGGTCCTTCAATCTCGCGATACACGGTGTCCACCAGCAACTCGCCATTGGCATTTATCGCGCCCAATCCTGTTGTGGAATTAATGACGGTGTAGTTATCACGCCGTTCGACAAATCGATCAAACAGGGGAGACCCCGGACGGATTTCTCCTGTTGAATGGTCGTAAATGTCGGCTGTCGACCTGTCCTGTTTCTCCAGTCTCCAGAGTTTGTCATTCATTTGTTTTAGGCGCATGTATTCGAACGGAACCACGACCTTTCCGGTGTTGTCAACAAGTCCCAGGACCTGCTGATTGTTGTCATCAAGCCGGATTAAAATGTTTAACTCGTTGACTAGCCGCGGTTCCTGCAGGAACTGCGGTTCAAACAGTTCACGGCCGGTTGATTCGACTATGCCATGTAGTGTGCACGGTATTTTTCTATTGTAGGCGGGGCAGGAATCCAACACCATTCCGGTAATCGCAAATCCATCGCGATAAACCATAACGGTATCATAACGCGGTGGCACTAACATCTTACCGGTCGAGTCGCTGAAACCCCACTGGCCGCCGGCATAAAAGGGAATTAACGGCGGCAGCTGCGCCGGGCTGTGGAAGGTGCATACAATGAACAGAATGACGGCGCTAAACAAGGTCGTACGGGCTTGATACATAAACATCCGGTTTAACATGTACAGGGGGCTAACTCTTATTCGCTGCACAAATTTACGCTTTGACGCATCATCGGCCCAATCCGGTTGCACGTTCGGCGCATCTCGCTGGATCAGCGGTCCGTTTCATTCGACAAATGGTTGCAGCGCGTCCGGCCTGCTGCACATGCCGCCGCTCGCTTTTCAATCCGCTCTTGTTTGTCGTTGAATCTCAAGTCACGGGACGTCCGGCCGGTCTCAAATCCATGGATTTTTGGCTGTCAGACCGTTTCACTTACGCGTGTGCACGTGCGCAAATGCACGCAATCCGCTACGCTTGGAAGTGAAAAGCGCCCGTTGGCGTATTTGTGGTTGTGCTCCCGCCGCATGTAATGCAGATTGCCTCATGTAGGACGGCACAGTCGCACCACGGCACAACGAGCAGGCTCACCGAATCGGCCACGCCCAGCGAAAGGAGATCAGATTATTCAGGCAGGCTTGTTTTTGGAGGAAATCCCATCGCTCAGTCCCAAACCGGACGCCCGCTGTCGCGCGCCATCGCCTCGATGTCCGTGCTCAGTTGTTTAACAAAAAGCTTGCGGTCGTCGTGGAACGTCCGCGCCTCGCCGACAAATACGTCGCAGAAAAAGGGGACAAACGTACCTTCGCCCTTGGGTAAAACCTTGCCCAGACCGTGCAGGAAAATCGGTACGACCGGCACATGCGGAAAACGCTCCGCCAACAGTCCGACGCCGTTCTTGAACGTGCTCAGTTCCTCCGCCCGGCCGCGCGTGCCCTCCGGAAAAAGTATCACAATGTCGCCGGCTTCGAGAATCTGCGTTGCGCCCGCCAGTGGATCGCGTTTGAATTCGCCGGCCTTGCGCACCACCGGGACGATGTTCATGATGTTAAGTGCAAACCAGCGCATCAGCGGGTTTTTGAGGAAATAGTCGGCGGCAGCGACGGGACGCACCCGCGGTAAATGACGCAGCTTAAAAAGGCTCATTAAAACAAAGGTGTCCAGGTGACTGTTGTGATTGGCCACGACAATCGCAGGCCCATCACCCGTCGGCAGGCGTTCGCGATTGCGAATGTTAAGTCCCAGCACCAGCAAAACCAGCGGCCGGAAAATGAGCAGGAAAAACAGCTTCTGGACCACACCGCCTCAATAGTAAAAGTAACGGGTAAAGTGATAAAACAGGGGAGCAGTGTACATCAGGCTGTCCAGGCGATCCAGAATGCCGCCGTGCCCGGGTAACAGGCTGCCGGAATCCTTCAGATTCAGATCGCGTTTAACAGCCGAAATAATCACGTCGCCGACAAAACCGCCGACCCCGATAATCAAACCGACGGCCGCAAAACTCCAACCCTCAAAAGGCGTCAGCCACGGGCCGAGCAGAAAAGTCAGCGCCACCGTGCTACAAGCCCCGCCGACAAAACCGGCCCAGGTCTTGCCCTGGCTGACCGTCGGCACAATCTTGCGGCGTCCGAGCCACTTGCCGAAAAGAAATTGCGCCACGTCGTTGACCTGTGTTAACACCACCAGGAAAAACATCAACGCCGCACCGCCGCCGTTGGCATTGCCCTCGGACGGCAATGTCAGCAACATGGCCACGTGCCCCAGGCAGAATACCGTCGTCATCATGCCCCACTGGATGATGCCCGCCGAGCGCAGAAAACCCTTTGTTTCGCCGATCATGATCATGCGCAACGGCAGAAACAGGAACATGTAAACAGGGATGAAAATGATCGCCATGCCGTACCAGCCGGTGCCGATCCAGTAGTACTGCAGTGGAATCGCCAGGTAAGCCCAGAACAACACGCGTCGGTCCGCGCGCCGCGTTTCGATGATCGACAGATATTCCTTCAGCGCCAGAAAACTCAAGAGACCAAAAAATACGACGCCGGAGATGTCGCTGAGCGTCAGGCCGACGGCGAAAATCGCGGCCATGATCCACCAGGTGCGCGTGCGCTGCCGCACCTCGTCCAGGCTCCAGTTCGGTTTAATACGGCCCAGCGCGAGCACGACGATGGTCGCAACGACGAGGAAGGCAAAGACGCAGATGATTGCCGTCAAAACATTGGGATGCACGGATTCGAACATCGATTACGCTCCAGCTTCGCGCAGGGCGCCCCGCGCGCGGTTGACAATTGTCCAGGCGGCCAGAAGATTGACCGCCGCCAGAAACCAGTTCGTCCAGCTGCCCGCCTCCAGTCCTAGGCCGAGCAGCAAACAGAGGAGACCGAACCACAGCGCGCGATCGCTCTTGCCCATCGGCCCGTCGTAACGTCGCGATGCGCCGATCGTCTGGCCCAGCACGCCCGTCATCTCGCCGATCAGCGCCAGCACGACCGCCGTGCAGACAAGCAGGGGATCGACGCCCGGAATCAGCGCCAGCGGCAGGTAGAGCGCCGCGTCCGAAACCACGTCGCCCACTTCGTTCAGTATTGCGCCGGCCTTCGATTGCATCGCGTGTTCGCGCGCCAGCATGCCGTCGACGGCGTTCAGCGCCATGCGAATAAACAGAACGGCGGGAACAAACAGTAAAATGAAAGGTGCGCTCGGGTCGCGCCAGATAAACATGCCGACGAGGATGGACAGCAGTGCCGCCAGAATCGTCACCTGGTTGGCCGTAGCGCCCGAGGCCGCCAAACGGCGTACAAGCGGCCGCAGCAGATTCTGGAAGGCCGGTTTGAGGTCGTAAATACTGGGCAAAAGTCGGGATCTCCATTGAGGATTGTCGGTCGGAGCGGCATGCGGAACGCGGCCGTTCGGACCTGTTTCAGGCCGGAAGTTTGCCGCCCAATTTAGTTCGATCCGCCTCCAGTTGCAAGCTTGCACAAGCTGAAGACTTGTCGTAGATTTGCGCCGCATTCCTTTGGCGTCACCCCTGGAGAATCTGGTATGATCCGAAGCGTTCTCGGTATTTCGGCCGCAATCCTCTTGTCCTGCCTCGCACATGTCACGGCTGCTGCGGGCCAGTTCGAAGGCATCGTCCTGTTAAACGCGGAGCCCGTGTTTACCGAGCGTTTCTACGCTGAAAACGACACGTCGCGCATGCCTGGTTATCATCAACAGATCGTGAAGATGTTGGGAAGTTCACGCCAGGAATTTCGCTTCAGGCCCGGTGTTTTCCGCGTCATCACGCACACAGTGCAGGGCATGCGGGACCAGATATTCCAGCTCGATCGCGATCGCGTTCTGACGCTTGAAGACGGCGACGAAGCCTACGCCGTCAAACAGTCGCAGGGTTGGATGAAACGCGTCGAAGAAGTCCGGCTGTTAAGCGATACGATGCAGATTCTCGGCCGCAGTTGCCGCGGTATCCAGTTAAAACTTTACGATACCTTCATGGAAGATTCCACCGTCATGCGCGTCTACGCCGATTCTGCGCTGTACGTCGATCCAGAACAATTCAGTAAAGTTAAACGCGATGCCTGGGATGCCATTTTCGGCGAGCTGCATGCAATTCCGCTTGCATTTGAAATCGAATTGCCGCGTCCCGCCGGACTTGTCCTGCAATTCCGGGCGGTTGAAATTAACATGATTAAACTCGAGGAATCGCAGATCCAGCCCGATCCTGAATTTCCGATTCACAACGATTAAGGTATGGTTTCAATGAAAAATCTCTGTAAAACCACGTTGACTCTGTTTTCGGCTTTGCTGATAACAAGCGCCGCCGCAAGCAGGCTGACGGCGCAGACCTTTGAAGGCGTCGTGCACTACGACATTGAAGTTGAATTGCAACTCCCGCCGGATGCCGACGAGGACGCCAGGAAGTTCGCGCCGCAATTGCTGGCCATGATGCAACAAATGGTCGGCAGTGAGTGCAGCTACTACTTTAAGTCGGGAGAGTTTAAGGTCACATCCAACGGCGCGCATCCCGAGGAAATCTACAAACCGGCGCAAGGGGCCATGTTCCGCCTGGACGAAGAGGACGGCGTCTACAAGGAGTTCACGCTGGCGCAGACGCTGGGGAAGTTCAAGGAAGTTAAACACAGCGATGAAACCGCCGTGGTGCTGGACCGCACGTGCAAGATGGTTGAATTCCATTTTGAAGACAACATCGCCGTATATTGGTACGATCCGACGCTTAAACTCAATCCCGATGACTTTGCCAAGATTGAGCGCGACAACTGGGCCGCAATGGTTAAAGAATGCGGCGCGGTACCATTGAAGTTTTCAATCGGCAGCCCGCAGGAAATGACTGCAACTTTTACCGCGCGTCAAATCGAACAAAAACCGCTGGACGACGCCGAGTTTGAGCTGCGCGAAGGTTACGAAGTCGATAGCGGCACGGCTGATTTTGCACGCGATTACGACGAAAAAACATCGTCATTCCGCCGCGTTGACTTGTTTAATCTCATTACCATGGAACTGCCCGAGATTTTGCTCAAGGAAGAAATCGATCCGATGGAGGAGACGGTTGTACTTGAGAATCTGCTCTACGGCGTCGGCATCACCGCGATCAGGTATTCGAAGGATGAATACGACTTCCAGACGGTGCGCAATGAAGGTGTTGAACAGGCGCTTTCCGCGGTTTCGGACTTTCAGACGACGCTCGATCAGGCTGTCGAGATTCCCGGCGCCGTGTCGGCTCACCAGATTAACGGTCACGGTAATTTTGACGAAGAGTCCGTGATTTACTACAAACTCTACGTCGTCGAACTCGAGTCCGATATGCTGATTATTGTCGCCGAATCCTGGGACTTTGAAATCGAGGATCACGAGCAGCACATGGATCGCATTCTGCAGTCGGTCGAACTGCTGTAAACACTGGAGAGCGGCGGTCGCGTTTGTTAACATGGCGTTTTAACCAGACCGCCGCGCCCCCTGCCTTGCATGTGGCTTGCTCTTTTTACTCTTGTTCGTCAGCGTGTTTAACACCTGACAGTATTGCGTTTGTTTAAAGCCCGTAAACCTGGCGGTCGCCCGGGTAAGTCACCGTGTAGCGAATGTTCTTCTGCACGTTGGCCGAAGCCCCCAGCTCCATACGCCAGCGCAGACTGTTTTTCTGCCGGTGGAATTCACCGCCGCCGTCCTCGTCAAGATCGACTTCTATGTCTTCGATAGCGGCTTTGGGGATTGGCTCTTCCAGCGTCAGAGTGATCGGCTGTGCGTAGGTATTGCGAATAAAAATTGTGTAGTCGAACGTGCGCTCGATGTCGTTGCCGAGGAATGAACTCTCATTCGCGTTGATGCGGCTTTCGCGCTTGACCACCACATTGCGGTCGCGCCCCAGCGAGACGGAGATTGTATCGGTGATCGAAAAGGGATTGAGTTGGGTAGTGCCGACAAAATTTTCGCGGAAATACACATTGACTTTGCCGGGCAGCAGGTTGTATTTGGACCATCCGGTAATGCGCGCCAGCAGGAAAGCATCCGGATCCAGTCTGGGCACCGCATAGTATTCGTAGAGCGGTTTTAACTCGTGTGATTGCAGCGACACCATGTGCGCTTCGCCGCCGGTCGGAATCGACGCCGGCACCGTGGTTGTGAATTCCACCACGCGATTTGCGCCCTGGGGATTCAGCGTCGGCGCCGGCTCAAAAGCAAACTGGTTGATCTGCGCGCGCACGACATTGGCGTGCAGATCATAGGTCTGTACGGCTTCCATTTCGTCGGTGCCGAAATCGTCGTCCCTTTTTCTCGGCGTTATAAAACCGATCATCCAGGGATTGACCACCGGGTGATTGCTGTTCTCACCCGGGTTGCGCGTCGAAACTGAAATCGCAATGTCCTCCCAGTTGATGCCCGAATTCTGCCACACCAGCGCTTTGTAATCCAGCTCCATACTTTTGTCGATGTCCGGTACGCGGATGTCGTAGGAAGGCGACCAGCCGGCCTGATCAATCATGTAGGAAATGCCGAGGTCCAGCGTCGTGGCGCGTTCAGTAAAGATTGTCACGACTACTTCGTGGCGCGGTTTGCCGGTGTTTAAGCGGCGGACTGAATCCTGCAGCGCCTGGATCGCGCGCTGTGACTCCGTAATCGTGCGGTTGACCGCCACCAGATTCAGTTTCAGCGCTCCCAGGCGACGGCCGATAAAATCGGCGGTGCGCTCGACGCGTTCGATGTCCAGCGGCAGGCTGTCGCGCCGCGGCGTGTTAAGTTGGCCGCTGATGTATTTCTGCTCTTCCTCCAGCACCGCTTTTTCGGCCTGTTTGTCTTCGATGTAGTAGCTGAGTGAAGTAATCGAGTCCTGCAGCCGCTGGATATTTTTGAAGCCCGGCGCACTCGAGTCGATCGGCATGTCGCGCCGTTCATTCATCGAGACAAAAGTCGCGTCGCCTTTGAGTGCGGTGCGTAAGGTCGCAGCGTTCAGCGATCCGGCGATTCCGTCGAAGACCACCCGGCTGGTGCCGGCGGGCAGGCGCACCTGCGTTGTGTGAAAGACCTGCGCGCCGCTCAGATATACCTGCGCGCGGTTCAGCTTTGCCTCGACTTTGATCTCGGCTGCAAACACATGGGAGAGTGAACTAAACAACAGAACGGTAATCAGACCGATTGCTCGCAACATAACAGCTCCTGAATTGATCCGCGCCGCACAAGCGGCGCGTCCATGCCTCCATCACACGGCCGGCCGGGAAGGGGCCGTGCGAACAATTCAGGGCTTCATTCGCGGTGGTGGACCGCAATATTGAAAATAATTTTCAGTGTATTTCTGCGCGCCGCGTCTGCGCTCATTTTTACTTGCGCCCGCCCGAGACCAGATTGGCAAAGAGTTTAAACGCTCCGGGCACGCCCGCCGGCAGTTGGCGGAAGAAAGAAATCCCGGTGTAAACAAACACGCCCTGACCGTAGTCCGCAGCGATCAGGCTGCCGCGCAAATCCTGTTCGCCCGGATCGTGGCTGGCAAAGGGCGTTGCATATTCAGGCGCCATATCGGCCGCAAAGTACAGGCCGCGTTCCTGGACCCAGTTGTCGTAGTCGCGCGCTTCTATCAAATTCGGTGTGTTTAACAGGGAGCTGTTGAAGTCGAGGACTTTCATCTCGGCTTTTTCATCCGTCACGCGGCCGCGCGAAAGGTTAAACGGATAGGGGCCGATTTCTTCGACCACCGTGCCGCGGCTGACGGTGTACTGCACGACAAATACGCCGCCCTTGAACACGTAATCCATCAGTTTGTCCTGGACCTGGCGCAGGTGCTCGCGGGTATTGTAGGCGCGGATTCCGGCGACTATCGCGTCGAATTGTTGCAGGTCGACGGATGTTAACATGGCGTCGTCCAGCAGAACGACTTCCGATCCCATTTGTTCGAGCGCATCGGGCACATCGTCGCCCGAGCCCATGATATACCCGATTTTATGTGCCGTCGTGCGCATGTCGCTGCGAATGACTTTAAGCTGCGCCTTTTTGTAGATCGTGCGCCGCGGAATATGTTCGTAGTCGATCAGTTCTTCGCTTTGGTCGTATTGCCTGCCGTTTCCGTCCAGCGTTGCGAGTGCGCCGACATCAAGCACAAAACTCGTGTCGGGCTGTTCATCCGACTGGGAGAGTGTGAATTCAAGGTGTTGCTCGATTCCGGCTTTCAGTTCAAAGTTGTGGAATGCCGGGTTTGACTTCCAGCCTCCAAGACCAGTCAGTTTTACACGGCCTTTGGCCATGTCGCTGTAACTCTTGATTCGCAGGCTGATAGTGCGCGCATCCGGATTGTCGAAGAGCAGCGTGCTGCGCGCAAAGTTCAACGTGACGGGCGGCGTGATTTCCAGAGGTTTAAATCGCTCGCCGAAAGCCGGGTCGGTCCAGCGGTAGCGCAGCGGAAGACCGAAGTTGAGTGTTGTTTTGCCGTATTCCAGACGGCAGGAGACATAAACCTGCGGCGCGTTCCAGGCGCGGCCGATCGTCAACGGATCTTCGACGTCGTACATCGCGCCGTTTTTCTCATTCTGCAGCCAGTAGGGTTGTGTGAGCGGCGTCGAAGCCGGAAGTAAAACAGTCTTGTCAAAAGTTATCTCGCTCTCCTGCATCAAATCGCCGCGCTGCAGTTCGATGGTTTCGCCGCCGATGTGCAGGTTCACTAATGTGTTAACTTCGGCATAACCGCCCGGCGGCTCTTCGCTGCGCATGCGGCTCAGCAGGCGGAACTGCAGGCGCAGGCTGTCGCCCGGCGTTACGTATTCCTGAAAACTGCGCGCCTCCAGCCAGAAGCCGCTCGCCGCGGCGATCAACTTCTGTACTTCGCGCTGTTTGAATGTGTTCAGTGCGGTGACCTCCTCGCCGCGCAGCGCATCCAGCGCCTGCAGCAGGTCGCCGACGATGTACTGCGGCTGCTCCGGATTGTAACTGCCGAGTGCGCGCCGAAGGTGTATGGTCGACTCCAGTGTCGGGTCCGCCGTCAGTTCGGCATCGCTGAACAGACGATTTTCATCGGTCGGAGGCGCGCCGCTCAGCAGCCGGAAAAACTCGGTGCGCCGCCCGCGCTGCGGCGAAGCGCCGAAGCCCTGGCAGCGGTGTTGACTACGCGCCCGCGCCGCTATTTCCAGATAGGATTCGCCCAGCAGATTGTTGTACAAACCCGTCTCAAATCGCGCCACGCTCTGCGGGCTCTCGCTGTCGTCCGGATCATCCGGAAACCAACTGTTCCACAGGACGCTCCGCACTTGCCAGACCGGCACGTGTTTAAGTTGATCAGTGAATTGTGTCGGATCGGCCGCGGCCTTTGCGCCTTCCACCGCCAACTGCGCCGAGGCCGTGTGGTGGCCGTGTCCGCCGCTGCCGTCGCCCGGAAATCTCGTGATAATAATATCGGGCTGCACGTTGCGGATTACCCAGACGACGTCCTCCAGAATGGCGTCGCGGCTCCAGGTGTTGAGTGTCTCGTCGACGGTTTTGGAATAGCCGAAGTCCAGTGCGCGCGTGAAAAACTGTTCCGCGCCGTCAACGCCGCGCGCCGCCAGCAATTCCTCCGTGCGCAGCACACCCAGTGCGTCGCCTTTTTCCGTGCCGATCAGGTTCTGGCCGCCGTCGCCGCGCGTCAGCGAGAGGTAGGCCGTGCGCACGCCCAGCTCGGAGCGGCACCAGGCCAGCACCGCCTGGTTTTCGTCGTCGGGATGCGCGGCCATGTACATGACTGTTTTGTTCGTCAGCAGGCGCTGCAGCCCGAGCTGAATCTCGGCTGCGTTTAACTGCACGGAGGGCGAGTAGCCGCTGAGCAAGGGAAATTCCCCGAGCCCCGGCTGCGAGTCGTTTTCGATTCCGGCGCGCAGCGGCGTACTGAACAAAGCCAGATACAGAGCCGCGATCCAGGCGGCACGCTGCACGCGGCGAGTGAAAGTTTCAGCTTGAGTGTTGAGCGGCGATTGCGATGAAAGTCTGATCTGTTGCATAAGAATGTTAAATGAGTGAAAACTCAAACGCTTGATGACGGACCGGCGCGTTTAACACCTGACTCTGCCATGTTAAACAGAAAAGGCTGTTGAGAAAAAGCAGGCCAAAGAGCGACGCACCTCAGCCGCCGGCCTGTAATTGTGTTGGGCGCTTTCCCGTTGTGGACTGAATCAGCGTCAGAACGAGAAGGTTAACAGCCAGTCCCCAGACGCCTGCGTGCACGCCGAGCGGTTTGTTCCATTCGCCCTCGCCGCCGAACATCAAAACACAGGTGGCCAGAAGTCCGGCCAGAATGCCGCCCAGTACGGCGCGTTTGCCGAGGTTGGCGCGGTTGATTCCCAGGATGACCGCCGGAGCTATCTGGCAGAGAATCTCCAATTTGATTTCCAGCAGCCGCCAGATTGTCTCGCGCGATTCAATTGCCAGCCAGGCCATGGACGCCATGATCAACCAGGAAACGATTTTGCCGACGCGCGTAAGCTCGGACTGATTGCTGCCGGGGCGCAGACGGCGGAACATGTCCTGCGTGAAAAGGGAGGAAATCGCCAGCAGCGCCGAGTCGATGGTCGACATGATAGCCGCCGTGGCCGCGCAGATAAACAGAACCACCAGCCATTCCATGCCCGCAAATGCGCGCGTCAGCTCGCCGAGCATCATCAGTGTGATGTTGTCGCTCTCCAGGCGGCTCAAGTCTGGGAAGTGCGCGTTGCCGACGATGCCGACGTAGACCATGAAAAGCGTCGTCACAAGCGGCAGGACGGCCATCCACTGCAGCGATCGTTTCAGGGCGCGGCTGCTTCCGGCGGCAAAAATGCGTTGGATTGCATGCGGGTACATTGCGATACCGATGCCGAGCAGAATGAGCGTGCTCAGCCATGAGACTTTCTGTGCGCCGCTCGGCGCGTCCCACAGATCGGGGCGTGCGGAGTAGATGGCCGCCGCCGTCCCGCCGCGGGTTTCGTAGAGATATTCAACGGCAAACAGGATGGCCACGCAGCCCGCCAGCAGAATCACGCCCTGCAGCACGTCCGTCCAGGCCACGCTGCGCATGCCGCCGAGCGTTTCGTAGACGACCATGATCAGCGAGAGGCCGATAATACCGTAGGCGAAGGGAATCGCGCCGCCGCTGACGATTTCCACGATCGAGCCCATCGCCTTCAGATTTGTGAGGATGTAATTGCCCAGTGCAAAAATCGAGAGGCCGCTCACCAGAACCGTCAGCGTGGTCGAGCCGTAGCGCTGCTGCACGTAGTCGCCGACGGTCAGGAAGCGATGCCGCTCAGCCAGGGTCCGCAGGCGCGGCGCATAGGCAACCAGAACGGCGATCACCGCCATCATGAAGGTCACGCTCATCAGGAAGAGGAACCCCTCGCGATAGGCGCGCCCGGCAAAACCGATCAGCGTATTGCCGCTGTACTGCGTGGCGTAGAGCGTCAGCAGCAGCACGAGGAATCCCATGCCGCGCCCGCCCAGGTAAAAATCGTCCAGCGAGTTTTCCTTTTGGCTGCGACGTCCGGCGATGCCGATGCCCACGAGCGCCAGCAGGTAGAGCGCTATCACGGAGAGTGCTCCCGCCCCCAGGTTGAAATCAGGTGTCACGCCGCATCTCCTCCGCGGTTTCGGGCTCCATGGCGGCCAGGCGATCCCAAAAGCGTCCGATGACAAGGACGATTGTCAGGCCGAACAGGACCGACATCAGGACGGAGTAGACGGCCCAGGAAGGGTAGCCGAAAAGCATGCCGTTCTGTGTTTCGGTGGCCCACCAGGGGATGCTCAGCAGGCAGGTCAGGGTCAGCAGCAGGTAGATACGTCCGGCGCGCGGCCGGGAGGTTTTGGGCATTCTCGTTCTCGTCGTTTTGCTGGTCGAAGGCCGAAATTAGGTCGGCGGCGGGCAACTACAAAACCCGTTCGGCAATCTGATCGGCCGCCGAGGCGTCCTCTTTATGAAATTTTTGTTTTCCACCGGGTGAACAATGTCAATTCGCCGAGTTCGCCGCCTGTGGCGGCGCATCGTGTACTGGATAGCGGCACTGAGTATGACGTCAGTAAACATACCCGCGACCTCCGCCGCGGAAGCGGCGCGTGACATGGTTGAGCTGCGCAGCGTGATTCCCGGCATTTATCTGGACATCCGCTACGCCACGCCCGCCAATTTTACCGGCGAAATCCTGTACGACACGGCGGCCTGTTTTGTGCGCCGGGCCGTCGCCGAGCGGCTGCACGGAGCCTGGCTGGAGCTGCGCAGCTACGGTTACGCGCTCAAAGTCTTCGACGCCTACCGTCCCTACGCGGTGACCGTGCGCATGTGGGAACTCGTCGGCGATCCGCAGTACGTCGCCACGCCGGGCAACGGTTCGCGCCACAATCGCGGTGCGGCGGTCGACCTGACGCTGGTGACCCTGGACGGCGATGAACTTGAAATGCCGAGCGACTTTGACGATTTTAGCGAGCGCGCGCATCACGATTATGCCGGCGCTTCCCCCGAGGCTATTCGCCGCCGGGAGCTGCTGCGCGACGTGATGCGACGTCACGGCTTCCTGCCGCACAGGAGCGAGTGGTGGCACTACGACGCGGCGGACTGGCGCAGCTATCCGATTCTGGATATTCCGCTCCGCGACCTGCTCGAAATTGCACCCACAATGACAAACAAGAGATCAGGCGGGTAGGGGTAAGTCCTTGTTTATCAAGTTGTTAAAGTAACCGCCCTCACAGCGGCGGACTCCGGGAACACTAGCTATGAATCCTGCAATCAGCAAGTTTTTCAGGCCGACGGCCGGTCGCATCAAGTGGCTGCTGGCAGTCCTGGCGGCGATCATTGTTGCGGTCGTGATGATCTACACAAACACGCTGGTGGAAGATCTGCGCAAGAACGAGGAGAACCTGGCGGCGCTCTACGCCGAGTACACCGAGCTGCTGCTGAATCTGGATGATCCGTCGACGGCCGTGATCGATTTTTTCCAGAACAACCTTCTGCCGCAGATTCACTTTCCGATGATCCTGACGGATCAGAACGGAGCGCCGCAAATGCCATACGTGTACGGCACGGAGAATGTGGTCGTCGACACCAGCATATACAAAACTTCCGAACAGCAACTTGCCTACCTGATCGAGCTGGTGCAGCAGTTCGGCTCCGAGAACGAACCGATTGTTATGCACGACAGCAACGGCGACCCGGTCCAGCGCCTGTACTATTCCAATTCCGAGCAGATTACGCGCCTGCAGATATTCCCGCTGCTGCAGTTCTCGGCCATCAGTGGATTTATCTTCATCGGTTTTGTGGGATTCAACTACATCCGCCGCACGGAGCAGTCCAACATCTGGGCGGGGATGGCCAAGGAGGCGGCGCACCAGCTGGGCACGCCGCTCTCCAGTCTGATGGCCTGGATCGAAATCCTCAAGTACGACTGCGACAAACGCGATCAGGTGGAGCAGGCCGCGCACGAAATGCGCGTAGACATCGAGCGCCTGAACAAAATCGCCGACCGATTTTCAAAGATCGGCTCGCGTCCCGACCGCGAAGATCAGAACATCTCCGCCCTGATGGAGAAAGTCTCGCGTTACTATGAGATGCGTCTGCCGCGCCTGGGTAAACGCGTGGAAGTTGTGCGCGATTTCAGCGACGACATTCACGCCGAGGTCAACTCCGTACTGTTTGAGTGGGTCATTGAAAATCTGATCAAAAACGCAGCGGAGTCGATGGAGCAGGCGGCCGGCACGATTACACTGCAAATGGTCAAAGAGCCGCAGCGAACAGTCATCAACGTGACGGATACCGGCAAAGGCATGTCGACCACCTTAAAACGCTCTGTCTTTAAACCCGGCTTTACCACCAAAAAACGCGGCTGGGGACTGGGACTTAGTTTGTGCAAACGCATCATCGAAGAGTACCACAAAGGGCGCATTTACATCAAGGACAGTGCGCCGGGCAAAGGCACGACTTTTACGATTGAGATTCCGACAAAAGAGGAGGGCTAAAGACGCGGCGGGCCAGGCCGCGTCTTATTCCTCAGCGCACAAGAAGTGGACAGGTTGACGTGCGTTCCACACCCCGTGAGTTAACAGTTTTCAGTTCGACGTAGTACATGCCCGCGGAGAGTTTTGCTCCGCTGTCAGCAAACAAGTCGAGTCCCTTAACGTGTTTTCCGGCCGGCAAATGTTTAAGTTCGAAGCCGGTCAGACGCTGCCCCTGCACATCGGTGAGTCGCACCTGAACGCGTGCCGCTTCGTCCAGCGTAAACGCCACTTGTATGTTGTCGCGCGCCGGATTGGGCGAGACTGTCAACAAAGCTGCGTTGCTGTATTCAACAGTCAGGTCGGCATGTCCACTTTTGGCATTGACGATGCTCACCGTCACCGTTGCCGTTGAAGACCCTCCGTGGCCGTCTTCAATCGTGTAGGTAAACTGATCCACGCCCGTAGTCGCGCCTGCGCTGTAATCCAGCGTTGTTCCGCCGCCCGTGATGGCCACCGTACCGAGTGCACCGTCCGTTTTCGCTGAAATCGTCAGTGTGTGGGCATCCGCATCGTCGTCATTCACCAGCGGTTCGATTACCAGCGTTGAGTTTTTGGCGGTCGTTCCGGCGGCATCGTCAAGCGCTGCGGGGATGCGGTTGCGGAACAGAACGCTGAGGGCGTCGTCCAGGCTTCCGGGCACATAGGAATGCCTGCCATCGTTGTTTACCGCATTCATCATAGCGCCGGCCAGACCGTCAAAACCGTCGTTGCCGTCGCTGACGCTCTGCATAAATGTCAGTCGGCCGTCGTGGGAGCGACGTTTGAATATTACAACTGCGTTGCTGTTCTGTCCGGTCGCCCAGACCTGACCGCCATCGGGGGAGACGGCGACAGAGCTGACTCCGTCGAGTCCGCTGACGCCGTTTGAGCCGTTTTTAACAATTTCTACAAAACTGAGGCGACCGCTGCCGGCGTTGCGTCGAAACAGTGCAATGGCGTCGTCGCCTGCGCCGGCTACGTAGACGTGCCTACCGTCCGGCGAAACCGCCACATCAACTGCCGAGTTCAAGCCGTCGATTCCGCCGCCGCCGTCTTTGTGGCGAGCAAGAAATGTTAATTCGCCGGTTACAACATTGCGGTTAAACAGGCTGACGGCACTTTCGCCCGAACCGGCCACATAGACGTGTTTTCCATCCAGGCTGACGTTTATGCCGACCGGTTTGTTCAGCCCGTCCACTCCGTCATGTCCATCCTTGAAAAACTCGACAAAGGACAGGTTCCCGATTGTTTTATTCAGGCGAAACACCGCCAGTCCATTGTTGCCGTAGCCGCTGACGTAGATCGAGTTACCGTCCGCACTGACGGCCAGGCCGCGCGGGCGTTTCATTCCGTTTATGACTTTGCCGTCGTCCATTTGGCCCTGTTTTTTACGCTCGACAAATGTTAACAGACCGGTGTCAGCATCGCGCTCAAACAGCACCAGTGAATTATCTCCATAACCGGTTGCACAGAGGAACTGTCCATCGGGGCTGAGAGCAACCGCATCGACGTATTTTAAACCGCTGACGGCATTGCGGCCGTCGCGGACACGAGTGTTGAATGTCAGGGATCCGTCGGCGGTGTCGCGACTGAACACGGCAATTGAGTGGTCGCTGCGACCGGCCGCATAGACAAACTGTCCATCGGGGCTGAGTGCCGCTGCGACGGCACGGCGCAATCCGCGCACTCCGGCACTGCGGTCCTTCTGGCGCTCGACGAGTTCAATGTTAACATTCGCGTCTTCGCCGGCGGCAACTGCGGCAACAACCGATCCAGTGGCCAGACAACCTCCCGGCGAGCTTACGACATAGTTAAACATATCCAGGCCGCTGAAACCGGGATCCGGCGTGTAGGTGATTGAGCCTCCGCTTGCCGAAGCCATGCCGCCGGCCGGATCGTCGACAGCCGCAACAGTCAGGTCCAAGCCAATGTCGTTGTTAACGACATTGCTGCTTGCCGACGCCGTACTTACTGCCAGGTAGTCCATGACCGCCTGAATGTTCCTGGGTGTTACGTTTAACACCGATGCTGTCGTGCACAAGCTGGAAACTGTACGTTCGACGGAGACCGAAGCAATGGTGGCGCCGCGATCCCAGACAAGTTGAATTGATCCGCTGCCTTGTCCGCTCGCGATGTGCCCTCCGACTACGGTCCAGTGATGCGTTGCGGACGATGAGGGCGGGAGGGCCGTGTATGTTAAAAGCACATCGGGACAGCCGCAGGTGGAGCCGGAAATGCTGAGAGACGCCAGTGGACTGACGTTGACAATAAAACTGGTTGTCCGGATGTTATCGCCATCGGAAATGTTTACAACCACGGCCGAAGTACCGTGCTCAAAACACATCGGCTGAATCTGCAGGAGCGTTGTCGCGCTCGTTGCGCCCAACACCAGCCCGGAGTCCGGCAGCAGAGTCTGGTTGGCGGAAGTAGCGCTGAGTTGCAGCAGATCAAATGGGGTATCGACATCGCTGATCTGCAGCGTCAATGCACCGTTTTCATTCTCGTTCAGGTTCATCTGCGTTTGGCCGATGGAAATCGTCGGCGGATCGTTGACCGGCAGGAAGTTAACATTAAACGTTGTTGAACTGCTCAGCGAACCGTCGCTGACCTGAAATCTCAAAGGCAGGCTGCCGCTTGCATTTGTGACGGGCGTGACGAGAAATTGCGTCGTTGCCGCCGTTGCGCCGATCTGTGTGATCGAAGCCACGGTGGTCAGGTCCGCCGCGGGCGTAAGGATCACGAGTCCGGGAAAACCCGGAGAAACATCATTGACCGTCATGCTGATGAGCAGCGCAACATCTTCCTGTCCGACGACGGCGGTCTGGCTGGTGGAAATTGTCGGAATGTCGTTAAGCACGGTCAATGTTGTGCTGGTCGTCCCGGCCGGGTTGGAAATTGTAACAGTCAGGGTTCCCGCGGTCGACAGCAGCCCCGCCGCCACGTGAGCCGTCAGCGCGCCGCGCGTGGCATTGCTGATGGTCAGCGTGGTCGTCCCGGCTGGTGAACCGTCGGGATTCAGCACGCTGATCTGCGCCTGCGTGAATTCAAATTCCGCGCCGCTGATCATCAATTCCAATGTATTGAGGTTGGCAGTTGTGACCACGGGCGTCATGGCGCTGATTTCAGGCAGCGGCGGCAGATTCCGCAGGATTTGCTGTCCGCTGCTCACAAATCCGGCGACAATGGCATCCAGATCGCCGTCATTGTCAAGGTCGCCAAAATCAACACCGATGCCGCGGTCAGCGCCGATTGCCTGGAAGCTGAAACCGGCATTGCCGTCATTGATCCAGAGTCCCTGTTGTTTGCCGTCATCCGCGTTGGTGACGATGGCGTCGAGGTCGCCGTCGCCGTCTACATCGCCCAGAGCAATCGCAGTGCAAGACCCACACAATCCCGGGGTGGGCGGCAAGTATGACGAGGAAAAAGTTGCATTGCCGTAATTCCGCAGCAGAACATGAGGATCGCTTACCAGCAATGCATCGAGATCGCCGTCGCCGTCCAGATCGCCCAGAGCAACATCCTGTCCCCCGTCAATGTCGTGCAACACATTGGTAAAACTGCCTGCACCATTGTTGATCCAGACGCGATTGGGGAATCCGCTGAAATTGACAAGAAAGATATCCAGGTCGCCGTCGCCGTCCAGATCGCCAATTTCGAGTGATTTGACGAAACCCGCATCCTTGGTTGAAACGGTAAACATGCCGTCACCGCGATTGTACAACAACTCCTGGGCTTGACTGTTTCTGTTGGCAACAACGGCATCGAGATCGCCGTCGCCGTCCAGATCGCCAATGGAAACTTTATAGCTGTCCAGGCTGCCGCCGATGTTCTGCGTGCTGAACTTTGCGTCACCGTTGTTTAACCAGATTTGATTGGGCTGGCCGGTGTTGCATACGATGGCGTCGAGGTCGCCGTCGCCATCCAGATCTCCAAGAGCAACATCCGTGCTGTTTCCGCCGCCAAACGACGATACGGCAAAGGTAGCATCGCCGTTGTTTAACCAGATTTCCTGCCCGGCGTTGACGTGGTTGGCGATGATTGCATCGAGGTCGCCGTCGCCGTCCAGGTCGCCGATTGCCAGTCCGCCGCTCTGTCCCGCGCCCAGTAAAGTTTGTCCAAATACTGCCCGACCGTGATCGGCCGCCGCGCGGAAGCTGTGAACAAGCGCCCGGGACATGCTGACGCCCCCGATGTTTGACGCGCCGGTCACTGTCAACATCACCTGCTCGCCCGCGTGAAATCTGGCCGCCGGATCGATCACAACGCGCGTATTGCCGTTGGTGTAGGTCAGCGTCGCCGCCGTGCTGATATGTCCGCTCTGCATGCCGTAGAGGATCAGGTTGGCATTGGTCGGCATTGTTGCCGTCGTCAACGTGCCCGTGTCCATCTCTCCAAGAAAGTTAATCACGATATCGGCATCGCGCGCCGAAGCCGTCGTATTGGCCGGCGGGCTGACAAAAGTGATGATTGGGACGTTGTTTAACACATCCAGGGTAAATGTTGTCGAGCGTTGGAATTCGCCGTCATCAACCGTGATGGTCACGTTAACCGACCCGAGCGTAGCAGAGAGGGGACTGAAGCGGAAATACGACGTAGCCGCCGTCGCCCCAAGCTGCACGATATTGTTTGTCGGAAGCAGCGCCGGATTATCCGAATGTACAGACAAGCTCAGTCCCGTAATCGGGGTGTCGACATCCGCAAGCAGCACGCTTGTTGTAATTGCCAGAGCTACGTCGGTTGAAAGCAGCGTTTGTGACGTGCTGATCTGCGGCGGATCGTTAACCGAAATGACCTCAATGCTGAACTGCTGGGTAGCGGATGTGTTAACGTTTCCTGCGCTGAACGCCCCCGAGTCGCTCAGACTTACCGAAACCAGGGCCGTTCCATGCGCATTGGCGGCCGGTACAAAACTCAGATTGCCGTTTGTAGCGGTTATTGCTGGTTGCACGGCAAATAAAGCGGCGTTGTCGCTGACGAGATGGAAGGTCAATGCCTGATTCAGCTCGGGATCGCCGTCATCGATTGCACCGGCAAATGCCGCCGAGTACAGGCCGCTGTCTTCCGCTACGCTGACGCTTGCACCAGTCGTAAATGACGGCGCATCATTCAGAGCCACAATAATGATCTTGGCAGTTTTTGTTGCGGTGCTGTTGACGCCGCCGTGAGCCGTACCGCCGTTGTCGCTCAAAGAGACAAAAATCGTTGCAGTGCCGTTGCTGCTCGGCAGCGCGCCAAAGGTGATGACGCCGTTAATGTTGTTGATGGACGGTTGGATATCAAACAGGGCGGCATTGTTGCTGGTAACGTGAAAAGTCAGGGCCTGTGAAACTTCGGGATCGCCGTCGTTGAAATCCGGCAATATCCAGGCCGTGCTTACCGGCCCATTGTCTTCGTAAAAACCCAGGTCCGGTCCGTGTTCGAATACCGGGACATCATTGACGGCGTTGACCGTGAGATTAAAGGAGGTTGATCGGCTATTTACACCATCGCTCGCGCTGATCTGTATGGTCGGTACGCCTTCGCTGTTAACATTCTGATTTGTACCCGGTGTCAGGCTGAACTGCGTGTTTGCGCTTGTAACTCCGACCTGCACAATATTCGCCGTCGGAACCAGAACTGGATTTTCCGACGATGCCGAAAGTACGATGTCGGCCGTTGCATCATCCGGATCAATCAGAGACACGCTGAAATTTGTTGTTAAATCCTCATTGGTCGTCAAAGAGGTAAAAGTCACTGTTACCACAGGCGCGCGATTAGCGCCGATCGTAATGTTCGTCGAGGTCGCCGACAGCGGGGTGCCGGACACCACCGACACGCTGACTGTCGTCGGAATGGCGGAATTGCCGCCGTTGCGCAGCGCCAGGCTGATGGTCGCCTCCGAGCTGCCGATATTCATGGTCGCCTGGGTACTTCCGCTGAACAGCGAGAGATTTGCTGCGCCGAAGTCAAGGCCGATGACGGTCTGAGAGCCGACGGTGCTTTGCAGTCCGCCGGCGTCGGTTGCATGTACCAGTACATCGAAGTTTTCACCGCTCTGCGGCGAATTAGAGGTCGAAATGGAAATCACCCGGAGTTCGGTCGGTTGAGCAAGTGTGTGGGGCGCAGACAGTATCAATGCGCCCAGTGATAACAAGGCAAGGAGAAATTTCATTGTATTTCCGCTGAGTGTAGACAATTACCGTGGTTTCAGGACAGTCAGCTCAGCACGAAGCCGGGAATCCGAAGCGCTCGAATGCCGCCGGCGACGTGCCGAAAGCTTGTTGACTGCCGTGACATGCTGATTAATCAATCACGATGGCAATATGTGGCCGTACTTTTTGCGGTGTAGTACGACAAAATGTCAACAAACGAGTCGGATGGTCAGATTCCGGCCAGAAAATTGGGCAGGTTCTGGCTGGGATCCAGGCCGAGTTTGTGGCGAATGCGGTAGCGGTATTGACCGATGCTGCGGCCGGAGACGTTCAGGATGCGCGCGCTTTCCTTGGCGGAGAGATTCAACATGATGAGTGTGCACACTTTGATCTCGGTGGGAGAGAGTGCCGGAAAGGCCGTTGAAAGTTTGTGAACAAAGTCGGGATGCAAGGCACTGAACTGCGCCTCAAAACCCTCCCAGGATTGCTCGTCGTTGATGACCTCGTCAATTTGATCGCCAACCGCCAGGATTTGAGCGGCTGAGACTGAACCTCCGCTCTGCGCCAGTTTGTTCAGGTCGCGTTTAACTTTACTCAGAATGTCGTTCTTTTGCGAAAGATACATCGCCTTGGTAGTTAACTCTTTTGTCTTCGCTTCAACATCTGCGCCGAGCTTTTCATTCTGCAGGCGGATTACTTCATGTTCGCGCGCTTTCTGCTCCATGTCGTGCAGAATGTGCAGATTTTTAGTGCGCAGGTCGGCCTGCTCGTTAAACAAAGACTCTTTGCATTTGTGAAACTGCTCGTAGTGCGTCAGGGCGCGTTCGTAGTTGCCGGTGTGGCGATACAATTCAACCAAGGCGCTGTGCACGCGATATTGCAGGTCATTTGAACGCGACTCTTTCGCCAGCTCTAGCGCCGTGTGCAAATGGGACTCCGCATCTGTTGTGAGCTGGAGGCCCCGCTCACAGCTTGCGAGCTCGATCAAGGTTAGAATGCGACCCCAGTTATCGTCGAACTCTTCAAACATGGTCAGTGCGCGGCTGCAGTAAGGCAAGGCTTCGTCGAACTGTTCCAGAAAGGTGTAGACCTGGCTGATGTTGACAAGTTGTGTGGCCTCATAACGACGGTCGCCGAGGCGAACGTTAATATCCAGCGCTTTGTGGTAAAATTCGAGCGCTCGCAGATTGGCGTCGCGGGTGTTTTCCGTCTTGTAAACATTGGCAATATTGGCATAGGTGACGGCTCGTTCAAAGTCGTTGGCGATCTGCTCGGCCAGGTGTAAAGACTTAAACAAAAACTCAAGCGCTTCATCGCGGCGTTCCATGCGCTCGTACACCACGCCGATATTGCGTCCCATTTCAGCCACAGCCTGAAGGTCGTTGATGCTCTCACTGTGGCGCAGGGCTGCAAAGTAGTGATCCAGAGCAGCACCGTAATCGCCGAGCCATTGCAGTACCAGGCCGATGTTGTTGTCGGCCGTGGCGCCACCACTTGCGTCGCCCAGCTCCGTGCAGATGGTTTTATACTGCTGGAAACAGGGTAGCGCAGCGCCGTAATCTCCGCAGAAATAGTGCGCGTGGCCCATCAGATTGAACAATTCACCTTCACCGGCACGGTCGTGCAGCGAGCGCCGAATTGTCATGGCCTGTTCCAACAGTTGCAGGGCGGTTTTACTGTCTCCCTGAATGGCCAGAATCTCGGCGAGTTGCCGGTTTATTTCAGCGCTGAGTGCCTGATTCTGTTCAGCGTCGTTCAGCTGATGACACTTCTGCAATGTGTCGATCGCTTCCCGGGCCTTGCCTAGTTTGTATTGCGTTCGTCCGACCTGAATGAGCGCTTTTATTCGGCGGTAAACATCTTTGAACTCCGTGGCGATCAATTCGGCCGAATGTGCCAGGGGCAGGGCGGCATCGAATCCCTGCGTCTTGCGAGTGTGGTTCAGTCGCAACATTAGATTGTCGACGATCAGGGCTGCGTGACGGCGCGATTTGATGTTGCGAATGGCGATCTCATGTCCGCCCAGCAACTCCGCCGCTTCGTTCAGGAACTGCAGGTTTACATCCTGATCCTGCCCGTCCGTCGAGGCAAGCGCGTGCAAACACTCCACGCGTTTGTGTCCGCGTGACGTTGCCAATTTCTCCAGCAGAAATTCACGACTCGATGTTTCGCCGTTGGTTAAACCAGACATGATAACGTACGATTGATAGAGCAGAGCCTGCAGATGAACGCGGCTGTCGACCACGCGTCCAAATCGGATGAAACTACACTTTTCTGCCGAATGGAAAAATGACAATATTCCGGTCTGGTCGCTTTCTATGTATGGTTTACTTCCGGGCTGCCAACCTCGGGTCAATTCCGCTCTAAGCGCTGAGTGCGGTTTTTTGTCGGCGGCGCAATTAACTCTCTGCTTCGTCGTCGCTGTAGCGCAGATATGTTTCGCCGCCGCCGATCTGCCGAGCATGTTAAACAACACACTGGTCCGTTTTTACCTCACTCCTCTTGATGTTGCTCGCTTAACTTATTGCTTGCCAACAAGTTAAGAGCCTCCTCATCCTTTTTTACTCACTCGGATTACTGGACTTCGGCTTGTTGATTCTGTATTATAGCCCGTGAATTCTCTGCGCGGAGATCATACAAACACCCGCTGAGGAATGACCGGAGTTTTTTGACCACTAGAGGGTTGATTCCACAGGTGTTTTGGGCCGGACGTGTTTAAGTTTTACTATCCGGCCATCCACGTTGCCTGAGAAGCCGGGGCGACGATACGAGATCATTTTTCAACGTTTAACAGGAATCTAACAATGTTGTCAATTTTTAAACGCATGGCAGCCTGTGCTGTCCTGGCGCTCTGTTGTGGCGCGTATGTGGCACAGGCCCAGTCCCAGTATACATTCGAATTGATGTATGCATCTTCCAATCTCGCTGCGGATGAGTGGGCCAGAGCCGTCAGCGTCGACGGTACGGACAACTCTTCAGTGCTGATTGGTCCGATTCTGGATTCGTATCCGGGCAATACCAAGCCGACCTTGGTGAAAACGGATTACCAGGGTATTATGCAGTGGACCAAATCATTCAATCTGCACAGCAATCTTGAAGACTACGACGTGATTGTCTGCGCCAATCAGGACATTGTTTTTACCTGCGGCGCAACACACCCGACTTCCGGTATTAAGGGAGCGCTTGTTGTGCGTACCGATCCGGCGGGCGTCGTGCTGTGGTCCAAACTGGTGTACTGCAGCATTCAACATCCCACCTGGGTGTACAACGGTTTTGGTTTGCTTGAATCATCGGTCAACGGCGATATCATAGTGACAGGTCGAGCGGACAACACCGGCGTAGGTCCCGATTTTCGCGATGCCTTTCTCTGCCGTTTGCAAAGTAACGGAGTCCTGTTGTGGGGCGGTCACTATTCGGCTCCCAATTACGAAGAGGAAAGCTGGGATGTGGAAGAAGACAGCAACGGCAACCTGATCATGGTTGGTTCGGCTCTGAGCCTGAACAATGGCACGACCTATGCCATGGTACTGGCTACGACCGGTGCGGGTGCTTTCCTCTGGTCTAATCTCTCAGGTGCAAATGGCTGGTTTCAGGAATACCGCTCTGCGGTCTATGACGCCGGTACCAACAGGATCTACTGCGCCGGTTCATCACTTGCCCTGGGATCAAACAATCAAGACGTTCTGTTGGCGGCATTCAACAATACCACGCAGACGCGCATCGGAGCTTTGCACTATCACGATCTGCAGGGCGGTTCGGACGATCGCGCCTGGGGTATCGATCTGGGCATCGACAACGGGCTTGGACAGGCGCGCAATCTCGTTGTAGCCGGTGAAACGAACACCGTGCCTGGTTTTGCCAGCCTGACGGACAGCTACATGTTCGAAATCACGCCGACGCTTTCGCCGCCCTACGTTGTGTTTAACATGTATGGCGATTTACAGGAAGACCGTCTGTACGACATCGATTATGCCGCTGCTACCGGAATCGGCTCGACGCAGAAAATGGCAACTCTACGCATGGCCGGTCTTATTGATCAGACGATAGGCGGTAGAGACTATGAGTTTTACCACGTCCAGTCCGACCTGGCCGGTTGGACAGGTTGTGAAAAAACATTGCCGGATCCGCCGGAAACGACGCAGTTTAATCAGATCGCTCCGATCTTCAGCTATGACCAGTGTTACACGTCGCGCAATGCCAACGTGCCGCAGGAAGAACTCCTCGCAGACCTGGAGCAATGTGCTATCGTTTACATGTACTGCCGTCGAGGCGCTTCGTCGCCCCAACTGCCGGGCGACGAGTCCGAATTTGCGGCGTATCCCAATCCGCTTAAAGTCGGCAATATCATGCGTTTTGAGTTCCAGGGCGATGTGTACACGCACATGGAAATCAGCGATGCCACGGGTAAAGTGTTGCTGAGTGAGGATCTGGACGCGGCGGCGTCCGGCGTGGAAATGGCGACGAACGACTGGAACGCCGGCGTCTACTTTGTTAAACTCACGGGTCCGCAGGGCGCGGTGTCGTTTAACAAATTCATGATTATCGAATAAGACCAGCGGATCCGGCTTTGTGCCGGGTCATGTGCCATGGAACCCGCCGTTGTTGAAATCGACGGGTTCCTGTTCGGGCCGCAATGCGCTCTGCGTGTTGCGGCCTGTTGTTTTTACCGGAAGGGAGGATGTTAAACGGTGAGTTCCCAGCTGAGCCGCAATGTCGCCGGGCAGGCCAGACTGAAGACCTTGTGTTGTTTAACAACGCCGTAGGCCGGAGACCAGGGGGCGTCGAGCAGGTGGATCGGCTGCCCGACTTCTATCCGCGCGCGGCCCTGCGCCAAAGTGCATTCCAGCACTCCTTCGCCGGCGGCGTTGAATTTCAGGTCAGGATGCAGGTGGTACCAGGCTCTGGCGTCGCCGGGATCTGTACCTTCGATTGTGTCGCTGATTGTCAATTCGCCGCCCTTGTTAAACATGCGCAGCGCCACGCTGCGGCGGTGTTTAAAACCGCGGCGCGCAAGGTAGCCCGAGTGTTCGGCGCTGAGGTCGAGTGACGCCGGATTGCCCTCCAGAGTGACAACTTTAACATTCGTGCCGTCCTGTTTAATCCTCCACAAGCCGCCGAATTCAACCTGTTCCAGTTCACCGGCGGCGACGGTGTTGTGCGCCTGGGTGCCGCGCAGGCGATTGCGCAGCGCCGGATCCTGTGTGTAGACGCCCGTTCCGCTGTCGCAGAACAGCTCCGTGCCGAGCAGCCAGAGAGTGAATGCCAGGCAATCGTTGTGGCCGTGGCCGCCCCAGCCGTCCATGCCATAATCGCCCAGATCGATCATAAAGTGATGCGTGGCTGAACGGTGCACCAGGTAACCGCCGCGTCGGAAGTACTGCAGCGCTTCGACGTCGGCGGGAGCGTTGTTTAAGTTCGCTTCGGATGAGTCGGCAAATTCGCCGCTCTGTGCGCCGCCGGCAAACAAAAGGTCGGGCGATTGTTTGGGTACGCCGGCCGCAAGCTGCGGCTGCGCCAGCAGCTGCGCCGTGTCGTGCAGATTGTCGCCGTGGTAGAGGAAGTCCTCGTCGGCGCGGAAGCGCAGAATGCGGCCGTTGTCCATGTCGCCGAAATTGGGCGTGCTGCCGTCCGGACGCGTGTAGGCCGCACAGAAACGCGCCATGGACGCCAGCCTCTTATGATATTCAAGAGAAAAATCAATACCGCCGCGCCGTCCGAATGCCAGCGCCACGGTAAAACATTCCATTACCAGGCGGTGGTAGCCGCTCGACTTTTCGTAGTTGACGCCGTCCTCGTACACCTGTCGCCGTATTTCGCGCTCGAGCATGGCGCGCGCCTTCCTCTGCCAGCGTTTGCCGACCTTGCAGTCGTCAAAAAACACGCCGAGCGCCATTAGCCCGGCCAGGTTGGCGTCCAGGTGATTGCCCGGGTGGCGCGTGTATTCCAGGTTGTATTCAAGGAAGCTGCCGTGCGCCAACAACATGCGCAGCATGGACATCCTGAATTCATCGCTGACCTCAAATGCTTCCGCAAAAAACGCCCAGCCGTAGATCCAGTTGATGGCGCGGATGGCCACTTCCATCGGCATGCGCCAGTTGACGCCGATCCCGACCGGATTCTGTTTAATCCAGTCGCTTAGCAGATTCTCATATGTACGCGCCCATTCGGGGCTTTCGTCCAGCAGGTAGGCCATGCCGAGCCAGTTCAACCATTGGCAGCGGCTCAGCTCCCAGGGATACTTTACATCCGCGCCGGGCTGCGTCAGCGGAAAGTCGTGCGCGGGGCGCTGCGGCCAGTCGACGCCGCTTTTGTAGTCGCGCTGCCACGCGATTTCACCGCCCAGGTGGCGTTCCGTTTCTTCGAGCAGCTGGAAGCGGTGCAGACGTACGGCCGTGGCTTGTTTAACAATTTCTTCGGCGCTGAAGATCTGCAGCATCTCCTCGCGTAATAGTTCTGTTTCCGTCTGCATGTCGAAAGGCAGGCGCGGCGCTATGCTCTCGCTGAATTCAGCCGCAAATTCCTCGCGGTCCAGCCTGGGGAAAAGTCTGTAAAGGTCCTGATTGCCCGGCAGCGGGTCGCGCAGGGCGATGCCGTAACGCCATGCCAGCGGCAGAACGCGGTGGCGCCAGACCACCCGGAAATAGTGCGGAATTTCACGAATCTGCATGCCGTGCCCGGATTCTCCGGCAATGGTTGTTTAATCTTGTCAGCTCTTGCTCGGCTGACGCGTTAAAAGGGGAAAGGTTAAAAATTGGATTCGTCGCGCCAGCGCTCTATCAGCCAGTTTTCTTCCGGGTGTGCGCGCCGCAGCCGCAGGTTAACGCGGCCGTCCACCCGCAAAACATCGCGCGCACTCAGCGTTACCGTCAGGTTAAATCCTCGCGACACATCCGCCAGCACCGAATCGCCGATGGAGACGATCACCTCATTCCACACCAGGTCCAGGTTTTGCGCGGTCTGGAACAGGCCCGTCGTCGAGAACATTTCCTCGTCGCGTCCCCAGGTCTCGTCCTTGGGCGTGTCCAGGTTGCTGTAGTCGCGGTAGACAAATGTAAAATCAGGCGCGAGCAGGCGTCCGTAAATCAGCGTGTCCTTGAAGATGTAAGCGTAGCGCATGTTCTGGAAAACGCCTTCAATCGTCGTCTGGTCGCCCAGCAGGTTTTGTCCGCCGCTGTCTTCGTCCAACGCAGGCGCAAACGGATTTGTACACGCCGTAACCGCAATGACCGCCGCAACAAACAACAGGACCGCCGGCAGGGGACTGCGCTTTTTGTCCAATCCGATATGAAAGCTCTTGTTTTGCACGCGGCGCCAACTTACAACATTTGATTCAGCGAGGAAAGACCATTTGATGCGCCGCTCCGGGTGTCGGGTGTGCAGCCGCCGGGCGGTCTCCGCACAAGCGCGTCCTCAGTTGACGAACTGCGCCTTGAGCGTGCTCCAGGTTTCGCGCGTGGCGTCGGAAGCGTCCTCGGCCAGGTCCGTCCAGCGACGAATGTACCAGAAACCGTTGTCCGCCGGCTGCAGTGTAAAAGAGAGCGTTCCGGCCACCGTGTCCGGCGCACTCTCGCCGGCGGCGCCGTGCACAAAGACGTAGTCGGAAATGTACCGGCTGGAATCGGGCGACTGCGTTTCGAACTGCGTCAGCCCGGCCGACAGCGTCAGCGCGGGAATGCGCGTTTCCGGCACGCGCGCCATCAGCGCCACAAAAGCCTGGCGTTCGCGCTCGACGTCCCAGTCGGCAAAGACACCCGCAAAGCGCTGCGCGGCTTCGGCCGAGGGTTCAAACAGATAACTTTTGTCTTTTTCCGGATTGATCTCATCCAGCGACGCCTCGGGAAAACAGGCCGCAAACTTTTCGGCGTTTTTTTCGCGGATGGCCGCGCTGAAGTTTAACAGTACGATGTCGGGCGAAGTCGGCGGGATAAATGAGGTGCTGCCGGCGTCGGGTTCTTCCGGCTCGCGCGTGTTGAGCCAGCCGCAGGCGGAGACCGCGAGACTGAGCGCTGTAAATGCGCTGACAAACAAGAGGGGTTTTAAAAGGCTGTCCGGACCGCAAAAAGTCCGCAGAGTAAAGCGTTGTGTTAACATGGTGCGCCTGCCGGAGCGTTATTCCGCCTGAGCGACGAGGATGAGCCGTGGCGATTCCGGACCGAAGTCCGCGCCGCGATAGTCGCCGTACACGTTTCGGATGGATAACCCGGCGGCGGCGAACATGTCGCGAAAGTCGTCCAGCGTGTAAAGGCGTACGCGTTCCTCAAAGCTGTGCTCGCGTTCGCCCTGGCGAATGCTGATTTTTTTGTGTACGTGGCGGGCGTCGGCGCGCCGCTCCTGGCGGATCACCAGATCTTCGACGGTGGATTCCTCCTGCGGCACCAGATTGCTTCGCGTATGCTCGGCGTTGAGGTAGTCGAAAAAGAAGTGGCCGCGCCGTTCGAGCAGGGCGTCGTGTACGCGCCGCAGCACTTGAACGTCCTGCTCGCGGTCGTCGAAGTAGCCGAAACTCGTAAAGAAGTTGCCGACGGCGTCCCAGGGGCCGTGCGGAATCGGATCGCGCATGTCCTGGTTAAACAGCGGAACGTCGGCGGGCAGGCGTTCGCGCGCCTGCTGGAGCAGAGTGGGGGAGAGATCGAGTCCGGCGGCGTCCAGTCCGGCTTCGTGCAGCGCCAGCGTGTGGCGTCCGTTGCCGCAGGCCAGGTCCAGAACGCGGGAGCCGGCGGGCAGGTCGAGAACCTGCAGCATCAGCTGGACGGTCGTGTGCGCCTCGGCGTCGCAGCGGTGTTTGTACACGCGCGTGTAGAGGTCGCTGTTGAACCACTCGGCAAACCAGGGCGGGTTTTCGCTTTGCATTTTCATAGTTGGATGCGCCCCTGAAGAGCGCGCGAGATTGTTGCGTCGTCGGCCAGCTCCAGGTCGCTGCCGATCGGGATGCCGCGGGCGATGCGCGAGACCTTCACGTCGAGCGACTTCATGATGCGCATGAGATATTGCGTCGTCACTTCGCCTTCGGTATTGGGATTCATCGCCAGAATCACCTCGCGGACGGATTCGTTGAGACGCGGCAACAGTTCGCGGATTTTCAGCTCGTCCGGACCGATACCGTCGAGCGGGTTGAGCGAGCCGTGCAGCACGTGGTAGAGCCCGAAGTATTCGTTCGTGCGTTCAATCGCCAGCAGGTCGCTGGGTTCTTCCACGACGCAGACAACGGAGTTGTCGCGTTTGGGGGAGGCGCAGATGGCGCAGGGATCCTGCTCGGTCAGGTTAAAACAGCGACCGCAGAGAATGACCTGGTCTTTCATGTCGAGCAGGGCGCGCGCCAGGGCTTCGACGCGTTCGCGCGGCTGGCGTAGCAGGTGCAGAGCCAGGCGCTGGGCGGACTTGCGTCCTATCGTCGGCAGGGCGCTGAGTGCCTCGATTGCGGCCTCGATTGACGTGGAACTGTAGCGCATGGAATGCGTCGTCCTTCAGCGGAATAAATCAACCGGGGAAATTGAGGCCGGGAATATTGGGCATCTGCGGCGTAATTTTCTGCATCTCGGCGGCGGCCTGCTCGCTGATTTCGCGCATGGCTTTGTTGACCGCTGCGATGACGATGTCTTCGAGGACTTCTTTCTCCGAGGCGACGATGCAGGCCGGATCGATGTCGAGTTTAACGACTTCGTGGCGGCCGTTCACGGTGGCTTTAACCATGCCGCCGCCGGCTTCGGCCGTCAGCGTTTTGTTGGCCAGTTCTTCCTGCACGCGTTTGACGTCCGCCTGCATTTCCTGAAATTTCCTGAGAATGTCCTGCATGTTGAACGACATTTTTTCCACCCGTGATTGTTGTGTACGGCGCGGGCGGCCGTTCCGCCGTGCGCGAACCGGCAATATACGAAAAATGGGAGGAGCGCCGGAAGTGCCCGGTGCACGCGCGATTTGTCGACGGCGCCGGCGGTGCAGCAGAGCGGACGGCGAGAGTCGGAGCATTTGTTTAACAGGTGTTGCAGCGCTGTTAAACGCGTAGCGGTTCACGGCTTTTGGCTGGTGATTCGGTCAAACATTCTTCCAAAAATCCCCTTAAAATCGTACTTTTGCAGCATTGCGCCCGCCCGATGCGGCGGGCCGGTGGCGCGCCGCCCGGAGCCGCTTGGGCTGTTGGTGTCCGGCCGCCCGTCCGCCCCCAATCGAAGCACGGAGATAACCGCCGCTTGAAACTTCGATCCTTTCTCTCCGTTTGAGCGCCTGAACGCGCGATACGGATACGGTTCAGAAACAGAAGCGAAACGTTTACAATTCGGATACATTACGTCTTTCAACCAGAGGTGCACAATGGGAATTTTCAATCGCATCGCCGATATCTTCAAAGCCAACGTCAATGACGCACTGGACAAGGCCGAAGACCCGGAAAAAATGATTAAACAAATGGTGGTGGAGATGGAGGAGTCCGTCAACAAAGCCACCCTGGCCGTCGGCAACGCCATTGCCAATGAAAAACAGCTGGAGCGCAAAATCAGTCGCTCGCGTCAGCTGGCGTTGGACTGGAACCAGAAAGCGATGCAGGCCGTTCAGGCCGGCCGCGACGATCTGGCCAAGGCCGCGCTCGAGAAAAAAGCCAATGCCGACCGCGCCGTGCGCGATCTGGAAGCACCCTACGAGCAGGCCAAAGCGGCGTCCGCCAACATGCGCCAGAAACTCGATGTGTTGAAAGGCAAACTGGAAGAAGCGCGCTCGCGCCAGAATACGCTGATCGCGCGTACGCAGGCCGCCAAAGCCCAGAAACAAATTGCCCAGTCCTTCAGCGGCGTCGGTTCCGACGCATTTTCCAAGTTCGACAAGTTCGAAAACAAAGTTGAACAACTCGAAAGTCAGGCCGAAGCCTTCGACCAACTGGCCGGCAACGAAAACGCGCTCGATCAGGAATTCCGCCAGCTCGAAACCGGCGCAGGCGCAGACTCGGACCTGCTGGCGCTCAAGCGCAGCATGGGACTCCTGCCCGAAGCCGACGACAAAGCCGACGACGCCGACACTGCCGCACCGAACACCGGCGCCTGATCCGACGCACCGCGACTCCCGACCGGCCCGACGCGCGATGTTTTATTCGCCCGGCGGTTAACAAAAGCGGATTTAAGGGTATCGCGGCAAAGCCGCCGGCACGCAGCAAGGACCGACCTGGCAGTTTTTCTTCAACAGAATTCGAACGGAGCTAATATGGATATACAGGATCTCCAAAAACAGGGTCAAGCAATGGTGACTCCCTCTGAACTGATCGACGCAACCAGCGCCAAAGTCAAAGAAATTCTCGAAGCCAATTTTCCCGATTACATCGACTACGAAAACGGTTCCTTCACGGTGCAGCGCGGCTCGGCCACGGTGCTGATTGTCGTGCGCCCTTTTACCGACAAGGAAACGATCGTCGAAATGGTTTCGAACCTTGTCAACGGCGCCAACGTCACGCCCGAGCTGATGAGCTGGCTGCTGCGCAAAACGGCCGAGCTGCACTTTGGCGGATTCGGGCTGCTTTTTGACGACACCGTCAGTTATTCCTACGCACTGCCCGCGGGCAACCTGGACCCGTCCGAGCTGAAAACGGCGATTGAATCGGTGGCAATTATCGCCGATCACTACGACGACGAAATCGTTGCGATGGCCGGCGGCACGCTGGTGTCGGAAGGCTGGAACGGCGACGACGCTTAAACAGATACCGGACTGTAGTGTCCGATCAGACGGGCCGGAATAAACTGAATCCCTCGGGAACTTGTACGCTCCCGGGGGATTTTTTTGTTCGTCGTCAAATGCGGAGCGTAGCGTTCCTGCGTCCGTGTCAGGTCCGCGCATGCGGCAAGCGGCGGGCCCGTTGAATATTGTGAAAAATTAAAATGCCGGATCGGCGTTGACGTCACTACGCGATAAATCGAAACGGCGTCGGATGACAGCAACATCCGACCGTCGCTCTCGCTTAAATTTTGTAATTTGCGCCCTGTTTGCCGTAAGTAAACGGGCAGCAATATCCAGCGCAGCATCCCGAGAAGAGCCGGAAGGTATCATGACAGGACTCAACGACGCGTATCTTGAAGAACTCTATTTTCAATTTTTGCGCGACCCCCAGTCGGTCAGCCAGGAGTGGCGCACCTATTTTGCCGATCACCGCGCGGAGATAACCGCGCAGATCACCGATTTCCGCGGCGCGGACATTGCCGGTGCCAGCGACATGCTGGTTCCGCCCGCAGCGCCCGTGCGCAGCAGTGCTCCGGCGGCGGCAGGCAACGGAAGCAAGGACAGTGCGCGCCGCGCGCCGGCGGGTAACGGTCGCGAACAGACCGCAGCCGCACGGCCGCAGCCGACGCCGCCAGCACCGGCACCCAAAGCAAGGTCTCAGGCCGCGCCTCCGGCTCCCGCTCCCGCCAAAAGTTCCAAACCCGACGTGTATGTAGGCTCAGGCGACGAAGTTGAATTGCTCGGCGGCATCGCCGGCAAAATCGCCGTTAACATGGACGACAGTCTGTCGATCCCGACGGCGACCTCGGTGCGCACGCTGCCGATTATCGTGCTGGATGAAAACCGCCGGATGTTTAACCACATCCTTGTCAAGAGCGGCCGTCGCAAGCTGAGCTACACTCATATCGTAGCGTGGGCCATCGTCAAGGCGCTGCAGAAATTTCCACAGATGAACGACGCGTTCACTGTGGTGGACGGCAAGCCGCATCGCGTGCGCCGCAAGCAGATAAACCTGGGGCTGGCGGTGGACGTGCAGCGCAAGGACGGCTCGCGCATGCTGATGGTGCCCTGCGTCAAAGACGCCGGCAGCATGAACTTCCTGGAGTTCGTCGACGCCTATGATGAAATCGTGCGCAAGGCTCGCACCGGCTCGATCTCGCCCGACGATCTGACGGGTACGTCGGTCACTTTAACAAATCCCGGCGGCATCGGCACTATAGCTTCGATGCCGCGCCTGATGAAGGGGCAGGGGCTGATTCTGGCGACCGGCTCGATCGACTATCCGCCCGAGTTTGCGGCGGTAGCGCCGAACGTGCGCGCTTCCATGGCCGTCAGCAAGGTGATGACGATTACCAGCACCTACGACCACCGCATCATTCAGGGCGCGGAGTCCGGCGTGTTCCTGCAGTACATGCACAAGCTGCTGCTGGGCGAAGAGAAGTTTTACGAAGTGCTGTACTCGCACTACGACATTCCCTTTTTCCCCGTGCGCTGGGAAGCCGACAACATGGCGCATCGCTATGCCGGCGTGGACCAGGCGAACGTGGTTGAAAAAGAGAGCAAAGTACTGCAGATGATCAACGCCTACCGCGTGCGCGGTCATCTCTATGCCGATATCAACCCGCTCTACGGCCCCAAGTACGAATACCCCGAGCTGGAGCCCAGTTATTACGGACTGACGGTTTGGGACTTTGAGCGAGAATACGACACCGGCGGTCTGGGCGGCGTGACGCGCGCACGCCTGCGCGACATCATCACGACGGTGCGCGACATCTACTGCGACAAGATCGGCATCGAGTTCATGCACATTCAGGAGCCGAACAAAAAGTCCTGGATTCGCAATCACTTTGAGTCGCATTATCACAACATCGAGTTTAACGCGGCGACAAAAAAGAGGGTTTTCCGGCAGCTGGTGCGCGCCGAAATTTTTGAGTCGTTCCTCGGCACAAAGTTCCTCGGCCAGAAGCGTTTTTCGCTGGAAGGCGCTGAAGTACTGATCAGCATGCTGCACGCCATGGTGGACAAAGCGGTGGAACACCGCGCCACGGAGATGTACATGGGCATGGCGCACCGCGGTCGATTAAACGTACTTGTCAACCTGTTAAACAAATCGGCCGAGCAGGTTTTCCGCGAGTTCGAAGGCATCAAGGATCCGCACGCCAGTTTCCACGGCTCCGGCGATGTGAAATACCACCTGGGCGCGGAAGGCGAAGTGGCTTCGAGCACGGGGCAGGGCGTGCGTATCACGCTGGCTTCAAATCCGAGTCACCTGGAAGCGGTTGACCCCGTTGTGGAGGGGATGGCGCGTGCGCGCATCGACCAGCTGGACGACTTGAAGTACCGCAAGGTGATTCCGGTGCTCATCCACGGCGACTCGGCGTTTGCCGGTCAGGGCGTGGTGTCGGAAACGCTCAACCTGGCCAACCTGAACGGCTACAGCACGGGCGGAACCATTCACATCATCATCAACAACCAGATCGGTTTTACCACGCTGCCCGACGACGCGCGCTCGACGCCCTACGCTTCGGATGTGGCCAAGATGCTGCAGGTGCCGGTCATTCACGTCAATGCCGACGATCCGGAAGCGGTGCTGCGCGCCACGTTTTTTGCGATGGACTACCGCGCTGAGTTTAACCAGGATGTCGTGATCGACCTGCTGTGTTATCGCAAGTACGGCCACAATGAAACGGACGAGCCGGCATTCACTCAGCCGGTGCTGTACCAGAAAATTCGCTCCCTGCGCCCCTGGTCGGACTACTACGCCGAGCACCTGGCGCGCGAGAGCATCCTCACTAAAGAAGAGGCGGAGGAAATCCGCAGCAATGAACGCGACGCGCTCAACCGCGCCTACGAGGCGCGCAACGAAGCGCGGAACAACGGTCAGCAGGCCGGCCCGCGCATCCGTCCCAACGCCTTCGACCCGGTCGATACGCGCGTGGACGCCGCAACGCTGCAGCAACTCTCGGCGCAGCTGACGGTCGTGCCGGAAGATTTCAGCGTGCACCGCAAACTGGCGGACATGCTGCAGAAGCGTCACGATTCGGTGATGAAAAACGAAGGCATCGATTGGGGCACGGGCGAGACGCTCGCGTACGCCTCGCTCGTGACGGAAGGTCATCCTGTACGACTGTCCGGTCAGGACTCTGCGCGCGGGACGTTCACGCATCGTCATGCGGTGCTGGTGGACCAGCAGAGCGAGCGCGAGTTTTATCCGCTGAACAACCTGGCGCCCGAGAATCAGGCGCAATTTGCCGTGTATGACAGTTCGCTGTCCGAGGTGGCGGTGGTAGGTTTTGAGTACGGTTACTCGGTGGTCTGCCGCGAAGGGCTGGTGCTCTGGGAAGGGCAGTTCGGCGACTTCGCCAACGGCGCGCAGGTGATCTTCGACCAGTTCATTTCATCGGCCGAAGAAAAGTGGGGGCAGACGTCCAACGTGGTGATTCTGCTGCCGCACGGCTACGAAGGCCAGGGTCCGGAGCACTCCAGCGCGCGCATCGAGCGTTTTCTGCAGCTGGCGGCGGAGGACAACATGGTGGTGGCGAACTACACGACGCCGGCCAACTACTTCCACGCTGTGCGACGTCAGGTCAAGCGTTCTTTCCGCAAGCCGCTGATAATCTTTACGCCGAAAGCCAACCTGCGCCGACCGATCTCGACGCTGGACGACTTCAGCAAACAGGGCTACCAGGAAATTATCGACGATGTGCAGATAAAAGATGCAGCCAGGGTGCGACGCGTTTGTCTGTGCAGCGGTAAAGTGTATTTTGACCTGGAAACGGCGCGAGCCAGGAACAAGGTTGACGATGTAGCGCTTGTGCGCGTCGAGCAACTGTATCCGCTGCACGTGGAGCGCCTGGAGGAGCTGTTCGACCGCTATTCCAATGCGGAGTTCTGCTGGGTGCAGGAAGAACCGAAAAATATGGGCGCCTGGACCTTTATTCAGGCGAACCTGCTCGACGAATTTCCGCAGCGACCCCGACTGCGGTACATCGGGCGGCGCGCCGGCGCAAGTCCGGCCACCGGCCACAACAGCGTGCACCAGCACGAACAAACGGAGCTCATCAACGAGGCTTTGGCCTGACAGGTCTACCAGGACCGATCCGGCCCCGAATTCGTCGCGGTTTTCGGCCGGCCTCAACATCCCGGCGGTACCGATGTTTCGCGCAACAGGCGGAACCCGGGAGCGTATGCGGGTGTTTGCTCCGTATTAAATTCGAAAACAACCTTGTAAAACTACTACTCTGTTAATGGAAGGAGAATGAAAATGAAAAGGATGATGATTCTTTTCGTGTCCCTTTTCGCAGCGACGACGGCTATCGCAACGATGCCGGGCGGCGGTGAAATGTGGCGTACCAACATGGCCGAGGCCATCAAAGAAGCAAGCAACTCCGGCAAATACATGTTGATCGATTTCACGGGTTCGGACTGGTGCGGCTGGTGCATCAAACTGGACAAGGAAGTGTTTTCGCAGCAGGAATTCAAAGCTTTTGCCGATGAAAACCTCGTTCTTGTGTCGCTTGACTTTCCGAAGAAAAAACAGCTGGACGACGACGTCAAACGTCAGAACGCTCATTGGCAGGAGATTTACGGCATCCGCGGTTATCCCACGATTGTACTGGCCGATCCTTCGGGACGTCCGGTTGCGCGTTTTGGCTATCGCAAAGGCGGCGCTCAGCCCTATGTCGACTTCGTGACCGATCTGATCTCGAAAGACAAACAGGTATTCGGAGCCGCGACCGGCGCGTCGCAACACTGATCCTGAATCGTCGGCATACAGATGATTACACACGGGCCCTCTAACCGGGGGCCCGCGCTATTTTAAAGGGCTTTGCCGAACACAACTGACTGCAGGATAGCGCTGATCAGATTCAGGCAGCACACCATGAGTTTGAAGCGGCCGCACTTACCTTTCTGTTAATACTCCGGGCGCGTGATCTCTCTTTAGTCCGGGCGACCTCCGCCGTGCATTTCACTTGTTAACTTGTCGCTTTGAACTCCCGTTCAGCGAATGAATCACTACGTTCAACCACGTTTCGAGCTACGTTCAGTTTTTTGCTCGTGCAGAGTTGGAAAGGATGTGTTAGACTGGGTGTTGACGGCGCGCAGCATGCGGCGCGTGGCAGGCGTGGAAGTTTCACTCAAAAAAACTTGCGAAGATTGCAGGGTGGGAGGAGTGTGTTGAACGCTGAAATCGTCGTCTCGGTCGAGGTAGGACCGCCGGTTTCCCGACGGCCCCCTCACAGATCCCGGCGTGCGGAATTACCGCACCGGGCTCCTCAGTAGTCCTCGCTTCCGTCGTCAGCACGTCGTGTTGGTTCCCGACCACCAGAAGTGATGTATGAGTGGAGGACACAGCGGACAATGCCGAAGCATTGACCGGAATCCTTGCCACGTATAACTTCGCTTCTGGCTGCGCCTGTTCAGACAGGTAAACACGATGCGCCGAATGATGCGTCGGAGTTTGGTTAACTGATCCATGTTGCCGTACACGCCATAGTATTGGTCGTATCCCCGCAGTTTGCGGTTGAGGCCTTCGATCAGCATACGTGTTCCGATGTGAGCCCTCCGGCGACACCATTGTTTAATGTTCTGTACCGAGCGCTGCATCTTCTTGCGGTCCGTACTGTGTTTGATCCACGGTGTTCCATCGCGAGCGCTGCGTACCCAGCGGAATTCGAAGCCGAGGAAGCTGAACGCCTCGCTCTGCTCCGGCTGCTCCCGACTGAAATGCAGCAGTCGCGTTTTCTCCGGGGCGACCTGCAAGTTGAACTTTGCCAGTCGTTTGCCCAGCGTGCGGTACAACCGTTGTGCGTCGTCTTCGTGCTCAAAAGCCACAACGAAGTCGTCGGCATAGACCCACAGCTTCGCCTGTCCTCTGAACAGCGGACGCACGGCGGCAAACCACCTGTTCAGGACATGGTGCAGGTAGATGTTGGCCAATATCGGGGAGACGACGCCGCCCTGAGGCGTGCCGCTGCCCGGATGAACCACGCGTCCGTCCCGTTCCAGTATTCCCGCTCGCAGCCACGTCCGGATCAGACCCAGGAAACGGCGATCGGCGATGCGTTCGGAGAGCATCTTCAACAGCATCTCGTGATCTATGCTGCCGAAGTAGTCGCGGATGTCGGCCTCAACAACATAGTGGTAGTTGCCAAAACGCAACGCACCATGCAGGTCTTTGACCGCGGCATGAGCGCCGCGGCCCGGACGATACCCGTAACTGCTCGGCAGAAAGTCATTGTCATAGATGGCCGTCAGGATGTCGGCAACCGTTTGCTGGACGATTTTGTCTTCCAGCGCCGGGATGCCCAACGCACGCTGCCCGCCGGAGGCTTTCGGGATGTACACACGTCGAACGTGTTTACTCCGATAGCGATCCTGCTTCAATCTCTCGTGCAGCGCTGTCAGGTGCGCGTGCAGGTGTTGACCGTACTGTGCGTAGGTCACCCCATCCACGCCGGTGGCCGATCTGCGGTTCAGCTTCCTGTAGCTCTCCCGCAGCGCCGCCGCATGCACCATGCTCGACAGGTTCTCGAAACGATGTTGACGCGCGCTTCGCGCCTTGTCTGCTATCGACATCAGGGAGCTTGGCATTGTGTATTCCAACCGTCCTTGTTGGGCAATGGGTTCTATGATGTCTGCGAACTACCGTCAGTCCCTTCCCCAGGTAGCCGGCTCTCCCGACCGCAGAGTACTATGAACTGATCCGACTCCCCATGCAGCGTCGTACCGCCTCCGTATTACCTTGGCCGGTACTACCTTGTTTACAGGCTACAAGGACTCCCATGGGGTCTCCCAGGTTCCTGGCATCACTCTTCACACGTGCCACGCCCCACGATCCCGGCAGGCCCTTCGTTCGCTCGCCATCTCTCACGCTTCGAAGGTCATGACTTCCAGTCCACCTATACTGTCGTCACCTGCAACTATCCCACTTCTCGGGACTTGACGGCTTCACGGAGGACGGCCTCCATTGTGGCCCATGTGATTCTCTGTGTACGCTTCACATGAATTGTTCGCGCCTGTGCAAGACACTCCGCATCACGCGCAACACTCGATACAGAGGCATGGCTGTACCTCTGACCGGGACTTGCACCCGGCTAGTGATGCCAAGCTTGGCCTGGCGCTCAGGTGGCGGCGGGGTGGGCCCCTGATCAAGGGAAAAGTACGTCCACATGTCAAATATCCAAAAAATGGTCGCCGGTATCTTCTTAATTCTCAATAAGTTGTGCGGGAAACCTCACTCGCGTATTTATCTGCCTCCACAACCGACTTCAAACTTTTTTCTGTCGCACAAACGGTTGTTTTCTATGCCTGAACGCAGGCTGAACCGCTTGGAACGCGCATGATTGGCGGATGAGCGCTTCGCCGCTCGGCGGCTTGCTTTTTCTTTTGTTCGTCACCGGGATTTGAATTGCGCAATTAACAACTGCGGGCCGGCATGACGCTGAAATGTTTCGATCCCGCTGGTTAACAGAAAAGTCAAAAGAGCCTGAGCGAGAAGCGCAAGCGCGGAGCTCAAAGCGATCAGCAGCAGGCCGCGAGAAAAGTGTGAAAACCTTGAGTCGAGATTAAACCATTAGTATGCCGCCATGCTCTAAGTAGCTGTTCAATCAGTAGCAGTGATTCATCATCCTGGAGTGGAGAGAAATGAAGGTAGCATTAATGTCGATACGATTTGTGACGGGGCTTTTTCTTGCATTGCTGGCAGTTGTGCCGGGGCAGGCGCATGAGCGGTCGGAGGCAGCTGAGAAGTTGCACAATGAACTGCGCCAGTACGCGCGGACGGAACTGACGCCGGCATTGGATCAGTGGAAACAAACAATCGATGCAACGTTGTCGGCCGACGATCTGGCCAGGCTCAATGAAATGCGCGCGCAAGCCGCCGCGCACAGGGCAGCTCAAAAAGAACGGCTGGAAGAGTATCGCAACTTGAGTGAAGATGAACACCGCGCACTTCGCGAAAAAATGCGGGAACAGCGCGCAAGCATGCATTCAAAACGCCGGGAGATCATGGTGTTTTTCGAGGAGTTGAAGGAGCTGGTTCAGCGCTATCCCGCCCTTGTTGAACAGATCAGAGAAGAAGGCGCAACCAAAAAGTCCGACATGAAAACCGGAGCACTGGCGCTGGTCCGGAAATGGGAAGCAGCTCATGTCGATGAACTGGCTGCGGCAGGTGAAGCAGGTCAACGTCGCCTTCAGCAATTGAAAGCTCGTCTGGAGGGAGAATCAGTTTATTCTCCGGAAAACCCACCGAAACCGTTTCCGGAGGTGGAGGAAACGCGGGAAATGTCCAAAAGCGGCGACAATGAACTTGAAGATGGAAACTCGCACCATCATCGCCGCCGGGAATCTCGACAGCACAGAGGTCATCGCGGCTGGAGTATTGGAGCGATGGATGGACCGCACGCATTGGCGATGGTATTTCTATGGAATGGGCGAACGGAAGAATTATTCGGTGGAGACATGCGGCAGGCTGAGGGCAGTCATAAGGACGATGTTTTACTGCGCGAAGGACTGGACGTCGACGAATCGATGATCGAAATATATCCGAATCCTGCAGTAGACCAGGCGACGATCAGCGTGAATATGCCGCAATACAGCGACGTCGTGATTTACCTGCTCGACAATACAGGACGTGAAGTAGGACGCCTTTTCGAAGGTCAACTGAGCGCCGGTAAGCACGAATTCACTGTAGACGCCGACATATACAACTTAAGCAGCGGCGTGTATCAATTTCGTGTCGTCGGCAAGAACGGAGTGCAGAGCGGACCGCTCGTCATTACACGTTAAGAAGTGACGATACAACAAATTCAGATTGCTCCTGACAACGCCTCGTGGACTTTTTAGGTCGCGGGGCGTTTGTTATTGCAGGTAGCTGTTTAAACAAACAGGCGCCTGCTCCGCGGTGCGAAACAGACGCCTGGCGTTGAGCCTGGAACCCCGAGTCAATCTTTGTTGAACACACGCTTGCGCAGGGGAGCGGTGAATCAGAATGCCGCTATCTCTTCCGTCGTCGTCTTCCGAATTTCGCGGCACACCACCGGACCAAGTACAGATTCACCGTTATTGACGCAAAGCGCAGACGGAAAACCAGGCTGCATTGCATCACCTCAGGAAAGAGCATTTAACGTGTTAAACACTTCCCGCTTCAGCAGAACGGGCAGGAAAGGATTGGCGCTCACGGCGCTCTCCAGCAGTTTCAGAGCCTGATCTCGATTGCCCAGAGCGGCCTCTATCAAACCGGCATGAGCTGTCATGACGGGGTCGGCGCTGCCCAAACGCATCGCTTTGCGGATGAGTTCGCGCGCCTCCGCGGGCCGCCCGGTGTGCAGCGCGACGATTGCCGCCGTGTGCTGCGCATCGATATTGTCGGGGCGTTTGGCCAGTTCCTTTGAGGCCCGCGTCGCCGCTTCCTCCAGTTTAATTCCGTGGTCGGAATACATCAGGGCAAACTCGCGGTCCATGACATGGCCGGCCGCCTCGTCTTCCGCCAGCATGGATTCTATTTCGGCCAGCAGCTCATCCGCTCGCTCATCTTCTCCCGCTGCGCGCAGCAGGTCGGCCTTGAGTTGCAGGAAGGAAAATTCCGGGGCCATCTCCGCCGCTGTTTCCAGCAGTTCAAAAGCCTGCGCCGGATTGCCCAGCATTGCCTGTACGCGCGCCAGACCGGCCAATGCAAAAGGATATTGATCGCGTTCGAGTGCGGCCCGATAAAACGCTTGCTGTGCCGCTGTTGCATTGCCCGTTTTCAGGTAGAGATTGCCGAGCGTGGTTTGCACCCAGGCGCGTTCTTCGCTGCCGGGAATGCCGGCATTCACAGCCATCTGCATCGCTTCGACCGCGCCGGGCATGTCGCCGTGAATTTCGCGCAGATACGAGATGCGGGCATAGGAGCGCAGGTCCGGACGGAGGCGCGCCATCTGGTCGCAGGCCTGAACGGCTGCAGTATAGTCGCCCAGTTCCAGCGAGGCGTCGCAGAGTATGCCGTAAGCCGTTGCGCGATCAGGTGACGCGCCGATAGCAAGCCGCGCGCTTGCAAGTGCATCGCGAAATTTGTGCAGCGACATCTGAACAGAACCGAGCGACACTAGGGCTTCGTATTTCATGGGGGCGAGTTCAAGTGCGACGTTTGACAGGTGCAGCGCAGCGGGATAGTAGTAGGGGTGTTCGCCCGTGATGCGTGCCTCGCTCATGAAAATCCGGGCCGTTTCGATATATGCATCGACGTCATCGCCGTTGTTTAACAATCGCTGATTGAGTTCGGCATAGCGCATACGCACGCGCTGAAATTCACTGTTGTCAAGTCCCGGACTGCGGTCCAGCAAAGCCGGTATATCGCGCGCCGGCGAATCCGTCCCGGCTGCGGCGGTATCGGCGCCGAGAGCCATACTGATAAACAAAGCGGCTGTCAAACACAAAAGAGAAATCGCTCGATTGGAGTTAAACAAATTCATGCTTCTTTCCTGTAGGTTTAATCGTGAAGATCTGCGGGACGCCGGCCGTCCGGGGAGGCGTCCCGCAGCGGTGATCGATGATTTACTGATGCCGGTTTAACGCAGCACGTTTAACTTCATACTGTCGACGGCGCGGCCGTCCACGCTGAGCTGGGCAATGTACACGCCGGATCCGTACGACTGATCGGGGCGCCATTCGGAGGAATAGTCACCGCGCGTCAGGTTTTCATCGAAGATGGTGCCGACAAAGTTGCCGCGTACATCGTAGATGTTGAGCATTGTCCGACCGCTGTTGTTTAAGTGAAAACGCAGGGTCGTGACTGTCGTCAGCGGGTTGGGGAAGTTTTCACCGATGAACATAGCTTCCGGCGGGCGAATGCCGAGCGCGCCGCCGCCGAAACCGTCGCCTTCCTGGTTGACGGAGGTCACGACGCGATCGTAATCGTAGCCGCGATGCGGCGGGGCCATAAAAGGCCAGTTTTCCTGCAGCGGCAGGTCGTTGGCTTCGGGGCCGGCCGAGAATGTCAGCACGTCGAGCAGGTCCTGCGTCACCGGGTTGGAACCGTCAAAGTCGTCGTACCAAAGTCCCACAGCGGCAAGCACCACGCCGGAAACGGCCTGCAGTTCGATGCGCGTTACGTCGTCTTCCAGTCGGCGACCATTGGGGAAGCCGTCCATGTTCGGAATCATCTGCAGCTCGGCGCTTGTGTTAAATCGCGCGTCCGTCAGGCCAAGCACCGCCGCCTGCACCAGACCGAGTGAGCTGAAATCGGGATCGTCGCGCGGCGTCGGCGGCACGGCCATATTCAGACGCAGCGCGTCGCCGAAGGTCGGCAGGAAGTTGTTGATGAACGGTTTGCCTTCGCTGAGCGGACCGTTGCTTTTACCTGTGGCCAATTGATAGGGCGCCAGATTGGGTACGCCGGTGTAGAATATCGGCAGCAGGTCGGCCGAACGCGGCTCGCCTTCGCGCAGCAGGAAGGGACCAAAAACGTCGTCGGAAAGCGCGGTACCCATGCGGGCTTCTTCCGGCAGTCCGAAGAGGCCGTTCTTGCCGTTGCGGAAGTCAAAAGCACCGAGCGAACTCGTCTGGATGCGCAGCAGCTCAAAGCCCGGAACGGCCGCGCCGAACTGGCTGTCGTCCATGTACAGCGCCAGCTCGGGGTTGACGAAGTACTGCTGGAACATTGCCTCGCCCTCAGTATCGTAGGGTGAGGTGGCGTTCCACAGGTTTTTATCGCCGACGGGAATCACGGCTTCGTTCGTCAGCGGCATGCCGAGGCGTGAAATCTGAATCCAGTCACCGGAAACGTCGGGTTTCTGACCGTCCGTGCGCAGCGTTGTAATCTGCGGGCGCGAAGCAGAGGCCCAGACGCCGATAATGAAGTCGGAGTCCAGAATATTGGCGGCCTCATCGGCGGATTTGCCGTCTTTTTGCAGCGTGGCGATTGGAATCTGCAGGGCGATAGTATGGCAGTTGAAACCGGCCAGGCCGTCGCGAGCTTTCATGTCGCCTTCGGCGTCCTTGCTGCGGATGGCGCCGAGATCAAAGATGCCGCCCAGATCGACAAAGAACGGATCGTCGACCGGTCCGCAGAAGATCTGCTCGCCGCCGCCGCCGTCGGCCGAAGCTACGGCGTCCGCCATCAACTGTTCATAAGTTGTGTTAAGTCCGACAGCCGACTCGATTGAACGAACACCGATATTCGGCGGCGGAACGACGCCGTTTTGAACTATGACAGTAAAGGTCTGTCCGCCGTCCACGCTCTTTTCAGCCATGTACGTTGTTTTCATGTTTTCCGCGCCGAGCCGAATGCGGAAGAAGGTCGTGGGATCTTCGTTCATCTGCTCAAATGTAAAGCGATAAATAATGTCGTCGCCCGGCGTGTTAACATCGTTGTCTATGTGTATTTCGTAGCGAATGTTTTCACCAAACGAATAATAGTTCGGTCCGCCTTCCGGCAATTCAAATGGAATGAAGTTTGCGATGACCGTGATTGTGTTGGGGTTGTCCGGGCTGCGGAAAGCGTACAGGTCGGTATTGTCCGCCAGCGGATCGTTGCTGATGAGCGGCGCTTCGCGGTGGCTTGAAGCCAGCGCGGAAGCGGCGATGACAAGACTTAACAATACAGGCAAAACGATGCGCTGCAATGGTCGATAACATGTAGTCATGGGAAGTCCTCGGGTTAATTAACAGGTTCTTCAACGCTGTGCTGTTTCTGCGACAGCTGAAAGGGCGACCAATAAACATCCACCGGACCGTAGCACAGATCGCATGTGTTCTCTCGTCAATGGCACAAGACGCAGAGAACCGCGTTCAGCCTGGTTCTCGGATTGTTTAAGTGTTTTTGGTCCGGTGGATGTACGCCGGCCTTTCATTCTTTGATGTATGGATTTTCGGTGGAGACTTTGCGCTCCGCCGTTTAAACACTTGCCGTTGTTGTTTCAGTAGTGTGTTGGAGTAGCAGGTTTGCCGTGCCCGCACGGTTGGACAAATGTTGTCGAATGTCGCCGAATACCGTGAATTTCGATGTTGATGTTGTGCGTTGCGCCCGTGTCCGTTGCCGGTCTTTGTCGCCGTCGCAATCAACGTTTGTTGCTTGATGGTAAAATTAGGCGTGAGACTGTTCACCCGACAGGTCAGGTACTGTTCACTTTCTGTTCACTTTGCGATCAAAGTGAAAAAAAGCCGGTTTTTGATGATGTTCAGGCGGAAAAGTGAGGATCACGCGGTGGGGATCAGGTGATTTCGCGCTGCCACAGCAGCTCGGTTACAGCTTCGATTCCTTTACGCAGGCGGCGCCGATAGGTGCTGAACGCCAGATTGAGTGCATCGGCGACTTCTTCCTGTGTGCCGATCGGGTTGATATAAGTGCAATAAACCGTTTTGTGGACTTCTTCATCGCTGACCGCTTCCCTGAGCTGTTCCACCATCTCCGTCAGCAAGGACTGCAGGCAGGCGGCTTTCTCGGCAAAACTGACGTCGCTGTCGATCTGGTCCGCGACAACGCGCGACTTGAGCAGGGGATTTGTCTGCAATTCGGTGAACGAACCCAGCGTGCGCAGCGCCGTGCGTACCGCCGACTGAAAATCCTCGCGGCTGAGCACCACCAGTGGCGGCGGTTGCAGCGAAGGGGCGGTACGCGCATCGCCGGACAGTTCCAGCTGCGCCATCAGATCCAGCCAGACGGAGGGCGGTCGTTTGCGCCAGTCGTGACCATACATGCCGTAGCGATGCCCGTTCAGGTCGAAGTCGAGCTCCTCCAGCCGCATTTTGTCGGCGTGTGAGAACCCTTCCAGCCAGTAGGCCGGATCGTCACAGGGAAGAAAGCTGAAGGCCAGGCGCGCCGTGGTCAGGTAGTGGCGCAGAAAACTTGCAAAAATCGCTCCCTGGGCCGGCGACACGCGCTGGTACTCAGTCCGATCCATCCAGAACCGGAACAGCGTTGCCTGTTCGCCGGGCCTCAGCGGTGCATTTTTCTCCAGGTAAGCCAGACAGGCTCTGGCGGCGGGGTCAATTTCCTTGTCGGAGCTGTCGTCCGAACTGAGCTTGAAAGCGGTTAAAAATCCCTGTGGCGCTCCCGAGGCATCGCGATAAACAAAAAAGTTTTGGGCTTGCCGCTCGTACCAGTGTTGAGCAAGCTTGACCGACTCTTCGCCTTCGTGACGGCGCAGCATGTCCAGCACCACGTTCAGGTCCGATTCCTGCAGCACGTCCTGGCGCAGCATGCCGGCCGTCTGCCACTCAAAATTGGAGTGGATTACCGGATTGGCGCGATGCAGAAACAGGAAGTCGAACAGCGCCAGTTGCCGTCCCGTGCCTGTCTGTTTCAGGCGTTGCAGGTAATAGCTGCGCGCGCGTTCGTGCAGCTCGGCATAGCGGTCGGGATTGCGCCAGCGCAGATCGGCAATCAGGGCCTCGCGCGCCAGATCGTGCGGGAACAGTCCCGTCGGCCCCGCCTCCATAAACGTCAGGCTGCGCAGCCAGTCGAACAGCTCGCGTACATCGTCCGCCGCCAGCAGCGTTTTCAGCAGACTTTCCGTCGTGGATCGCACCAGCGCGCAGGCTTCCAGCGCCGCGCGGTGGGAGGGACCGGGCGTTTCTTCCACAAATTGTTCCAGCAGAGCCTGAATGACGTCCGGCGTCTGTTCGGGCTGAAAGTCCAGTCCGGGATGCTGCGCAAAGGCGTCGGCAACCAGCGCCAGCGCCAGCGGATGCCCATGCGTAAATTTCAGGACCGATTCGTGCTGGTTGTCGGGAACGTCGCGCAGGCTCAGGTAGCTGCGTCCGTCGTCCGAATTCAGGTTGCGCAGCGCCAGCGGTTTGATATTTCGCCGCCATCCGGGCGCTGCACGCCAGGAGGTCGAGGGCGTGGCGCGTCCGCTCAGCACCACCATCATGTTGTCCGGCACGCGTCCGATAAACTCGTCGCGGATCCAGTTGTCCAGCGCTTGCAGCATTTCAAAGGTGTCCAGAAACAGTACAAACCGTTGGCTGACCGTTTGCAGCGCAGCGAGCACGTCCTCGTCTTCGGCCAGGTTCAGCCTGCGCGCCAGGAATTCCAGAAATGCGTTGATGGACGGCTCAAAGTCGCGCGAATCCCACAGGGCGTGGTCCACGTCGCATTCATCGCAAACGCGGATGCATTCTTTCAGGAGGGTTGTTTTTCCGGTGCCGCCGGGGCCGTGGATGTACAGCGCCTTTACGGGCTCCGTTTTGTCCGTCAGGACGGAGCGGAACACGGCTATCTCGGCCGCCCGGCCTATGAAGTGCATGTTATTGTTTTGGACGCTGACGCTCACGCTGCGGCAAACCTGCTTTCTCGAACTGTGTGTTCAGGCCGAAAACTCATCTGGATGGTATGTGCACAACTTAGCGAATTTGGTTCGGCGCACAAACGCGCATACAAACGCCGCAGAGCTCGTTTCAGTGTTGTTGAACCTCAGCTCGGCACAAAGCTTGCTCTGGCTTCCTGATTGCAGCGCGTCTCACTCCGTTGCGCCGCTCGCTTTTTGAGGATATTGTTTGTCCTCGGGATTGAAGTCTCCAGGCCGCAGGTCTGTTGTCGGTCTGTCCGTTCACAGGCCAAAATCGCCCGCTCAACCATGTACCGGACGTCGTTCAGTTTTTCAGCCATGGTTTTCGAGCGTCATGTGCGTAGAATGGCCTCAGAGCGGGGACGCACGTGCCGGGAACCCGCGAGCGAAAAACAACGGCCTCGAGCCGCAGAATCCGGGAACCCTTGAGTTCGTAGCCGGAGGGTTTGAGGCTGGAATGAAGTGAAAAAGTTATGGCGGCGGAGGCCGGGGGTGGGGCCCCTTTGATTTCACTCAAAAAACCGATGATTTTACCGTTCAGTCTCAGAATCAAAGACTTCTAACTTTGCGTCATCCGCGTCATCCGCGTCATCCGCGTCATCCGCGTCATCCGCGTCATCCGCGTCATCCG
>CAYULF010000006.1:85891-157955 GCA_964445695.1 uncultured Hyphomicrobiales bacterium | reverse complement strand
CGTCATTCGCGTCATTCGCGTCATCACCTTCCACTGCACGACAAACAATAAATTCATGGAGCGTACCGAAGGTAAACGCGGTCTTTGATTCCGGAAGCGCCGGGAAGCTTCGCGGCAACTCAGCTGTGTGCCCGAAGCTCCGCAGCGATTATCCCCGGAAAACCTGGTCGTAATAACATCCCGTGGTTCGCTGGCCGCCTCAAACCAAAAACGTCCGCCCCGCCTGCGCGGAACGGACGTCTATCGCTTGTTGATTCAGGCTGCGGCAGCGCCGTATTCCAGCCTCAGGGAATGCGGGTAAGATTGCCTGCACCGCTGATGTCGCTGTCAACCTGCGGGTTGCCGCGGTAAGCGACGTTGCCCGTGCCCGAGATCTTGACGTCCAGTTCGTCGGTCGCCCAGACGCGGCAGTTGGCGTTGCCGGAGATATCAATTATCGTGCGCTCGGTTTCGTAGTCCTCAGCATTGATGCTGGCGTTGCCGCGCACGCGTACCGTGTGAAGACCGCATTCGCCTCTTAATACCACGTCCGCGTTGCCGCTGATTGTCGATTCCAGTTCGTCGTTGATCATGTCCACATTGATGTCCGCCGTGCCCGTAACCACCAATTGCAGGTCGTCGAACTCAAGCGTGTCAATCGAAGTCAGCGAGCTGGAGCCCGTCAGCGTGATGAGGTCCAGATTGTCAATCGTCAGCAAAACGCGCAGCGGATGACTCGTGCTGATGCAGCCCTCGTTGGTAATGTGCAACTCGTCCTTTTTGTGCTTGAAAGTGTAGCGCTCGAAAAGATTGTCGTCAGTCGTCACCCGCAGCGATGTCGTGTCGCTTTGGCGGATGATGACGTCTGCGCTTCCGCTAATGCGCAATTCAGAGAAGTCCTCCAGTTCCACTTCGTAGGTCTGCAGAGTGCCGCTGCCCTCGTAGCAGTCGTCGTCCTCCGTTTCACACGCGACGGAAAATCCCGCCAGCAAACAAACAGTTATCAAGAGCGCCGGGAATCGATAAGTGCGTTTCAAGTCGGTCATATCTTCGTTGTATAAAGTCATTAAGTCTGTCCCGAATTTGGGTCCTGTTTACAACCGGATGTCCAATTTATCATCCGTCGTCAAGATTGAGAAACTTTCCTGCCGGATTATGTCTGAGCCCGCCGTTTGGTTACTTCTGTGCGTGCAAGCTCGCCGCGCGGCTTGAATCGCATACCGTACCTCGTCAACATGCCGCACCGGGAACTCTGCCCGTCCAGACTGTGTCTGATAGCCTGCTGCCGTCCGGTTTTTGCTCCGGTCGGCATCCGGCCGACTGCTATATGGCGAAGCTCGAATTAATTTGTAAATTTCGCGCTTCGGGTCGGTGCGGGGCCCTGAAAGGACGCGGAACCTCGCGGCCACCAGTGTTTTTCAGCACGTCTATCGGGATTCTGAATGAATATTGCGCAGAAATCAAAGGCCGGCATTGTGCGCGGTCTGCTTGTTCTTGTGTTCGCCGGTCTTGTGGCGCCCACTGCCGCCGCGCAGATGTTTGTGCGCGACCTCGACGACCCGTCCGTGCAGGACGGCGGTGATTCCTACGGATGCAGCCTGGTAGACGTCAACAACGACGGTTACCCGGACCTCTATATCTCCAATGAAGGAACAACCGCCGAGCCCGAACGCAACTTCTTTTACATCAACGACGGCTCCGGCAACTTTATCGATTCCGACGGCTTTGCCATTACCGAACGGCCGGGCATGTCTCAGAGCGGACTCTGGGCCGACATGAACAACGACGGCTTCCTCGATCTGTACGTCGTCAACCGCGACTACCAGCACAACTTCTTCTTCATCAATATCGGCCCCGAAACGGCAACCGTGTTCCAGGAAGTCAACTCCGGACCGCATGTCAATGACGGCATTGATGAAAGTGTTTTTGCCGGCAGTTCGCTCGACGGCGATATCGGCGACTACGACCTCGACGGCTTTCTCGACCTGGTGGTCGTCAATCGCGACAACGAGCGCAATTTTCTGTTCCACAACAGTCGCGGCGAGGGTTTTACCCGCGTCCAGGGTCTGGAGATAACCGAAGATCGCAACGAAAGTCGCGGTTGTTCCTGGATCGATGTCGATTCGGACGGCGACCTCGATTTGTACGTTTTCAATGACCGCGAAGCCAACGTAATGTATCGCAACAACGGCAATGGCTGGACCCGTCGTCTGGGCGGAGCTTTGCCGCTGATTCAGGGGCGCGCTCGCGGGGTTGCCTGGGGCGACTACAATAACGACGGTCGCATCGATGCGCTGCTCGTTCACAGCAATGAATACAATATTCTCTATCGCAACGTTGGCAGCGGCTTTTTTGCCTGGGAAAGCGAAGAACTGCCCAGCAATGAAGGCGGCGCCTGTGTCAGTGCCGCCTGGGGCGACTACGACAATGACGCCGATCTGGACCTGATCATAAGTAATACCGGCGATCGCAACTTCCTGTATCGCAACGACGCCGGCGCGTTTACGCGCGTCACCGATGAGCCGATGACGCAGAACGTCGGCGAATCCACCGGTATAGCCTGGGCTGATATCGACAACGATGGTTTTCTCGATCTCTACATCAGCAATCGCGGCGGCGAAAACAACGAACTCTATCGCAACCAGGGCAACGGCAACAACTGGGTTAAAGTCGCTCTGCGCGGTTATGGATCCAATCGATTTGGCGTTGGTTCCATCGTGCGCGTCCGCGCCGAAATCGGCGGTGAAACGGTCGAGCAAATGCGCGTTATTTCCGTTCGCTCCGGTCCTATTTCGCAGTCATGCATGGAAGCCTGCTTCGGCCTGGGCGACGCCGAGCTTATCACAGACATCACGGTCGAGTTTCCCAGCGGAGACATTGTGACGCTCGACGATATGGCGGTTAACACCCGGCACGTCATCGAAGAATCTCCCTCAACTTCCGTGGACGCGCCATTAAACAACGCAATCGATCTGACAATTGCTCCTCATCCTTTAAATGCCGAACAAACCGCAGCGGCGCGTCTTGAGTGGACGCAGGCAGCTGCCGGTCAGGTTGAGTTCAGTCTTTTTGCCCGCGATGGACGACTGGTTTTGCATCGTCCCGCGGCCTGGTTTGCAGCCGGTTCGGCCTTCCTGGAATGGTCGCAACTGAACGCGGACAATGTTAACATCCCGGCGGGTGTATACCTTCTGCGCGTAAACTCCGACGGCACGTCGCATGATGCGGCGATTGTAGTTGCAGCGCCTTAAACAAGGCGTTCACACGGCCTGTCCGGCGCAGCCCCTTTTGGGGTCTGCTTTTCATGACCTTCTTGTTTATCATTGAATTGAACGTCACAATTAAACAAATACAGCAAAACTATGAAGAGCGCTCAAACCAGAAACCTGTCACTGCTGCAACCGACCATAATGTTAAGTATGGTCGTGGCGGCGCTGCTCCTGCAGCACTTTGCTCCGGCGCCTGAGCTTCCTGATGTGGAAGAACGCGGCCCAAGCATCGGCACGGAGGATAATCCCTATGCCCGCGCCGATTTTGAGTGGTTGCAGCTGCGCGATCCGAACACAGGCGATTTCCCGCCAAATATTGCCGTGCGCGAACGCAACTTCGCCGCAACATTGCCGGTTAAATCGCTGGCCAAAGTAGGGGACGTCGTATCCGGTGAGCCGATCTTCAACTGGACCAAACGCGGTCCGTTTAATGTGTCCGGCCGGACCCGCGCTATCGGCATCGATGTGAGTAATCCCGACGTGCTGATTGCCGGGGCTGTTTCAGGCGGCTTGTGGCGTTCCGAAGACGGCGGTGCTTCGTGGACCAAAACGACCGAGCCGAACCAGATTCACAGCGTTACCGATCTGACGCAGGATACGCGGAACGGGCATCAGCACGAGTGGTATTACTGCAGCGGCGAGCTCGTCGGCAATTCCGCTTCCAGCAGTTCCGGCGCAGTGTCGTTCTATTTTGGCGCCGGTGTGTTTAAGTCCGAAAACGGCGGCCGCAGCTGGAATCGACTTGAATCGACGGCGGGAGCCAATTCCGTAGTATTTGATTCGCCCTTCGACATCTGCTGGCGCGTTGTTGTTAACCCGGTTGCCGAAGGCGTCGGCGAACTGTACGTCGCGACGCATAGCGGAATTCAGCGCAGTACGGACGGCGGCGGTTCCTGGACTCAGGTTCTCGGCGATCAACTGGGCAGTTCTCAGTTTACAGACATCGCCGTCAGTCCGACCGGTGTGTTTTACGCCACCTTCAGTTCCGAAGGCGCAACCGACGGTGTGTTCCGTTCGACGGACGGCGTCAACTGGACGGACATTTCGCCGGATGTTCTGCTCGGGCCGCATACGGTGCGCCGCATCGTTCTCGACATTGCTCCCGCCGACGAAAACGTGGTGTATTTCTATGCCAACACGCCCGGCTATGGTTTCCGCGACGTGACATTCCTGAAGTACACGTACCTGGGCGGCGACGGCAGCGGTGAAAACGGCGTGTGGGAAGAGCGCTGGCAAAACCTGCCCGCGCTTGCGGGTCGTGGAACGCTCAACACGCAGACGTCATACAACATGATCGTGCGTTCGCATCCCAATGATGTCAACACGGTTTACATCGGTGGAACGGCGCTGTTCCGCTCGACGGACGGATTTACCTCGCTTAACAACACAACGCGCATCGGCGGTTTTGGTGCGACGCTGGGGCAGTACATCGACTATCCCAACCACCACGCCGATCAGCACAACCTGAAGTTTTATCCCGACAATCCGAACCGGATGTTAAGTTCCAACGACGCGGGCGTCTGGCGCAGTGAAAACAACCTGGCCCAGCCTCACGAGTGGGAGAATCTGAACAACGGATTGACAACAACGCAATTCTATACGTTGGCGATCGACAAGTCGACGCCCGGTTCGAATTTCCTGATGGGCGGTCTGCAGGATCGCGGCACCTGGTATACGTTTGAAGGCGACGGCAACGCTCCCTGGATGCGCATGCGCGGCGCCGACGGCGCGTTCCAGGCTGTGGCCGAAAACGCAACGGCTTATTACACATCGATCCAACAGGGGCCGATGTACCGCTATCGTCTGGACGAAAACGGTTTCCCGACCGATACGGCGCGCGTAGATCCCATCGGCGGCCGTGACTACCTCTTCATCAATCCATTTGCGATGGATCCCAACGACGATCGCATCATGTATGTCCTGGCCGGCGATTTCATCTGGCGCAACGACAATCTGTCGGAAATCCCCAACGGCAATCGCAATGCGACGCCCATCAACTGGCACAAGCTTGAAAACTCAAATGTTGACGGTCGTTACACGGCTATTGCCGTCGCTACAACACCTGCAAACCGCATCTATGCCGGAGCGCTTAACGGAGCGGTCCTGCGTGTGGACAACGCGGATCAGGACGACGCCGAGTTTGAAAACATCGGTGCGGGCAAAGGGCTGCCGTCAGGTGCGTCGTTCCTGCAATGCATAGCCGTAGATCCGCAGGATGGCGATCACGTCGTGCTTGTTTACACCAGTTACGGCATCCGCAGTCTTTGGGCCACCTGGGATGCGGGGGAGACCTGGCAATCCATCTCCGGCAACCTGGAGGAAAATCCCGACGGCAGCGGCGCCGGTCCGTCCACGCGCTGGGCGGAGATTGTTCACGACGGTGAGGACACGTTCTACTTTGTGGCCACTTCCACCGGCCTCTATTCCACGTCATTTGTAGACGGCGACAACACTGTCTGGGCGCGCGAAGCGCCGGATCTCATCGGCAACACGGTGGTAACGATGATCACTTCGCGCTCGAGCGACGGTTACATCGCGGTCGCCACTCACGGCGGCGGTATGTACAGCACAAACGTTTCATCCGATGTTGGAGGACGCGAGCAACTCGTTCTTTCAACATTTGAACTTGAAGAGCCGTACCCGAACCCGGTCGAGTCTCAAACCACTGTGGCGGTGCGGGCCGAGAGAACTATCCGCGCCAATCTGAAGGTTGTGGATCTTCAGGGCCGCGTCGTCGCCGAAGTGTTTAACAATCGCGAACTGCAGCCCGGCCGCAACACCTTTAGTCTGAGCACTTCGCGCTTTAACATGGCGCCCGGCCGCTACTACGTCCTGCTCGAAGCCGACGGACAGAAACGCGCCAAAGCTCTGAGCGTCGTACATTAAACCGCATGACGTCAGGTGGGCAGCATTCCAGTCTGAACGCTCCGAGTTGGCCTTTGAGCGGCGGCGTGATGCGCAAATAATCCCAAAATTACGTAGAAATACGGATGAGCTGTGAGCCCTCAGGGCTCACAGCTCATCCGTATTTCTACGTAGTGACCGAGGTCTGTCCATTTGTCAGGCGCACAATATCATACGCCCCGAAAACCCTGCACGCTTCTTGTATTTCCCGCGGCAGCATGTCAGCTTCCGTCGCGACGTTTTTTTGTACATTTGCAGCATTGAAACTGCTTCTTTGGCCTTTGAACGAACATTAGCGGGAGAGTAAAAAGATGGCCGATCAGGAACTGCACTACATGTCCGGCTTTGGCAATGAATGCGCGACCGAAGCGCTCCCCGGGACCTTGCCGCAAGGACAGAATTCGCCTCAGAAAGTCAATCACGGGCTCTATGCCGAACAACTGAGTGGAACGGCTTTTACCATGCCGCGCGGAGCAAACAAGCGCTCCTGGCTCTACAGGATTCGCCCCTCCGTCGTGCACAAACCCTTTGAATTCCTGGGCCATCCGACTTTCCTCAGTACGCCGTTCAACGATGTGCCGCCGACGCCCAGCCAGCTGCGCTGGAGCCCGCAGCCGCTGCCCGAGACACCGACCGATTTCATCGACGGTATCATCAGTATGGGTGGTAACGGCGACGCCGCGTCGCACAGCGGCGTGGGGATTCACGTCTACGTGGCCAACAAGGATATGACCGATCGGTTCTTTTACAATTCCGACGGTGAAATGCTGATTGTGCCGCAGCTGGGCCGCCTGCTTATCAAGACTGAAATGGGCATCATGGAAGTCGGATCGCAGGAAATTTGCGTAATTCCGCGTGGCGTAAAATTCCGGGTTGAACTGCCCGACGGCGAAGCGCGCGGCTATATCTGCGAAAATTACGGCGCGCAGTTCAAGTTGCCGGATTTGGGGCCGATCGGCGCCAACGGTCTGGCCAATCCGCGCGACTTCCTGACGCCGGTAGCCGCCTACGAAGAGCGCGAAGGCGACTTCCGACTTCTGACAAAATTCCAGGGCAATCTGTGGCAGGCCGAAATTGGTCATTCGCCGCTCGACGTCGTCGGCTGGCATGGAAATTACGCACCTTACAAGTACGATCTGACGACATTCAACTGTATCAACAGCGTCACCTTTGATCACCCGGATCCGTCGATCTACACCGTGCTGACTGCGCCCTCCGATACCCCCGGAACGGCCAACTGCGACTTTGTGATTTTTCCGCCGCGTTGGATGGTTATGGAGCACACCTTCCGTCCGCCCTGGTTCCATCGCAACTTCATGAGCGAATTCATGGGACTCGTAACGGGGCAATACGATGCCAAAGCCGAGGGTTTTGTACCCGGCGGAGCGTCGCTGCACAACTGCATGGCCGGCCACGGTCCCGATGCGGCGACCTTTGAAAAGGCGTCCAACGAAGAGCTCAAACCGGTCTATCAGGACAAAACTATGGCGTTTATGTTCGAAACGCGCTTTGCGGTGCGGCCCACAAAACACGCAATCGACAGCGCCGAACGTCAGCACGATTATTACACTTGCTGGCAGGACCTGAAGAACAACTTCAACCAGAACGCATAAGCCGGCTTTTGTTGGTCATTGATCCCGGCACATGAAAAATACTCCAGTCGGCCAGGCCGAAGACCTCGAGTTCTCCGTGGAGAACGGGCGCGCCCGCGTTCGACTCCACGGAACTGTGAGTGTGTACGCTCCGCAATCCGGCAAGGCGCTGGTCGCCCGGCTGGCTGGATCTTGGCCGGAAATCAAGCGGCTGGAAGTTGATCTTGCCGACGTAAAACATTACGACTCATACCTTTCAGTTCTGGTCGGCAAACTGCGCGATTCTGCCGATCAACACGACGTGGAGCTGGATTTCCAGGGCGTTTCGCCGACGATGCGCCGCTTTCTGGATCTGCTGCAACGGCCCGCGGAAGAACCGCCCCAGGCCCGCGTCTCGGCGTTCAGACGCCGTGTTGAATCGATCGGGCAATCCGCCAGAGCCTCCATTGCCGACTGGCGAGCGTTTGTGGCTTTTTTCGGCGAGATAACTATTAAAGGCCTGGGCCTGCTTCGCCGACCCGGCGATTTCCGCTGGAAAGATTTACCATTTCTCTTTGCCCTCGCGGGCGTCGCCGCCGTGCCGATCGTCACCCTGATCGGCTTTCTGGTTGGCATGATCATCGGTTATCAGGGCGCGTTGCAGCTCAAACAATTCGGTGCGGACGTCTACCTGGCCAACCTGACCGGAATCTCGATAACACGCGAACTTGGACCGCTGATGACCGCCATTATCGTGGCGGGACGCTCCGGCGCATCCTACGCCGCGGAAATCGGCACGATGAAGGTTTCAGACGAGCTTGATGCCCTGCATTCGCTCGGTTTTGACGTGACGCCCTACCTGGTGCTGCCGCGCATCGCCGCTGTGGTTCTGGTTATTCCGGTGCTGACGCTTATAGCCGATTTTGCCGGTATAATCGGCGGTCTGCTTGCCGGCGAGTTCACACTTGAATTGTCTTCAACCGTCTACCTGACCCAATTGAAAAAAGCACTGACTTTTGCGCACGTGTTCACCGGACTGTTCAAGAGCGTCGTGTTCGGCTTCCTGATTGCCGCTGTCGGTTGTTTCAAAGGCATGCAGGTATACGGCGGGGCGGAGAGCGTCGGTAAGTTCACGACCTCGGCCGTCGTGACGGCAATCTTCCTTATCATTCTGTCGGATGCTGTGTTTGCCTTCATTTTTGAAGCGCTTAACATCTGACCCGGAGCCGACCATGAGTGAAGTCCCCCTCATAGAAGTGCGCAATCTGAGCGTTCGTTTCGGCGATCTGCAGGTACTGCAGGATGTGTCGTTCCGCGTCAACCGCGGCGAGCGATTCGTCATTCTCGGCGGTAGCGGCAGCGGCAAAAGCACGCTCATGCGTTGCATTGTCGGTTTGCTGGAACCGACCGACGGAACGGTGCTGATAGAGGGGGAGGACTTCACAAATGCGGACCGTGCCGCGCGGCTGCGAATCCTGCGCAAATTCGGCGTGCTGTTCCAGTCGAGCGGATTGTTTGCCTCGATGACGCTGGCTGAGAACATCGCGCTGCCGCTGGAGACCTACACGACGCTGGACACGCCTGAAATTCGTTCCCTGATCGACGTCAAACTGGCCTCCGTGGGCCTAAGCGGCTACGCCGGATTTTTACCGTCGGAGATCAGCGGCGGGATGAAAAAACGCGCAGGCCTGGCGCGCGCAATGGCGCTTGATCCGCAGATACTCGGCTTCGACGAGCCCTCGGCCGGGCTCGACCCGGTCACCTCGGCGGCGCTGGACACACTCATCATTGAACTGAACGAAATCCTGAATACAACCATGCTTGTGGTGACGCACGAACTGGACAGCATTTTTAACATAGCGCAACGCGTCATCATGTTGGACAAATCGACGCACGGCATCATTGCCGAGGGCAGCCCACATGAACTGCGTACGCATTCACGGGACCCGCGCGTTCGTGCCTTTTTTCATCGCAACAGGTCCGAAGATTTGAGCGTTGAAACACGGAGACAAACAGAAAATCAGGCGCAGGAGGAAAGCAATAATGGCTGAGATTCCCACCAGACGCGACAACCAGACCTTCCTCATCGGCCTGTTTGTGATCGTCGGCGTGCTGGGAATGGCCGCGACGATCATCTACGTCGGCGCGGTCGATTTCTTCGAAAAACCCAGTCTCTACGCGACCTATTTCGACGCGTCGGTCGAGGGCCTCGAACCAGGCAATCCCGTCAAGTACCAGGGAGTGCCCATCGGCACAATCCAGGAAGTGCGCGTAGCGCCCGACGGCGTGCTGGTAGAAGTGATAATGCAGATTGAACCCGGTGCGGAGATTCGTTCGTCAATGCGCGTGCGCGCCGAATACCTCGGCATTACCGGTAAAAAATATCTGGAGGGGTTTTTCCCCGACGCCGAAGAGCAGGATCTTATCGACGCTCATCCCTCGCTGAGTTTTAAACCTGAGTATCCCGTAGTGCCTTCGGCGCCGGGAGGGCTTAAACAGCTGGGGCTGGCACTTACCGAAGCAGTTAACAATGTTAACAAAATCGATACCAAGGGCATATCCGACGCTCTGACCGCATTTCTGGAGGAGGGGCGTCGCCTGGCTGCCAATGACACATTGCGCGCCGTGCTGGCCAAACTCGATCGCAACCTTGGGCAGGTCAGCCGTTTTATGCGGCGCCTGGATTCCACACGAGTGATCGAAAATGTGCAGCGTATCGGCGACAACCTGGCCTACTCGTCCGAACTGGTTGTCGACGCGGTCGACACGCTTGGCAAACAAGTGTCGGCGCTGGAACTGGACCGCCGCGTGGAGCGTATAAACGCGCGATTTGACTCGCTCATGACATTGTCAAACCGCACGGTTTCAATGGCCGGGCACCGCGCCGAGTCCATAAGTTTTCAGGTGGCGGAGATTGTGGCGGAGCTGCATGCCACCAGCCGTGAGCTGCGCCGCACGCTCCAGATGTTAAACGACAATCCTTCCCAAATGCTCCTCAGCGAACCCCCGCCAACGGAGGACTGATGCAACGAATAACATTAATATCCGCGGCGGCGCTGCTGTTGTGCTGTTTAAGTTCTTGTATTTCGATCAAGTCCGAATACCCGGAAATAACATACTACCACCTGCAGGCGATTCAGCCGGCGCAGCCAGTTAAACAAGCGCTGAACGGCGTCTTGCTGGTACGTCAGTTCCTGAGTCATGCCGAGTATTCCGGCGAAAACATGCTGCTTGACCGCGGCAACAACGAGATCGACCGGCTTTACTATCACCGCTGGGTCGATGAACCCGCCACGCTTGTGAGCGATATGCTCGTACAGCGCTGCCTGGAAACAGAACTGTTTCAGGGCGGAGTTGTGCAGGGGGCGTCGCAGGTCTTGCCCGATTACTTTGTGGAGGGGCGTGTCATTGAATTGATAGCGGGTGACGGGCGTCCGCCGGAGCTGGAGGAGGTGAGTGAGCGCGTTCGGGGCTGGGCCAGAGTGCGCGTGCACTTCAGTCTTGTACGCATCGACGCCGAACGCAGCAGCCGCGAGGTAGCTCTGCAGCGCATCTATGAGTATACCGCGCCGCGTCCAAACACGAGTATTTCTTCAATCGCTCCGGCTGTCAGTGTCGCCGCCGGCAACGTGGTCGATCAATTTATCGAGGACATGGCGAGCGTGCTGCGTTGAAGCAGCAATGGCGGCGGGAAGCGAAAAAGTCCTGAGGCTGAAGATTACGTAAAACTACGTATGAGCTGTGAGCCCTAAGGCCTCACAGCTCATACGTAGTTTTACGTAGTGCATGTGCGATTCAATTTCTTACGCCTCAGCCGCTGCGGCCGCCATGTGTTCCGCCATGCTGCGCAGCGTCTGGTCGGCCAGTCGACGCAGGTACAACACCGCTGCTTCGATCGAAGGCGTCTTGACGTGCACAAAAATCTTGGCACCTTTAGGCGCCATTTTCACGTCCGGATCATTCGTGACCGTAGTAATGAGCGACTGGAACACACGATCGTAAAACTCCTTGCGGTCGTTGGGCGGCAGTTCCGCTTTTAAGACGCCGTGTTTCCAGGTTACGCTTTCAAAGCCGAGCGGCATCGAAGCAATCCGCAGTCTGATCACCGCAAACAGGCGCTGCGCTTTTTCCGGCGGGCTGCCGAAACGATCGCGCATCTCATCGATGATCTGCATCAGATCTTCTTCTTTTTCCAGCGTGTACAGGCGCTTGTAGAATTCGTAGCGGTCCACGTCGACGGAGATGTAGTCTTTGTCGAGCAGCGCGTCGCCTTCGATTTCAATCGTGATGTCGCGATTGGGCGCCAGTTTGGGCCGCTTTTTGCCGACGTCCAGTTGTTCCTTGAACAGGTCGGCAAATTCCTCTTCTTTGATCTCCGCCACCGCTTCGTCGACGATTTTCTGGTACATCTCAAACCCGATGTCGGCGATAAATCCACTTTGCTCCGCGCCCAGCAGGTTGCCCGCGCCGCGAATCTCAAGGTCGCGCATGGCGAGGTTAAAACCGCTGCCCAGTTCGGTGAACTCTTCCAGCGCCTGCAGACGCCGAAGCGCCTTGCGCGAAATCGAATGCGGCGGGGGAATCAGCAGGTAACAGTGCGCCTGGATGTTGGAACGGCCCACGCGGCCGCGCAACTGATATAGCTCGGCCAGACCAAAGCGGTCGGCGCGGTTGATCAGCATGGTATTGACGTTTGGAATGTCGATGCCGGATTCAATGATTTTTGTGGCGATCAACACGTCGGCTTTGCGTTCTATAAAGTCGCGCATAATGCGTTCCAGCTGGGAGCCTTCCATCTGGCCGTGCGCCACGCTGATGCGCAGGTCCGGCACCAGCTCGCGCAGTTGCTCCGCCAGATCCTCCAGATTGCCGATGCGGTCGTTCACCATGAAAACCTGACCGCCGCGGTCCAGCTCGGCCTGGATCGCCTCGCGCAGGACGTCCCCGTTCCAGGGCATGATTTCCGTGTGGATGGGGATGCGGTTGCGCGGAGCCGTGGCAATGACGGAAATGTCGCGCGCACCCAGCAGCGAAAAGTTCAGCGTCCGCGGGATAGGCGTGGCCGTCAGTGTCAGCGTGTCGATAGCCGCGCGCGCCTGACGCAGTTTTTCCTTGGCTCCGACGCCGAAACGCTGCTCTTCATCGATTATCAGCAGTCCCAGCGAGCGGAACTCAATGTCCTTGCTCAGAATCCGGTGCGTGCCGATCAAAATGTCGACCACGCCTTTTTTGAGGTTTTCCAGAATGACGCGCTGTTCGGCACGCGTGCGGAAACGCGAGATCACTTCAACATTGACGGCGTAGCGGCTCAGGCGATCGCGGAAGGTCTCAAAGTGCTGCTGCGCCAGAATGGTCGTCGGCACCAGCACGGCCACCTGTTTGCCGGCCTGCACCGCCTTAAACGCCGCGCGGATTGCCACTTCGGTTTTACCGAATCCCACATCGCCGCAGACAAGGCGGTCCATCGGCTCGGAGCGCTCCATGTCCCGTTTGAGTTCGGCGGTGGTTTTGGCCTGGTCGGGCGTATCCTCGTACATGAACGAGGCTTCCATTTCTTTCTGCCAGAGCGTGTCGGGCGGGAAAGCCATGCCCGGTTTCATTTTGCGTTCGGCGTACAGCTTGATAAGGTCGCGCGCAATGTCTTTGAGTTTGCTCTTGGCGCGCGCTTTTTTGCGTTCCCACTCTTTGCCGCCGAGTTTGCTCAACTTGGGCGCGATGCCTTCCTGCGCCGAGTACATCTGCAGTCGGTTGATGTAGTTCAGGTGCACGAACATCTTGTCGCCGCCATTGAAAATCAACCGCACGCAGTCCTGTTGTGTGCCGCCGACAGTAATCGTCTCCAGGCCGTCAAACTGGGCCACGCCTTTGTCCACGTGCACCACGAAATCGCCGGGGCGCAGTTGCTGCAGCTCGCGAACCGTAAAACCGACATTTTTACTGCTGCCGCGACTGCGTTTGGCACGCCGCCGCTCGAAAATCTGATGCTCGGTCAGTACGGCCAGGCGGTCGTCGTGATAGACAAATCCCTCGGACAGCACGATCGGCAGACTGGTCAGGCGCTGCAGCGTTTCATCTACATCGGCCAGATGTTCTTCTCCAACCCCGACAAAGCCATTTTTGTTTGTCTCCGGGTGATCATCTTCCAGTTGTCCCAGGCCGTCAAGTTCATCGTCGTCGACCTCAAAAGCGGACTCGATCAGGTCGAGCAGGCGCTGCAGTTGGTTCTTGCCGTCGGCCGTCAAAATGATGCGGTATTCCAGCGCCGTCAGCCGCCGCAGCTCGTGGCAGAGTTTTTTGATCGAAGCGTTTGTGGCCGGTTGCGGGCTTGAATCGACGGGTAGCGTCACGCGCCCCAGCGGATTGACGCGCACCTGTTTGTAGCCGTCCAGTCGCGCCGGTTCGATCAAGGGTTTATCGGCCTGCGCCAGCTGCGTCAATCGCGCTTCAATGTCTTCAGGCTCGATGATAAACAAGAGGGTATTTTTGTCAAGGTAGTCGAATATGGTGGAGGTCTGCTCGGCCTCGTCGCCGGCGAACATGCTGCCGATGAAGGTGATGTCGTTGAACTCGCGAATGCTGCGCTGGGAGAGCGGGTCGAACTCGCGGATGGAGTCGACCTCGTCGCCGAAAAATTCGATGCGGTAGGGGTTGTCCGCGCCGGGCGGGTAGACGTCTACGATGCCGCCGCGAACCGCCACGTCGCCGACGTTTTCCACGAAGTCCTTGCGGTCGAAACCGTTGAGCGCCAGGATCCCGGTGAAGTCCTCAAACGAGAGTTCTTCCTCGCGTCGCACCGTCATCAGGTTGCTGTGCACGCTGTCGGGCGAGGGAATTTTGAAGCCCAGCGCTTCCGCGTCCGCCACCACCAGGGCGCGTTTTTGCGTGCTCAGCACGTTGATGCCGGCCGTCAGTCCGATGAAGCGCGTATCGAGTTGCTCCAACTCCAGCGCCAGGTGTTTGCGGCCCTCGGTGTAGAGGCAAAGGTGATCCTGATCGCCCATGAAGACGTTCAGGTCGCCGAAGACGGTTTCCGCCTGCGCCTTGTCGCCGCAGATAACCAGCAGATTGCCGTCGCGCCGGGTAAACAGGTCGGCGGCCAGCATGGCCTGCATCGAACCCGTAAGCGTTTTGATCGAAACCCGTTTTGAGGAGGCCAGCTTGGCGTCCAGGCGGCTGCGCAGGCTCTCGTCCAGTTCCAGTGCAGATTTTTTGCGTCGCCGTTTTGCGGCAGAATCAGTCATGTCCAAATCGCGCGAAATGTCCGATAAAACGCTGTAGACTGTTTTGGCGCTTCAATAGTGCGTGAGCGTCGAGGCGTTCCGCAGTAACGCGCTTCCACCAGACGGAGCCTGCAATCCCTGGCAGCACGATCAATGTGCGATGAAAAGCGCGGAAAACCAGGCGTATTAAGTTGAGCGGGCGGCAAAACGCGGGTGAACGGGGGAGATTGGCGATTGAACGGTAAACAGCCCGCTCACCAACTTCTGCGTCCTTATTCTTATCTTGGTGTTCTTTACCGCGGCGCATCCTCTGCGCCGTTGCGACATCGGGGCTCATTTCTGGTCGCTTTGCTTTCTGTACAAACTGTTTGCTGCTCTCCCGCAGCGCACTCCGGAGTGTTGGCTTGGACTGTTTACCGCTCAGACATCCCTTGACTACCGTTTTTTGCCTGATTCTCTTGTTTGTCCCAGCGTTGCCGGCGTCGGGGCAGGACGAAGCCGATCTGAGCGACAACATCGAGTTGCTGTCCACGATCAGCCCGCGTACCAACGACAAATTCAACTACAACGACATCTGGGGGTACAGCTCCGACGGCCGCGAGTATGCCATCGTCGGTGCGTTCGACGGAACCTACTTCATCGATGTCACCGATCCGCGCAATCCCGAAGTCGTCGGTTTTGTCGGTGGAGCGCGCTCCGTCTGGCGCGACATTAAAACCTACGGCGAGTACGCCTACGTCACACACGACGCCAACGAAAATGGCTTCGACAAACCCGGCATTCAGATTATCGATCTGTCCAATCTGCCGGAAAACGTCATGCTGGTCAACACCTTCAGCGAGCAGATGCCCAGCGGTGTGGCGCACAACATCTACATCGACGGACATTACGCCTACGTGACCGGCGCGCGTGAAAACGATCAACTGATCGTGCTGGACCTCACGATCCCGCGAGAGCCGCAGGTGGTGGCGACCTATTCCGATCCCTACTGGCACGATGTAGTTGTCAACAAAGGCATGGTGTTCGGTTCGGCGCTGGACAAAGGTATTCACCTGATGGACGGTACCGATCCGGCCAATATTCAGGAAATCTCAAGGACCGGTTATCCCGGCAATTTTACGCACAACATGTGGCCGACGGCCGACAATCTCTATCTGGTGGTGACGGACGAACGCAACGGCGCGCCGCTGCGCTTCTGGGACATATCCAATCCGCTCGAACCCGAACAGGTCGCCAGATACGATCTGCCGGGGCAGGCCGTGGCGCACAATGCCCACGTTCTGGGAGACTTTGCCTACGTGTCCTATTACTGGGACGGGCTCAAGATTTTCGACATCAGCCGCCGCGAAGCTCCCGTGGAAGTGGCCCACTACGACACATATCCGGATGACGAATTTGGTCGCGGTCGCGGTTTCGACGGCAACTGGGGCGTCTATCCGAACCTGCCCTCCGGCAATATTATCGTGTCGGACATGAAATACGGTCTCTTTGTCCTGCGCCACAACCGCGAAGCCGCCGCCTACCTGCGCGGCGTTATTCGCGACGGCCGCGACAATTCGCCCATTCCCGACGCCGAAGTCAAAGTCCTCGATCAGCCGATTTACGGCGGCACCAGTATCAAAACCAGCGATCTTGAAGGCCGCTACGTCATCGGCAACAAAGCCGGCGTATACCGCGTGCGCTACTACAAGTACGGCTTTGAACCGCTTGTGGTGGACGACGTCGAGTTCAAGAGCGAAGCCGAACAAGTGCTGGACGTCACACTGGCCAAGATTCCCACCGGCCCGGTCAACATCCAGGTGCGCGACCGTTACGGCGATCCTGTGCGCGGCGTCAAAGTGCACGTCGAGTCCAATGTTTTTGATTTCAGTTTCGACGCGGAGTCCGATCAGCGCGGGGACATCATGCGCACCATGCTGTTCGACAACTACACGATCTCCGTCAACCAATGGGGATTCCTTCCGCGCCAGATGCGATTTGACATCAATAAAGAAGATGATGTCAACACGATTGAGTTCATCGTTGAGCGCGGCTATTACGAACCGTTCTGGCCGGCCGAAGGCTGGCAGACCTACGATGAAGCCGATTCGGCCGACACCTGGACCCTGGTACTGGCTGAAAAACAGGAGTTGGATCGCGTTCTGCCCAAAGTCGATTTCCAGGACCGCGGCAACGGCATCTACATCTTTGCGCGCGCCCTGCGCGGCAGCGCGCCCCTGACGTCGCCCACATTCAATGCGAGTAACATTAACAATCCTGTGCTGTCTTTCCGCCGCTGGTACAACGCGCCGGAATACGAGAACAATGAGGCCGCCGACGACTCGCTGATCGTCTGGATCTCCAACGACGACGGCGAATCCTGGAAAATCGTCACGCCTTTTACCGACGTGCAGGATGACGAGTGGCGCCTCGTAAAACTGCGTCTGAATGATGCGATTCAGCCGACGGAAACGATGAAACTGCGCTTTGAACTGGTGGAGGGCGATCGCGAGAATCGCAACAGCATCCGCGTGAGGCGGCCGGTTTACGCCGGTCTCGACGAATTGATCATTGTTTCCCAGGAAGTGATCAGCGACGTTGGACATGATGAACTCAAAGCGGGCGTGCCGGCTCTGTTTAGCATGTTCCCCAATCCCGCAGGCGAGCGCATGTTTATCGAAATCTCGCCCGCAGCTACGTCGGAAGGGAACATCCTGACAATCAGCGATGTTGCCGGTCGCGCAGTACTGCGAGAATCACTTTCCGCCGCCGGTCCTCTCCGCGAGGTCGATCTCCGGCAATTTTCTCCCGGACTTTATTTTGTTGAAGTGGGCCGACCGGGCGGGCCCTCGCAAACACGCATTCTGATCGTTAATCGTTGATCGGTGCTGTATCCTGGCGGATGTACCCTGAAACAACAGGCGTCTGTGCCGGAGTTTGATGTTTTATCTGGAGGTATTCCCGATGCGGCGTGCATTGTACTTGCTCTGTCTTCTGCCACTTGGATTTTTCAGCGCCTGCGATGACGACGAAGGCGGAAATTCGGTCATCAATTACGACGCGATCGATCTCATTTCCTATTCGCAGCACGTGCAGCCCATTTTCTCGGCTTCGTGTACAAAATGTCATGGCGCTAATCTGGCCGAAGCCGGACTGCGCCTGGATTCCTGGGACAATGTCGTCAAGGGTTCGGACAACGGCGAAGCGCTGATTGCGTTTAGGTCCGACGATTCGCGCATTGTTCAGATGCTGAGCAAACTCGTCGGTGGACCGCACCCCGCCGAAGTTGGTTCCGCCGCGCTGCTGCCGTCGGAGCAAACCTTCGTTGCGCGCTGGATTGATGAAGGTGCAATCAATGACGCCAAACAAAATCCCTATCAGAATGCAAGCGATCTGCTGTACGTTTGCTGCCAGGACGCCGCTCAGGTTCGCATTGTCGACATGGCGAGCAACAACGTCATTCGCGTTGTCGATTTTGTTGAACTCGGTTACTCCGACAAATGCAGCCCGCACCATGTGGCGGTCGAACCGGACGGATCCTACTGGTACGTCAGCCTCATCGGCGACAATCGCGTGGTCAAGTTAAACCCGCGCAATGAAGTCGTCACGGACATTTCGATCATTAAACCGGGCCTGCTCGAAATAGACCCCAACAGCAACCGGCTGTACATTTCGCGCTCGATGACCGCACCGGAAGATATCAGCACTATCGGCGTTATTGACCGCGCTACGATGCTGCCGATTTCCGGCGATACCGATGGTGAAATCCCGATGCAGTTTGAATTGCCGCACGCGCTGGAACTGGATGCCACGGGCCGCTATCTCTACACCGGCAGCCTGGTTCAGGGCGCCTACATGCGCTATGACACACAGAGCGAAGATTTAATCAGCGGCACAATTGCACAGGGCAGCGGTCCGCTCGAAGCTGAGTTGAGTCCCGACGGCACGCGACTGTTCTACACGGGCCAGGCCGACGGCAAACTCTACGCGTTTAACATTAACGGCAGCGAGGATCCCGTGGCTGACGGCTCGGTTGAACTCGGCTCCAAACCCTGGCACATGGACTTTGCACCCGACGGACAGGTGCTCTACGTTGCGCTGAATGGCGACAACAGAGTGGCTGTCGTTAACAGCGCGGACAATACCGTGCGCGCCATGGTGCAGGGCAATGGTCTGGCAATGCCGCACGGCGTGGTTGTATCGCCCGACGGCAAATACGTCTACGTTTCAAATCGCAACAAGGACGGCAGTTATACGCCGCGTCACGACTTTGGCGACAACGAATTCGACGGCACTCTGGTCGTGATTTCGACCTTTGACAGCCAGATCGTTAAAGTGCTTGAACTGGCGGCTTTGCCCACGGGTGTTAACATCGCAAGGTAGGAATGGCGGGGGTTCGGGTCATGTACCTCGGACTCGCGAGAACGCATCAGGGGAACGCCCGCGGTTGCAGAATCGACGGGCGTTCTGTTTAATACGTCGCATGGATTGTTTAATCGGCGCAATGATTGTCGTACCACGAACGGATTGAAAGAGGGACCAGGATGAAAACGTATACACCGCGACCGATCCTTGATATCGCTGCCGCTTTTGGCGGCGCTCTTTTGATTTTTTTCTGTTTGCCGGCGCACCTGAAGGCCCAATTCACCAGGATTGTCGATGAAGCCCAGGTTGTCGACATAGAAGGTAGGCAACTAAAATATCCGTTTATCGGCGGCATGAAATCCCCCCGGCCGGAACTGGTCGATATTGACGGCGACGGCGACCTGGATCTCTTCCTGCAGTTAAACGCGCGCCGTCTGGAATTCTTTGAACGAGTGGGGGACGACTGGCAATGGCGCACATCCAACTGGATGGACATTAACATCGGCAATTGGTACAACTTTGTCGATTTTGACGACGACGGGGATATCGATCTGGTGTGCGCCGGGGAAGACCGCGGTTTCCGCCTGTATCGCAATGTCGGCTCGCCGCAACAGGCCGTATTGGAACTTGCGACCGACCAATTGCTCGACACGGATCAACTGCTCATTTCTCCGGGAGGTTTGCAATCCGTTCCGGCCTGGGCGGACATCGACTGCGACGGCGACGAAGACTTGTTCATGGGCGATGTTGATGGGACCATTACATTTTACGAGCACATTGGCCTGGACACCGAACTCCTGCCGCGCTACGACCTCGTCACGAATCGTTTTGAGCAGTTGTTTATTATCACCGCCGGAACTCAAAAGGGCGATGTCAAAGACGAAATTGCCGGCGGCGGCAAGCACGGTGAAAACGTTTTAACATTTGTGGACATCGACGGCGACAACGATCAGGACTTTATCTGGGGCGACTTTTTTGCCGGCGGCCTGCTGCTGTTTGAAAACACCGGCAATTGCGACGATCCCGAATTCACGAACGGCGATGTCCGTTTTCCGCAGAACAACCCGCTTAACACCGAAGCTTTTAACATTCCGCGCTTCGGCGACGTTGACAACGACGGCGATCAGGACATGATTGTCGGAATTCTCGACGGCGTATTCGGCTCCGCCGACGCCGGTCCAGGACTGTTGTACTACCTTGAAAACATCGGATCGGCGCAGGCGCCGGAGTTTGTGGAGCGCACGACGCAGCTTATTCGCACGCTGGATTTCGGCGAAGCCGCCGCTCCGGCATTTGCCGACCTGAACGGCGACGGCCTCCCCGAAATTATCGTCGGCAACGAAACAATTCCCGGAACAATCGAACGCGGCACTTTGACTTACATGGAGCAGTCCGAAGGCGTGCTGCGAGTAATCAACAATGACTATTTCGGCATCGACGTCGGCAACAACCTCAAACCGACCTTTGCCGATCTGGACGGCGACGACGATCTTGACATGGTCGTGGGCCATTGGGACGGCAAATTGACGCACTTTGTTAACATCGGCAGTCCGGCGCAGCCTTTCTTTGAGGAGAGCGATCTGCTGGCAGGAATTGACCTGGGAACATATGCTGCGCCTTTTGCCGTCGATGTTGACGGCGATATGGATAATGACCTCGTCGTCGGTGCGCTGAACGGTGCACTCGCGCTGCTCCGCAATACCGGCGACGCGACAATGCCACAGTTTGAACTCGTTGACGAGCAATATCTCGGCCTGGATATTGGTACCAGTTCACAGCCGGCATTCGGGGACATCGACAACGACAATGATCTGGACCTGCTGATTGGTACCGGCTCCGACGGGGTCCTGGTTTACCGCAACAACGGTGGCGGATTTGAAGATCTTGTGCTGGATAACACTTATCAATTCGAAATTCACAGTTTAAGCGCGCCGGCAATTGGCGACATCGACGGCGACGGCGATCAGGACGTCATGGTTGGAACGTCCAACGGCGGCATGATTCTCTACCGCAACGACGTAGTCGTCGGCGTGGCTGAAAACGAGTCGTCGGCGAATCAAACAAGTGAGTTTGACATACAGGTGCGGCCGCAACCGGCCAGACTTGAACAACTGAGGCTGGAGATAGTCAACAGAGGCACGGCGTGCGGAGACCTTAGTTTGCAGCTCTCCGACCTGACCGGCCGTTTGCTGTGGCGACGCGACATAACTCTGCCAACCGGTAGCCTGCTGTTTAACCTGGCGGAACTTTCCATGTCGTCCGGTATTTCCATTGCCGGACCGCTCTTTCTGCGCCTCGTCGCCGGTGACGGCCAAATTCTGGCTCAGACTTCAACGATTGTATTGCCTTAAGCGTCCTCATGCGGATGGATACACAGGATGCGCTGTTGCGCTTTTTTGACCGCCGCGAATATCACCTGCTCGCATTTGAGCGTCGGCTTGGAATTGTATACAGCCGACTTGCAATTATTCGCCTGTTGCTGTTTTTCGGCGGTCTGATTGCGACCGCGGTTCTGGCGCTCAGGGATCCGGTCTACGGTGCATTTTCACTGCTGTTTTTCGGCGGGCTGTTTGTCTTTGTGGCGCTTCGGCATCAGCGCTGTGCGCGATCGTTAAAGCGCTCGGAGCTGATGCGCGATCTCAATCGACGTCAGCGCGCGCGCATCCTGCTTGACTGGGACGAACTTGACGCGCCGGCACTGGCGCGCGCTTCGGCTGATCACCCGTTTGACAACGACCTGGATCTGAGCGGCGAACGCTCCTTGCTGCATCTTATCGACACATCTGTTTCCGACGGCGGGTCTCGTCGCCTGGCTGCGTGGCTTCAGGCTCCGGACGTGGATCTGGAAGCTTCTCGCCGCCGTCAGCGCCTCGTTCGTGAACTCAAACCACTCACGCATCTGCGCGACCGCCTCAATCTGGATGCGCGGCTTGTGAGCAGCAAACGTCTCAACGGCGAGGAAATCAGTCAGTGGTTTGCGCACAACCAGATGGAAGAGATTCCGGCCGCGGCTCTGTGGTGCGGACGTCTGCTGAGCGTGGCGACGATCGCAGCGTTAATCGCGCTGTTCAGTGGAGTGGAAAACCAGTTGTGGTACGGATTGGCTTTGGCGCAGATATTTCTGGCGCTGTTTATGCAGAAAAAAATCAAGCGCAGTTTTACTTCGGGCCGCGAGCTGCATGACAGATTGCGCGCGCTCCGTGGTTTGTTTAAGCGTCTGGAGTCGTTTAACTATAGCGGCAAGACCGAGCTGGCGGACTTGTGCCGGCCATTTTATACCGATCCTCGTCCCGCGCGATTAATTGAACAACTGGACGGCGTCCTGAACGCCATTTCCGTCCGCGAAAACGTGGTGGTGTTCGGGATTTTGAACGGACTGTTTCCCTGGGATATTTCGGCGGCGCGGCGGCTGCGCGAAGTGCAGCTGAATATCGGCGCGAACATCGACGACTGGATGGACCGCCTGTATCAGATCGAAGCGCTCGCCTCTCTGGCCAATTTTGCCTGGCTGCATCCGGCGGCGCACTTTCCGGACCTGCTCGACGCGTCCGGCGAACCCGTTATTCAGGCCGAGGCACTCGGGCATGTATTGATCAAACGCGAGCAGCGCGTCGCCAACGACGTCGACATCAGCGGCACGGGAACGATCATTGTGCTGACCGGCTCGAATATGTCGGGCAAGAGCACTTTTTTGCGCACAATCGGCATCAATCTGGCGCTGGCTTACGCCGGAGCGCCGGTTTTGGCGCGTTCGATGCGCTGTACGCCGCTGCGCATGTTTACCTGCATTCGCGTGGGCGATTCGGTGCTGGACGGCATCTCGAGTTTTTATGCGGAGGTGCGCCGCCTGCGCGCGCTGCTGAGCGCTCTGGACGCTGAGCACCCGCATCCGCTGCTGTACTTTATCGATGAAATTTTCCGCGGCACCAACAACCGCGAGCGGTTGATCGGCAGCAAGTCGACCATAGCCGCGTTGATCGACAAACCGGGCCTGGGCCTCGTCACCACGCACGACCTGGAGCTGACTTCACTTGAGACTTTAAGTTCGAAGATTCACAACTTTCATTTCAGGGAGCACATCGCGGACGGCAAGATGCACTTCGACTATACGCTACGTCCGGGGCCCTGTCCGACGACAAATGCCTTGGAAATCATGCGGCAGGAGGGGTTGCCGGTGGAGTTTGAAGTTGATTGACACGAAGGCACTACGTAAAACTACGTAGGAGCTGTGAGCGCTAAGGGCTCACAGCTCAAAAACTGATCGTGCCAAAAATTTGAAATTGGTCCGATTTACTGTATGTCTTGAATCAAAGAGCTCAATCAACCTGAAACTCGGTCTGAACGGCATCTGATTTGTTGCAAACGGCGGACGTTCGTTTATGGACTTGTTGAATTATGACAGCTCGGCGGCACTGAACTTCAACCCCGCCAAACATGTGTTTTCAGTCGCTGTCTGCTTTTTCACTATCTAGGAATTCCTCTAATGCGTCAATTCCCTTTTGCGTTACGGTTTTTCCCTTGAAAAATTGTCCGCGAACGGAGGCAACGTTAAACAACTGGCGCATTGAAAGTGCTGAAGCCAGTATTCCATAGAGAGTCAGTCCAGCTAGAATTGCCGCAACATAGTTTGGAGTTGTACATTTTGACGTGACGACAATCGAAAAACTAATTATTGATGATAGGAGTCCAACAAATAGTGAATAGCTGGTCACTTTGAAATGCCAAACAAGTTCTTCATACAAATCTTTCTTCTGCTGTAAGACACGTAAAACTTCATGATCTACGAAAGAAACAACAAGTGCAAATGCCGCCAATTGAATTGAGAACAATATTGATTGTATGGAGATGGAAGAACTAAGTAGGTCTTCCATTATTTGATTCCCTAGATTGTTTGGAAGCACCAAAGCACTTACAATCGTTGCTGAAATGCTAATTATGAAGTCTACTGACCGGACTATAGTAAATAATTTTGATCCAAATCGACTGGTTACTTTGTCTGTCTTCATTAGAAAGCTCGTTTTATTACATTTCAAGCAATCATTTGTAGAGGGCCCTTATAAAAAGGTTGTTATGCAATGACGTATTCTTTGTGAAAAAATTCTTTAATCTTGGACGCGATCTGGTTCGCCGAGTCGATTGTCTGATTTGAATACACGGTCCTGCATTTCTTTCATGATCGAAATTGCGAATCGTGCTTTCTCACGTTCATTTCTAAATTCTGGGCCATCGCTCTCTCTAACGACAGGGCGAGTCTTAGAGTCGTAAGAAACAAGCCGACCCTCCCTGTCTTTACCTTGAATTTGTGCATCTCCATAACCATTCTGAACAAGTAAAAACTTTGCTGAAACATGAAACACTTCCAGCACTTCCCGATCAATGTCATGTCCTGCTCTTACACTCTGGATAATTTCCTGCACCGATATATTGTACTTCCGCAATGCTGCTTCGTAGTTCTCGACGCCCGAAATGATGTCGGGATTGGTGGGTCGCAGATGTAGTTTGATTCTTTTTACGGTGTACAGTTGTTCAAGAAAGTTGCCGATTTCATCAGACTCATTGAGTAGAAACAGATTTACAACTAGTAGATCTCCTATTGTATACTCTATAACGCGAGAGAAATTCTTAATAAATACGTCGACGTCTACCTTGTATGAATGTTCCCACACCAAGAGATGTGATTTTGGATCATAGAAAAAAGGTACCTTTCCTTTGATTCGATTGTGCAAGCTAACCTCATTGAAATCATCTCTATCTGGGTCGTAAACTTCATCAGTGTGAGTTTTATTGGCTCTCCAGAATGTTCCAAATACAATCTGCTTCTGATCAACAGTAGTGTCTTCTACTCCCATTAATCCACTGGAGATTTTGTTTGTGACAAGTATTTTGCTGTGCCTCATTGCGTGCAAAACTTTTTCGTCCCGTATTTCCTTCGCGGCTCCATCAACGGTGAGCCTACAGATGTAGTACTTTTTCTTTTTCATTGTGAAATCGAGTAGGTTTGTTTGAAGTCGGTCTCACCTGCAACGGTCACGCATAATAATTGCTACAATTAGGATAGAACATTTACAGAGAGAGACTTAATAAGATTGGTCAATGATAGTTGTATCTTCGTAATAAACCAAGAAAATGATTTGAATTGTCACGTACAGAAATATGAAAGTTGTGCGCTTCTCCAAGGTTTCTCAATTCCCAACCCCGCTGACAAACAAAAGCAAAAAGCAAGCCACCAAGCCGAAGGCGACAGGGGCGAAGCACTCAGGCAGGAACGTATAAGCTTTGCACACCCCCGCGAATAATCGTAATTTGAAAGTTTGTCATATCAGCCGTCAGCAGCTGCCGGCGGCGTCAATACGAACATTTTCTCCGAAAATATATCTGGTACGGGTTGAATCATGGGTTTTTCGTGTGGTATCGTCGGGCTGCCGAATGTGGGGAAAAGCACCCTTTTTAATGCGCTGACCGAAAGCGGCGTCGAAGCGTCGAATTATCCCTTTTGCACCATCGATCCCAATGTCGGCATCGTCAACGTGCCGGATCCGCGCCTGGATAAAATCTCGGAGATTGCGCAGTCCCTTAAAGTGGTTCCCACGACCATGGAATTCGTCGATATCGCCGGCCTCGTTAAAGGTGCGGCGCAGGGGGAAGGACTCGGCAACCAGTTCCTGGCCAATATCCGCAACGTGCAGGCGATTGCCCACGTGGTGCGCTGTTTTCAGAACGACAACGTCATCCACGTGCATGGCGACGTCGACCCGCTGCGCGACATCGAAGTGATTGAAACCGAGTTGATTCTGCGTGACCTCGATACGGTTGAAAAGCGCAAGGAAACCGTTTCCAAACGCCTGAAAGCCAACGAAAAAGCCGCCAAAGAAGAAATTGCGCTGCTCGACCGTTTAAGTGCTTTTCTGGCCGACGGCAAACTCGCCAAAAACTTCGAAGCCGACGACAAAGAAAAAGCTTTTATGAGCGAGTATCATTTGTTAACCGCCAAGCCGGTCATGTACGTGGCCAACACGGATGAAGCCGGCGTGCGCGACGGCAATGCGATGCTCGATAAAGTTAAACAACACGCGGAAAGTCAGGGCGCAGCTTTTGTGCCTATCTGCGCCGATATTGAGTCGCAGTTGATTGAATTGGGCGATGAAGATCGCGAGATGTTCCTGAGCGAAATGGGAATGACGGAGCCCGGACTTAACCGCATGATCCAGCAGGGCTACGAACTGCTGGGGCTGCAAACGTACTTCACATCCGGTCCGAAGGAATCGCGAGCGTGGACTTTTCGCTCGGGCGCCAAAGCACCGCAGGCGGCCGGGATTATTCACACGGATTTTGAGCGCGGTTTTATTCGCGCGGAAGTAATGAAGTTCGACGACCTGATGCGACTCGGTTCCGAGAGCGCCGTCAAAGAAGCCGGACTGTACAAAGTGGAAGGAAAAGAATACGTCGTTCAGGACGGCGATATTATTTTCTTCCGCTTCAATGTTTAATTGCAGTTTAACGCCTTGTTAAACACGTGAAACGCCATGCAGCGATTGCTCCTGTTTGATATCGACGGCACATTGATTCGCATGCGGCGCGGCTTCGGCGCTCCGGCGGTCTTCGGCGTTTTTGCGGATATGTTCGGCGTTGATATTCCGGCCGATTTCACGCACGATTGCAGCGGTAAAACCGACCTGTGGATTTTTCTGGAGATTGCCGCCAGATTCGACGTCGCACGCGATGAAGTCTTTAGCCGCGCTGTTGAGATTCGCGAAAGGGTGGAGGCGGTACAGGCGGCCGAATGCCGCCCCGACACCGTTCAGGTTTTGCCAGGCGTGCAGGAGGTGTTAAACATTCTCAGCGCTGAGCGCAAAATTTCTCTCGGTCTGTTAACCGGCAATATGGAAGGCGCCGGTTTTGCCAAATTGCGGCCGCACGCGCTCGACGTGTTTTTCCACTTCGGCGCCTTCGGTTCGGATCATCACCTGCGCAACGAGTTGCCGCCGATTGCACTTAACCGCGCGCGTGACTTGCATCCGGGCATCGACTTCAGGCCGGAGCGGTCGTTAATAATCGGGGACACACATCGCGACATTGAATGTGCGCGGGCCGGCGGCATGAAAGCGGCGGCCGTAGCTACGGGAAGATTCAATGCCGAGGAACTGGGACGACACGCTCCCGACGCTTTGTTCAACGATCTGAGCGCAGCCGATACGGCCGAACAGCTGCTGCGTCTGCTTTAACATTTCCTCTAAACTTCCCTGAAAAATTCCATTCTTGTTTGTCAGCGGGTTGCCATGCAAAAGTTAATTATCGCAATCGATGGACCGGCGGGGTCGGGCAAAAGTACAACGGCGCGCGCCGTAGCGCGTGAGTTAAACTACCTGTATATCGATACAGGCGCAATGTATCGCGCCGTCGGGCTGGCCGTTCTGCGCGCCGGATGTGAAGTTGATGATGTACAGGTTTCGAGACTCCTGAGCGACATGACAATCGACCTGGAGCGAAGTGGTTATGACCAGCGCACGATGCTCAATGGTGAAGATGTGTCGGACGCCATCAGAACACAGGAAGTAGCCGAAATGGCCTCGGCCGTTGCGGCGCTGCCCAGCGTGCGCGCTGCGCTGACCAAGCGCCAGCGCGAAATAGGTCGGGCCGGCGCGGTTGTGATGGACGGCCGCGACATTGGCACCAATGTGTTTCCCGCCGCAGATGTGAAAATCTTCATGACCGCCGATGCCGCCGAACGCGCCCGCCGCCGCGTTGCTGAGCTGCAAAGCCGCGGCCAGGCCGCCGACTTTGACCTTGTACTAGCGCAGATCCGCGAGCGCGACGCCCGTGACGCCGGCCGCGAAATTGCGCCGCTCAAACGCGCCGACGACGCCGTCGATCTTGACACATCGGGGTTGGGGATTGCCGAGCAAAACAGGCGGGTGCTGGAGATTGTGCGTAGGAGAATGGGGGCTGAGAATCGATAGTGCTACGTAAAACTACGTATGAGCTGTGAGCCCTTAGGGCTCACAGCTCATACGTAGTTTTACGTAATGGTCATCTCCCAATCCCGCTCACCAGCCAAAAACACCCGGTCAGTCGCCGCGGAAGCCCTGCCTGCGTCTGACGCCTGCCGACGTGAAAAATATTGCCGTTCAGCCGGCGTCGATGGCGGGGAAGCGTCCAGTAATGTAAAGGGCCGATATGCAAGTCTCTATTGATCCCACCTCCGGATTCTGCTGGGGCGTCGTGCGCACCGTGCAGATAGCCGAACAGTATCTCGCCGACGGCAGCGGCCGCCCACTCTATGTGCTCGGAAACATTATCCACAACCCGCGCGAAATTGAGCGCCTGCGCAATAAAGGACTGCAGACGATTACTCACGACGACATTGAGGGGCTGGCCGGCAGCAATGGCCGCATTTTGATTCGCGCGCACGGCGAGCCGCCCGCAACGTATCGCCAGGCGTTTAAGGCAGGGGTGGAACTCATTGACGCGACATGTCCGGTGGTCACCAAATTACAGGAACGCGTCCGCAAATTTTACAATGACGACTTTCAGGTGGTGGTTTTCGGCAAGCGCGATCACGCAGAGGTGAAAGGCGTGCGCGGCGTCTGCAATGATGAATGCATCGTGGTCAAGACCGTCGAGGATGCCATGACGCAGGTTGATCTGGACCGTCCGACCGTGCTGTTTTCACAAACCACGATGGACCGTCCGACCTTTCTGGCCGTGCGCGACGCACTTAAACAACGCATCAACGAGTTGGTGGTGGACTCGCACGAAAATATTGCGCTGGAATTTCACGCCAAGGACACGATCTGCGGCCAGGTTTCGGGCCGCGAAGACAAACTGGCCGCCTACGCCGCCGACAACGACGTGATAATTTTTGTGGCCGGCCGTGAATCGTCAAACGGCAAAGTTCTGTTTAACGTCGCAAAAGACGCCAATCCGCGCACGCACTTTATTGAAGACATTGAGGAGATGCAGGACGAGTGGTTTAACGGCGCAACAAAAGTGGGGATTTCGGGAGCTACCAGCACGCCTCACTGGCTGATGCAGAACGTACGCGACTCCATTGAAGCGCGCTTTAACCTGCAAGCTGTTTAATTATCATTACTGGAGATAAAACGACGCGCCCGCACAAATTCTATCTTTAGTTTCTGCTGTTCCTCCGTGCCGCGCAGGCGCGTCAGCTGTCCCTCCAGGGTGAAGGTCCTGTCGCTGCGTCGCTCCATTTCGTACGCCAACATCAGATCGGCACGAAAACTCCAGGTGAGAACTTCATCTATCATCTCATTGTCTATCGATCTGGAAACAAAATAGTCCAGGTCATTGTCGTGCGCGCTGGTACTTGCGCTGTTGCGCGAAAAGACTTTGGCCGGCAACAGAAATTTTGTGCCGTTAATCCAAGCCACTTCCACCGCTTTTTCGGACGAGCATCTCATTGTTTCACTCTTTCCGGTGATGATTTCCACCTCGTCGTTATCCTCGTATTCTTCGTCGTTACTGCCGTAGTTGTCGTGAGTGACTACCGTTGAGCCGACTATCATACTGCTGTCGCCATAAGACACAAAGTGAAAAAGTGAGACGGCCTTGTCCAGCAGAAAAGGATGCGGGTGTTCAACGCTGTCGCCAAGCGCAAATCCCTCCAGTCCTTCAGCCTGCGGATAGGATTCCAGCAGCGTGCAGCGATCTCCCAGTATTTCAACCACTCCGACCGAGTTAACAAGATTTGCGTCCGCCGGCGCCGTTTGTTTCCAGTTGTACAGCCTGAAGTCGTACATGTCGCCGAATGAGTCGCCGGAGATAAAATGCAGGTCAATATCGTAGCTGACGAATTCAAAGTCGAGTTCGCCGTGAGCGTCGGTCAGCGTTTCCCCGGTTATGCGATACGTCAGCACGAGCCCCGCATCCCGCGAGACTTTATTCAGGTTGAATAGTTGTGGTCCGGGCAAGGCGTCGTCGTCGGCATGCAGTGCCGGCGGAAAATAAACTCCGACAGCGACCAGAACGGTAAGGAGAAGAGCAGGAAGTCGGCTTGTTGCCGGGCGGTGCTGAATTAACTGTTTTTGCGCGGTTTGGATCCGACAATCCGATCGGGGTGTTCTTCGATAAACTGTTTCCATGATCGCGGTCGTCCGAGCGGGGAATGAACTTTGTTTAAGTGGCAGATCGCCACGGCCAGTGCGTCGGTCGCATCGTAAAACTCGTGTGTTTCTTCGATGCCCAGCATGTCGCGCACCATAAACTGGACCTGCTTTTTGTCCGCGCCGCCGCGCCCAGTAACGGCGCGTTTGACTTCTTTAGGCGAATACTCAATCACCGGGATTTCACGCATGGCGCCGCTCAGCATGGCAGCGCCGCGGGCGTGCGAAAGTTTAATGACCGACGCGACATTTTTGGCGTAGAACAGACTTTCGAGCGCCATCTCATCGGGCAAAGAGCGTTCGATAACCTGTTGCAGTCGAGTGTAGATCATGCGGCAACGCAGGGGAAGCGCCTCACCGGCTGCCTTGGCTTTGATGACTCCGTATTCAATCAACTGGTAGCGTTTACCTGTGCGCTCAACAACCCCGTATCCGCAGATGACGCTGCCGGGGTCCACACCAATGACGCGCATAGTTTAACCGCCTTTTTTGCTTCAGCCGGCAAGCGCACTCGTGTAAATGCTGATGCGTTGCCGGCCGGCGCTTGTTAATCGTTTTCCAGTTCGGCCGCCACGTCGTCGGAAATCTCAAAGTTGGAATAGATGTTCTGCACGTCGTCGCAGTCTTCAAACGCTTCAAGAAACTTCATGACGCGTCGGGCGTCGGAAGCGCTGTCGATGTTGGCCATCGTATTGGCCACGAACTCGGTTTTGGCTTCGCCGATTTCCGCGCCGTCCAGCTTTTCAAAGTATTCCTGTGCCTGGCCGAAGTTTTCGAGCGGCGTGTACACGACGTAGCCGCCGTCCGTCGGCGACATATCTTCCGCACCGGATTCCAGCACGTGTTCCAGCATGTCGTCTTCGCTGAAATTCGCTGTGGATATATTGATCACGCCTTTGCGTTCAAAATTCCATGCTACCGAATTTGTCTCGCCCATGCTGCCGCCGTATTTGTTAAACAAATGGCGCACATCGGCTACCGTACGGTTCTTGTTGTCGGTTACGGTTTCCACGATAATGGCAACTCCGCAGGGAGCGTAACCTTCGTACGTATATTCTTCGTAGTTGACGCCGTCGATTTCGCCGGTGCCTTTTTGAATTGCTTTCTGGATTTTGTCGTTTGCCATGTTGGCTGCGCGGGCGCTTTGCATTGCAAGGCGCAGGCGCGGGTTGGCCGACGGATCGCCGCCGCCCTGGCGCGCGGCAATTGTCAACTCCTTGCTGACGCGCGTAAAGACTTTGCCTTTTTTAGCGTCAGCGGCCGCCTTGCGGTGTTTAATGTTGGCCCACTTACTATGTCCTGCCATCTCTCGATTCCACGATTGATAAGTCGTTAGCTGAATTAAGCCGACTTGCGGCCGTTGGATTGAGCCGGGATGTCGATCAAATCCGTCGGGCGCAGGTCCTTGACGTATAACTGCAAATGTTTTGAATTGCGATGCATTGATTCCTCGATCGTATAAATGATCGAAATCGGTTTGCCGGAGTTTAACATGGACAATCGGTCGCCCAGGTTAAATCCAATTGCATCGATGAGAAAATTACCCTGGCGCACGCGGAACTTCACGTGGTTTTTGCCCACGATTTTCGCGCGCCGTACCATGTGGACGTTGTGCGAGACAAAAGTAGGTTTGAAGTTCTGATAGCCGAAGGGAGAGAAGCGCTGCAGCAGTTCAACAAAGGCGGGGGAGAGTTCGTTCAGGTTGAGTTCCGTGTCGATCTGCTGCTCCGGAATCAACATGTCGTCGGTAATGGTTGTCCGCGCCACTTCGTCAAACAGATCGCGCAGCTCGGGGACATTCGACGCGTCCAGCGATAGCCCGGCGGCGTACTTGTGCCCGCCGAACTGCTTGAGCAAATGGCTGCATCGATGCAGCGCCTGGTGAATGTCGAAGTTTTTGATGCTGCGCGCCGAGCCCTTCGTCACATTGTCCACGGTGGTCAACATGATCGTCGGTTTGTGGAATTTCTCCACCAGGCGCGAAGCGACAATGTTGATGACGCCGACGTGCCAGTTGGGATCGTGCAGGACCAGAGAACGATAATTCTGTTTGTTGATCAGATCGTCGGCGATGGCCGAGGCCTCGTGGAAAATCTTCTCGTCGATAACACGCCGCTGGTGATTTTTACTCTCCAACTCCTGCGCAAGGCGAAAGGCCTGAATGTCGTTTTCGGTGAGCAGCAGTTCTACGGCTTTGCGCGCATCGCCCAGGCGGCCGGCGGCATTCAGGCGCGGCGCGAGATTGTACACGATGGTCGAAGAACAAATGGTGCCGACCTCGATATTCGAACACTCGAACATGCCCTTGAAGCCCGGCCGCGGCGTTTCGTTCAGGCGCTGCAGCCCGAAATACACCATCGTGCGGTTTTCACCGACCAGCGGCACCATGTCGGACGCTGACGCCACCGCGACAAAGTCGAGGTAGTCGAGCGCTTTCTCGGGCACGCCACGCGAAGTGCACATGGCTTGAACCAGTTTAAAGGTCACACCGCCGGCACAGAGGCTTTTAAAAGGGTAAGAGCACCCGGGTTTTATCGGGTTCAGCAGGGCATAGACATCGGGTAGTTCATCCGAAGGTTCGTGGTGGTCGCAAATTATTACGTCGAGGCCGATTTCTCCCGCGTAGCGGGTGGCGTCGACTGAGGTGGTCCCCATGTCGACGCTGATGATCAGACCCGCACCGGCGTCGGCTGCTTCGAGCAGTCCACTGCGCGTTAAACCATAACCTTCGCTGAATCGGTCGGTAATGAAGTAATCGACATTACATCCGAATTCGCGAAGGTAGTGCAGCAGCAGTGCCGTGCTGGTCGTACCGTCAACATCATAGTCCCCGTAAATCCAGATCAGTTCGCCACTTTCCTGAGCGCGTTCGATGCGCTCAACCGCTTCGCGGACTCCATCCATTAGAAAGGGATCGTGAAGATCCTCCATGGAAGGGTAAAAGAAGCTATGCGCAGTTTCAGTTGTCAACGTGCCTCTCGACACGAGGATTCTGGCAATGCTGTCTGGGATGTTTTCGGCTTCGGCTATCTGTTTGACGGTATGATCATCATGTTCCTTGTTGACAATCCAACGATATTGCAAAGAAAATACTCTCGGTTTGTTACTAATTGCCTTAAATTTACACAAAAGCGATTCGTAATCCAAGCGTGAAAAACGCGTCCGCCAAAGCGTATTTGGGGGGCGTGAAGCATGAGCCAGAGCGGACCGAAGTCTAAGGTGAACATTTATTCGCAGAAGCAATTTTTTCGGGCTGCGCCGGCCCGTGGTTCGCGGTTCAGCTACGGAGGTACATGGCCAAACGCAATTACAAAATGAAGCAGGGGAGCGCCAGGCGCGCTGCCAAAAGCTGGAGTAAAGGCGGCGCCTATCGCGACGTCGATGATGAATTTGTTCCCACGCGCGCAGTGCCGATCAAACCGCGATCAAAGGATCTGCGCCAGCCCGATCGCGACGATGCGCTCGACGCACCGGAAGGACGCGTGGTCGATTCTTCCGGCCGAGCCTGGATCGTTGAACTGGCGGCGGATGACGGCACGACTACTCACTACGAATGCACGCCGTCACGCACCATCGTGACCGCAGAAGAAGGTGCGACTCTCGTTGCAGTCGGGGACAAGGTCAGCATTCGTCCCGACGACGACCAGGTTGATGCCGACCGCCTGCCGACGGCAATTATCGTCAAAGTCCATCCGCGCATTTCCCGACTCTCCCGTAAAACCGCCGGCCGTTACGACGAGGAGCATGTCATCGCCTCAAACGTCGACCAACTCGTGGTGCTGGCTTCGGTCGGCAGCCCCTGGTACAACAAACGCCTGATCGATCGTTACCTCGTGGCTGCGCACCGCGGCGAACTGGACCCGATTCTGGTCGTGAACAAAGTCGACCTCGTAGCGGAGGAGGATCTTGAGGTGATTGTAGAGGACCTGATCGGTTACGAAGATTCACTTGGCCTGCCCCTTTTGTTTGTCTCCCAGCTTGAAGGCATTGGGCTTGAAGAGTTGCGCGAGGCGCTGGCGGGACATACCTCCGTGTTTTCCGGTCCCTCGGGCGTCGGCAAGTCCTCGTTGATTAACAAATTGCTGGGCCGCGATATTCAGGAGACGCGTTTCATCAATCAACGCACGAACAAGGGCATGCACACGACGACCTTTTCGCGCATGTTTCGCCTGCCGGACGGGGGATTTGTGGTTGACACGCCCGGCATCCGCGAGTTCGGCGTCTGGGACGTGACGCGCGCCGAACTGCCCCTCTGCTTTCCGGATCTGAGCGAGGTGGCGGCAGACTGCCGGTTTAACTCCTGTTCACATACACACGAACCGGACTGCGCGGTTAAGGCGGCCGTCGAGGCTGAAGAGCTGGATCCCGAAAGATACGTGAGTTATCTGCAAATCTTTGAGAGCCTCCCCGAGTGATTAACAGGAAATGGCTTGGGAAGGTTTTTCAGTCAGGCGCAAATAAATTGCGGCGTTAAGTCGTTTAACAGCAGCAGCTTAAATAAAAGTGGAAAAGATTTTGTAAAAGTGTTTGGTAGTTATTGGAACGCTCCATATATTCGCAATTCTCTTTCGCAAAGGAGAGGTGCCGGAGTGGTTGAACGGGGCGGTCTCGAAAACCGTTGTAGGTGCAAGCCTACCGAGGGTTCGAATCCCTCTCTCTCCGCAGAAATTTGACAAGCCCGGGTGGCGGAACTGGCAGACGCGCTGTATTCAGGGTGCAGTGTCCTTACGGGCGTGAAGGTTCGAATCCTTTCCCGGGCACCCAAAAAAAGCGACTCGATTACTCATCGGGTCGCTTTTTTTATTTCTGCGTTTTCAGATAGCTTCAGGTTTTGTTTAAGTCGGCAAGCCCGACCGCCGGCGCGTGTGTTTTTGCGTGTGCAAACCCAATGTATTTTGTAATTTAGCGTCAGCATGGTCAATTGAATCGGAGCGGCAGGGGCGGCGCACAGGCGCAACTCGTTACTGCAACAAAGCGCTCCGGTCGGTTATTTAACCGCAAAGCACGAGGGGACGGCGCTTATGAGTTCGGATCAAATCCCGGTTTCAAACACGGCAACTCTGGAACGCGTGTACGACACGCGTCAGCGCAAGATCCTGCAGCGCGTGCTCGACAAGGATACGACCGTCATGGTCGACGATCCGCTCGAGAACGACATGGTCCTTAACATGGGCCCTCAGCATCCGGCCACCCACGGCGTGCTGCGCGTGCTGATCCGCATGGACGGCGAAACGGTTGTTAAGTGTGTTCCGGAACTCGGCTACCTGCACCGCGGCTTTGAGAAGCTGGCCGAGAACATGACCTACCACGAGTTTATTCCTCACACGGACCGTCTTGACTATTTGGCCCCGATGAGCAACAACGTCGCCATTGCGATGGCGATTGAAAAGGCCGCCAATGTGGAAGTGCCGGAGCGCGCGCAGTGGATCCGCATGCTCGTGTGTGAGATGGCGCGTATTTCCTCGCACCTTCTGGCCATGGGCGCCACCTGTATGGACGTCGGCGCGTTAACGGTGTTCCTGTGGACTTTCCGTCAACGCGAATTCCTCTACGATCTGTTTGAACAAATTTGCGGCGCGCGTTTTACGACGAGTTATACGCGCGTAGGCGGTGTGGCCAACGACATCGACGACGATGTTCTGGATCAAATCCGCGCATATCTGCGTCAATTCCCGGACGCTCTTTCGCAGTGTGAAAAGCTGCTCAACCGCAACCGCATCTTCGTCGACCGCATGGCCGGCATCGGCTACTGTCCGCCGGAAAAGGCGATTCAACTGGGACTTTCCGGCCCGGCGCTGCGCGGATCGGGCATTGCGCACGATATTCGCCGGGACGAGCCGTATCTGTTCTACGATCAGGTTGAGTTCGACGTGATCACGAACAACGACTGCGACTGTTGGGGCCGCTACCAGGTGCGCGTGCAGGAAATGCGCGAATCGGTCAAGATCTGTCATCAGGTGCTGGACAAGATGAAACCGGGCCCAGTGATGGCCAACGACCCGACTCACGTGATGCCGCGCAAAGCCGAAATCTACACAAAGATGGAAGAGCTCATCAACGACTTTATGCTTGTTAACTTCGGCACTATGCCGGAAGCAGGCGAGAGTTATTTTGCGCTCGAATCGCCCAAAGGCGAACTCGGATTTTTTGTCGTCTCGGACGGCACGGGCTACCCCTGGAAAATGAAAATCCGCTCGCCGTCATCCAGCAACCTGCAGGCGCTGCAGTACATGGTGGAAGGCTCGATGATTGCCGACGTTGTGGCCATTATCGGTTCGGTCGACCCCGTGATGGGCGAGGCGGACAAATAAGTCCGGCACGTGTTTAACATCTGTGTTTAAGTTTCGCGCCGGGCGTGTACCTTCACGCCCGGCGTCTTTGTTTAAGGGAGGCGGCATGGCGCAACGTCACGGAAGGCATGGAATAACGGATCGGCGCAAGAAAAGGATTGAAAACGTCCTGCATGCGCGCCAGCCCGACCTGACGCTGGTGATGGAGAACATCCACGATCCGCACAACCTCTCGGCTGTCATGCGCTCGGCCGATGCCGTCGGCATTCTGCACGTGCATTTGTTGTACCACGGTGGGCAGGAGATGCCCGAACTCAAACGCTCGAGTTCGGCCGGCGCGCACAAGTGGCTGGAAGTGCACACACATACGTCCGTCGACGAGTGCTTCGGCGCGTTGCGCCGTCGCAACATGAAAATCTACACCACGCATTTGCAGGAAGACGCCGTTTCAATCTTTGAACTCGACCTGACGAAACCCGTCGCGCTTGTATTCGGCAACGAACACAGCGGCGTATCGGCAGAAGCAGCGGGGAAGGCGGACGGCAACGTACTGATTCCGCAGTCGGGCATGATCGAGAGTTTAAACATCTCGGTAGCATGCGCGGTAAGCGTGTTTGAAGCGTTCCGCCAGCGCGAGGCGGCGGGTATGTACGAGGAGTCGCGTTTGAGTCCGGCGCGGTTGGAAGAGTTGAGAGCGAAGTGGTATAAGAAGTGAATCGCTGCGAAGAAAATTCACAAGAGCTGTTGGCTTTTGGCGTTCCTGCCTCAATAGTTCTGTATGCCGGCAACGCGCCGAAACTTTGTTGCTCCGAATTCCCGGCGCAACATCCTGAAATTCCTTACAAACGTTCGGCGTAGTCGCGCAGAAATCGGCGCTCATCGGGGCTTAGTGAAGATTCCCCGCGCGACGATATCTTGTCCAGAATCTCATTCAGACGCTCTTCGCTGAAGGTCTCTTCTTCTTCGATACCTTGACTGAGATTTTCTGCCCGGCGTTCGTGGCGGCGCAGCGAACGAATTGCAAAAGAGTAGTCCTCTTCAGTTTCTTCTTCCGTTTGTCCGTATTCGCGGGCGGCCTGCTGTCTGGTCTCCTCGCGCTCGTGTCGCGTTGAACGCGTGGGCGCGGAGTTGTTGAACGCCGAAACGGCAAATGCGATGCCTGCGCCGAGGCCGAAAAGATCAATCGCCAGGAATCCGCCGAACAGTCCCGGATCTATAACCATTTCAATCAGATCCACCAGCACGGCCGAGCCGCCCAACAGTGAAATCGCCAACCAACCCGGCAGGGAAACGATGCCGAAGAACGACATCTCGGATGTTGGGAACAGGTAGACAAACACCACCAACGCTGCCAATACAAAAGGGAAAACTCCCGGTTGCATCGCCGCGCCGGGGTATTGACCCATCGCCGTAAACAGCAGGCCGACCACCAGCAACATCAACACGCCGTAGGTGTACAGCCGCCGCGTGCCGAGCATGCGTTCAAGCTCGGGAAACACCGCGTACAGACTAAAGGCTGTCAGGATCAGATGATGCAGGTTGTCGCTGATTAGAGGGAAGGTGAGCAAACGCCAGAACTCGCCGTTGAGCACCGCCTCGGGATTGTGCCCCAATGCGGCCCGCAACTGACTGCCGCTCAGGCTGTCCACGACAAAAAAGCCGCCGAGAATCAGCAGGAGCTTGTGAGCTATCGGTGTGTGCAGGCGTTCTACCATAACGTGCAATTTATTCGAGCGTTAACCACAGAGTGCGTTCATCCGTTCCATAGTGCGATGGACGAGGGGCTGCTCCCAGGTTGCTGTATTCAAAGTTAGCGTACTTTGGGCTATTATTGAAATATGCCACGCTGAAAGGCACTGATGCCACACCGCCGAGATTGACGTCGTCCGAATGACCGGTATTCAACTTGCGGCTGAATTCAATGACCCAGCGATTCTGGCCCGCGTCATACACGCCTTTGGCGCGCACGTCCATGCGGCTGACGCTCGACGAGGCATCCGTCCTCAGCAACCAGCCGGGCACAATATCACCGCTTTTCCACGCAGCGCCTGTGGCCGGATTACTGTTGAAGTTAAACGGCACGCTGCTGTCGTTCCAGATAAAGTTTGTTGTGTTTAATCCACCATTGCCGCCGCCCGCCAGTCGCAGCGGAAATCCCAGGCCGGCCGAACTGAAATTCTCCTGGGCAAAACTGCGTCCGTCGTCTGCACGGCGCTCATTGCGCATGGCTCCACCGTCGCTGCCCGCGGCTACGTAATCGTCGGCAAAACCTTGCGGGTTTGTCGTGGCCGCCTTCCAGTACCAAATGTCGACCGTGCCCTGCGTCGGGAACATGCCGCCTTCGTAGTTTTCCAGCGCTTCCGTGGCGTGGCAGGCCGCATTGCAGCCGACTGTTTCAAACGTCTCGGACGCCGCGTCGCCGCGCACGTTGCTGCTGACGGGGAACATAAAACTGAAGCCGTCCTGGCCGAAGGTCGTTCGCCGCGTCCAATTCGATTCCTGTGAGGCGTCATTGCCGCTCAGAGCCCAGTTTGCCGGCAGCAGGTCGCTCTGCGGATCGGAGACTTCCACCAGGAAATAAACATTTTGTCCGTCGTTAACCGATTTGAGCGTCATCGAATGTGATCCGCTCGATTGGCTGGACTCCACCTGGCGCAGCGTCAGCGTCAGAGCTTCGACTGACTGCCAGACGGCGTCACTGCCGCTTCCGTCGATTGTCGGTCCTTTGGCGACACGGGCCGAGGCCAGCGTCGGACCGTCAGGCGTCTCCGTTGTGACGCCGCTGCCGCTTAGTCCTATATCGACCGTTGTTTCCACGCCTACGCGCAGCGAAGCCGTATAGGCGCGTTCACTTGTCGGGCTGAATTTGATTTCTACGTCGGCCGAATTGCCGGGTGCAAGCACGCCGCTCGGTTGTGAAACGATGCCGAAAGACTGCGCATCCGTGCCACGCAATTGCGCCGCAATGGTAATGTTTTCACCGCCGTTATTGCTCACGCGGACTGTCAGGGTGCGGCTCTCCGCTATTTTCACCGGACCAAAATCGAGGTTGGACGGAGATACCAGTAGATCGCTGCCGCCGACGGGCGAATCGACATCGTCGCAGGAAACCATCACCAGAATTGCCGCAAGCAGCAGGGAGGAGGTCAGGGTGCGCAACATGTGGCGCTTTTCCTGACATGATTTTCTTGTTTGTCGTCGGGTTTGCATGTGTTTAGCCTGTGTGACTCCGGGCATTCACTCAGCCGTAAGCGGAATGCCGATTCAATCCTGAAAGTGTAGAGCTGCGGCAGCTGCGCCGCGTTTGCAGGAAAATACACCTTGCCGTGCAAAAAGTTTCTCGATGCAACGCAGGCATTTGCAGACTGTGCGCGGGCCGGCTGCGAATTTTGTCAAAAAAATACCGGACGCGCAGAGAGCGGGTCCGGTGTAGTTTTTTGATCGGGCGGCAAAGCCTTGCAATCTTCAATTTTACTGCGGCAAATCCTGCAGAATTGCCTTAACCTTGTCGAGGTTGAGGTTCTCGTGATAATCCTCGTTTACCGCGATCATCGGCGCGCCGCCGCAGGCGCCCATGCATTCCACTTCTTCCAGTGAGATGCGTCCGTCCGGCGTGGTTTCGTTGTGACCGATGCTGTACTTTTCCTTGACGAAGTCGTAGATTTCGTCGGCGCCGCGCAGCTTGCAGGAAACGTTGGTGCAGACCTGCACGTGAAATTTGCCCATCGGCTTCTTGAAGTACATCGTGTAGAACGAGGCCACACCCATGACGTGTGCATACGTCAGGTCCATAACGTCAGCCACCAGACGCATGACGTCCTCCGACAGCCAGCCGAATTTCTTTTGGGCCATCCACAGTACCGGCATGATAGCCGATTGCGACTGCGGGTACAAAGCTTTCAGCTCATTGATCTTGGCAATTTCTTCCGGCGTGAACTGGATTTCCATCTGGAGAGACCTGTCGGTAGAACAAATTGAACGAGCAAAGTGCAAATTTATCAAAAAGGCCCGAAACAGCGCAGTTTATCGAGATTTTTTCCGGAACAGAACTCGCATTTTCAGCCACAGTCGCGCAGCTATCAGCACCTTGTGCGGCGTTGAAACGCTGATGCGCTTGGAGAACACATCGAAGTTGCGCATCTCGATTTTTTCCAGCAGGCGATAGTAGATCGCGTCCATGATCTCCGCTGCAAACATGGTTTTTTTCTCGTCGGGCCGCAGCGCCGCCCGCGCACGGTGGTAGAACTCGCGAGCGCGCCGCGTTTCAAAGCGCATAAGCTCGACAAAACGCTCGTCGTAGACGCGGTCAAGCAGTTCCTGTTCACTGTAGCCGAAGCGCGCCATGTCCTCGCGCGGAATATAGATACGGCCGCGTTCGGCGTCCTGCCGGATGTCGCGCAGGATATTGGTCAGTTGCAGGGCGTAGCCCAGGTTGACCGCATACTCTTTGGTTTCGTCGTACTTGTAGCCGAAGATTTCTATGCACATCAACCCGACGATGCTGGCCACTCCGTAGCAGTAGTCTTTCAAATCGTTGAACGTTTCGTAGCGCGCCTGGACAAGGTCGCGCTCACAGCCGTCGATCAGGATGTGCAGATACTGCCGCGGGATGGCAAATCGGCGGACGACCGAGGAGAGCGGACGCAGAATCGGGTGTTGCGACTGGCCGTCGTAACAGCGATCGACTTCCTTGCGCCACCAGGCCAGGTTCTCGCGTTTCTTCTGAACGTTGATTGGTTCGTAGTCGGCCGGTTCGGCGTCGACGATGTCGTCGGTGTAACGGCAGAATGCATACACGGTGTGCATTGCTTCCCGTTCGGCCCTGGGCAGGAAAGAGAACGAGTAGAAAAAATTGGTGGACTGCTGCTGCGGCAGATATTGCTCGGCTTCGGGCATCATAGATGGCTCTCGGTCCTGGTCCGGCGCGGTATCCGGCGCGTGACGGCCGGAATTTTTCAAATGGTCATGCATCGATCGTAGGCGCCTGCTGTGCTGATTTGTTGCCCGTTTTGTGCCGTCTACAAACGTATTCCGGCGGGGCGAATGCGCAGCAGGGTTTTCAACAGTATAATTCCAAGATCAAATGTACGCAAGTTTGGGCGAAATTCGATGATGTCCGCCCCCAGACGTTCAGCCATGCTGAGGATCGCCCGACCGCCGTTGACAATGGCCGCCAGTTCCATCCTCAGGCGCATGTGCGGCGTCATGTCCAGCAGCGAAGCGCCGCGCTCCAGCCGCGCGCGCGTATCCACAATCAAGTGCGCCACGCAGTCGCCGAATGCGTCCGGCAGATCGCGTTTGCGGCGCGCCCGCCGAAGTTGTTCCGGCACCAGGTTGAACTGTTTCAGAATATCGGCGGGAATGTAGCATCGCCCGCGCGGCAGATCGCGTGAAAAATCCTGCCAGAAGTTGGCCAGCTGCAGAGCACTGCAGATCATGTCCGAATATTCCGCCCGCACGGGATGCCACAGCCCGAAGACGCGCAGCACCAACTCGCCGATCGGGTCGGCCGAATTGTGGCAGTAACCCAACAACTCCGTCATGTTCGCGGGCGTGCGGAAACGAACGTCGCTTCGGAATGCGTCGAGCAGGCGGTCGAAAGGAGCCGTCGGAATATCAAGCTCGTCGCGCGTGCGCCTCAGTGCCGTAAACACCGGGTTCGCGCCGGTCTCTTCCTCGTGCAGCAGTCGACGGAAATTGTCCAGCATGAACAGGCGCTGCTCGGTCGACAGGCCGTTCGGCTCGTCGGCAATGTCGTCGGCTATACGCGCAAAGGCGTAAATGTTGAACACGTGACGACGTTGCGCCGCCGGCAGCAGGAAGGAGGCCACGGGAAAATTCTCGTAGTGCCCCAAGGCCAGCCGCCGCGTAAAATCCTCCGCGGCCGGCACGCCGTCTACGGCAAATGCACCGCCGGTGCGATCGGCCAGATCTTCAAGTTCCGCAGCTGTGAATTTCATTGTTTGACTGTAAATGAGCCGTCAACCCTCAGGACTCGCAGCTCAAATGATGTAGTTTCAAACGTCCGGCTGAGTGACAAACATAAAAAAACCCCTGCGGTCAAGGCGACAGCAGGGGCGTAAAACGTCAGAGACAAATGCGTTGGATCACTCGTTGGGGAAGTGCTGCGCGCGGTTGTCCACAATGTCCGCGTTGTCGCGAGCGTGCGTGAACCACGCGAAGTAAGCCTGGCGCGCCTGCGTCTCGTTGAACGCGGAATACAAGCTGTCGCGCTTGGCTGCAAACTGATCCGGACCCGGAATGTTGCGGCTGCGGACGCGCAGGAAAAAGGCCATGCGCTCACCGCGACGCGGACCGACGAGTTGATTCAGTTCGGCATCAAATGCAACGGCCGTAAACATGAAGTCCTGGCCGAGGCCCGGAACCGAACCGTTGTTTTTGACCGTCAGTGCGCCCGTCTGGATCAGCGAGTCCGTCACGACGTAAGCGGTCAGCGAAGGAGCAGCCTTTACAGCCGAAGAAATGCTTTCGAGGCGTTGCATGGCGATGTCGAGTTTTTTGTTCGTCATCACACGCGCCTGCGCCGTTTGTTTGGCTTCTTCGAACGGTTTGACGCCGTCCTTGCGAATCTCAACGATTTCTGCCACAATCCGACCGTAGCCGTCGACTTCGATCGGTTCGCACACGTCGCCCATTTCTCCATTCTGCGCAAAGGAAGCCAGAGCGTGGGAGCCGAGCGCCGGTTGGTTCGGGAAGATCAGGCCGGTTTCGCGCGGAGACAGTCCCATCTGCGCAGCCACGCTGTCGAAAGTCAGACCTTCTTCAACGATGCGCTGGCGGAAAAGGCGTGCGCGGCGATTTGTGTTCGTCAGGGTGCGGCGGGAGACCAGCGGTTTGATCTGGATTTCGCTCCAGCGCAATTCCTCTTTCGCAAATCCCTGTACTTTGATGATGTGAAAACCGAACTGCGACTCAACCGGGCCAACCAGGTCGCCGGTTTCGGCGCCGAAGACGGCATCGGAGAATTCGGGTACCATGCGCTCGCGCTCAAAGTAGCCCATGTCTCCGCGGTTGGTTTTGACGGAAGGATCTTCCGAATACTCGGTAGCCAGAGCAGCAAAATCCTCGCCGTTGCGGATGCGATCCATCAGCGACTCGGCGTTTTTGCGGACGCTGTCCTTATTGTCTTCCGTGAATTTCAGCAGGATGTGCGACGCGCTGGCCAGCGGCTTCTCAGCTTCGCGACGGTCGGACAGTTTGAAGAAGTACGAGCCGTCCGGCAGGAAAACCGGGCCGATGACTTCGTTGACCTGCAGCGACATCAGGTAGGGTTTGCGCTGCGCGTCGACGTTTTCGACGTTGGTATACTCGGAGTTTGTGCCGTAGTATTCGCGCAGGTAGCGGTCAAATGCGGCCGCTTTGTCGTTCATTGTGACTGCATTGGCAATTGCTTCCTGCAGTCGTTTTTCTTTCTTTTTAGCCGTGGCACTATCGGAATCCGACGGCGTGTCGGGCAGAGAGACGTATTTGAGCTTGCGCGACGCCTTCTGCTGGAACTGGCCCGGGTTGGCATCGATGTACGCCTTGATTTCGTCATCCGTCACTTGCACTTCGGAATCGGGAATGGAGGCGGCGCGCAGGACGAGGTACTCGACATCGGCGCTGCCCTGATTTGCGGCGTACTGGTACTGCAGGTAGCTGTCGGGCGCGCCGGTGTTCATGGCGCTGACGGCGGTGCGGACCTTGTCTTCGAGCAGTTGCTCGCGGTATTGGTCTTCGACCTGCAGCAGGAAGTTTTCAAGTTGTTCGTATTGCGCGGCGGGCATATTGCGTTCGCCGGTCATCAGGGAGCGCGGATTGCGCATCACCGTCTGGTACATGTTCTGGTCGAACACGCCGTTGGTGTCGCTGAACATCTGGCGCAAAACCTGCGGCGGCTGATAGAAGAGGAGGTCGGCGACTTCTTTGTCCGTCACCGAGACGCCAAGTTCTTCGGCCGTCTGTTCCAGCAATTTGCTGCGAACAAGCTGATCCCAGATTTGCTGGCGCAGGCGCGGATACTCCACATTGGGTTCGCGTCCCTGCTGTATTGCCTGTTGCTGCATGTTGCTCGCAGCATTTTCAACCATCAGATTAAAGTCGTAAAGGTAGATCGACTCGCCATTGACCGAACCGACTTCCATCGTTCGTGGGTCCTGGCTGGCCTGCCAGCTACTCGGATTGGCGTCCGACATAACCATAAAGCCGATGAAGAGAACCGCGATTCCTCCCAAAGCCCAGGGGGACATTTCACGGATTTTTGCCATTGTCGCCATTGGTGGGCGCTCCTTCTGTCAAGCAGTAAACTATGTTCTGATCAAATATTACACTGGAAAGGTCGTGGAGGCTTGCATCCACGGCCTATGCCCCATGTGCGCAAAAGTCGCAAAAAGACAAGTTTCAAAATTACGACCGTGGACGCTATTTTACAATTCCTGTTTCACAACGGCAGCGGAATCGCACGTTCAACGGCACGACAAACAGCAGGCTGGAAGGCGCTTAATGCAGATTGACTCCATAAGAATCGACCTATTGGAAACCGGCAGTTTTGGCCTGGATGGCGGCGCGATGTTCGGTGTTGTCCCTAAAACACTGTGGACTAAAGCCTATTCGGAGGCCGACGAACGCAACCGCATTCCCATGAGCGCACGCGCACTTTTATTGCGTACTCCCGACCGAACAATCCTGGTCGATAGCGGAAACGGCGACAAATTCGACGAAAAATTTGCTTCAATCTACAAGGTTGACAACTCGGTCGATACCCTTGAGCGTTCGCTGGCGGCGCATGGCCTAGCACCGGCGGACATCGACGACGTGCTCATAACCCATCTGCATTTTGATCACGCCGGCGGATTGACGCGTCGCACGGAAAATGGGGAACTCGTACCTCGTTTTCCAAATGCGCGCTACCACGTTCAGCGCGCTCAGCTGGAATGGGCGCGCAAGCCCAGCGTCAAGGACCGCGCGTCCTATTTGCCCGAAAACTACGAACCACTGGTTGCCGACGGACTGCTGGACCTCATCGACGGACGCCACGAGTTCATGCCGGGAATCGAATTGTTGCCGGTGGAAGGACACACGCCGGCGCTGCAGATGATCAAGATCGGATCGGGTAGCAACAGCGCGCTTTTCTGTTCCGATCTTTGTCCCACGCACGGACACATTCGAATACCGTTTGTCATGGGTTACGACAATGAACCGCTGAAAAGCATTGCCGCCAAAGAGGAACACTGGCCGCAGGTTTACGAAGAGCAGTGGGCCGTGATTTTCCAGCACGACGCCTTTCACGAAGCGGCGCGTATTCAGAGCGGTAAACGGGGCTTTGAGCTGGGCGACTTCCTGCCCGTCAACGAGCAAAATGGGTTGGGAAAGGAATCCAGATGACAAGCGAAGGATCCGCCGACGCGTTTGACGGGGCCAATTTTCCGCAGTGCGAGCGCGATGGAAAGATTTTTCTGGACGTGTGCGCGCTGGACGAACTGCCCCGCAAATCCGGCAAAGCCATCTTTTTTGACGACGAGACACAGGTTGCGATCTTCAGGATAGCCGAAGAGCTGTACGCCGTCTCACACATCTGTCCGCACCAGCACGTGCCGATTCTTGCCGACGGCCTGCTGGACGACCTGACGGTAACCTGTCCGCTGCACGGTTGGATGTACTCGCTCGAAAACGGTAAAGCGCTGGGCGGCGGCGCCAAACTGAAGACCTACAAAGTTTTTGAAGAAGGCGGGCGGGTCTGGCTCGAACAACCCAAGCGCATCGAGCCTGACTGGATCATGGATTTTTAACGATCCGCGTCCGCCGCACGAATTACACTTTTGAGGCCTCCCGTGCCCGCCAGACCAGATTCTTCCGGCCGACGCCGGTTGTTTCCCTTTGAGTTCAAAGCCGATCTGCATCGCTCGCTGGCGTCCGATGATGTGCAAACGCGCACTCAGGCGATCAAACGCGCCGCCAAGGACATCGGTTTTGATCTGGTCGGTATCGCCGATGCCGTGCCGCTCGAAGCGGAGACGGAAAACTACAAGCGCTGGATTGAACGGAGCCACCATGCCGACCTCGAATACATGAGTCGCAACGTGGACAAACGACGCGATGTGGATCTAGTCCTTCCCGGAACTGCATCGGTCATTGTCGTCGGCTGCAACTACTTCTCACCGCACCGTCATGCACAGGACTGTGCCGTTGGCAAAATTTCCCGCTACGCCTGGGGCGACGATTACCACGACATTATACCGCCCAAATTGAATGCATTGGGGGAATTGATAAGTGCCAACCGACCGGGAAGCAGTTACCGCGCGTACACCGACACGGGACCGCTGCTGGAGAAACAATGGGCGCGCCGCGCGGGGATCGGCTGGCAGGGCAAACACAGCAACATTATCAACCGGGAGATCGGATCCTGGTTTTTTCTCGGGCTTTTGCTCAGCACGGAACACTTCAGTGCGGATCGTCCAATTGCCGACTACTGCGGCACTTGCAGCGCCTGTGTTGAAGCTTGTCCAACGAATGCAATTGCACCGGCATACAACGTCGACACTCGCCGCTGCATATCTTTCTGGACCATCGAAACTAAAGCCGACAAGGAGTTTCCAGCGGACATCGCCGCGCAGCTGGACGGCTGGTTGTTTGGATGCGATGTGTGCCAGGACGTCTGCCCCTGGAATCGTTTCGAGTCTCCGAGTGACGAGACGCGTTTTCAGCCGCGCGGCGGCGCGACGTCGCTGCCGCTGGAAGAAGTTGCGGCGATGGAACAGTCGCGCTTCTCTCAGCGTTTCCGCGGCAGCCCGCTCAAACGCGCCAAACTGGCCGGACTGCAGCGCAATGCCGCCGCTCTGAACGAGTGGCGAAACTTGCGCGACTACGCGCCCGATTCGCGCGACGAAGGCGGGCCGCAGGACTGAAGCACCGCGCGCGCCGCAGCTACAATATTTCGCCTTTTGGCCGGTCTACGCCGAATGCACTGGCGCTCGACCGCCTGCAGGTCTTTTGTGTAACTCCCTAGCGGAAAACGACGGAAAAACGACATGTCTTCTTCACACAAAGTTGCAATTATCGGCTCCGGGCCGGCCGGCTTCACTGCCGCACTTTACGCCTCGCGCGCCGGCTTCGACGTCACGATTCTGGAAGGCGAAGAACCCGGCGGTCAGTTGATGATCACGACCGACGTCGAGAATTATCCCGGTTACGCGGACGGCATCATGGGGCCGGAAATGATGGATATTTTCCGCAAACAGGCGCACCGCTTTGGGGCTAGAAGTAAATATGAACACGTTAATAAAGTCAGCTTTGAGCGCCCGTTTAAACTCGAAACCGAACAGGGCAACGAGTATACGGCAGACGCGGTGATCATCGCGACCGGTGCGAGTGCAAGGTGGTTGAACATCGAAGGCGAAAAAAAGTACAAGGGGTATGGCGTTTCCGCCTGCGCCACCTGCGACGGCTTTTTCTTTAGAGAGCAGGAAGTCTTTGTAGTCGGCGGCGGCGACACTGCGATGGAGGAAGCGACCTTCCTGACGAAGTTTGCGTCGAAAGTGACGATTGTGCACCGCCGTCAGGAATTCCGTGCGTCGAAAATCATGCTGGATCGCGCCCGTAAAAATCCCAAGATTGATTTCCTGCTGGACACGGTGATCGACGAGTTCAAAGGTTCGGAAACCAACGGTCTCAAGAAATTGGAAACGGTGGTGCTGCGCGACGTCAATACGGGCGAAACGCGCGAACAGGAGATCGGCGGTGTGTTCATCGGCATTGGTCACCGACCGAATTCGGATCTGTTCAAAGGCGTGATCGACACGGACGACACCGGCTACATTCTTACCAAACCGGGCACGACATACACGAATATTCCGGGCATGTTTGCCTGCGGCGACGTGCAGGATTCGGTGTATCGCCAGGCGGTAACGGCGGCCGGCAGCGGTTGTATGGCGGCGATCGACGCCGAGCGCTGGCTCGAAGCTCAGGAGGGCTGATAGTCCTCGGACGGGTTTGTCGCTGCAATTTGCAAGACAAACAAGAAAATCAGGTCAAAACGAAAATCATGAAAAAAGGCGGTACCCAATCGGGTCCGCCTTTCCTGTTTTTAAGGGAATATGTCGATGCAGAATCATAGTACGCTTAGCCGCACGCCGAATTTTGATTGCAGCTCGCTTTTGGCTGCCCGAGCCTCTTCCTCGGTGGAATAGCCCCAGAGATGCACTTGGAAGAGAGGTGTGCCGCGCAACATTCGCATTTCATAGTAGGCGTTTACGCCGCGACGCTGCCACTCTTCAGCGGCGTCGATTGCCTCTTCCTCGGTGTCGACAATTTGAGCCGCGATTTCATAGGGCGCCAGTGCCGGATCCAGCCAGCGAATCTCGACCCTCCGGTTGTTGGCCGCCTGCCATTGTTCGCTCTCAAGATAGTAGACCGGCGTCTGGGCGCCTTCGCCGCGCAATCGAATGCGCTCCGGCTGCACGCCGCGTTCCTGCAGCGCCAGGCGTACGCGTCGCGCCCGCTCCTTGGCCAGTTGATTATTGCGGTAGTCGGAACCGGAGAGACTGGCGTGCCCGATAAGTTCGATGTTCTTGCCCGGATTGTCGCGCAGCGTCTGTGCCAGCAGGTCAAGCTGACTGCCGTAATGCTCGTCGGGAGCGGTCGCGGCATGTCCAAACACGGACAGGATCTGATGCTGCGGATCGTAGTTTTTCATCGGGATTCTCGTGCGTCGCTGTTCCTTGCGCGGCTCAATATTGGCACGCGCAAACTGGACGTCGGCCTGAACGCCGTCGCGGCAAATGTCCAGCGAGCCCGGCGGCACTTCGCCGTCGCGCGGCGTCAATCGGTAAAATGTGCGGTAGGAATTGACAACTTCGTTGAGCGCAGCCCGCAGCTGACCGTAGTCTTCGGCCGGAATGCCGTAGTAGCGTCCGCCGGTGTAGGCCGAAAGGTAGCGCAGGGCGTAGGAGTCGACGTTGTCGCCCAGGGCGACCGAATACACGACTATTCCACTGCGGCGCGCGCGTTCGGCGACGTCGTTGATTGTGTAAATCAGTGAAGCGTCCTCACTGCCGCCGACGACCAGTACCAGACATTTTTCGGCCGTAGGCGTATTTTCGAGTGCAAAAATTCCTTCCATCGCGGCGCGGTAGAGCGCCGTCAGTCCGCCAAAGAGCTCAAAGTCCACTGCGTGGTACTCGGCGCGCGCCACGTCGGGCGACGCGGCACTGATAAGCGTTTCAACGCGGTGATCAAACCGCACCAGACTGAAACGGTCGTTGGGCCTAAGCGTGCAGAGCATATCCTGAGTAGCAACATCCAACGTCGGAACGTACGGACGCATATATGCCGCCTGATCCACCGCAACGGCTACTCCAAGGCCATCGTCGGGCGCAATGTATTCGTGCACTTCCGGGGTGACTTCGTAGGCGACGTCGGACGCAAAACAATCGAATCCGATGCGCCAGTCGAGATCGTAAGCGCCAAGCGAAGGCAGGTAGTTTCCGAACTGGTCCATCAGAATGGCGTCGAACGCGTGCGGCGCGCCGTCGGGGTCGCAGTGGATGCGCATGACTTTCATCTGTAAATCGGGCACACCCGCGGCCGCTTCGGCGTACCCGGTCAGATAGTTCGACTGCAGGACCGATTCGTGAAAGTGCGAGCAGGGCGGGAGATTGTGTTCGGGCGGGGCCTCGCGTTCGACGTAGACGATTTCGGGCCGTTCGGCCCGCGCGATGGTTATCGGCCAATATGCGGCGAGCTCGTGCTCATCGCGAAGACCGACGATCTTGTACTTGCGTGTTTCGGTCGGAAAAAAGCGCACACTGTCGGTGGGCATGAAACTGCGCGGGTCATTTTCAAAGCGCACGCTGTCGACGTCGCTGAAGCGCCAGCGTATCTGCGCTTCGTCGCCTTCCTTCAGGATATAGGGGCCGTCGATACTCTGTAGTTGCGGATTAACCGCGGCACAGGACCAGGCCAGAGTCAGGAGTGCAACGACCGGGAGTAAGGCCGCACGGAGCGATAGTGTTCGAGCGTGACGTGCTGATCGGCGGCCGTCGCTTCGCGCGGGATGCATGAGTATGGCTGGGATGCGCATCGCTCTCCAGTTTCTCAAAAACGGTTGCAAAGGGCGTCCCGGAATCGCCGTGGCGCTCCGGCCCGTCCGAGACGGGAATCCGGCAAGATGAAGCCCTGCAACGAGAAAAGCAAGTTCACTTCACTTTCAACTGTAATCCGACGGAGGGCGCTACTCTTTCGACGCTGCGGCGCTGAAGCTGAATTCAAGCTTGTCGTCCGCGCCGCGACCGACGTTGATCGTGGTGCCGGCGGAGATTTCACCCGAGAGCAGTTTGACCGCCAGCGGGTCGGCCAGATTGCGTTGAATGACGCGTTTGAGCGGCCGGGCGCCGAAGTCGATATCGTAGCCCTTGTCGGCAAGCCATTCAAGTGCGTTTGTGCTGATGTCCAGCGCCAGACCATTCTCCTGCAAACGCTGTTTCAGCGCGTTCAGCTGGACTTCCACGATCGACCGTACTTCCTTGCGCGTCAAGGGGTTAAAGAGGATGATCTCATCGACGCGATTAAGGAATTCGGGGCGGAAGGTACCCTGCAGAACTTTGAGCATGCGATCCTGAAGGTCCATCAGCATCGACCGCCGCCGGCTTTCTTCGGCGTTCTCCAGATCCGTCAGTTTTTCGCGGATCAGCTCCGTGCCGAGGTTGGAGGTCATGATAATGATCGAATTGGTGAAGTTGACCGTACGTCCCTGGCTGTCCGTCAGGCGACCGTCGTCCAGCACCTGCAGCAGCACGTTGAACACGTCCGGATGCGCTTTTTCAATTTCGTCCAGCAAGATAACCGAGTAAGGCCGCGTGCGCACGGCTTCCGTCAGCTGGCCGCCCTCTTCGTAGCCGACGTAGCCCGGGGGCGCTCCGATGAGCCGCGACACGGCGAACTTCTCCATGTACTCGCTCATGTCGATGCGCACCATGGCCGACTCGTCATCGAACAGGAAGTGCGCCAGGGAGCGCGCCAGCTCCGTTTTGCCGACCCCGGTGGTACCCAGGAAGATAAAACTGCCGATGGGGCGATTGGTGTCCTGCAGGCCGGCGCGCGAGCGTCGAATCGCATTGCTGACTGCGGCCAGGGCTTCATCCTGACCTACCACGCGTTCGCGCAGGCGATCTTCCATATGCAGCAGCTTGGTGCGCTCGGACTCCAGCATTCGCTGAACGGGTATACCGGTCCAACGCGCCACGATTTCGGCGATGTCTTCCGACGTCACTTCCTCTTTGAGCATCGTGCCGCTGGACTGGATGTCGCGCAGTTTGTCGTTGGCGGCTTCCAGCTTGCGCTCCAGCTCGCCGATCTGCCCGTAGCGGATTTCCGCCACGCGAGCCAGATCGCCGGCGCGTTCCGCATTGGCCGCTTCGACTTTGGCGCGTTCAATCTCGGCCTTGATGCCGCGTATTTCCTGAATCGTATCTTTTTCAATCTGCCAGTGCGCCTTGAGGGCGGAGTGGCGTTCGCGCAGTTCGCTCAATTCGCGGTCGATGTCCTCGATGCGTTTGCGCGTCGAAATTTCCATCATCCTGTCTTCCATAATTCCCGGAGATCACATAGTTGAACAATGCAATGGTGTAAGGCGCAATGCCTGCGCCGGAAGCGGGAGTCCTGACCGTGACGTGAAATGCTCCCGCCAGAGTATGACGCTGCAGGCGCTCGTCTCGTGTGTTGCAGTCACAACAGCTTCACATTGCATATTCAGACTGAAAACACTAATTTTGTCCGGCAGCGGCGATGCACTTGTGACCAAGTCGGCACGTCTGGTCTTTTTTGGTTTTGTGACGATAAACTAAAGAGGAAGGGAGAAGCGCAACAGTTTGCACGGATCCCTCAAGGTCGCACCTGACGTCCGCAGCCGTACGTGCGACAACTCACACGGTGTGGCGGCCGGTTTTACGCATTTCCAACCAACGTTGCAATATGGATCCCGTTCTCAGTTTGGTAGCCATTGCAGGTCTCAGCTACCTGATCGGCTCAATACCAACTGCATATATCATCAGCAAACGATTCTTCGGTTTTGACATCCGCAAGAAGGGCAGCGGCAACATGGGCAGCACCAATGCGTTCCGACTCCTCGGAACAAAGTGGGGCATCACCGTCCAGGTTGTGGATATCCTCAAAGGCGTGGCGGCTGTCCTCCTCGTTACGGCGCTCTTTGACGGCCAGATGGCATTCATCAATCGCACGCCTTTTGAAGACGTAACCGTACTGCGCATAATCGCCGGTTCCAGCGCTGTTCTTGGACATATCTTTTCGGTCTTTGTCGGTTTTCGCGGCGGAAAGGGAATCAATACCGGATTGGGTGTGCTTGTTGGCGTGGCGCCGGTGGAAGTGCTGATTATCCTCGGCATATTCATGCTGGTCGTCATGTTCAGCGGTTATATCTCGCTTGCTTCGATGTCCGCCGCAGTTGCGCTGCCTACCTCAATGGCCATTCGACACAACCTGTTTCACGTTGAGATTCAGGGTTATCACACGCTGATATTTTTCTGCATAGCGCTGGCGATAATGGTATTGTATACCCATCGAAGCAACATCAAACGACTGCTGGCCGGGAATGAAAACCGCTTTCAGAAATTGTGGCTGATTCGCATTTGCAGTGAATCGTCGGATTCCAAACCAACATCTTAAGCATAACATGAAGGTTGCTTTTGTCGGCGCGGGGAGTTGGGGAACGTCCCTTGCGCGCGTTCTTGCTCCCTCGGTAGCGTCAATTGTTTTGTGGAGCCGCGATCGCGAAGTCGTTGAAGAGATTCACACAAAACGCGTCAATTCCGTCTACCTGCCCACTTTTGAACTGCCGGCCAATATCGAGGCCACCAATGATATCAGGGCAATTGACGATGCCGACATCATCGTCATTTCAACGCCCACTCAGTACATCGCCGGCGTCATTCGCGAACACAATCTTAATCTGAGCGATAAACCCGTCGTCAGCGTTTCCAAGGGTATCGAACGCGGTACACTGCGCCGCATTTCCGAACTCCTGCGCGAGGAAGCCGGCGTTGAGGAACACAATTTTGCCGTGCTTACCGGTCCCAGCCACGCAGAGGAAGTAGCACGCGAAACACCCACGACAGTTGTGGCCGTTTCGAGCAACGACAAAATCGGCAAACTCGTTCAGGATCTGTTTCTGACGCCCTATTTTCGCGTGTATCACAGCCGCGACGTGGTCGGCGCGGAACTCGGAGGTGCCTTCAAAAACGTCATCGCAATATCTGCCGGCATCGTTGAGGGCATAGGATTCGGCGACAACACAAAAGCGGCTTTAATGACACGCGGTCTGGCGGAGTTGGTTCGTCTGGGCGATGTCCTTGGGGCTGACGCCATGACATTTTCGGGCCTCTCCGGGCTTGGCGATCTCATCGTTACCTGCACCAGCAAATTCAGCCGCAACCGTCACGTCGGCGAACTGATCGGGCAAGGACAAACATTGGCGGATATTCAGAATTCAATGCGCATGGTGGCGGAAGGCGTCGCCAGCACGGAATCCATTCGCGATCTGGGGCGTCGCCACAACGTCGAGCTGCCCATCGTCGAGCAGGTTTATCGCATTTTGTTTGAGCACGTTGCGCCGCTCACGGCCATCCAGGAGCTGATGGTGCGCGAAAGCAAGGCCGAGATCTGGCATTGATCCCGGCCTGTTAACCTGTCTTTTTCAATCCACCTCAGCAAATCCATCTTGTTTGTCAGCGGGAGAGTAGCGTCGCGTCGCTCAGTTGTCGCCGAGGCCGCAGCGCTCGAATATTTCATCGACGCGAGTCAGCAGAGCTTCGGGCGCTACGACGCGATCGATTTCATCTGCAGGTAAAATCGCCGTCAACTCTTCATCCGCCTTAAGCCTGTCCACAAAGGGTTTGCGATCTTCCCAGGTTTTCATGGCGTTGCGCTGCACCATTTTGTATGCATCCTCGCGCGAAACGCCGCGTTTGGCCAGCTCCAACAGTATTGTCTGAGACCAGAACAAACCACTGGTCACATCCATATTTTTCTGCATCGCTTCGGGGTATACCAGAAGCTGCTCAATCATCGGGATCGTTTTGTGCAGCATGTAGTGCAGTGTAATTGTCGAGTCTGGACAAATGACGCGTTCGACCGAGCTGTGTGAGATGTCGCGTTCGTGCCAGAGCGCAACGTTTTCGAGTGCGGCCTGGGTGTTTCCGCGCAGCAGGCGCGCCATTCCGCACAGCCGTTCGGAGATGATCGGATTGCGTTTGTGCGGCATCGCCGAGCTGCCTTTCTGGCCTTTGGCAAAAAACTCTTCTGCTTCCAGCACTTCGGTGCGTTGCAGATGTCTAATCTCCGTGGCGATGCGCTCCAGCATCGTTCCGACGATCGCCAAGGTACTGATGAATTCGGCGTGGCGGTCGCGCTGGATCACCTGCGTGGAAATCGGCGCGGGTTTGAGGTCCAGGCGCTCGCACACAAATTTTTCGACAAAAGTCGGCAGATGCTGGAAGGTGCCGACGGCGCCGCTTATCTGTCCGTAGGAAATGCGATCAATCGCGTGCAACAGGCGCTCAATATTGCGTTTACATTCTTCGCGCCAAAGCGCCAGTTTCAACCCGAATGTGACCGGCTCTGCGTGAATGCCGTGCGAGCGGCCGATGCAAAGTGTGTGTTTGAATTCGCGGGCGCGTTTGGCCAGCACGAGTTCAAGTTCTTTCAGTTGACCCAGAATCAGCAGGCCGGCCTGGCGCAGCTGCACGGCCAGACAGGTGTCGAGCACATCGCTGCTGGTCATGCCGTAGTGGATGTGGCGCGAGGGCTCGCCGACGTACTCCGCGACGTTGGTCAGAAAGGCGATGACGTCGTGGTGTGTTTCCTTTTCGATTTCAAGGACCCGATCCACATCGAACGCAGCTTTTTCACGGATGAGTTTGACGTCTTCATGAGGAATATGCCCGAGTTCGGCGCGCGCTTCACAAGCCAGAATTTCGATTTCCAGCCAGATGGCAAAGCGGTTCCGGTCGGTCCAGATGTCGCCCATTTCGGGCCGGGTATAACGTTCGATCATGACGGGATTTCTCCGCGCATCACATGCGCCGATAATTGAGTGTTAACAGACAGAATCAAATCGATTTTTTGCTGAGTTTGGGCACAAACTCCTGTGCGTACAGCGGCACAAAGGTCTGTGGATCGACAGTCCTGCCGGCGGCATACAGTTGCGCACCATGGCGCGCCACAGCCGCGGCGGACAAAAAGTTAAGCTCGTCAAACGAATGGATTGCGGCCAGATCCGTGGCCGGCAGCGCGGGACCGCAGTAAAGTGCCGATGGGTCATGGGTAGCCGCAATGTCGGCGCGCGCCACCAGCTCAACCTCGCCGAGTGCTTGTGCATCGGCTTTGAATATTTGGCGATAGAGCAGGTCGCCATGTGAGTCTATCAGCACGTGAATCTGCTCCCTGCCGAGTGACGTTGCAGTCGCTGCCGCACGTAGTGCGAGTGCTTCACATGTCGGCACGGCTGTCAGCGCCGGTTTGCCGTCAAAACACAGAGATTTTGCCAGGGCTGCGCCGATGCGCAGTCCGGTAAATGAACCCGGTCCGCTTGAAACTGCGACACAGTCAATCTCAGCCGCCTCCCAGCCGATGTCATGCAGCAGCCGCTGCACGCTCGTGGCCAGCAGGCGGTCGTGCACATGCGAGGTGCGATAGAGCGTTTCTGCAATGAGTTCGTCGCCGACCGCCAGCGCGGCGGCGCAGGCGTTGCCGGAACTTTCGAGGGCCAGAATTCGGGCTGTATTGCGCTCCGCCATGCGGTAGACCTTTCAGGGATACGCAGAGGAAATATGCCGCAGCGCGGCCGGGAGAGACCTGCAATTTACGAATAGTTATCGATTTGTGTCTGCTCACAGACGAAGGAAGCAGTTGTAAACAAGAGGTCGAGAACCGGGTGGATTCAACTCGGATCAGAGCTGCAGATACGTTTGCTATCTCCGCCGACTTGAATCGCGTTCAAGCAGATTTGCTCGTTATTCACGAAAAATTGACCGCTTGTCGGGGAAAGCGACCCGTTGGCGTTTTTCCGCTTGAATTGGCGTCGCGTTCGGTGCATGTTGCCTGTGTCGATCAACCGGAGGGTCGACCGCGCTATGCCGGGAGGAGCCTGCAGGAGGTCATCCCCGATCTGAATCGAACCGCGAAAAATCGGGGTCGAACGGCTGTGCTCCGGGGCTTGAAATTCGCAAAAAACTGGACAGGTGGTGGAGGGGGAGGGGGCCCCAATTTTGGGGCCCGAAAACCATTGAATTCAAATGCTTTAAGCTCGACAGCTCAGTCTGTGATTTAATCAAAATCACCTGATTCAGAACTATTCTGGAATTGTCACTGAAGCCTGGGTGGAGCTGGATTTCTGACGGGCGAGTCGCTGTTGCTTGGGAGCCCGATGTTGACTGTCGGACCATACGCAATGGACTGAGTACAAACCTGGCTGATGTACGGATCACCCGTGGTAGGTGGATTTCAGACCTGGCTGATGTGCGGATCACTCGAGGCAGGTAGATTTCAGACCTGGCTGATGTTCAGAACACCTGTGGTAGGTAGATTCCAGACCTGACTGATGTGCGGATCACTCGCGGAAGGCTGATTTCAGACCTTGCTGATGTATGGATCACTTGCGGTAGGTGGATTTCAGACCTGGCTGATGTGCGGATCACCCGTGGTAGGTTGATTTCAGACCTGGCTGATGTGAGGATCACTCGAGATAGGTTGATTTCAGACATGGCCGATGTGCGGATCACTTGCGATAGGTAGATTCCAGACCTGACTGATGTGCGGATCACTCGAGATAGGTTGATTTCAGACATGGCCGATGTGCGGATCACTTGCGGCAGGTGGGCTTCAAAGCCGGCTGATTGACAGCGTACATTAAGATTTACTCTGTATGAGCGCGTCATACGGTTGGATTCAGGACACAAGGCTTGTCGACTGAAATGCGGCGCCGCCTAGTAAACTACGCTCGTCCCAGCGTGTGCTGGGCTGGACTCGTATGCGTTTGCTCAGAACTGTGCGTTCGCTGACAAACAAGAAGAAAAAGCAAGCCACCGAGCTGCAAGCGAGAGGGGCGAAGCGCTCTTGAGTATGCGTTCAGATGAGAGTCAAACAGTTGAGAGTACAGTTGGAAGTTAGAGAGGCGGAGCTGCGGGACGCTGAGTGTGTACGCCCGTAGCTGGGTGCAGCAGAGATCACCGGCATGCCGGCAGTTGAATGGAAAGTTGCGGCGGCCTTGGCGACTATTCAGGAATGATTTCGTAGTCGTCCAGCGCTTCGTCAATCACCAGGCGGATTTCGCCGAATTCGGTTTTGATGAGTCCCGGATCTGCGGATGCCTCGCGACTCTGGAGGAAGTTTTCTTCAGCCTGGATGCGCGCCAACCACTGGTACAGAAAAGGCGAGACGTTGACCTGTACGGGCGGCGACCCGTTTTCGCTGATGAAACCCTCAATTGCCGCGTGCATTTCCTCTGCGGCGTCAAAAAAATCCATGTTCCGTTTCCTGCTTTATACTGAAGTGCACGGCCGGAATGCGCGTGCGCCCGAAATGTACGAACGAAGGGGAACGCAGCCAAGGCCCTTCCCGTTGCCTTGTCTATGCAGACCGTTCATGCCGATTTTCGTCCCGCTTACCAGACGAGACCTCTACCGCCATATTTGTTGTCTGGAGGTAAAAAAAGTTTGTTGGGACTGGTTTTTGCCGTATTTTGTGAAACTTTGCTATGCCGTAGGCAAATTGAACATTAAAGTTTCACTAAACCCGCAGGGCGTTGGATCGGCGAGCGTCAGGCAGGCACATTTTGCGATGTGCAGATGTGCATTGGAGTAATACTACATGCCCGATCAAGATTCGAGTGTCTTGACTGAGAGTGAAAACGGGACCGTGACGGAAACGGCCGCTCAGGAAGAATCGCAGCAGGAAAAGGTTGCCGCAAGCAAGCCGGCTCACAAGCGTTATTCCGTTGCCAATATCATGGACGACGACTTTGTCTATGACAGCGGCGGTGAAGCGGACTTCGAAACGATGTTCGAAGACACGTTGACGCAAATCAACGAAAATGAAGTCATCATTGGCCGCATTGTCGGCATTCAGGAAAACGAAGTATCGATTGACATCGGATTCAAGTCGGAAGGCATCGTGCCTTTGGCTGAATTTTCGACAGCTGATGACCTCAAGGTTGGGGATGAAGTAGAAGTATTTCTGGAGCGACTGGAAGACAGCGAAGGCAAGCTGGTCCTTTCGCGCCGCCGTGCCGATTTCATGCGCATCTGGGCGCGAATCAATTCGGCATACGAAAATCAGGAAATTCTGCAGGCCAAAATCCTGCGCCGCATCAAAGGCGGTATGGTTGTCGACCTGCTCGGCATCGATGCGTTTTTGCCCGGCTCGCAGATCGACGTTCGTCCCATCGACGACTTCGACGCCTGGATCGGCCGCACACTTGATGTGCGCGTGGTCAAGATCAATCATCCGAACGAAAATGTGGTTGTCAGCCACAAAGCGCTGCTGGAAGAAAAACTGGCGGAGCAACGCGCGGAGATTCTCGGCAAACTCGAAAAAGGTCTCGTCCTCGAAGGGCACGTCAAAGCGATCGCCGACTTCGGTATCTTCGTCGACCTCGGCGGAGTGGACGGTCTGGTTCACATTACGGACATCTCCTGGGGCCGCGTTTCGCACCCGTCCGAATTCGTCAAGCGCAACGACAAAATCAAAGTTGTTGTACTTGACTTCGACGAAGACAAGAAGCGCATCTCGCTCGGCATGAAACAACTCACGCCGCACCCCTGGGATACGATCGGCGACAAATACGATCCGGAAACGCAGGTTACCGGTAAAGTTGTCAGCCTGACGGACTACGGCGCCTTCATCGAAATCGAAAAAGGCATCGAAGGTCTCATTCACATCAGTGAAATGTCCTGGACCGAGCACATCAAACATCCGTCCCAATTCGTTTCGATGGGCCAGATGGTCGACGCCGTTGTCCTGAACATCGACAAAGTCGACAAAAAACTCTCGTTGGGTATGAAGCAGCTCGAGCCGGATCCCTGGCAGGAACTGCTCGAAAAATACCCCGTGGGTACGCGTCACACCGGCATCGTGCGCAACATCGCCAACTTCGGCGTCTTTGTTGAACTCGAGCCCGGTATCGACGGCCTGGTGCACATCAGCGACCTGTCCTGGACGAAGAAGATCCGCCACCCGGGCGAAGTCGTCAAGAAGGGACAGGAAATCGAAGTCATTATCCTTTCGATCGACCTGGAACAGCGTCGCATCTCACTTGGACACAAGCAGATTCGCGACAATCCCTGGGACACCTTTGCTGATCGCTACGGCGTCGGCATCGACACGGAAGGCCGCATTGTGCGCATCATCGAAAAAGGCGTGATCGTCGAACTGCCGGACGGCGTCGATGGATTTGTGCCGACTTCGCAGCTGTCCTTCGCCCCGATCAAAAACATCGGCGACTTCTTCCGCGTGGATGAAATGATTCCCGCGAAAGTGATTGAATTCGACAAAGATTCGAAGAAGATCGTTCTCTCGCCGGTGGAATACCTGAAAGGCAAGGATCAGGACACGATCGACACCTACAATGCGAATCACCCGGTTCCGGGCGCTTCCGACTTTGTAGCCACGATCGCTCCCAGCACGGAAGCTGAAGCGCCTGAGGCTGAAGCACCTGAGGCTGAAGAGGCTCCCGCCGCCGAGGCCGCTCCCGCTGCGGACGAAACTCCCGCTGCAGAAGCTCCGGCTGCTGAAGCTCCGGCTGCTGAAGCCCCTGCACAGGATGATGCTCCGGCACAGGAAGAAGCTTCCGCTGAAGGCGACGACGAAGAAACAACGGAATCCTGATCTCGCGATTCCGGTCGGATAAATTCCACTTTAGTGGATGGTGAATCAGAATAAAAGGCGGGCCTTTGGGCTCGCCTTTTTTCTTATGCAGCATGATTTTTTTATTTGTCAGCGCGGTGGAAGCTGACAAGCTGTCAATGGCGGTCAATTGGTCGGGCCGCGGAAAGCAGGTGCACAAATGAACAATTCAACGGTTCTGGACTGTTTGCGGTCGCGCATGTTGGCGCCGCTGCCGGGCTGGGATGCACAGGTGCGTATGGCGCCGGATGGCGGTCGCGGTCGACAGTTGCTGCCCGGAGCCAATGACCGCGTCAGGCGCAGCGCCGTCCTGTTGCTGCTGCACGAAGCCGGCGCACTGGCAATGGAAGATCGATCGACGTCGATTGCAGCGACATCGTCTGATGTTCACGTGCTCCTGACGGTTCGCAGCCGCCGACTGAACCACCACGGCGGGCAGATAAGCCTGCCGGGCGGCGGCATTGATCCGGGTGAAGATGCGCGCCAGGCGGCGATGCGCGAAGCCTGTGAGGAAGTCGGCATCGATCGCGACAGGATCGACTGCCTGGGGGACTTAACACCGCTTTACATTCCGGTATCGCGCAACATCGTTCATCCGATTCTCGCTGTGCACCGCGGTGACGCCGGACTACGTCTGCAAGCATCTGAGGTTGAAGAGGCGTTCAGCATTCCCTTGCGAATGCTGCAGGACGAAACTTCCGTGCGCTGGCAAACCCGCACGATCAAAGGCAACGAAATTCGATTTCCGTATTGGGATGTTCACCACGAGGTGCCGCTGTGGGGCGCGACGGCCATGATACTGAGTGAGCTGTTGGCTATGTGCAGCTTTGATGTCCGGTGAAAAATCGGTCGTAATGCGGGTGTTTACTGAGTGTCGGGTGAGCTGTTTTCATCATCGTTGCTCGACGTAAAGTCAGGCGATGCGAGGACGGGAAACTCAACATAGAATGTAGCGCCGTGACCTTTGCTGCTGTTAAGTCTGATTGTACCGCGGTGCAGGTCGACCAGTTTCTTGACGATTGATAATCCGAGACCGGTGGTAATTTCACCTGCCGTCGGGCGCGAACTCAAGCGAGCAAACTTGGTAAACAGTTTTTCTTTGTCGCTGGTTGAAAAGCCCTGTCCCTGATCGCTGATGCTGAATCCCACAAAGGCGTTGCGGCGATACACATTAACCGTGATTGTGGAATCTTTTGGCGAAAACTTGATGGCATTTGAAATGAGGTTGTCGAGTATACTGCGCATCGCCGTATTGTCGGCGCGGACGTAGCCGATCGATTCGTGCGACTGCAGTTCGATCGTAATCATTTTCCGGTGCGCCATTTCAACATGGTCGTGGACGGCGCGCGAGGTAATCTGGAAGAGATCCAACGGCTGCGGCTGCATTTCCCAGTGGCCGGACTCGATGCGGTTTAACTTCAGCAGGTTGCCGATAATGGTATCGATGCGTTTAACAGCACCGAGAATCGACTTGTAGTTGTGCTCTTTTTCATCGTCTTCCAGGCGCGCGCCATAGCGCTGCAGCACGGTGACGGATGAGTCTACAACTTGCAGTGAATTGCGCAGATCGTGCGAAAGAATGCTGAGCAGCATGTCTTTTTCGTCGTTCAACTCCACCAGGTGTTTATTGAGCGACTCAACTTTGTGGATTGCATTTGTTAACTCGACGTTGCGGAGCCTGATGATTTCTTTCTGTTTTTCCGTCTGCTCCACGTTGAAGCGCGCTTGCATGGCGGCCACCGTGCGCTCGTTTACATCCGCCAGCACATCCTTACGCGATTCGGCATAGGCGCGCGAATGTTTAAGAGCTTCGGGCAAATCGCCGAGCGATTCATAGACGGAGGACAGTGCTTCGTGCACCTGATAGACCAGATTCTTGTCGTTGATGTCCTTTGCCGTATCAAGAGCCAGCAGCAGGTGTTCCAGCGCTTCATCAAAATTCTGTTCAGCAAAACAGACGGTTCCAAGCTGAAAACTAGCTTGCCCGGCGCGCAGGCGGTCGCCGACTTTTTCGGAGATGTCGAACGCTTCGATAAAGTTGTCGCGCGCTGTATCGAACTCGTGGTGCTTTTTGTGCAGTTTTCCGATGGAGATTAACATTTCGGCCTGACCGGTCAGATCGTCCAGTTTACGCCGTGCGTGTAAAGAATCTTCCAGATATCGCTTGGCTTCTTCATCGTCGCCTCTTGAAAGGTGAACTTCACCGATATTGCCAAGACAGACGGCGTATGCACGCGAATTATCCTGCTGAACGTATTGTGCCAGGCTGCCCTCAAAATACTTGAGCGCTTCGCGGAAATCGTTCAATTCGGCATAGACCAGACCTAGATTGTTGAGTGTCGTGCCGAGGTCAAGGTCGCTGCTGCCGAATGATTTACGCAGGTTAAGACTTTTGTGCAGGTAGTCGATGGCTTTGAGATAGTCGCCGAGCTCAATATAGACGAGCCCGAGGGAGTTGAGCGTTCTGCTTTCACCGATGCGGTCTCCATGAGTGTAGTGGATATTGAGACTGGTACTGAAGGATTCAATGGCCAACTCAAACTCACGCATTTGCCTGTAAACGGTACCAAGTCCGTAGAGGCAACGCCCAATTTCGGCTTCGGCTTTGAGGCCGCGGTATAGTTCGATTGACTGCAGGTAATGTTTGCGCGAGGCAGGAAAATTTGAAAGTTCGCGATAACAGAATCCGAGAAGTGCGTGTGCCTCAGCCGTAAGATCGTCGCGAGCAAGTTCCTGCGCGAGTGCAAGAGCGTCGGAGGCCGCAGTCAGCGCCTGTGTGGTGTTGCTGCGGGAAAGTCGACGGGAGATGTCGAACAGTTCCGTGATGCGAATGGACTTGTCTTCGATTTTGGATGTCCTGCTTTTCATATTCTGTATGTTACAACCAGAGCTCCCGCTCACACCATTTCCCCTGTCCGAATTGTCGTTCCCGCCTTTATTACCGGAAGACTTGTGAAGAATCGATACAATCACATCAGCTCATCCTGGTCAATTTTCACGGCCAATAACCATTGATCGGATTCAGTTTGCGGCGGGAAAACGAAGATTTGATCGGTTATGCGCAGGAAACACATTTGCCCAGAAATGTAATTACCTTAAACACGCTCGTGTGGACTCGGGCTACAATTCTGTGGTTTACCATCTCGATTGTGTCGAGAAAATACAATCTCCAGCCGTAAACACAAAAAAGAAAGAGCGGTGAGAAAAATGACATCTCTCACCGCTCGAATTTTGCAGGACTTAATAATGAATCATATGTCTGGGGTATCAGCCGTCAAATACACGTCCGGAATGCTAAGGAACATGGGCGTGTTACTTTCGTCGAAAGCAAGATACGCACAGACACCATCATTGTACATTGAAGATTTCAGCATCATCAAGGCCGATCCAATCAACTTTGATTAGAGCGCCTGTTTCCAATCGGATGATTTTGGACTCGCCGGAAAAGACTTCAACATTGTTGATAACCATCGAGCGAACTTGGGAGGGAACTTCTGTCTTATTGACAGTCCAGGGTTCAGAGAGTATGTCCGTATGGAATCCACATTCACAGTGAATCGTGACGGGTACCGTTTCAGTACTGCGGTTTTTAATCTTCAGTTCGTACACGGAAGCAAGAGCAACCACAGCGGCCGTGGCGATGATCAGGAACATTGCGGCGGCGAATCGGCCAGCTTTGCGAAATGATGTCATGGGAATCCTCCAAAAATTTAGAATTGCTAGTTGATATACAAGTTCTTCGATCCAAGGTTTACGATTAGCTCAAAAAAAATGCAGTTGATGCAAATGCTGCGGTATACCCAAGCTCGTTCAGCTTATTAAAATGGCAGAAAGGTCAAACCGCTACAGACTCCGATGCTTTGAAACACCGATGCATGACGCAGTTCACAAGCATATAATGCTTTGGGTTTGAGATGGCAGTTCAATACCGCATTCTCAGTTATGGCGTTTGATTCCGTATCAGGCAGAGAGTCATCAGTCAGATAATTCCGAACGAACATTCACGTGAGATTTACGTTTGCCGCGTTCGGCTCCCAAACTTACCTGCCGCCCCTACAATCCACGGATCAAAGAGCCTGATTCGGAGACATTATCGAAGAACCAATTGCGTACACGAACTTTACGCATTCGACAAAATTGCGCAATTGTACGCAAGGGAAAAAAGATAAATCGCCAATTGCCACATTTGAGGAGGCAAATGTTACGAAAACGTAGTGAATTTGACACCCAGGCCACCGCATGGCGGTCAAAAAACAAATACAGTCCTCATTTTTGGCAAATGAGGACTGCTGTTTTGTGGCAGGTTTGACGTTCCAGTTCGCAGAGTGCATCAGTCGGCATCGCCGGCCGAGACGGCATTTTGACTGATCTCGGCGTGAATGGGAAGCGGACTGCACATTTCGGCCACTTCCGACTTGACCTTGTCAAGAACGCTCTGGTCGTCCGGCGCGCTCAGGACGCGGTCGATGAATGCGGCGATTTGCTGCATGTGACTCGTCTGCATGCCGCGCGTTGTCACGGCCGCGGCGCCGATCCGAATTCCGGACGTCACGAGCGGGGATTTGTCGTCAAAAGGCACCGAGTTTTTGTTTACCGTGATACCGGCGGCATCCAGTGCAGCTTCGGCCTTTTTGCCGCTCAATCCTTTGTTGCGCAGGTCGATCAGCATCAGGTGGTTGTCGGTTCCGCCGCTGATGATGTTGAAATCGCGATTCATCAGTTCCTGAGCCAGCGCAGCGGCGTTCTGGACGACATTGCGGGCATAGACGCCGAATTCATCACTCAGCGCTTCGCGGAAGGCGGCAGCTTTGGCAGCGATCACATGCATCAGTGGGCCGCCCTGAATCCCCGGCATCACCATGGAATCAATCAGCTCGCTCATCATCTTGGTGCGCCCGGATTTGGGAGCAACCGCGCCGAAGGGATTCTCCACGTCTTTACCCAGCAGTATTATCCCGCCGCGCGGGCCGCGCAGCGTTTTATGCGTCGTTGAAGCTACCACATCGCAGTGCTGGATGGGGGAGCTGAGCAGGCCCTTGGCAATCAGGCCGGCGGGGTGGGCGATATCCGCGAACAGGAAAGCACCGCATTTGTCGGCAATCACGCGGAAAGCGGCGTAGTCGATGTTGCGCGAATATGCAGAAGCACCTACCGTGATCATGGCGGGGCGATGCTGCATCGCCAGCTCTTCGACTTTGTTGTAGTCGATCAACCCGGTGGCGGGATCAATGCCGTAGGGAATGAAGTTGTACTGCTTGCCGGAGAAGTTAACAGGCGAGCCATGCGTAAGGTGACCGCCCTGCGAGAGGTCCATACCCAAAACGGTTGCACCGTTTTTGAGGTAGGTGTAGTACACCGCCATGTTGGCGCCGGATCCGCTGTGCGGCTGCACGTTGGCGTATTCAGCGCCGAACAATTGCTTGATTCGATCGCGTGCAAGGTCTTCCGCAACGTCCACGTATTCACAACCGCCATAATAGCGCTTGCCAGGGTAGCCCTCGGCGTACTTGTTGGTCAGGAGCGAACCCTGAGCTTCAAGAACGGCCCGCGATACATAGTTTTCACTGGCGATCAATTCCAGCTTGTTGCGCTGGCGCATTCCTTCGTTTTCCAGCGCTGCAAAGAGCTCCGGATCCTGTTGTTGAACGGTTGGATACATTGGCCTGATCAATCCACCTAAAGTGAACAAAACGTTTATACCTTGCACGCTGTGCTCGCCAGCGACGCAACAACATCAAAAGGGCCGACTCTAACGACCAAAAAATCCATGCGATTTGCATGGTCCGACAGCCCGGCGCGAATGCCACAACGGAAAACCGCCCCTCAAAGTGCTTCAAGGACTGAATTCTCCGTCATTGCAGCGCGGCGCACCGTAAACCTTCCTGATTAAAGAGCTTTACCGTCAAGCGATTCGGCGTCGAAAACAGAACCTGTCGGCTGTCGACAAAAAAGCTTCCGGAACCTTTGCTGCCTGTTTCCCTCGCGGAGACTAACAAGAAAATCATGCTTTAGAGAGCAGGCTAAAAATGCGGTACCACGTTCGGGATTTGGATGCTGGATCAGCGGCGCAGCATCATCGAGTGTGCAAGCACGCGTCCTGCTCCGTCGATAATCTGTACCGTATAGACGCCGGACGCCAGACCAGCAACCTGCATTGGAATGTAGGCCTGTGCTCCACGCAAACCAGTTGTCGCTACGCTGCGACCATTTATGTCAATGATGTTGACGCGCTCGGCTTTGGTCGAGATGGAGGGAGCGATATACACGGTCACAAAGTCCTGCGCGGGGTTGGGGCCGAGCTGAACTGCGACGTCTTCGAGCTCCTCGTCGACGTCGGTCGGCACGCTGATTTCCTGGCAGGTTGTTTCGCCGTTGACGGCCGAGGTTTCGCAGACGAGGCCGGGTTGGTCTTCGGGAATCTCGAAGCTGCCTGAGAACTCGCCGATATACGAGGTCCAGATGGTCAGGTCAAAACGCTCGGGTTCCGACCAACAGCCGAGTACCGTCGGTTTGAGGCCGGGATGTGCGGAGATAAATTGCTGCACGTCCATGTGCGCGCGCAAGTTGGCAGCCAGAACGTCGCTGTCGATCCAGTCGGCGGTCATAGGGGCCTGGACGTGATCAAAAAAGTCATCGGGAATGCCTGCGTCGACGTCCGCCGCGTCGATGATCTGCCACACGCCGCCGATGGCCAGTTTTGCGGCCAGCAGCTGAATGCGGAAGTCGGTATTGTTTTCTTCCTGTATCACGTACATCCAGCCGACGGCCGTGCCGGATTCAAAATCGAACTCGGAGCTGACGGGAATTCCGCCGGCGTCAAACGAGAAGTCGGCCGTCGCCACCGCGATGAGCTGCGGCGAGCTCATCGACTGGCCCGCGCGTTCCATCACCTGAGTTATCGGGCCGCGCGCCTTGAAAGGTGTAAACAGCTGAGCCTGCGCATACGGCGCGGCCAGAGTAAAACAGCAAATTGCAGCTATCAGTAGAAGTCGTTTCATCTTGATACCTTGACTGGTTGTTGAATCAAACAGTGTCTCGGCTGAAAAGAGACCTGAACTGCGTGGATGATTCAAATACCGCGACCAATTTTTCCAATCCGGCGCGGTCGGCCTCAGAAAAACGCGCCGGGAGCGGGGAGTCGACATCAAACACGCCATAGACATGATCGCCGTTGCGAAGAGGCAGCACGACCTCGGACCGCGATGCTGGATCACACGCGATGTGCCCTTCAAAGCTGTGCACATCGGCCACCACAATCGATTTCGCCTGTGCGTATGCCGTACCGCAGACGCCTTTGCCGCTCTGGATACGCGTGCAGGCGGGTTTGCCCTGGAACGGCCCGAGCGCCAGTTCCACACCGTCGTACAGATAGAATCCGGCCCAATTGATCGCCGGAAGGTTCTGGTAGACGAAAGCGGCAAAATTGGCTGCATTGACCAACATATCGCGTTCGCCGGTCAGCAGACCACGGCATTCTTTGACGAGCTCTTCGTAATTTACCACCTGCATATCCGTTCCGTCATCCTCAGTATTTGCACGACCGGGCGGCCGCGATGCGCCGGCTTGAGCCCGCTAAAATACGCAAAATCCGGGCAATCGCGGACATGCGGCGGGCGGATGACTTTTCCGTTTCAACGGACGGCGGCAAACACATCAGAATAATCCGGGAAGAACGATGGCGGCGAACAAAAAACGCTCGGTCTATGTCTGCAACTCCTGCGGAGCAAGCAGCCCGCGCTGGGCAGGCCAGTGCTCGTCATGCGGCGCGTGGAACACGCTCGTGGAGATGCGCGGCCTCGACAGCAAGGAAAAACGTCGGGCGACGTTGCCCTCAGGCGGCAAGCCCGAAGTGGTGCGTCTGGGCGACGTGGAGTGGACGGACGAAGACCGCCGCAAAACGGGGATCGGCGAGCTGGACCGCGTGCTCGGCGGCGGCATCGTACCGGGCTCGCTGGTGCTTATCGGCGGCGATCCGGGCATCGGCAAATCTACGTTGATGTTGCAGATGTGCGCCCGCCTGCATGACGCGCTCTACGTCAGCGGAGAAGAATCGTTGGTGCAGATCCGGCATCGCGCTGCGCGACTGCCCAAACCGCCGCTGGACCTCAAGCTGCTGGCAGCCACCAACGTCGAGCAGATTCTCGACGCCGCCGATCAGACCGGTGCGGGCGTCCTCGTGATCGACTCGATACAGACCATGTATCGCGACGATCTGGACTCGGCGCCGGGCAGCGTGGCCCAGGTGCGCGAGTGCGCTGCGCTGCTGATGCGTGCGGCCAAGGATCGCGGCATCAGCATTTTCCTCGTTGGTCACGTCACCAAAGACGGCATGATAGCCGGTCCGAAAGTGCTGGAACACATGGTCGATACGGTGTTGCAGTTTGAAGGCGAGCAGGTGTACGCGCACCGCATCGTGCGCGCCGCCAAAAACCGCTTCGGTTCCACCAATGAAATCGGCGTGTTCGAGATGTCGTCCGACGGCATGACCGAAGTAAAAAACCCCTCTCTGCTTTTTCTCGGCGACCGCGATGAACCCGAGTCGGGCACGGCTGTTGTGGCGGCCATGGAGGGCGCCCGCCCGTTGCTTATCGAGGTGCAGGCGCTGGTGGCGCGCAGCGGATACGGAACCCCGCAGCGCGGCACGACGGGCTACGACGCCAAGCGTCTGCAGATGATCCTGGCGGTGCTTGAAAAGCGCATGGGCCTCAATCTGGCCGAGCGCGACGTTTTTGTTAACGTGGCCGGCGGCCTGCGTCTGGACGACCCGGCCGTCGACCTCGGAATTGCCGCGGCGATCGTCTCGTCATATCGCGACGTTCCGCTGCGCGCGGGCAGCGTGCTGGTCGGAGAGCTGGGACTGACGGGAGAAGTCCGGACGGTGACGCACCTGGAAACGCGCATCCGCGAAGCCGCCAAACTGGGCTTTACGCAGGCTGTCGTGCCGCGCAGCGGCGCCAAGCGACTGCAGGCGCCTGAGGGAATCAAGGTGCGTGGTATCGATCGCGTCGTCATGGCGCTGACCGAACTTTTCGGCGGGGCAAAAGCCTGATTCTCCGGTTGGGCGGGATCGATCGCCTCGTAAAAAATTGCTATCTTCAGGCCCTGCAGGAACTCCGTTTTTTCAGTCGCATGCCTCACGACACATCCGGTTCGTATGTTCGAAAATCAGATCAAGGCCGCTAAAACTGAGCTTCTGGAACACGTCCACACCGGTCGCCAGTTTGAGTATTTGCGGGACCTGTGCGCCGACGAAAACGTGCATCCGTTCTACGCCGGTTTTTTCACGGCCGAGGTGGAATGGTGGCTGCTCGAACGCCGTATGCTGCACCTGGCCAACCCGCGTTTCAACTACGAGAGTCCGGATTTCAGCGGGCTCTTTGACGCCATGGACGAAGTCAGCCGGCGCGAGGCGCGTTTTGACGCGCACGACCTCAAAAGCATACTGGATCTGGCGGTCAAAACGCGCATCAACTACCTGTTGCGGCCGCGCACTACGCTCAAGTGGTTCGTCTTCCGCGGCGAGCCCACCAAACCGCTGCACGAAGTTCTGCTGCGTCTCAACTACTTCAATGCTTATCCATACCTGATTGAGGGATTTAAACAATGGGCCAAGGCGCGCAGCGCCGACAAGGCCGGATCCGACCTGCTTTCGGTCGTGGAATTTGAGCGCGCGCTCGAGACGATCGACAACGACGAAATTCTGGACTATTCCACCACCGAATTCGCCGACCTGCTCGACCCCATCTTTGAATTTTTTGCGGAAGTCGATGAGGATACGGTCGACAAAGGTATTCCGACGCCTGCATTGATAGTTTTTCTGGATGACAAAGGTGTTTTCCGCATCTCCCAGGAGCTGGAAAAACGCATTCGCACCGAACATCTAGGCCACATTCGCAAAGCGGACTTCTTGCGTGTGATTGAAGACGTATTGCACGAGATGGAAGAAGATCCCGACCTCGAACGACCTGGCGGCGAGACCGATCTGAGCCGCAGTTTTGACGCGGAGTCGGCGCTTGGCTCAGGTGATTTTTCCGCGCCTGCAGGCGTCGTGGATGAAATTGCGGACCACGATGAAGACATCGACAAGTACGTCATCAGCGCTTCTTTTACCGGTGATGAAGTGGGACAGAGCGACGCGCCGCAGGAAACTTCCGCCGCAACGGAAACCGACACTACGCCGGACGAACATTCGGCAGAATCGGAAGAACCGGCGTCCGAGGCGGATCCGGAAGCGAATCAGAGCGTTATCTACAAAATTGAACTGGTTGCGCCCGAAAACGAAAATGCCGTTAGTCAGGACGAAACGCCGCCGCGGCAAACTGAAAACGGGGAGGACGCACAGGCGGATCTGCCGCCCGTGGTCGAAATTTCACTCGAAGATGCCGCGGCGATGCTGCAACCGGAAGCGGACGCAGGCTTCATTTCACATGCGGAAGAACAAAAAAACGGCGACGAGGAATTTAAACAGGAGCCCACAGATCTAACTGAGTACGCCGATGAAGAAGAGCTTGAGCAGCTTGAACAGGCGGACGATGATGAGTTTAACTTGATCACTGACACGGAGTCTGATTCCGCAGATTCTGATCTGGGAGCAGCGCAGCAGACCGACGACGATTTTCCGCTGCACGACCCCGCTTTTGATACGCCGCGGCGGGTGAGTTCAGCGTTTGACGATTATCAGACTTCGCCCGAAACTTCGACTGAGAACCAGCCGGAGGCCGCGCAAAATCTGGCATCCGTGACGGACGAAGCGACCGTGGTGCCAGATGACGAAGCCGTGGGCGCTGCGGATGATGACTCGGATGCGGACGAGCAGGCCGACGACGTGTCGCTTGGCGACGAAGAATACTCCACGACCGTTGATTCTGAGACTTCCGACTCGGAGATTAACAATATTGTCATGGAAGAGGAAACATCGGAAGCTGACATCGCTGAAACGGATGCCAACTTAAACAAGGCGGGGACGGAGTCAGCCGAGCCGGTCTACAGCGGTTCGGACGAGCGGGAAAACCGCGCAAGTTTGCAGCCACTTTACAGCGACGACAGCGAAACTATTGATTTTGACGCCGACTCGCATGTTAAACAGAGCTTCGGGTGGACGACCGGTGCAGGTGAGAACTACCAGCACTCCTTTCAGGACAGCGACCCCGCAGATACCTTTTCTGAAAAGCCAATTTTGTTAAGCACCGAGACAGAATCACCCGAGTCGGAGAGTTCGCCGCAGGTACATGAATCAAGCAGTGAAACAGTCGGTTCAGCAGAATCAGGTGAAGCGAATCTGGACGAAGCGCGGTTCCAGCCGGAAACGCCGCGAGATCGGGAAAGTTATGCATCGACAAGCGTCGATTTCAGTCCGGAGCACACTGCGGAGTCGGAAATCGAGCCTGAATTAAACACGGACGTCGAGCCTGAATTAAACACGGACGTCGAGCCTGAATTAAACACGGACGTCGAGCC
>CAYULF010000006.1:0-85791 GCA_964445695.1 uncultured Hyphomicrobiales bacterium | reverse complement strand
TGAATTAAACACGGATGTCGAGCCTGAATTAAACACGGACGTCGAGTCGGAGTTAAACACGGACGTTGAGCCGGAATTAAACGCAGACGTCGAGCCGGAATTAAACACAGTTGTCGAGTCGGAATTAAACACGGACGTCGAGCCTGAATCAACCACGGATGTCGAACCGGAATTAAACGAAGCGTCCACGACTCAAACTGAAGTAGAGTCCAATGATGCGGATGAGGACGAGGACGAGGACGAAGACGAAAGTCTGGCTGCCGAAATCGATCCGGTTGAAATTGACACCCAGGTTGAGCAGCCAGGCATTGCCCCTGAAGCTGCCGAGGAGATTGCCGCGGATCGCATTGGCGACGGCGAGGTGGATGATTCGACCGGAGATGCGACTGAAGGCGAAGCGGATGCACAAGAGACCGTCCCGGCTGCCGCAGTTGTGTTTGCGATTGACGGCAATCTGCGCACGAAGATTATCCGCAAAGTTTTCGGCGGAAGCGAAGAAGCACTGGATCAGGCGCTGGCAACAGTGGCGGGTGAAAAACACTGGAAAGCGGCCCTTAATCGTGTTGACCTGATTCTTGCGGAGCAGGATGTCAATCCGATGTCGCCTGCGGCGGCAGCATTCCGCGAAGTGGTTATCAATCGATTTGCGGCGGAGTAAGTACTGTGTTTGTTGATATTGTTTCCATCGAAGTGCGCAGCGGCAAAGGCGGCAATGGCGCCGTCTCGTTCCGCCGCGAAAAGTTTGTGCCCAAGGGCGGTCCCGACGGCGGCGACGGCGGCAAAGGCGGCGACGTTGTATTCATGGCCAATCCGCACCTGACTACGCTGCTCGACTTCCGCTACAATCGTCACTACCGCGCAGAGAACGGCCAGGCGGGCGGCAAGAGCAACAAAACCGGTCGCGGCGGCAAGAACATCGTTATCAAAGTGCCGCTGGGCACGCTGATAAAGAACGAAGAAACCGGTGAAATTGTCGCCGATTTAACCGAAGCCGGGCAGCGCGAGGTTGTGGCGCGCGGCGGCTGGGGCGGGCGCGGCAACGCGGCGTTTAAGAGCCCGACGAATCAATCGCCGCGCAATGCGGAGGAAGGCCGCAACTGGCAGGAACTGGCGCTGACCCTGGAACTCAAGCTGATAGCCGACGCGGGGCTGGTGGGATTTCCGAATGCCGGAAAGTCGACGCTTATCTCGACAATTTCCGCCGCCAAACCAAAAATTGCCGACTACCCGTTCACGACGCTGGTACCGAATATCGGTATGGTGCGGCTGGACATGGAGAAAAACTTTGCCCTGGCAGACATTCCCGGTCTGATCGAGGGCGCGCACCGCGGCAAGGGACTGGGGCACCAGTTTCTGCGTCACGTGGAGCGCAACCGTCTGTTGGTTTTCCTGCTGGATCTGGAATCCGAGCGCGAGCCATGGGACCAGTACAACACCTTGATTGACGAGCTGCGCAATTTTTCACCCGAGCTGGTTAACAAACCGCAGATCATTTGTTTAAGTAAAATTGACGCCATTCCACCTGAGTTTATCCAGCACGCGATCGACACTGCGCCGGAGTCGGTTGACCGCTCGCAGATATTGACCATTTCATCCGTCACGCAGTCGGGTCTGGAAAAACTGAAGTGGCGCATGTGGGATATTATCGAGGCGCTGCGCGCAGAAGAGAATCCTGAAGAGGAGGCGGAGGGCGATGCGACAGAGTACATTCCGCCTGAATACAGAGACGGCGATGACGGGACAGCTCCACCGGAAGATGACTAACAAAAAAAGAGCTGTGAGCCCTTAGGGCTCACAGCTCTTTTTTTTACTCTCACACTTGGCCTTGATTTTACTTCACTTCAATTCGAATCGAGCGATTCAGGAAGCGGCCTTCCGGCGTGTTCAGCGGGAAAATCGGCTCCGAGTTGCGCGTCTCGATGGTGTAGTCGGACCCCGCAATCGACGACAGGAACTGTTCGACGGCTTCAGCGCGCTCGGTTGCGAGTTCGCGGTTGCGCTCCGCGCTGCCCAGACGGTCGGCGCTGCCGTAGACGATCAGTTTGCGACCCGCGGGAAGGGCGCGCACCATCTGGCGCAGCAGCGCTTCGTTTTCATCGCCGAGCACGCTGCTGTTGTAGGGGAAGCGCAGGAGCGGCTGGAAGTCTTCCAGGCTCAGTTCTACTTCTTCCGTGCGCACCGAATTGACGTTGATCGTACGCGCGGCCGACAGGTTGTTCTGCAGCACCGGGCTCATGCCCTGGAGACTGACTTCAAACTCGTTTTTGCCTGTAACTCGCTCAGAGAAGGGAATTTTGATTTCGCCCGATCCAGCCATAGCACGCGCCGTCGGATCGAGATTGCTCGTGACCAGCAGGCGATGATCCGACGAGAAGTTCTGCATAGTGGCTTTAGCCGTGACTTCGCCTTTCAGACGCGAGAAGTTGGTGCGATTGACATAGGTCTGCTGCGGCACATTGCGGAGAGTTATGTCCACGCGGCGGTTTTCTTCGCGTCCTTCGGGGAAGTCCTGATTTGACGGCTGAGCCGGCAGCGGGGAAGCGCCGTCGACAATGCGGATCGAACCGGCGTCGACGCCCAGATTTATCAACGCCTGGCGCACGGCTTCGGCGCGTGCTCGCGCCAGTTCGGCCGGGTTGTTTTCGTCGTCGTCCGAGCTGCTGCCACGCAGCGTCACACCGGCGGCCGGATTTTCCTTGAGCATGTGCGCCACGTCCGGCAGCAGCAGTTTGTATTTGCTGACGTGGTCAAAGACCGGCTCGTTGTCTTCACTTGTCGCATACCGCGCGGGAATTGTGCTGCTGTTCTGCGGGAAAAACACGGCGTTGACCACGGACACCTGCGCCAGGGCCAGCAACTCATTTCCGACTTCGCGCACGGCATCGATTTTGCTGATTTCCAAAGTGGCGACAGGAACCGGGGCGGGTTCGGGTTCCGGCTCGGGAATTGGTTCCGGTTCGGGTTCCGGCTCGGGAATGGGCTCCGGTTCAGGTTCGGGCATGCCGATGGCAAATCGAAGGCCGGCCTCAATGCGGAATCCCGAGACGCTCCAGTCGGCGTCGCTCGTTACGTCGCCCAGGTTCATATCGTAGGCGAACTGTTGCGTAAAATGCAGGTTTTTGCTCAAGCCGATCATGTTTTCAAGTCCGAAGCTCAAGCCCATGCCAAAACCATTGACAGAGTTGATTTCGTCGTTGGCGACGATGCGAGAAGCTTCAAGCCCGTTTTCGTTGCGGAAGTTGGCCAGCGCCGGGTCGTCGATGACCTCGCGCTGCTCAAAACTGCTCGAAAAAGGAATGACAAAACGCGGCGCGGCGAGGACGCGAAGCGGCCCGCCCAGCAATTTATCAAGCACGGTATAGCGCAGCTCCGGTTGCAGTTCCAGATAGCTGAGCGTCGCTTCAATTTCATGTGTTGTCGGTACGTTCACAATTGCGCCCGTCGTGGTGTCGCGCACAGGCAGCACATCGCCGGCGCTCAGGATGCCGCCGCGATCGCGGTATCCCAAAACAAAGCCGAGGTGAAGTCGATCCGCCACGGGAATCTCCAGGCCGAGCGATAGACCCAGACCGGTTCCGTCGCCTTCTTCAAACAGGCCGCAATCAACCGATCCTTCAATCTGACGGAATGAAGCGTCGTAGGTCGTCGACAACAGGCCGCCGCGCAGATGAATGGCGTAGCGCTCTTCGGAGAACGGTCCCTGGGCCGACAGCTCGCTGCCGAGGAAAGGCAGGAGCATCAGCGCCAGAGCCAAAATGTGAATTGTGCATTGAACAGATGCGGAGATTTTCCGGTCGGAACGGAAATCGAAAGCGGTTTGACGCATGGTTTTGCGTTTCCTTGCTGGTCTGCTTTTTGAATGTGTAATCGACTTCGGGGGCACAAGTCAAAAGGGGCAATATACGAGAATTGCCTTGCTTCAGCAGGTCAAAATTCACTGCCCGAATCGGACGTGCGCACCACGACGGTGGGAAACCGCCAAAGCAGGCGTCCGTTACAGCTTACCCTGCGCTTTGTCGCCGGGCGAAAATCGCGGCATTAGCTGCATTATTTGTACTTTTGCGCTTCGACCTTCCCGGCGGGACAGTGCGCGCCGTGTACGGTTCCGCTTCACAAATGAGCGTCTGCAATGATTTTCGTCTGTTGTCTGCTGTTGTTAAGCGTCGGCGCCGGTCAGGCTCTGGCGGCGAACTGCCATTGCCGCGAAACCGATCGCGCGGTTGAGGTGACGTCGCCCGAAGGCGCCCACCTCCTGTTTTGCGGTTGGGAAGACAAAGCTATTGCTCCCGAGGTCTCACCGCCGCCGCTTGTTATGGCTTCGATCCGCGATTGTCGCGGCGACAGCCTGCTGTGGTCCAACGAAATGGACGACGTGACGCCGTATCAGGTTGAGGGGCACGGCAGCGGACTGACGCTCACGCGCGGCCTTATTTTTGAGCTGGATACCACCGGAGCGCGCAGCTTCATTGCGCTTAAACAATTCAATCTGGACGCGCAGGGTACGAGTTACACGTTTGACAGTGTCTACGTCTACGAACCGCCGCGCTTCGCCGGCGAGCGATTGACGCGGCTGCTCGAATCCTGCCGCCTGGTGGCGGGCGAAATTCGCGAAGGCCGGCACAGCAATTTTCCGGGCGACGCCAGGGACCTGCGCGAGATATTTCTCGGCGCTATTGCCGACGTGCGCACCGCGCGTTGGCTGTTTACCTCGCTTTCGCAGCACTTCCTGCTTGAAGGCAGCGTGGCGCAGAGCTACAAACGATATACACGGCTCTACGACTACATCAATCAGCACGAACAATTTGAACAGGCGGCCGGGCAATGAACTCTGCGGCTGAAGGGCGGATGAACGCACCGCTTGAACTGGACCGTCCGCAGAATTTTCCGGCCGACATCGTTGCCGCAGTTACGCGCGCCAACCTGCAGTTCGACGCGCCCCACGGTTTCCAGGCGCGCACGCGGGAAGGCCTGCCGGAGGGAATCGGCGAACGGCACCGCGCCGTTCTGGCCGCGCAACTTGGATTTTCACCGGAAGACTACGTTCGCCAGAATCAGGTTCACGGCGACAGGGTGCAGATTGTGAGGCACGGCGCGGCGACGCGCGATTCCGACGGATTGATCTGCGGCGAAGCCGGCGTCGCACTGGCGGTCAATATTGCCGACTGCGCCGCAATCCTGCTATGTGATCCGGTTCAAAACGTTATTGGTGGTTTACATTCCGGCTGGCGCGGCACGCGCGACGGAATTGCAATACGCGGGGTCTCGCTGATGAACTCCGCCTTCGGCTGTGAACCGGCCGATGTGCTCGCTTACGTCTCGGCCTGCGCTTCGGTGGACAACTACGAAGTCGGGCCGGAAGTCGCGCGGCAGTTTCCGGCGGACACGACGCGGCGCGACGAGCGTGGCCGACTGTTCCTGGACATTCGCGCGCGCATCGCGCAGCAGCTGATTGAAAGCGGCCTGGACGCCGCGCACATTGAAATGTCGACCGCCTGTACGATCGGCGACCGGCGTTATCACTCGCACCGCCGCGACGGGCGACAGGCCGGACGCGCCATGGCCGTAATCTTACGACGCGCCTGAAAAGCCGTGAAACGGCGGCGCGGCGGACGAACAAAAGCGGTTTTCCCGGGCTTTTCCGGGGCATGTGAAGATGTGTCAGAAATTTTGACAGTTTTGGACCAACGTTTTACCGATCGACATGTACTATGGAGCAGCACGATGATCTGGTGCTGGTGCGGCGGTGCCTCAACGGGGACGCCAATGCCTTTGCCGGCCTGGTGAAGCAGCATCAACGCGCAGTGTTTAACGTCGCATATCGCATTGTTCGCGATTACGAAGATGCCAGCGACGTGGCACAGTCCGCCTTTGTCAAAGCCTACGAAAAGCTGGACACGTTCAACGAACAGTACAAGTTCTTTTCGTGGATCTACCGGATTGCTGTCAACGAAGCGCTCAACTTCGTGAACAAACGCAAACCGGAGGATGAGCTTGACGAAAGGATGGTGTCGAATGCGCGCGGACCGGAACAACTGACCGAGATCGGGGAGCGCAACGAGCAGATTCAGGCTGCCTTGCATGATCTTCCGCCGGACTACCGCACCGTGATCGTGCTTCGTCATTTTCGTGAACTATCCTACAAAGAGATGGCCGAAGTACTACTCATTCCGGAAAAAACCGTCAAATCGCGTTTGTTCACGGCACGACGACTTCTGAAAGATATCCTCATCGAACACGGGATCGTCGACCATGAATGAAGAACTGTTACTCGATCTGATTAATCGCGACATCGACGGTATGCTCGATGAAAACGAGACTCGTACGCTGCAGGATGAGCTGCGGCACAACCCGGAAGCGCGCAAGCTGCACGGCGAATTACTGGCCATGAACAAACGCCTCAGCGCGTTTGAAGACCTGGAACCGCCGGTGGATTTCCACAAATCCGTTATGCGCAATCTGCCGGGCGACGTGGTACAGCGCCGCAATCCGATTAAAACCGCTGCGGCGGACAGCGGCTTTTCGCGTCTGTTGAAGTCCTTTTTCAGCGCACCCTGGCGTCCCGCTCTCGTCGGTGCGGCTGTGGTGGTACTGATCGTTTTTCTGCTCAAACCAGGCGACACACCTACGGGCAATGATGCCATGCCGGGCACGATCATCGAGCAGCTGGAAACGGTCAACGCCGGTGCGGTCGACAACCTGATTTCCTGCAAACTGCAGCAGGGCGGCGACATGTTGGTATTAGAGCTGGAACTGCTCGACGCCGAATCCGGACAAATTCTGCTGAGCTACGACAAACATGTCGTGGAGCCTCGGGACGTGCAGTCGGCACGCGGCACGAGCACCGGGAAACTGGCACTTGATCTGGAACGCGGCGAGAAACAGACGCTGAAGTTTGCGCAGCAGTCCGAAGACATCGCCCGATTTCAGATTCGCGGTACGGTGGACGGGCAAACCATCGAACTGACGCTCAGCGACCGCTGAGGCGATCGCGGCGCTCTGTTTCGGCGGTAAATTGTTGCAGCGTTCGGCGGCGCGAGGCGTCTGCGGATACTGCAATCGTTTCAACCAGAATGGGGCCCGCCGCATGCACATAGTTTTGAGCCTTCTGCCGGTGGTGCTGTTTCTGGCGGCGCTGTACTGGCTCGACTCCTATAAATTACTTCGCATCACCTTTGTGGCGGGCTGCCTGTTTCTGGGCGCGCTCACGGCCATCTGCTGTTACTTTCTGAACACCGCGTTGCAGGACGCGCTGGACATCACACTGCGCGACTACTCACGCTACGCCGCACCCCTCGTTGAAGAACTCGTCAAATCGCTTCCGCTGGTCTTTTTCCTGGCGCGCCGTCGATTTGGATTTATGGTGGACGCGGCGATCGCCGGCTTTGCACTTGGTGCCGGTTTTGCCTTCGTTGAGAACATTTACTACCTGATGCTGTTTCCATCCGAGTCGTCGGTGCTGGTCTGGCTCGTTCGCGGTTTTGGCACGGCAATCATGCACGGCGGGGTCGTGTTGGCGGTATCGGTGACGGCGGTGGCGCTGACGCGGCGTGCTGATCGTTTCCGGCTGCTTTTTGTTTTGCCCGGGCTCGTCGGGGCGGTGCTCATCCACGCGGCATTTAATCAGTTTATCCTCTCGCCCTTGCAGAGTTCAGTGGCGATTCTGTTGTTGTTTCCTCCCATCGTCATGGTCGTGTACCGCCGCAGCGAGGCGAGTCTGGAGCGCTGGCTGGCGCTCAACTTCGATTCCGAGGCGCGCCTGCTGGCTATGATCACGCGCGGCGAATTCTCACAGACGTCGGCCGGGGCTTATCTCCAGTCGCTCAAGATCTATTTTCCTTCGGAAGTAGTGTTTGACATGTATTGGCTGCTGCGCCTGCATCTGGAGCTGGCGCTCAAAGTCAAAGGGCGGCTGCTGATGAAACAGGCCGGTTTTACGCCCGCGCCGGACCCGACGCTGGACGCGCGTTTTAAGGAGCTGTCGTATCTGGAATCGCAGATTGGACCTACGGCCATGTTGGCGCTGCAGCCGGTGCTGCGCATGAGCAGGAAAGAGCTGTGGCAGGTGCGCCAGTTGCAGAAGGAAAAATCGTCGGGATTTCAGGCGGCGGACTCGGCGGCGGGCGAGTAATCCTTGCGCATGCGAATGCAGTTGCGTCCATCGCTGCGCTTGTAGTCGAGCGAATTCATGAGTGATTTGACCAGGTGCAGTCCCAGGCCGCCGATGGCGCGGGTTTCCAGCGGCGTGTCCAGCCGTGGCACGGGAGCGTCCTGCCAGGGGTTAAACGCCACGCCGTCGTCGATCATTTCAATTTCGATGCTGCTGTCGCTTACGGCGATTCGAATGCTGATTTCGTGGCTTTCGTCGTCCTCGTATCCGTGCGTCACGACATTGGTGAAGAGTTCGTCGACGGCGAGGTTGACCGAGTACAGGATGGCATTCGGAACACGGCGCCGTTTGCACAGGTCGCGTACCGCCTGGCCGAGGCGGGGAAGTTCCTGGAGAGAATTGTTGAGGGAAAGTGTCACTACGCTGCTCATCAGCACTCGTATCGCAAAAACTGTTGACCATGCCCAGTACCGACCATACCGGAAAATGTTGGAATTTTTCCACAGATTATTGTGCGATGTGGTGATTTCAGCACAACAGGTGCGGAAGAGATGCGGATGCGATCAGGCCGTGGCCTGAAGAGCGCTGTCCGTATCGGGATAGATGGCAAAGACCTGTGAAAAACCGGCGATATCAAAGACTTCGCGAATCGGGGCCTGCAGGCTGCTCAGGCGTACTTCGCCGTGATTTGCCTGCATTTTTTTGGCCGTCAACAGCAGGACGCGCAGGCCGGCGCTGGAGATGTAATCCAGCTCGGCGCAGTCGAGGACCATCAGCTTTTCACCTTCTTCGACATGGCCGAGCAGTTCGACTTCCGCCTGCGCGGCGTTTGTGACGTCCATGCGACCCGACAACCCGACAATCATAGCCTGATCCTGGCGTTGCTGCGAAAACTTCATGTGAATTCCGTGTGTCGTTTACAAGCTCGGCGGTCTGTGCTGACCGCGCGAAGCGAAAATTACCGAAATCCCTTGCATCCGCCAAGCACCTTCACCGTAGAGCGTTGCGAAGCGGCTCACGCCGCTCATTTGAGGTCGTGCAAGCCCGGATTGGCGGACAGAAAAAAGGCCGGTCAGTTGGTCAACAATTTTGATTCTGGTCCGTCCGCTCTTCGGTGACAGAATCCGGCGCACTTGCCGAACGACCTTCAGTAATTTTGGAGGATAATCACATGCATGCCAGTCTGGCCGACGCCAAAATCCGCGCAGCAATAGAACGCGGCGAGTTCAACGACCTGCCGCTGAAGGGCAAACCGATCGACCTTTCACAATATGACGGCGTCAGCCCCGAAATGCGTCCGGCGCTGCGCGTCCTGAAAAACTCCGGCATTCTGCCGGAAGAAGCCCAACTCCACGCTGAAACGCTCCAGTTGCGCGACCTGCTGAAGGCCGTGACGGATGACGACGAGCGACGCGAACTACAGCACAGGTTAAACAAAGCCATGATTCGTTACGAAATGCTGACGGGCGGCAAACTGACGCACTCGCCGCAGTTCGAGGCGGCTCTGCGCCGCAAGCTCAGTGACAAACAAGAAGAGGATTGAGTCAGGCAAAGTCCCTGCTCCGGGGAGGCCGACAGCAGACATGTACAAAGTTTTATCGCAGACAACGGAACTTCGGGAGAACGGTTTTTTATGCGGCGATGGTTGAATAAAGTTCTGGTAGGGGCGCTGGTGTTGACGGCGTCCGTTCCCGCGCTCAATGCGGCGGATGCACAAATAAACTCGGCCTGGCAGGCCTGGGACGATCTGGATTTTGCAAAAGCCGAGGCTGAGTTCAAGTCCGCGCTGAAACAGGATCCGGCGGATGCCCGTGCAGTCAGCGGCCTGACATTCCTGTATAGTCAGTTAAACAGAAACGACGAAGCTTTTGACTTGTACTCGCAATTCCTGTTGCAGTCACCGGACCATGCGCCCTACGCCTATGCGCTGTGGGGAATTCCGGCTTACGCTATGCTGGCCGAGAGCGAAGAACACCTGCAATTGCTGCCCAAACTGGCGGAAATGGACGCACAGAACCCGCAGAGTAATGGGCTGTTGAGCGCCATTACAACCAGCAGCTACGGCTTTTTCCTGGAGCAGGAAGGCAAGTTGCAGGAGGCGAAACAGGTGTTCGGCAAATTGGGTGTTATCAACGACTGGATGACCATCGGCCCGTTTGAGAACATTTCGCAGTCGGGCTTTGACAAGGTCTTTGCGCCGGAGCTGGAGTTTGATCCGAATGCGCGCTACGTCGGCAAATTTGCGGTGCCTGCGTTCTGGTTCAAACCGTCGGTCGGTCGGCCCGATCTGTGGTTTGATTTTCAGCGCTATTTCTCGGAGGACAAGGCTTTTTTCTACGCCAATACCTTCGTGTATTCGGACAGCAAACAGGCGGCGGACGTGCGCATCGGCACCTCGGGTGCGCTTAAACTCTTTCTCAACGACGAGTTGCTGACGCAGGAATTCGAAGAGCGCAACAACGATGTGGACACCTACATTGTGCGTACGGAACTGCAGAAAGGCTGGAACCGCATACTGGTGAAGGTTGGGCACAACGAAATCGACCGGTCCAATTTTCTGCTGCGCATTACCGACCAGAAAGGTCGGCCGCTGCCGGGACTGCGCGTCTCGACGGACAAACAGACGTACACGCCCAAACCGGGAGCTCCGAAAACGGAAATCGCCGACGCGGCGGTACAGTTCTTTGAGGACAAAATAGCGGCGAACCCTGACCACATCGAAAATCATCTTTTGCTGGCCTGCGTACACAGCCGCAGCGACCGCAAGATAAAAGTTGAGCTTGCGCTGCGAGCCGCTGAAAAACTGGCGCCGCGCAACACCTACGTTCAGGAGCAACTGATCAATGCCTATACAGAGAACGGCAAGTACGACCGCGCTCTGAGCATTGTCGAGAGCCTGGAAAAACAAGCGCCCGACCTGTTGAGCTCGCTGGTCTACCAGATAGAGCGCCATTACGAACAACAGGAATACGACAAAGTGCGCGAGCTGATCGACAAGGTTGAACTGGCTGTGCCTGAAGGCTCGCAGCTGCCGTACACCTTCCGCTATACCTATCACATCCGCAAGCGCGAGGCGGACAAAGCGCGCCAGCTGGTGCGTGAAGCCTACGAAAAATTTCCCGAAGACATTTCCTGGATGACGTCGATGGCGGGCGTGCTGACTGAAAAATCGGGCAGTATGGATCCGGCAATCGAATTGTACGAGGACTACCTGGACGATCACTATTCACTGGCGATCACGAATCAACTGGCGGGCCTCTACCTGCGCAAGGGAGATGTGGACAAGTGGGAAGAACTGACGCTTTCACTGTTGGAAGCCGATCCGGCGCAGGCGGGAATTCACTTCCGCATGGCGGGCGAGTACATCGATCAGGAGCGCTATGACGACGCACTTGAGTCGATGAAACAGGCGACCGACATGTGTCCCAACAGCGCGGCATACTGGGAGCGCGTCGGGGAGATTCACCGCGCGCGCAACAACGACAAAACTGCGCTTGAATATTTCTACAAAGCGCTGGACTTTTCGCCGCGCAATTACACGTTGCGTCATACCATCCGCGAGATGGAGGGCAAAGGCAACATTTTTGACCTGTTCGAGCAGGTCGATCTGGACAGTGTGATTGCCGCTGCGCCAGGAGCTTCCGATTTCCCCGAAGACAACGGTATGTACCTGATGGACGACCGTCGGCGCGTGGTCTACGACCGCGGCGCATCCGAGTACATCGGTGAAATTGCGGTGAAGGTGTTTAATCAGAGCGGCGTGGACGAAGTAAAGGAATACTATGTGCCGTACTACGGCAATACGGAGCGGATTAACATCGAGCGCGCCTTTGTGCGCAAGTTGAATGGTTCTGAAGTGGTCGCGGACGTCAGCGGCAATTACGTTGTGTTTAAACAGCTTGAACCGGGTGAGACCGTTTACATTCGCTATCGCGTTCAGACATTTCAGTATGGTCGTTTGGCCGGACACTTCTGGGATTCGCACTACTTCAACGGCGGTTACCCGGTGGCGTCCAGCCGCTACTTTTTACTTGTCCCCGAGAGTCTGAAATTTCGGTACAACGTGCAGAACGGAGATATCAAACCCGAGGTGAAGACCACGGATGACGGGTTGCTGTACGCCTGGCGAACCGACAACGAACCCGGTCTGCACTACGAATACGATATGCCGGGACTGACCGAAGTCGGCAAGGTTTTGCACCTTTCGACCATCGAGGACTGGGCCTTTTTTGTGGAGTGGTACCAGGACCTGGCAATGACCAAAACTCGCGAAAGTTATGAGGTGCGCGAAAAGGTTAAACAACTGCTGCAGGATCGCGGCGTAAGCAAAAACGACCTGACGGCGCGCGAGCGTGCGGCGCTGGTGTACGACTTTATTACGGAAAACATTCGCTACAGCTCCGTCTCTTTCCGTCAATCCGGGCTTGTGCCGCAAAAGGCGCGCGACGTACTGGAAACGGGCATCGGCGACTGCAAGGACGTCTCGACCCTGGCGATTTCGATGCTGGACGAATTGGATGTGGACGCGCACTACGTGCTGATCAACACACGTGATGAAGGCCGCAATCAGGCGGTGCTGCCTTCGATAGCGTGGAACCATTGCATCGCGGCCGTCGAACTGGACGACGAGCTGATGTACATGGACCTGACTGCAAACAATTATTCTTTCGGCTCGATACCTGAACTCGACATTGACGGCTTTTCTTTGTTAATCCGCGAGGGAGAAACAGAACCGTTCCTGATGCCGGACGAAGGATTTGTGCCCAACAGCCTGACGACCAAGACCAACATGAAGGTGCGCGACGACAACAGCATTTCCGTCAGCCTGAAATCGGCGCAGTCCGGTAATTTCAGTGCAATCATGCGTTACGCTTTCCGCGACAAAGGCGAGCAGGACCGCAAGCGCGAGTTCAAGGAAATGTTGGCATCCAGTTTTCCCAGTGTAACGCTCAATAAACTGGAGCTCGGCGACCTGAATGACATCGAACCGGAAATGGAATATGTCTGTGAATTTGAAGTGCCGTCCTATGTGACTGAAACCGGTAGCTTTAAGTTCCTTAACGTGCCCTGGTCGAGCAAACTCAGCGCCAACGAGGCGCTTTCGTACGACGAACGAAAGTACACCTATCTGTACTGGCCCTGGGCAGACACCGTCAGCGAGGTGATGGAAATTCACCTGCCGGAGGGTTATGCGCCGGTGGAGCTGGGCGAGGACGTGCGTTTAAGTTCGCCGGTTGCGGACTACACGCTGAGCTTCAGTTTTGAGAACGGCGTCTTGCGCGGCACGCGGCGTCTGGTCAACAAAAAGCTGGAAGTCTCACCGGCGGAATATCACCAGTTCAAGGAGTTTTACAACTCCGTGGTGAAAGAGGATCAACGCCAGATTCTGCTGCAGAAAAATCCGGTGCGAAGGCAGTAGCGGCGGACAAACAATGGCAATAATCGGCATCGATATCGGCGGTACCAAGATTCTGACAGCCTCCTGCGACCGGCAGGGGGCTTTCCTGTTTCGTGCCCGGATCAACACACCGCAGGCTCCGTCCGACGCTTTGAATCAGTTGACGGAATTGGTTCGTGCCGCAGCGAGCCATGTCCCGGATGAGAAAATCGACGCAATCGGAATTTCCTGCGGCGGACCGCTTGATCCGCGCGAACAGACCGTCAGCCCTTTGCACCTGCCGCAATGGCGTGGTCTTGAACTTGGGCGGGAGCTGCGCAGCGAGTTTAACTGTCCCGTGCGACTGGAAAACGACGCGGATGCCGGCGCATTTGCCGAGTATCATGTCGCGGGCGCAGAAATGAAACGCCTGCTGTACGTGACGCTCAGCACGGGGCTGGGCGGCGGAATTCTGGTCGACGGCGCGGTCTATCGCGGGCACAATTATTCGCATCCGGAAATCGGGCACCAGAGCGTGCCGTTGGATCCGGATATTAAACAGGTCAGCTGTACCTGCGGCGCATCAAATTGCCTGGAAGCGCTCATTTCGGGTCTGGCGATTGAACGACGCTACGGAAAAAAAGCGGCCGACTTAAACAGGGAAGAGTGGACGGAAGTCGGCGTCCTGCTGGGACGCGGAATGCGCAATGTGGCCGTCATGCTGGCGCCGGGCGAAATTGTGATCAGCGGCGGCGTAGCCGTCGGCGGCGGAGAGCATTTGCTTGCGGCGGCATGTGCAGAGCTGAAACGAAATGTGCACATTGTGCCGTGTCCGCATCTGCGTTTAAGTCGGCTTGACTATGACGCCGCATTGTGGGGCGCGCTCGCACTGGGATTCGACGCGGCGAACATGAAACCCCAAATACTGCAGGCGGCCGCTGCCGAACGCATGTCCCGAAATGATTGAAACTGTTTTTCGCTAACGCACGAGAAATCGAATACTATGCCAAACGCAGGTAGCGCCGACGATCTGATAAAAGAGCTGAATCTGATTCAACACCCTGAGGGCGGCTGGTTCAGAGAGACCTACCGCAGCCCGGTGGAGGTCGCAGCAACGGAGCTGCCGGCAGAATACAACGACGGCAGGCGTCTGGGCACGTCGATTTATTTTTTGTTAAAAGAGGACGAGCGTTCGCACTGGCACCGCCTGGTTTCGGACGAGCTGTGGTACTATCACGGCGGGCGAGGTGTGCGGCTGTATTTGTTGGACTCGGAAGGCGGGCTTGAAGTTAAACAGCTGGGCACGGGTGCGGACTTTCAGCTGTTGATTCCGGCCGGGCGCTGGTTTGCGGCCGAGCTTGAAGCGGGCTCCGGGTATGGGGACTTCGGGCTTGTGGGCTGCGTTGTACTGCCTGGTTTTGAGTTCGAAGACTTTGAGCTTGGAACGCGTGAGCAGTTGTTGAGTGAATTTCCGCAGCACGCGGAATTGGTGCGGAAGTTTACAAGTGGGGAGTGATAAGTTGAATTAGAAACAGGTAAAGATCTGACGTGGCTGGTAAATAACGGCATAACGATTCGATTGGTATTCGTTTTACTTTCTTGATGTTGGCATAGGAACTACGAGATGTTCAGGTTGCGACGCTATGGGATAATCAGTTTAATACTGATCTCAATCGGATGCCACGTCGTATGGTGTTGCGATTGTTTCAGAGACAACAGAGATAACTGGTCGGTGGATGTGTACGACGTAGTGATAGTAGGAGAAACATTGTCGTCTGAACTGATCACTCCAATACAACCCTGTAATCTCTGGGATGGTTCTCAACGTATGGAATACACTTTCCAAGTAGAGTCTGTTTACAGAGGACAGCTGGAAAGTGATAGCCTACGTGTCCAAACTGGATTCGGAGGAGGCGATTGCGGAATCAAATTTGCACAGGGTAGCAAATACATCATTTGTGCGTGGTACTGTCGAAATTTCGACTCGTTAAAGGCGGGTGGGACCGGAGAGCTCGAAACAAACTATTGCACAAACACGACAATACTCAATGACCCGGATTTGCAGAGATTGGAAGACTATATCCAAACTAAAGAATAGGAGAGGTAGTCACTGCCGAAGAGCAGTGTGTGATAAATGTTAACATCAATTTGAATCGCGTATGTTGAGTAACCTGTACGTTGAGGAAATATCCGGCCATCACACCAGATTCAAACGCAGTAGATTGTGGTTCGCAGCGATTGACTACTTCGAAAGCGAAATCAAATATTTGGAGCTCAATTATGCATATGATACTGAGCAAGCGATCAGGTTCCTCGAAGATTTTCAGTACCTGAGAGTCAGGGAGCGACATCGCGGACCTCGATTGTACAGAGACGATAGTCCGGTAGTCTTCCGGATCGATGACAAACTTTATCAGATTGTCAGATCGATGAGCTATGACCGGTGGCTCTACCTAGGACTGGAAGACCCTTCACTCACGAATGGCGAGACTGAATTTGTCGCGGCGTTGACGCACCACAACATGCTTGGCGTGCGATTAACAGAATACAACAAAGAACACTTTCAGAAGCTGGGCTTCAAACTGGATTGTATCTGGCAGGAAGAGTCTCTGAAGTGAGTTTTGAACTTGATAGCAACTGTCGACTCTATTTCGAAACCGACCTGCTTGAAAAGGAAGTTTTCGATATCCTGCACTATCTTTTCGGCGGAACATTTGAGCCACCCGAATATTACAGTAGCCCCAAAGTCATTCTTTATTCCGACGAAAACGACGACCACAAGTACGCCACACCAGAGATGATTCGCAGCGATTTCATTTACTTCAGATATATCATCGACGTGGAACCCGGTCCTGAATGTCAAACAGAAGTGAAATTTATCGAGATAGTCAGCGAGATTCTGGAGGCGCTGTGGGCGGAAAATATCAGCGTTGTCACGGCCAGCGATTTTGAGCATTTGTTGCCGCACAATGGTCGAAGGGAGTTTCATGATTAAACAGCGGCTACAGGATACATGGGAAGATGTGCGGAGAATTATCGCACCCAGGCTGCATTGCGTGTTATACGTAGAATCGGATCACAATCGTTGCCATGTGTTTAACACCTTGTACTACCTGACAGGCGGTCGACGCACAGTTTGTCACTATCTGCAGAGTCCGGGAGCAGATATATCCATTGCCCGAAACGACTACCGCTGGGAAGTATTAACATGGGATGCCAAACCACCCAACTACAGATACTTCAAGTACTATGTGAATGTGATGCCCGGGGCTCAGTGTCGAACCAAAGCGCAATTTGTCGGAATCGTGAGCGAGCTTTTGGAAGCATTGTGGCGCGAGCAAATCAGCGCAGTTTTCGAAAGTTCGATGAATCGCCATTTGCCGCTCAATGGCCGGCGGGTGTTTCATGAATAAATCTCGACAGCTTAACGCTCTTTGGCTTGAACGCAAAGTGCTCAAAGTCCCGCGTTTACTGTTTGCCGTGGCCCGGTGAAAAGAAGGGAAGACACGTTGAGTGCATTGAGAAAAGAATGGAAGTTCCTGGCGCTGAATGGCTGTGCGGCTTGCCGGTGTGTGGTGTAAGTGGTTGATATGAAATGATTTGTGGGGCTGGTGTTTCTGGAGGTTTGTTTTCGGGCGTACTTTCCGCTTGATCAGGGGACCACCCCGCCGCCACCGCGAGATTATACCTCCGCGCTCCGGACACACTCCTCCCACCCTGCATTGTGTGCAGATTTATTTTGAGTTGTGATCAATCGCGGATTCCACGCGCCGCATGCTGCGCGCAGTCGAAACAAGCTTAACAAATCAATTGCAATTCACATGGTGTAAAAGATTGAACGTAGTGCCGATCGTAGGTAAACGTTCTGAATTGACGACTGAACGGGCAATGCATGTTGTTGCCGTCTGTGTTGGATGGCTTTTGGAAAACCGATGTATAGTCGACTGAATGGTTTAGCTCCGGACCTTGCAGAAGAGGAGCACAGCGTTGAATGGATCAGCGGCTCTTGATGAATCTACCAGGATTTAACTGGATCATAAACCATCATCAATGAAGCTTGGGACCCGCTGACAAACAAAAGTGGATTTGGTCGGCATTGGGCGAGTCAGAGTGCGTGAGTGTGCATTAGAGCGCGTCAAGTGCCGGTTCCTACGTGGGGTTCGTGCTTGTGCAAGATGTTTGTTGCATTGTGAATTTCTATGTTGCCCGAAATCGGCGAATCGATGTCGGTGTCAGGATTCTGTTTGCCGGCGCGTGCGGCGCCGTCCAGAAATTTGAGCCAGCGGGAGCGTAAGAGGCCCATGCGAACAACGTCGCGAAAGCGCCCCTGGACAAAAACGTCCTCGTAAGCTACGCCTTCCAGCTCAAAGCCGAACCATGTGTTTAAGTTGATGTTGCGGATGTTGGTGTCGATGGCGTGAATATAAGCCTTGTTAAAGTTTAACACTTCAAAGACATAGAACAGAAACAACAGGGTCGCGAGTTTGCCGAGACCGCGGCCGCGATGATGCGCTTCACCGATGAATTTTTTCATTTCCAGTTTGCGCGAAACGACTTCAATGTTTTCTGCGCCGATCAGTCCGATTGGACCGGCTCCGTGCAGATCGATTACAAAAAAATGGGCGTCGGGTCGCTGCAGGAAGTGCGTGCGAATGCCCTCCGTATCGAGAGAAGGCAGCGATATAACGGCGTCGCGAATCTCGGGCCGAACCAGCCAGCGCGCCAGCTGCGGCAAATGCGTTTTCTGCAATGGTTGCAGTGAAAGCCGCCCCAGGCGCAATGCGCCCTCGCAAGGTGTATTTCGTTCAATGTCGTTGAGGGAAAAGTCGGCGTCGAGGCCAAGAGTGGCGTCGCGTACGGCGGCGTCGGACTGAGTCACGTAGTCGAGCAGGTGAGTGGAAATGCTGACGATGCCGGTCTTGCCGATACCGTAGCGTTTAAGTTCGCGGTAGAAACTTTGGGTCACCAGGCGCAGCATTTGTTCATGCTGAAAGCGGTGAATATCGGCGAGCTGTTTGCTGTCGGAATCCATAGTGATACGTCCGGGTACACGGCGCTGTTGGGTGGGCAAACCCTCAGGTACACCGCGTGGTTTGCTGCTCAATACGAGCATCGATTTACGGTACAATGATATTGAGGAAGCACGTCGACGGGCTGAAAATCGAAACGTGGTGCTTCTGGTCGCAGTCGAAGCGGCAGTGCGTTCGAGGCAGTTTCTGCGCGGGGTAAACTAGAAAAAAAACGCCTGAAAACAAGCGCTTCAGGCGATTCTTTTTTGTGCTCAGATTTACGTGGAAACTATCGAACCTCGGCTGCGGCGGCAGCTACCGCAGGAGGTTGATCTGCTGCGTCACGCGCTCCTGTCCAAAATTCAGAACGAGGAAGTAAACGCCCTGTTCGGGCCGCGTGATAGCAAGATTCAAGTCATAGACGCCGGCATCAAAATGACTATCGAGAATCGGTCCGAGAGAGAGACCCATGGCGTTGTAGAGATGGCCGCGAACCTGGAGTCCTTCCGGCAGTCCAAAGACCAGCCGCGTTTCGCCGTCGGTCGGGTTGGGGAAGACATTGCGAACAAAGAGCCCGCCCGGGACGTCGGAATGCCGCCCGGTGACTGTCACGTCGCAATTGCTGCTTGCTGTAAAGGTGGCGCCGATGCCCGTGCCCAACAATTTGAAGTTTGCGTCGAAGCAGTCGCCGGTAATGAAGATTTCATCATCGTAAGGCAGAGCCTGGGGCGCGTCAAAACATATCTGGATGGTCCGGGTTTCGCCGGGCGGAATGGCAAGGGGAATTTGCGACCGTGGAACGGAGAAGCGGATATTGTCGCGCAGGCGGACCTCGGTCAATTCGTAGGGATAGCCGCTGTTGTTGCGGACCGAGATCGAGTCGCAACGCAGATTGCCGATAGATACCTGTCCAAAATCGAGCTCGTCGCCAGCGAAGAGAAATTCAACGTCGATGGGCGTTACGACGATGGTCGTATCCAGCTGGTTGCCGGCGTTGTCGACCGCGCGGATTACATAGGAAGCCGGCCGAGTTCGGTCGAGTATGGACGCGGAAACAATGATACTGTCGGGTAGATTTGTCCGGTCTATTTCCAGCGTTTCGAGATTGACGGCATTGAGAATGTCCAGCGTGCCGAGGCCCCAGTCGCCATCCAGAATGTCGGAGATGACGTTGCGCGTAAAGCCGTCGCAAGGATCTTCGGAGGAAAGGATGCGCGGGCGATTTTTATCTTTTTCGAATTCGAACTCAACGGCGGCGGTTACTGCTTCGGCGCAGCGTCCGCGAATCACGAGTTGGTCGACGATTTTCAGCTCTTCTTCTGATGAAGCGCAGATCGTAATTGTTTGGCGCTCATTCGGTTGCAGGGAAAATTGCTGCGGCGTGATCGAGATGTCTGTAGCGCCTGAAAGCCATTCAATCGCCGTGACGTCCTGCGGGAAACTACCGTAATTGTGAAACTCGATTTGGCGGCAAAGCTGACTACCGTCGGCGCGGCCCTTGGCTTCAACTTCTTCGAGCTCGGGGCGTTCACGGTCGACGTACACGGTAAAACCGGGAATGCGAAAAGATTCAACGCGCACAGTTCGCGAGGAATCAACCGACCTGACAACCGCCACGCCGTCCTGATAGGGATCGTCCAATTCGACGGTAAAAATCGCGCTGTCTGCCGGCGGCAAGATTATTACGTCAACGAGGTTGACGTTGACGCTCTCATCTTCGAGGCTGATGCTCTGTATGCCGCGGTCGAACTGCAGCGTGTCGAACGATGCACCGGTGAACAATCCGCTTTCGCAAGGATCGAGTCGCGTAAAGGGCGGAATAATATCCGGCGCGGGGAACTCCGAAATCTCCAGGAATTGCATCCCGCCGATATAACCGTAGGAGTCTGCCTGGCCGTAACCGTAGACATACACGCCGACGGTGGTGTCGGCCGTGACGGTGTGCGTGCCGGACTGGACACGCAGCCTGTGCGTATATGAATAGTTGGTTATGCTGAGCGTAGTCCAATCGTCTTCCGCCAGTGGCTGACCATCGAGGCGGACCGATTCTTTTGCTTCCGTCGGCGCGATGATCGTAACAAACTGGTTGCCCTCGAATTTGGGCAGCAGATTGCCGTTAAATTCGTAAGTGGCGTCAATACTTGTAAAAAAGTAGCGATCCATATACTGTTCGATCGGCGAATTGACAATCATAAATGGATCGCCGACGGCGAGTTCGTTTTCCGAGGTGTTGGACGTTTTTTTGAACTGCGCGACCATGATCGGGCCGGTGGCGGTGATCCAGGTTGCATTTTCAACAAAGTCCTCGCGCACTTCACCGCGGTTCAGCGTTGTAACGTATTTGCCGTCAAGGAAGATGTCCGTACCGTCGCGCGCGGCCAGAATGCGATAGAGATCGCGGATGTCGTTGGAGCCGACGTCGGAATCGACATAAGGCGTCACAAACGCGCCGCCGCCCCAGTTGGGAATCGGATGCAATTGTTGTACAAGGTGGTCGCGCGAAATTCCATCCGACTCAAATGTGATACGCGAACGCATGTGTCCGGTGTAGACCGCCACGGGACGAGAAGAGGTAATGGACGTCCCCGAAAGATCGGTGGGACCGCCGGTACCGCCCTGCACCATGTACACGTCGCCCTGATTCAGCGTTGTGCGCAGGACGTCGCCCGCCTGTGAGCGGGTGCTGCGGTCGGATAGCTCAATCTCCACTTCTGTATTGTCTTCAGTTGCGACCACGGCAAACTGACACAGGGCCAGATCATCTGTTTTGTAGGTCAGAATCATGTATTCCGTGCCGAGCACATCCTTGGGGAAAGCGGAAAATGCGTCGCTTGTCCAGGTGGCTTCATTCATGCCGTAGACGGTAATTTCTTCATCCGATTCAATGCGGAAGGACTGCGGCGCAAGGCGTTGATCCTGCCGATTCAGGCTGTTGTCAACGACGTTTGAAGTAGGTCCGACCAATTCAAAGCGTTCGGACTCGATGACGAAGGGCGTCATGACGTTCGGCGTCAACGTCAGATTCTCACGCAATTGAGTGCCGAAGTAGTCACGATAAAAAATGCGGACGTTCGTTGTCTTTTCGGACGCCATAAAGATGTAGAGCGAATCCTGCCGGCGTTGCGGCTGGTTGTGCCAGTTGGGCAGGAAGGTCACGTAAAATTCGCGGCCGCGCGTGTCGCGTAATTCCTGTGCGTTGGAGTCTGTGGGGAGAATCAGCAGAACAATCAAAACTGCCGGAAGGATAAAAAGGCAGGTACGCAGGCTGATTGATTGTCGGATACAGAAACGCACGAGAGAGCCGGGAACAAACTTGGTCATAATGTATGCTCAGGTCGGAATAACGTTTCACGAAGAACGGATGCGAGGACAAACCCCGCAAACGTCGGCCAGTTACACTATTTCCACTGACTGGTGTAAAACACCATGGCCGCCAAATAGTCTCATTGAGGCCGTACAGCAGCGGAGAGACAAATGAAGCCGCAAATAATTCACTGTGACAATCACGTTCTGGTGGTGCGGAAACCGCATGGCATGCCCACGCAGGAGGACGAGAGTCGCGACGACGATCTGCTCAGCAGCGCCAAACAGCTTGTTAAACAGCACTTCAACAAACCGGGCAATGTTTTCCTGGGCCTGTTACATCGCCTGGACAGACCGGCAGGAGGGCTGCTGGTGATGGCGCGTACTTCCAAGGCGGCCGCGCGTCTGAGTGACCAGTTCCGTCGGCGTACTCCCATCAAACGCTATTTTGCGGTTGTGGAGCGCATTGTCGACGAACCTTCCGGTCTGTGCGAGGACTATCTACGCAAGGATTCAATCAAACGCAAGACGTTCCGCGTGCCCTCTGCAAGCGCGGGCGCTAAATTCGCCCGACTTCAATGGCGCAGATTGGCAGTTTCCGGCGGCCTGAGTCTGTTGGAAGTTGTGCTCGATACCGGCAGGCCGCATCAGATACGCGCCCAATTGGCGGCGCGCGGCATGCCCTTGCTGGGTGATATTAAATATGGCGCCGGGCGGCAGTTTCTGGGCGGCCGGGCTGTGGCGTTGTATTCGTTTGCGGTCGGCGTTAGCCATCCCGTCGGTGGTGCTCCGCTGCTGATTACACTTGAGCCGGGCGACGAATGGGGCTCCCTGTTTGCCACGGAAACGCGGGCGCACGTTGCCAACTTCAGGCCGGATGATTATTTGACGGCCGACGTGGACGCAGAAGGGCGATAGTGAGAGAATTCGAGAACCGGGGGGAGGCTGATGTTCAGTTTTGAAAAGTTAAACAGGTTTTCGGCAGCGTGGGCTGCGGCGGCGCTGGCCCTGATCTTGACTCCGGCAGCCTGCAATCAGGTAGCGCCGATCGGAGGAACGACAGAATTTACCCAGGTGCATTGGACGGGTGCAGTCAGCGACAGCAGTGCGCGGGTGGTTGCGCGGCTGCGAACCGGCCACCACTCTCTGCAGCTCGAATATGCGGCGACGGAGGACTTCAGTTCCGGGGCGCAGGTGCTTGAGACGTCGAAGCTGGTGGCTTCACCGAATGGATATCTGGCGCACTTTCAACTTGTTAATCTGCTGCACGCAACCAGGTACTGGTATCGTTTTCGCATCGGTGACAGCATTGACACTGCTTCGGTTTCATCGTTCACGACTTTTCCATCCGACGGCTCCGCCGGCGACTTCTCGTTTGTTTTTGGATCATGCCAGCGCACCGGCAGCAATGCGGAAGTTTACGACAAAATGTTGCGGCACGATCCGCTGTTCATGATGGTAACGGGCGATTTTCACTACGGCAATATCAGCGCCAACAATGTGGAGCGATTTTACACGGCCTGGCAAAGCGGACTTTTGTCGCCGCGTTTGTCGTCGTTTTATGCGCAGGTTCCAATCGCGTACATGTGGGATGATCACGACTTTGGTCCTAATGATTCGGACTCAACGTCTCCGGCGCGTGCGGCCGCGCTGACGGCATATCGCGATATGGTTCCTCACTATCCACTTGCTTCCGACTCTGGTTTGTCGCCGGTGCAGCAGGCTTTCAGCGTTGGACGCGTTCGATTTATTTTGCTGGATTTGCGCTCGGCGCGATCGCCGTATCGGTCCAGGGACGACGACAAGACTATGTTGGGCGTATTCCAGAAGCAGTGGTTGTACGATGAGATTGAACGAGCAGCGTCGACTCACGATCTGATTGTCTGGGTGAGTTCAGTTCCCTGGATCGACGACCGTTACACCTCCGACGGCTGGTCCTACTTCCGCCGGGAGCGCCGCGAACTGACGGAATTTATTGTTAAACACAAGCTACACAATCGAATGTGTATGTTGTGCGGCGACGCACATATGCTGGCAATTGACGACGGCAGCCATTCGTTTAACTCCGATGCCGAGGGACCGGGCTTCCCGGTTATGCATGCCGCAGCGCTGGACCGCGGCGGATCGGTAAAGGGCGGACCGTACAGCCACGGCCGCAAAGCCGGCGGCGGCCAATTTGGACTGATGGATGTAAAGTACACGGCTACGACGTTGGACGTCAGCTGGCGCGGATACAACCTGAAAGACGAAGTTGTGATGTCGTATGAATTCAGTGTGGAGCGGCGTTCACCGGCCGATGGGGAATAGTACTTTTACGATCTGGCGATCAATTTTAACTGTCGAGCAAATGCTGTTGTCCTGAATGCCGCGCGATCTCTTGTGAACGGGAGTTCTTGTGTGGTGAACGGAATACGCAGTCTGAAAATTACGTAAAACTACGTAAGAGCTGTGAGCTCTAAGGGCTCACAGCTCTAATTCCTAACGTGCCAAAAATTGTCGCGTTCTCCAACCAGCCTTTAACGGGCGATTAGATCACTCGAACGGAAATATTCAAAACGCAGTTTGTACATTCTCTCTCCATGACAAACAAGAATATCAGGCCGAGGCGGTTACGAGGGAGTTCGCCGTGAAGTCTGAAACTGTTTAATCAATGACAAACAAAAAAGTCATGTCAGAGGTCAGGCAGCGGTGAGCATTAAACAAAAAAACACGCACGGCGGAATGTCGCCATGCGTGTTGCGTGTATCAGATGAGGTTGAGATCGTTTAGCGGAGCACGGTCATCACGTGAGTGCAGGCCTGCCCGTTGGTCTTGAGAACGACATAGTAATTGCCGACCGGCAACCTGCGAATGTCGAACTCGTGCGTACCGACGCCCGCGTTCATCGTAGCGTCCATAAGAGTGGCCACAAGCGTGCCCTGCATGTTGTAAACGTCCACAGAAACATGGCCCGCGCCGGCCAGGTGATAGGACACCTTGACGATGTCGGCGGAAGGATTGGGGGCGGTCGACAGCCACAAAATGGCGAGTTCGTCGTCGCTGGCGCGTGTAACCGTCATTTCGCCGAAGTCCTCGTCCGTTCGCGGGATGAGCGAGGTTTCGGAAGGACCGGAGAAAATGACGCCCTGGACGTGGTCGTAGACGCCCATTCCGTCGGAAAAGTTAAACAACTGCGTTTCCGACGACTGATCGAGAAAAGCACCAAAGCGGAGGTCAATTTCAAAACGCGAATCAAGTCCGCCGGGACCGACGCCGCGAGGACCACCAATGATTACGCCGATCTGGCGTACTTCCTCGATGGAGTTAAAGCGCTGCAGATTTGCTATTCGCACAAACATACTCTCATAGCGCTCGGCCAGATTAAAACCGTTCTCATCGGTTCCGGTGACATCGTAAATCGATTTGTTAATCGGTCCTACGTGATTACCGCTTGAAATCAGTTCCGAGAAGAGAACGTCCCGCAGTACGGTGACGTCGCCAAGATGGTCGACCGTGCCGATTACCGTGATTTCATCACCGGGATTGTACTGCGCCAGTTCCGCATCAGACAGAATGCTGATGGCGCCGTATTCCTGGAATTCGGCGGATTGCAGCGTAATGATCGGCTGCTCCTGCGTCGGGTTGGGCAGGTTGGCGGCGGCAAGAGTCACAACACCGCTGATCGTAACGGTAAATCCTTCGTAGGCTGACGCGCCGTCCAGATAAAAAGGCTCGCGAACGTCGGCTATTGTCGCTTCGCGGTTGAGCACGCGATAGAAGTATGAGTCATTGTTGTCGAGGCTGACCATTTCTTTGACGTCGCGCACTTCGGGTTCAAAGGACACTACGTCGTCGGCCTGCTGCGCCGGAAGTTCGGCGGCGTAAGTATTTCCCCCCAGATGAAGCGCCTCAATGGTCGTCTCCGTGCCGCCGTTAACGCGGTAGCGGACAATGGCCGTCGAGGGATCAATTGTTTCCGTTCCCTGCGTGGCCTTGAACTGCACGCGCACCGTTTCGTCAGGGCGCGGGAAGGGACGCTGGCTTTTACGCGTGACCTCGGAGATAACCGGGCCGGGGTAAACCTGCGTCGTCGGCGTGCGGGATTTGGATGATTTCGGTTCCTGATCCTTGTTCTCAGAGAAGGTCGAACCTTTGGCGAACCCGGCGGAAAACTCGTCATTGGCGGGCATGGCGCCGGCCCAGAGCATGCACAGAGTAATGCACGCCACAAATGTTAATCGTTTCATGACGATCTCCATTCCATTAAGAAAATGTAAGTGTGAGGTCAGACACGGTCAATCGCAGCAACTTGGGGGGGGATAGTGCGTCGCGCGAGTGGTCGGAGTGCTGCACCCGTAAAAACTGGTTCGGCATTCTGCTGTTTCGCAAACTGCCGATTGTGTGTATACGGCGTTTTGCAGCGAAATCAGTCCTGAATGAACCAACAGTTTTTCGACTGCCAGATTCGTAAGGTCGCTTAAAGGGACGGCAGCGAAAATACGGAATTTTTTCTGCTGTCAAAATAGTATGAGCGTCCTCCGCAGTCAGATAAGCGTTCAGGCTGAATAGTTACATGTGGGGGCAGGTAACGGTTGCCGACGTAATGGGGGGCAAACCTGCGTAAGAATGTTTGCGTATTAGACGTGGCGCAGGACAACGCCATGTGGTCATGAACACTACCATCCTGCTTTTGTTTCTTTTTGTTTGCCACCGAATCAGGCGTAACGAGAATTCAAATGCCGCACTTTTTATGGGTTTAACACCAATAGTTTCAGTCGCAGGATGCAGCAAAGGTGGCATGGTGCGGCGCAGCGGCACGCACTAGATTGCGGGTAGTTCGTTGAAGTGGGCTGTCTGGCTAAACATCACGTCAAGTTAAACCGCCGGAAAACACAGCACTATCCATGTCGAAGTCCACAAATTCGAGCGCGAGGCGTCAGTTCCGGCTTAAGGGGAAAAGAGCAATGGGATCAAGCAGAAGCCGGAGACAGTGCCCGAAATGCCAGAGTTTCCAGACGGTATTCAATGGAACGACGGTAACGGGCAAACAGAAGTATTTCTGCAAGAGTTGCCGCAGGTACGGCTCCTTCGACCTGGAACGTGCATCTCGGGACCACACGCCGCGGAGGCGCGCGGAGCTGCCGGTTTGCCTGAACGACATGTAGAGCACGGGCTGAAGCTCACGTTCGCACCCCACGGCAGACCGGATCAATTTCGACTGCGTCTCTGGATCGGTTTGTTCAACATGCGCCGAGACGGCCGGTTCACGAGAGATCCCCGGCGGGCTGTTGTCCGTCGGGGGTTTTTGTGTTCGGCAGTGCCAGGTAAAGGGGAGGCGATTCTATCTGCGAGCGCTTCGGATCGGTGGGTACGAACAAGAGCGATAATCGCGCGGGGGACGGCGCTGAGCTGCAAAAACGGGAGCTTTGGATGATTTTGACGTGCGTTGGCGTTTGTGGAAAATATTTGCGTGAATTAGAAGCGTGAGTGCGATGAGTTGACTGAGGTTGGTTGTCTAACTTGTTGAATTGTAATGGCTTGCGGTGCTATGGGCGGTGGGAGGTTCTGAATTGGACGTACTCCTCGCTTGATCAGGGGACCACCCGGCCGCCGCCTCGAGACGAAACCCACCACGCACAAACACACTCCTCCCACCCTGCATTTTTCAGCAGATTTTTTTAAGTGAAGCATCGCGGTTGAGACGCGCCGCATGCTGCGCGCCGTCAATCACAAGCATAGGGATTCCACGTCGAAACTTCATTCGGAAAAAACTGAACGCAGCGCAAAACGTGGGTAAACGTCCCGATTAGCCGGTTGAACGGCCGCTACATGTCGATTCGGATCTGTTGGGCTCGATTGATTGATCCCGTGAATATGCCTGCGGGTGCGAACCGAATAACTGGTGACTTGAATTGAAGCGAAGCAACTTCACGCTGAGCGGCTGGTGTGCCTGCATCTGCATGACTAACAGGAAGGGCCTTTTTAAAAACAGATTCGGCGACAAAACATCTTCATGCTTTGCCGCCGAAATTTTGTGTGCCGATCCAGAAGTTTCGGCGCTCGTTGAGCTAAACTAAAAGTAGCCTCTCAGGGTCGCTCTTTAATGTCAGTCTCTCATCAATCCGGGGAGCAGTAAGAATTCACTCTGGCTGACAGGCGATCGATAAACTGAAGGAATCTGATTATCTAAGCGTAGAGCCTGCTGCAAATCCAAAAACGCACGAGATTACTAGGAATCCAATACCCCGATTAGTCGAACTTCGGCGATCTTACCACTCGCGACGGCGAGCCGGCGGACGCTTGGCGCGTTCGGTAGCTTCGTTGACGCGGAGATTGCGTCCCCAAAACTCAACACCGTCCATTTGGCCAATAGCAGCTGCCGGATCTTCAAGGTCGAGTTCGATGAAGCCAAATCCACGCGGACGCCCGGTTTCACGGTCGGAAATCAGGTTGATCGAATAAACGTCGCCGAATTGAGCGAAGAACTCGCCAACTTCGTTTTCGGTTGCACGAAACGGAAGGTTGCCGACATAAATCTTCTTAATCACAAAATCCTCCAAACAAACAAAGTATGAAATGACGCGGGGTGTTGATGTGGTTAAGCATCGTCCTCGTACGTCAACAGAATGCTGTCAAATTAGCTATAAAAGCGCTACGGTAAAAGAATTTTTCCACACAAGGCCAAAAAGAAGGACGATTTAAGTGAATTAGTGAATGCCGGGCACGGTCCGATCAGCTAAAATATCGAGACTGCGACTGCGTCCAGAGCCTTTTTTGTAGCCAATCCTCACATCAGCGGCCGGCAACCGGCATAACACAGTATGAAAGACATTATTATCATTGGTGCGGGCGGCGTCGGCAATGTCGTGGCTCGTAAATGCGCTGCAATGACCTCGGTGTTCGGTCGGATTTTGTTGGCCAGCCGGACTAAATCCAAATGTGATGCGATCGCCGCGGACATTAATCAATCCATGGGCGTGGAGCGTATCACGACGGCCGCGCTCGACGCCGACAACGTTCCCGAAACCGTCAAATTGCTGCGCGAGTTCAAACCGGCGCTGGTCATCAATGTCGCGCTGCCGTACCAGGACCTGCACATTATGGACGCCTGCCTTGAAGCCGGCGTGCACTATCTGGACACGGCCAACTACGAACCGCGCGACGTCGCCAAATTTGAATATTCGTGGCAGTGGGCCTACCAGGAGCGCTTTCGCGAGGCAGGCCTTACGGCTCTGCTCGGTTGCGGCTTTGACCCCGGCGTAACGCAGGCCTACACGGCCTATGCCGCCAAACACCACTTTGACGAAATGCACTACCTGGACATCGTCGACTGTAACGCCGGCGACCACGGCAAGGCTTTTGCGACCAACTTCAACCCCGAAATCAACATCCGCGAAATCACGCAGAAAGGTCGATACTGGGAAAACGGCGAGTGGGTCGAGATCGACGCCATGTCGGTGCACCAGGGTGTCGACTATCCGCACGTGGGCGAGCGCGAATCCTATCTCTTGTACCACGAAGAACTGGAATCGCTCGTAAAGAACTTTCCGAGCATCAAACGCGCGCGCTTCTGGATGACCTTCGGCCAGGAATACCTGACGCACCTGCGCGTGCTGGAGAACGTCGGCATGACGAGCATTGAGCCGATCATGTACCAGGGACAGGAAATTGTGCCCCTGCAATTCCTGAAAGCCGTCCTGCCGGAACCGTCGGAACTGGGCGAAAACTACAGCGGTCAGACATCGATTGGATGTCAGATTCGCGGCGTCAAAGACGGAGAAGCCAAAACCTATTACATCTACAACAACTGCGACCACGCCGAAGCCTGGCGCGACGCAAAGGCGCAGGGCGTTTCGTATACGACGGGCGTTCCGGCGACGGCGGGTGCTGCGATGATGTTGCAGGGACTGTGGCTCAAACCCGGCGTGTACAACGTCGAAGAAATGGATCCCGATCCCTTCCTGAAACTCGTGGGCGAACTCGGCCTGCCGTTTGAGGAGAAGATTAATCCGACGCTCGCATTCGACTGATCGCAATCCGAAACGAACTGAATATTTAGCGGCGCCGAAGCTTTTCATTGTGAACTGCATTCGGCGCTGTTGTTTCTGGCTGATTTTCTTGTTAACCGGTGAGTTTGATGATCAAAGCCCCTTCGACGATCGACTTCGACAAGATTCCTTCGCCCTGTTTTGTGCTTGAGGAAGCGCATCTGCGCGCCAATCTGGAATGGATTGCGGAGTTTGCCCGCATGGCCGACGTCAAGATTATTCTGGCGCTGAAGGGTTTTGCCATGTTCGGCGCGTTTGATCTTGTTCGGCAGTACCTGCCCGGCACGACGGCCAGCAGCCTGAACGAAGCTCTTCTTGGCGCTCGCGAATTCGGCGGCGAAGTTCACGCGTACTGTCCGGCCTATCCGGAAGATGAAATCGAGGAAATCTGCGATATCTGCTGCCACGTGACGGTCAACTCGCTGGGGCAATGGGAGCGCTTTCGGCCGCTTTTTGAGGCGCGTCGCGACCGGCTTTCGGTTGGACTGCGCGTCAACCCAGAGTACTCGCCGGTGGAAACCGATCTGTACAACCCCTGCGTGCCGGGCTCGCGACTTGGCGCTCGCGCGCATGAACTGAGCAATGGACTGCCCGAGGGCATTACAGGCCTCCACGTGCACAATCTCTGCGAGAGCGACTCTCATGCATTGGCCAGAACGCTGGAGCAGATCGAGAGGCTGTACGGTCACATCCTGGGCGACATTCGCTGGCTGAATCTGGGTGGCGGGCATCTGATCACGGGCGACAAATACGACCGCGAACACGGCGCTGCGGTGCTGCGCGCCTTCCGCGAACGCCACCCGAATCTGCAAATAATCCTCGAGCCGGGCTCGGCGATTGCGTGGCGTACGGGCGTACTGCGCGCCCGCGTATTGGACGTCCTCAAGCCCGACAAGCGCAGTATCGCCATGCTTGATGTGTCGATCGCCGCTCACATGCCGGACTGTCTGGAGATGCCCTATAAACCGCGTATCATCGGCGCTCGGGATGCCGACGAAAGCGATGATTCCTATGCTGTGGGCGGCCTGACCTGTCTGGCCGGCGATGTGATCGGCGACTATGCTTTTGACAAACCCCTGCAGGTGGGCGACGACGTCATCTTTGACGACATGATGCACTACACGATGGTCAAGACCACCATGTTCAACGGCGTGCGCCATCCGTCGATCGGCATCTGGCGCGAAGATGATTCATTTGAACTGCTGCGCGAGTTCGGTTACGAGGACTATCGCAATCGTCTGGGGTAACGCGGCGGCCGTGCATGGGTTATAGGCGGAACATTCTTGCATCCCGCGCTCTTGACCGCACGAGCATTCCGCCTTCTCTGCGCGGTGCGTTTACATGCTGCCGTTGCAGTTAAGTCATTATTCGACAAGGTGTTATGAAGCCCGAACTGAAGTGTATCTCCGCCATGCTGGTCTTGTGTTTGTCCCTGTATTCCACCGCTGCATGTCATGCCGAATCAGCGCCCGAAAGATCGTCGCCTTTCACGGCTGTCGACTGGCAGGACGATCAACCCATGGTGCAGTTTGAAGGTGAGTGGTATGAACCGCTGCGCCTGGACAGTCTCGACATTGAAGAGATATTGAGTTTCTGCCGGAAGACCTACGGCGACAAATGGAAAAAGCGGTTTTCAGAAGATCTGGTTGAAGTTCTCGACGCGATGGGACACAGCGCTCAGGTGAACATGACACTGCGGCTGCGGCGCGACGGTCAGATTTCGACGGCCATAGGTGAAATGACCGAAGACAATCGTCGGGCCGTGTGGAAATTCAACAACATGCCCGATCGCGATGCTGATGGGATGCCCGCCAACGACACAAAATACCGCCTGGATGAAGTGTATCAGGACATTGCTTTCCTGGCGCGCGCCATTGAAGATCACTACGCATACGCCGACTTGAAACAGACGGATTACGTCAATTGGTTTGATTTTCTGATCAACACCATGGGAGCGCAGATCCGCCGCGACGACCTGGCGTTCGAGATTCAAAAAGTGCTGGCCATGTTCGGCGACGGACACACACGCGTCACCGATCTGAATGACATGATGCCGACCGGGTATCTTCCGTTCAACGTCCTTCCCTTGGGCAACAAGATTGTCTGTGTAGTTGCCGACGGTTCCGGATTATTACACCCTGAATTTCCCTTTCTCAAGTCGGTCAACGGTATTTCGATTTACGAGCTGTTGCAAACGGCCGGAACACTGGTGCCTGACGGCTCAACGCAATTCCAGTGGACACAATCGCTGCGCAAGCTGACCTATATCGAGTTTCTCCTGCGAGCCATGGATGTGCGCTCCGGCGGGCACCTGGAAATCGAACTCGATGACGGCCAAAATCACACACATACGCTTGATATGCCGATTTCAGACGAGAAGGTACGCTACCAGCGACCGGAAGTGGACGCGGAAGCGCTGCGACAGGAGGGGATCGGGTATCTTCGCATTCCGCTCATGATGTATTCCGAAGAACATCTCCCGGAATTTGCCGATGAATTTGTTGCTGCGCAGGGCAGTAAAGGAATGATCATCGACATTCGCGACAATCCCGGCGGCAGCCGCACTCTGATTCCTTTTCTGGCGGGATATTTATTGCCGCGTGATCAATCTCCGATCGTTGTGAACGTAGCGGCGTACCGTACTGATGACGACCCTGAGGATCCGGCCGGTTATCTGGCGAATCGCTATCTCTATCCCGTCGGTTCCGACGCGTTTGACGCCGCCGACCGCGCGAGCATCGAGTCTTTCAGCAAGAAATTTCGGCCGGAGTGGAAGTTCGACAAAGACAAATTCAGTCAATGGCACTATATGCTTGTGCGTCCGGATCAGGCGAAAGCATACTACGACAAACCAGTTGTCGTGCTCGTCAACGCCGGCTGTTTCAGCGCTGCCGACGTGTTTGCCGCGGCCCTGAAAGAGTTCCCCAACGTTACGCTGGTCGGCGAAACGACGGGCGGCGGCAGTGGACGCGCCCGCACCTACAAGCTGCCGATCTCAAATCTGGAAGTCCGACTTTCCTCCATGGCGTCGTTCCAGCCCAACGGCAGTCTTTTCGACGGCAACGGTGTTGCGCCGGACGTCATGCAAATGGCGACGCTTTCGGATTTGCTGGGAGACAGCGACACTCAGCTGGCGCGTGCGGCCGAGATCATTCGCTCCCAGTCCTCGAAGTAGTGACCTTGATGCAGAATTCAATCCCGTCCATCACATCTCCGGATTGACAGCCATGCAAAGCTCAAACGAAGAATTCAGTATTCGCAGCGCTCAACCGCAGGACAAACGCGCGATAGAATCCCTGTTGCGGCGCGCTTTTGCGGACGTTCCTTACAGCAACCAAAATGAACATGAGCTGGTAGCCGCACTGCAGTCCGCAGGCAAAATGGCGCTGGAGATTGTTGCTGAAAGCGGTGGCGACATAGTTGGATACCTGTCATTTACCAGGGCTCAGATGGACGGTCTGGGTGGAGAGATATACTGTCTGGCTCCTCTGGCTGTCGACCCCGGCCGGCACAGAAGCGGCATCGGCTCGGCACTGACTGAGGCAGGCTTGAATCTTCTTCGATCTGATGGCGCTGCGGCCTGCGTGGTCTATGGCGATCCGGCGTATTACGGTCGGTTCGGTTTTGGGCTCAATCCTGATGTCACGTCACCGGGCCTCGAACAGCAGTATTTCCAGGTGTTGTTCTTCGGTTCGAAGCAGACGCAGGGCTCGGTGACGCTGGACCCGCTGTTTGCTGAATTCGAATAACCAGCTGATTTTAGACCAGAGACCGACCGTTTGAGAACTTTTAGCCGCCGTTCAGCGCCGAGTTTGGAACAAAATGTTGAAAGAGCTGTGAGCCCTAAGGGCTCACAGCTCTTACGTAGTTTTACGTAGTGTCCCTACGCTTCAAACCGGTCTTCGCCGCTTCCAACCCACACATCCCGCCGCATCTGTCTCTCCGGCTCACAACGCTGCCAAGAGCCCTTCAAATACAATAATCACTTAACTGCTGTTATCCTGACTTTGCACCGGAGTTCAGGCCGTTTGACACTGATTTACACGCGCATTTCACCCGCAATTAACTCAAGTAGCTGCCCGCTTCGATTTGCCCGTAATTAATCATATGCTAAATTTGCACTTCCAGTGTTTCCGGCGTTGCCGCCGGATCGAGTTACCACGATGCTGCGAAACGTGCATCCATGAGCCGAATCAGAACGACAGAGCGCGAAATCGCTGCCGGTAGCGCCGGCTGGCTCAACGACTATTGCCGTCGCAAGAATTTAGCATTTACTGAAGTCAGCGTCGAGGCTCAGGCGAGGGGAGACGCCGCCGACGGTGCCGCTGGCCTGAGATACGGCGATGTCATCCTGTGGCGCGACCGCCAATCTGGACGCGCATCGGTTTTACTTGAACTCAAGAGTCCAACTGCCGCTGCTGATACCAACGAAATTCTCCTGCAGCGCGCCAACGCATTCGGCGTGCCCTACGTTGTGGCCTGGAACTTTCAACAGATAGATATTTACGCCGTCGGCGGCGTGGAGCTGCGCCGGATACACAGTCAGAAAGCGGCGGTACTGGAGAAGCTTGAGGACTGGACAAGACCAGGTGCGCGCACATCCGTGCGCGCGGCACTGGAAACGCTATGTGGAGAACTTGATCAGCTGGTCAATCAGCGGCCGTTCCGCCGCTATAAACCCGACGGGCACTACTTCGTGGAATTTGTGCGGCAGTCGGTTCACCATCTGGCGCATATCGTTGAAAACGAATTGCAGACAGCCTTGAACGAAGGCATGGACATCAGCGGATTGACGCATGCCTACCTGACGGAAACACGTTCGAGCCAGCGCGAGGATATTCTGCAGGTAGTCGCCCTGCAGATTGTATACCGTCTGCTGGTTAAACTCATGCTGTACCAGGCTATGCAGCGCCATGTGCCGGGACTGGCGGCAATCGACACGGAACGTACCGAGGGACTGGGGCAACGTATCCGACGCGCATTTCATAACGCGCGCAGCTACGGACCGCACGTGGTGTTTGCCGACGATCCTTTCGACGAACATGTTTTTTCAGTCGAAGCGGAAGAGGAACTGTTAACGTTTATTCGCACAATGGTTCTCTATGATTTTGAAGGCATGGCCGAGGACATCGTCGGTCGCATGTTTGAAAAAATCATTGAACCGGAGTTGCGCCACCGCCTGGGGCAATACTACACACCGGAAGATCTCGTTGACCTTGTCATCGGTTTGACGGCAAAAGACTTAAACGGAACGGCCCTCGATCCGACCTGCGGTTCCGGGACATTTCTGCTTAGATATTACGATCTCCTGCGCACGCGCATGGGGCATACCTTTGATCATGCCGAGCGACTTAAACGCATTGTCGGTGTGGAAATCAGCCGTTTTCCGGCCTCGCTGGCCGCACTGAATCTGACGCGCCAGGACCTCTCGCACTTTCGTGAGCCGGCGCACATCGTTCACTCCGACATATTCGACGTTCTACCCTTTGGCAATGACGAAGCCTTGACAGAGACCGATTCCAGGCTGACAACACTACCTCGACCGATAGATACGGTCTTCGGCAATATGCCATTTATTCGGCATGAACTTATCGAACGCAGCGGAGTCGATTACAAACAAAAACTACAGCGTCGACTGGCGCACTCACTTCTGTTCAGCGATACCTATTTGTTTAACCTTGCCGGCGATGCGTCCGAACGCCTCGAATACGTCGCCGGGTTGGACCGTGCCCAGCAGATTCGTTGGATCGATGGTTTGCTCGACAGCAAGAAACTTAAACTTGCCGTATCCGGCACTGCCGATCTTTTTGTCTATATACTCTTCCGTTTGCTCACGTTGTTAACTCCGGACGGCCGCATCGGCATCATCAGTTCCAATGCCTGGCTCGACACGCGCTACGGCCGGCTGCTGCAACAATTTTTGCTGCACAATTTTCACATCGAAACTGTAGTGGCGTCCTGGGCCGAACCCTGGTTTGACGATGCTTCGATTAACACAGTCGTTACCGTGTTGCAGCGCCGCGCGCCGCACAAGGCCAATGCCGGCGAGCGAACGGCCTTTGTGTCGCTCAGAAAAAACCTGCAAGAACTTTTGCCGACCCGCGATCTGCTGATGCACGCCGACAGGCGCTGGAACGAGGTGACTGAGCTGGTGCACCAATTTTCACGCCATGTGGCCGGCAAGAGCGGGGATTCCGTCCACTCAACCAGCTCGAAAGCTTTTCGGCTGCGTTCCGTTCCGCGGTCCGCCCTGGAAATTGAGACAGAAGACACTGAGCGTCCCGCGCGTTGGAGCAAATACCTGCGCGCGCCGGATGTGTACTTTGACATTCTGGAGCAATGCGCCGACCGCCTGACTGATTTCAAGGACAAAGCTGATATCCGTCCGGGTGTTAAATCGGGAATCAATGATTTTTTCTATGTGCGTGTGTTGCAGCCCGCCGCGTCTGCCGACGCCACAGAGCCGGTGCTTATAGAAACTGCCGGCGGGCGCAGATTCAGTATTGAGCAGCGGTTTCTGACTCCCGTGATCAAGAGTCCTCGCGAGTTAACGCAAATCGCTCCACCGATTGAAACGGACTTCAAGTTCCACGCTTTTGTCTGCAATGTTAACAAGGAAATTCTGCTCAGGGAGGGATTTATCGGCGCAGCCGAATACGTCGAGTGGGGCGAATCCATGGCAAACAAATCCGGAGTGCCGTGGCCAAATGTGTCTTCTGTTAAACAGCGCAAAATCTGGCATGCACTGCGGAGACCCGCCCAAAGCGATCTGCTGTTGCCGATGAGCAATGACAGACGTTTTGCCGTTTTTGAAGCGCCGCGCGGAGCAATGGTCGACCACAATATGTTTGAGTGCACCGTGCTCGAGAGCGCATACCGCAATACCGCCACGCGCTACTGCAATTCCTTGCTGTTTGCGCTGTTCCGCGAAGTCAATGCACGCGTTAATCTGGGTGACGGTGCTTCAAAAACGGAACTTGTCGACTGGAAGTATATGCCCGTTCCTCGCGACGCGCTGGACTTGCCGGAGGACAAGCCGGCATTTTTCCGACGCAGGATACTGTCGATCGACCGGGAGTTAAACAAAAAGGATCGACAAGACTTTGAAGCCGAGATTCTGGCGGCTCTCGGCCTCGATCCGGTTGTTTATCTGGACGCGATAAAAGCGGGTGTTAAACACATGGTGGCAGACCGCATCCAGCCGTCCACACAGCGCAAAAAACGGCGCAGCGAAGTGAAAGCCGTAGCGCATGAAGACATTCGCAAACAAATAGGTCGCAGTGTATTCCCGCGCGGTGCCCGAAAATTTCCCGATGATTTTTACCCGCGCAGCAATTTCACCGGGGACAAACTTTGCCTGCCGGGCGGCAAATTGCATATCGAAAGCATGCTCGGTCGTCACGTCGTCAAGGACGACTTTGGCCGTGAGCTGTACAGCACCTTTTCCGCCGAGCAGGCGCGCTATTTATTGGCCTGTGCGCAGGGGCCGGCCGGGAAAATCACCGTCCCATTTGACGAACTTCTCAGCGAACTCATGATGCGTGAATACACGACCTATTACAACGATCAGCGCGAACGCGTCTACATTGAGGCGATGCAGCGTTTGCACGACCAGAGTGCAGCCCGCCGCATGTGTTCACAGATTCTGGCCGAAATGAAGCTGCAGGCGCCGCCCGACTGGCAACCGCCTTACTGACCCTTTCCGATTGCTTCAATGATGTTTCTGCGTGATTTTGAACCCGGGAGAACGGGGAACAAGCGTCGCAGGCAATTCTGACTACTCTTCATCGCGATTTTGCCGCGTCGTTTTTGGCGGTTATTTTTGTTTGTCAATAAGTTAAACACAACAGGCGGGGCAGGCTGTGCGGATCTCCGGGTTTTCGATGGGGCGGAACGTCAGCAAGTTGTACTATCCCATTCGCGAGTCGATCATGTCGGCTTTGCCGCTGGTCGACGAGTTTGTTTTTGCACTCGGAAGAGGTGAAGAAGACGACAACACACGCGAGCTGATCGAGTCGATTGGCTCGCCCAAAATCCGCATCATCGATACGGAATGGGATCTGGAAACCTATCCGCGCGGAATGGAACACGCGCATCAGACGGACATCGCCAAAGAGGCCTGCAGCGGCGACTGGCTGTTGTATCTGCAGGCCGACGAAGTGTTGCACGAAGAAGATCACCCGCAGATTCGCCGCCGCTGCGACGAGCTGTTAAACAACAGGGACGTCGAAGGTTTGTTGTTCGACTATCTGCACTTCTGGGGCGACTACCATCATTATCAGAAGTCGCACGGCTGGTACAAACACGAAATCCGTATCGTGCGCAACGATCCGGATATTCATTCGTTTGAGTCGGCGCAGTCATTCCGGCGCATTCCCGAATTTGACGGACGTAGCTATCGACGGCATGAAGGCACGCAGAAACTGCGCGTGGCGCGCGCCGGCGCGCGCATTTTTCACTACGGCTGGGTGCGACCGCCGCACTATATGAAAACCAAGATTCGGCACTTAAACACCAATCATCGCGGCAGTGAAGAGGCGAATCGTCTCGACGCGACGACGCTGCCGGAATTCGACTACGGGCCGCTCGATCGACTGGCTGTGTTTAAGGACACACATCCGGCCGTCATGCGCGATAAAATTGCCTCGTTCGACTGGGGTGACAAACTGCAGCAGAGCGGCAAACCCAATCCGATGCGCGCGCCGCACAAACACGAAAAGACGAAGTACCGCATTGTAACGGCGCTTGAGCAGATGCTTGGGGGCAGGGAGATTGGCGGGCATAAAAATTACGAGTTGATCAACGGAGCGTAGGCCAGATGAATGTTAACTGTTCAGCCTGTCAATTGCAATTCACATGTGAAACATTAACACACTGATACATGCCCAACTCAGCACAGAGATTCACTCTTGAATTTGTCGAGATAAACAGTGGTAAACCGATCAGCGGAACCGTTACAGTTGATGGAAAATACGGCGACTATATTCTCGAAGCACATTTTGCGGGCCGGCAGGAAACTTCAAGGGCCCATCTGTATTGGCCGGCGCTCTGTCAATTGCGTCAAGAAGTAGAAGCGGCAGGATTCCTGATTGCCTGCAAGGGCAGCCGCATCGACGTGCACCCCTCCGGAATGATGATGGATTCCGGAGTGCCTCAGGCTTATCTGGTGAAAATCGGCGTGGCTGCCTCTCTGGATGAAGTTGTTGACATTTTTAGCCGCGAAACAGATCTGAATTCACTTGCAACGGTGGACGAGCAGGATGAACACTACCAGCTTTGGTTAAGCACGCCACGAGGTTGAAACAAGTTCGATAGTGCTCCCTCTGAGACGCTTCCACTTCTTCCGGGTCAGTCCCTGAATGTCGCGGGCGGCGCAGGGAGCCGCCGCCTGATCGATGCCAGTTCACAATTGATCACAGCTTTTTTGCCATTCGCCCGATGGCAAACAAAAAGCTCAAAAAGCGAGCCGCGGAGGCGGCGCTGCAATCTGCCCGAACCGGTCCCATACCGACCACCAACAGTCGAACTGTGCGGGAAACAGTTCGCTGCCGATGCATCTGCTTTGTTATCCCGTAATTCCTGTCGCCTTTAATCCCCCCCGATTCAACCAACACGTCCCGCGCCGATCGGCGTGCGGAACAGACTTTTAGTATCTGATTGAACCAAGGAAATTCAATGCGGACACGAGTACTATTGTTAACATTTTGCCTGCTGCTGTCGACAGCAGCGACAGCTCCGGCGCAGAACGACGATGATCCACGCGTCGTCGGAATTCAGGAAGCGCCAGCGGGCGGATTCGACGTTTTCAGTTATCATTTGCTGAGAGAAGAGTTCCGGATTCTGGCGCATTTGGACGAGCCGGGATTGAGCCAACACTGTCTTATTGATACGCGCACCAACAACCTCTGTGCCTTTATTCACGATGACAACGGGCGCTCGCGTTTGTTGAAATTCGGTCTGGTTGAAGGAGAAGTTGTCGACATCGTAGATCTTGACATGCCGCATGTGCTGGATGCGCATTACGATCCCGTGAACGGCAATATTTACGCTATCAGCCGCGACAGAGCGCGCCATGAGACGGTTCTGTGGCAGATAAATCCGAATGATGGAGCTCTGCAGCGCGTGGGCGTCGTGCCGGGTCAGGTGTGGGAGTGCTCCGCTGCCTATGATCAGCTGGAGGGGCTGTATTATGTGTTTAACGACAACGGAGAAATTAACGGCATCGATGTAGAAAACGGCAATGCACTTCCAACCACCCGAATCATTGGCCGCCTTCAGTCGCTGCACTACCTTCGTTATCGCCAGAGTTTTATGGGTATGTTTTACGCACCGGACCAGACAGATCCGCGCAATGTGCAGTTGGCTGTTTATAATCACATCAACCGCGATGTGGAGCCAATGCAGAAGCGATACAGAATTGAAGAAGATATTAACGTCTGTGGCAGTGCGCTTGATGATCTGTTCAATATCTACATCATGACAATGAGCAGCGGTCAGTTTCGATTCTACGATCTGAATGGAAAATATCTGCGGACGACGAGCGACCTGGGGCCGGAGCAGAAGTGGATTGCCGGTATTGCGCGCAATATCTACGACAGCAATCACCACGCGATGATTTCAGGCCGGGTGCTGATGACGAATGAAGGCGGTTGCGCCAACGCGGAGACGATGGAGGGAGTCCGCGGGATTGTCGTACATCTGGAACCGATTGGTCAGAGAGCCCTGTCCGACCCACGGGGGAATTTCTATTTTCGGGCGCCGCCGGGCAATTACCGTATTCGCCCAGAGCTTAATGCGCGTTGGGAAGGCATCTGCCCTGAGTCCGACGAGTTCTTTACCGTTGAATACCAGCGCAATGCAATTAACAATCTGGAAGTTGTTTTACAGACCAAAGAAGCGGATGACGACAACATCATTCCCGAAGACGATCTGCCCGGCGGGCTTGAAGACGGCGGCGTTTCGCTGCGCTGCCCGCGTTTGCTTTCGGGCCGCGAATTCACTTATACCGTCAACGTTCACAATAGTGGGGAAGCAGCGCTGAACGGCTTTCTGGTGCTGGACGTCGATCCGACTCTGAAATTTGTTAACACGGATCCGCAGCCGCTCTTTGTCGAGGCGGACCAGATCGTCTGGCAGGTCGACGAAATGCCGGTCGATTCCAGACAGGTGTTCCAGGTCACAATGAAGGTTCCCGTTCTTGCCGGCAACGATGGACTGGGGCCGAAAATGTGCGCCATTGCCGAACTTAAAACTTTCGGCATTGACCCCAGTCCCGAAGGTGGCTCGGGGGAAGGCGGTGAAAGGCGGACACTTTTTGAGGACGGGTGCTGTCAGTATGTGTGGACCTCGTACGATCCCAACGACATCAGCGTGCGGCCGACGGGCTTCGGCGAACGCGGCATTCTCTTGCCCGAGGACAGAGAGTTAAGTTATACGATTCACTTCCAGAATCTCGGAAAGGCTCCAGCCATTGACGTTGTCATACTCGACACGCTCGACGCGGACCTGGACGTCGCCTCGCTGGAATTTGTTAAATCCACGCACGACTACACCGTATCGCTTTTAAACGACAATATTCTCGAATTTCGTTTTGAGGATATTCAATTGCCCGGCAAGCAGGAGGACGAAGACGGCAGTCAGGGCATGGTTCTGTACCGCGTGCGCCTCAACGATGACCTGGCGGCGGCAACGGAAATTCACAATCGCGCGGCGATTTACTTTGACCTGAACGAATCGGTTTTGACCAATACAGTGGTTAACACTGTGGCGGAAACGGCTACAGACGTCGTGGACTTTGCCGACCAGAGCGTGCTTGAGCTGCGCTCGCACTCCAACGGCCTTTTTGTTTTGCACGGAGCTGGAAGGCTCGAGGGACGCCTGAGCGTTCACTCGATACTTGGCACGACAGTTCTCGAGCAGCGTCTCGACGGGCTTGCAACTGCGAACATCGACCTGCGCAACCAGCCGAGCGGCAGATATCTGCTGCGCGTCGAACTGCGCGGACAGATTTATGTTAAACAACTTGCGGTAATACGTTAAACACAATCGTTCCCAGCCTGGAGGCACGGATGGCGTGTACCAGTTCATCCGTGCCTTTTTTAACTTTGTCTCGGCATCCACAGATTTTGATTTTTGAGCTTCCGGCATTGAGACGCATTTCACACTTCAGGGTCTATGCCAAAACGTCACGGCCGGTGGAGGGAGCAACCGCCCGGACAAAGCCAAGTCACGTTCTGATCACGGGTTTTGCACCGGCAACACGGTGGCAAACAAAAGCTCAAAAAGCGAGCCGCGGAGGCGGCGCTGCAATCTGCCCGAACCGGTCCCATTCCGACCGAAGCAGGTGAACTGTGCGGGAAACAGTTTGCCTCAGGTTTTCTCGCCATTCATTTCCCAGGTTTTCTGACGCCCGGATTCCACTACCAACGTCCCACGCATGCCGCGTGTGGACCGGCTTTACAGTGTCTGTTTAAAAACCAGGAGAATCAATGCGGACGTTAATTCTTTTGTTAAGTCTCTTTTTTGGACTGACTTTGCCTGCTTTTGCGCAGAGCAATGAGCACGTCCACGCAATCGGTATTCAGGAAACACAATCGGGCGGTTTTGACCTGTTCAGGCTTAACCTGCACAACGAGGAGTTTGAAATTCTGCAGCATCTGCCGTTTACCGGGCTGAGTCAGCACTGCGTTATCGACGCGCGCAATAATCTTTTCTGTGCGTTCACTCACGATGCCGACGGACGCTCGCGCATGCTGGAGTACGACCTTAACACAAATACGATGGGCGCGACGCTGGAACCGGACATTCCGCACGTACTCGACGCGCATTACGATCCCGTCGGCGGCAATATCTATGCGATAAGCAGCAGCGAGTACCTGCACAATGAAACCATTCTGTGGCGCATCAGAACAACGGACGGGCATGCCGATCGCGTCGGCGCACTGCCGGGCGAGGCCCATGAATGCTCGGGCGTGCTTGACTATCTGCGCGGCGTGTACTACGTGTTTAAAGCCGACGGCGAAGTGTTAAGTTATAATCTTCACTCGGGGCAACCGCGTCAGAAGTTTAACATTCATGGAACGCTTTCGTCGGCACACTTTGATCCAAATCACGGCTGGATTTACGGTCTGCTTTCGTTCGAACGGCAGGACAACATGAACGATGCGCGCATGGTTGTGTTCGATCCCGAAGACTACAGCGTTGATGCATTGCAGAACCGCAGCAGGGGCAATGACTATATTAACGCCTGCGGCGGCACTTTTGACGGCGGGAGTGGATCGTACATCGTAGCCCTGAGCAACGGACAGTTTGCCTGGTACTCGCTCGACGGCGAACCCATTCGTGCGACACAAACGCTGGGTCCGGAATCCAAGTGGATCGCCGGAATTGTACGTGGATTAAACTCTCAAGATAACCTGATTCGCGTCACGGGACGTCTGCAGTCTACAGGTGAGGGCGATTGTTCGGCCGGCGCCGCGATCGAGTCCGAAGGCCTTGCCGCGATGACGGTGGTTGTGCAACCGGTCGGTTTACAGGTTCTGAGCGACGATATGGGAGTGTTTAACTTTGCTATGCCGCCCGGCAGCTACTGGGTCGAGCCTGTGCTTGATGCGCGTTGGGAAGGCGTCTGCCCCGAATCCAATACCTTCTTTACCGTCGGCGGCGAGCGTGAGGCCGGCGAGTTAAACATTCTGCTGCAGCCGAAACGACAGGACAACAAAGATAATAATCCCGAGGACGATTGGCCGGGAATTGGCGACAAGCCAATCATTGATCCGGAGGTATCGGTAGCAATTGACTGCCCGCAGATTCTCTCAGGCCGCAAATTCAGGTATACCATCACGGTTAAAAACACGGGAATTGTTCCCTTTGACGGCATCCTGGAGCTCAAGGTTGATCCGCTGACAACTTATTTGACCGCGTTGCCGGAGCCCCTTGTTGCCGGCCGGGAGCGCATCGTCTGGAAAATTGAGGATATGCCGACACAGTCTGTGTTAACAATTAACGTCGGGATGCAGATGGCTCTGATTCCCGGTCCGCGCGGCTTCGGACCTGAAGTGTGCGCCGACGCCAGGCTGTTCGGCTATTGGGACACTTCGACGGAGCCGACGGCCGAGCACGGTGAACGCGGTGGAGAGGAAGATGACGAGCGGGACGCCCTTGCCGAAGACGGCTGTTGCCGGCGTACGTTGGTGGCCTACGATCCAAATGACATCAGCGTATCCCCGGCGGGATTCGGCGAGCGCGGCATTCTTTTGCCGGAGGACCGTGAGTTAACATATACCATTCGATTTCAGAATACCGGCAAAGCTCCCGCACATCACGTTGTGATCCGCGATACGCTCGACGCCGATCTTGATGTGGCTTCACTGCAGTTCGGCGCAGCCTCGCACGACTACACGGCTGATGTGTTAAACGGCAATATTCTTGAATTTCGATTTGAGGATATTCAACTGCCGGACATTGAATCGGACGAGGCCGGCAGCCACGGCATGATCACGTTTTCCCTGTACTTAAACGAGGAATTGCCGGCGGAAACGGAAATACACAATCGCGCCGCGATTTATTTTGATCTGAACGAGCCGGTGATTACAAACACCGTACTTAACACGATCGGGGAAACGGTGACGGATGTCGTGGACTTTGCAGACCAGAGCGTGCTTGAGCTGCGCTCGCACTCCAACGGCCTTTTTGTTTTGCACGCAGCCGGAAGTCTGGACGGACGTCTGAGCGTGCACTCGATTCTCGGAACCACTATACTCGAGCATCGCCTCGAATCGGTCCGGGATGTCAACATCGATCTGCGCAATCAACCGAGCGGCAGGTACATGCTGCGCGTTGAGAACCGCGGGCAGGTGTTCGTCCAACAGCTTGTCGTAATTCGTTAAGCTGTTGATACCCGGTCCAGAAGGCACGGATGATGCTCCCTTTTTCATCCGTGCCTTTCTTCTGTTTAGCGCCTCAGCACTTCACTCCCGCCGACAATCAAAAAGAAAAAGCAAGCCGCCCGAAAGACGCGGGAGGCGAAGCGATCAGGTCCGCGCCGGACCGAAAAATACTTAAACAAAAAAAACTCCCACGCCAACAGGCGCGAGAGTTTTGTGTTTTACATGCGGTCGTTTTCGTCGAAAACGCGTCAGATCATTTTTGAGCGAATAACCGTCAGTTTTTTCTTTTGCATGTCTTCCATCGTGTAGGGAATGCCGCCCGTGCCGTAGCCGGAGACATTGTGGCCGGCAAAAGGCATCCAGTCGACGCGGAACGCCGTGTGGTCGTTGATCATGACCGCCGCAGCGTTTAAACGACGCGAAGTGTCGAGTGCAAGGTCGAGATTCCTGGTAAAGACTGAAGCCTGGAATTCCACATCGAGGGCGTTGGCGCGATCAATGGCCGCACGGCGGTCGTCGTAGCCGTAAATGCAGATCACCGGGCCAAAAACTTCGTCGGTTGAAAGTGTGCAGTCGTCCGGCGGGTTTAAAACGATCGTCGGGGCGTAACAGGTGTCCGAGATCTTTTCACCGCCGCAGAGCAATGTGCCGCCTTTTGAAACGGCGTCTGTGACCCATTCGTGCACGCGGTCGACATCGCCTGTTGAAATGAGCGGTCCGACGTCGGTATCGGGATCGAGCGGATCGCCGACTTTCATCTTGTTAACAATCTCCACGAGTGAACCGGCGACGCGTTCGCAAATGTCGTTGTGCACGTAGAGGCGCTGTACGGATACGCAGACCTGACCGGCGTGGTACATGCCGCCGACGGCCAACAGTGGAAGTGCGTCGTCAATATCGGCGTCGGCTTCCATAATCACCGGAGCCACACCGCCGTGTTCGAGTGCGCAGCGCGTGCCGGGCGCCAGTTTGGATTTTAACATCCAGCCGACGCGCGCCGAGCCAATGAATGTCAAGAAAGATGTGCGTTTATCCGTCGCCAGCGACTGCGCCACCTGGTTGTTGCAGACAGCTACGCGGCACCATTCTTCGGGCAGGCCGGCTTCACGCAGGATTTCGACAAATTTAAAACAGGAGCGAGGCGTGCTTGAGGCCGGTTTAACAATGACGGGACAGCCTACAGCCACAGCGGGAGCGACCTGATGAGCGATCAGGTTAAACGGGTGGTTAAACGCGCTGATGGCCATTACCACGCCGATCGGTTCGTGCTGCGTGAAAGCCAGCCTGTTTAATGCGCGATTGGTTCCGCCCATCGGTATTTCCTCACCGCCGGAGGTGCGCAGCGTTTCGATGGCTACGCGGACGCAGTCGATTGCGCGCAGGGCTTCCACTTTGGAGTCTTTGTAGGGTTTACCGCCTTCCTCGGCCATAAGCCTCGTCAACTCTTCCACCTGGTCGAGCATGATGTGCTCAGCGCGGCGCAGGATGTCGATGCGTTTGTCCGCGCTTAACCAGCGATCGCGATCGCGCGAGAGTTCCCAGGCCTCCTGCAGCATGGTTTCAGCCTGTTCGGCGTCGACCATGGGCACGTCGGCAATGTGACGACCGTCATAGGGCGAGTAAACAGCTTTTGTGTTGCTCATGAAATTCCGCATGTATTGGAGTTAAACAAATTGTAGGTTCACAGGTTGGGTCACAGCAGGCAGGTCTTGGCCTGCAGCTCTTCGTTCAGCAGTCGATGATTGTCAGAGTAGTCGATCGGAACATCCAGCAGATGCACGCCGGGCGTGTCGAGCAGTCGCGTCAGGCAGTCGCGCAGTTCCGCCGTGGAGTTGAGTCGATGTCCCTTAGCTCCATAGGCCTCGGCGTACTTCACAAAATCGGGGTTGCGGAAGTCCAGACCGAAGTCGTCAAAACCCATGCCTTCCTGTTTCCACTTGATCATGCCGTAAGCCGAATCCGTTAAAATGACCACGACGAGGTCGAGCCCCAGCCGTACGGCCGTCTCGATTTCCTGAGAGTTCATCATAAAACCGCCGTCGCCGCAGACTGCCACCACTTTGCGTTCGGGATGCACAATTTTGGCGGCCATGGCCGACGGCAGCCCGGCTCCCATCGTCGCCAGCGCATTGTCAAGCAGGAGGGTGTTGGGCTGCGTGGCGCGGTAGTTGCGCGCGAACCAGATTTTGTACATGCCGTTGTCCAGCGTGACGATACCGTCGTCGGGCATCACGGCGCGCACGTCGGCCACCAGGCGCTGCGGTTTGACCGGAAAGGAGTCGTCCGCCGCCAGCATGCCGATGTGCTCATCCAGCTGGTGTTTGATGCGCATGTAGTATTCAAATGTCCAGTCCGACTGCACGCTTATGCGCTCGCACATGCGTTCCACGGCATCCGCAATATCGCCGACAACTTCCGCCTGCGGAAAGTAGACCGAGTCGACCGAAGCCGAGAAGTTGTTGATATGTATAACTTTACGCCCGTCGCCATGCCGCATGAAAAAGGGCGGTTTTTCGATGACGTCGTGGCCGATGTTGATAATCAGGTCGGCGCGGTCGATGGCGCAGTGGATGTAATCGTGGTCGGAGAGCGCCGCGGTGCCTATGTAGAGTCGGTGGTTCTCGTCGAGGACGCCTTTGCCCATCTGCGTGTTGAAAAAGGGGATGCCGGTTTTGGCGATCAGTTGTTCGAGGGCCGAGCTGGTGCGGTTGCGGTTCGCCGCCGCGCCGATCAGGATGAGCGGCCGCATCGCATTCTCGATCATTTCCACGGCGCATTCAATCGCTTTCTGGCTGGCTTCGGCGCGGCGCGCAAATTCAGGTTCGATCAGTTGCGCCTCGGTGTTTTCCGACGCGATATCCTCGGGCAGCTCCAGATGTGCCGGTCCAGGTCGTTCCTCGCGCATGATGCGGAAAGCTTCACGCACGCCCGGAGGAATGTTGTTGCCGTCGACGAACTGGCGCGTGTACTGCGTCAGCGGCCGCATCATGGCGACGACGTCGACGATCTGGAAACGGCCTTGCTTGCTGTGTTTGATCGGCTTCTGGCCGGTGATCATCAGCATGGGCATGGCGCCGAGGAGGGCGTAGGCTGCGGGCGTCACCAGATTGGTTGCGCCGGGGCCAAGCGTGGAGAGACAGACGCCCGGACGTCCCGTCAGGCGTCCGTAGGTGGCCGCCATAAATCCGGCGCCCTGTTCGTGGCGGGTCAGAATCAATCTGATGCTCGAATCGCGCAGGGACTCAACAAAATCGAGGTTTTCTTCGCCCGGCACGCCGAAGACGTACTCGACGCCTTCGTTTTCAAGCGCTTTGACAAAGAGGTCTGAAGCTTTCATGCGGCACTTCTCCGTGACAGCAGAATGGATGCTGAGTGACTAGTTTTTCTGTTTAAGGCCTCAAAGGCCGGTCGAATGGATTTCCAGCAATTCGGCTTCGCGGTCCTTTTTCAGACCGTAGCGCGGATCGGGCCAGTCTCGCCCGGCGTAGTCGTCCACGGCGGCGCGCATGGCTTCGGCATGCGAATGTGGTTGCGGCAGAAAATGGCGAACAAAGTTACCCGGATCGATGCTCAGCCTGGCTCCGTTCAGCCACAACGGAAGGTCCATCCACGGTCTGACCTCGTGCTCCGCCAGAAATTCCGCCGGCAGGTGGACGCGTTCCACATGGCGCTGAAGGATGTCTTCACAAAGCGAAACAATCTCTGCCAGGCTGTAGTCCGGCGGCGTTACGGCGTTGTACACGCGGTCAATCTGTCGGGCCGTGGCGGCTGACACGATAGCGGCGGCGAGATCCGGTCCGTAACACAGCGTCAGGTTTTCGGCGTCGTTGGCGGGCATCAGAACCCGCTCCTGTGTGCGCACGCGGTCAATCCAGTAGTACATGCGATCGGACCAGTCGTAGGGGCCGAATATCAAAGCCGGACGCAGCACTACGGCGTCGGCCGGTCCCGATTCAAACAGGACGCGTTCGGTTTCCGCTTTGCGCGGGCCGTATGCGGCCATGCTCGTGTCGATTTTCTGCTCCTGACTGCAGCTTAAAAGCGGCGCATCAACGGTGACGGCCTGCTGCATATCTCCCATGTCCACGGCGGAAATGGACGAAATCATGATATAACGTCCGACGCGCCCTTGCATCTGCTGGAGCATATCGTGCAGCGTCAGCGGATACTGACAACTGAAGTCGATGACGAGGTCCCAGTCGCGATTCAGCACCTGACTTATGTCGTCGCTTTCGCGATCGCCGTTGAGATGTTCAAGGTCGGGAAAAAGGGCATTGCGATCGGGCGAGCGGTGGAACAGGGTTGGCCTGGCGTTGTGTTGCAGCAGCAGTTCCACGGTCATACGGCCGACAAAACGCGTGCCACCGAGGACGAGGATGCGAGAGTTTTTCATGCGCGGGAAATCTTTCGACTATGCGGCAGGATGCCGTCCCCGGGAGGCGCGGCACTGCGGTTGACGTTCGCAGTGGAGGACGTGAAGCGTGGCCGTGCATTGTTCTGTTTCCCGTTCACCTGCGTCGGTTGGCCGTTCACACCGGAATTGACTACGTTCAATTTTTTGTGCATGGAAAATGGCGAGGAATGACCTAGACTTGCTGGTGAGCGGGCGCCGACGCGCGAGCGGCCCGCGGTGGTGGAGGCTGCAGGCTGTGGTCCGCTGAAAGGCGGAGGGCCTGCGGTTGGACAGTGGTGTGCATTTTCTGGCGGTGGCGGCGGGGGTAGGGGCCCAATTGATTTCACTCAAAGAACCCAAGAATTCTCAACACACTTCTAACTTCTTGTCTATTAACTTGCCCGCGCTCACACTCCACGCCCGATTTTCACTGTTCACATACACGCAAAATCCATCTTGAGCACTTCGCCGCTTTGCGGCTTGTTTTTTCTCATGTTTGTCAACAGGTTGGAATCTCATAGGTTTCAGGCCGGTTCCAAACCGGCGAATACTCCAAACCGAAGTCGGCGGCAAACCCCCGAGTGAGAAATCCCATGAAAGTTCGATGTTCAACAACTGTAGCCGGAAACGTCGCCCAGGTCTTCAGTCGCTTCGATCGCAGTCTGTTCGAAGCGCTAAAACCGCCCGTCGTGCCGTTCCGCATTGATCGTTACGACGGCAATGCCGCCGGCGACCGCGTCCACGTCACGATTGCCGCTCCGATCTTGCCCCAACGCTGGGAAAGCGTCATCGTCGAGCGCGGCCAATCGGCACATGAGTGTTTTTTTGTTGACGAAGGACGTATCTTGCCGTTTCCTCTTAAATACTGGCGGCACGTTCATCGTGTGCGCGCCGCCGGTGAACAGGTCGAAATCATAGACGACATCGACTTCCGCACCGCGCTCCGTCTCCTGGATCCGCTGATGTGGTTGGTGATTTTCCTTATGATGAAACTGCGACGACCCGTTTACCGATCGTTTTTTGGCAGCACGGCAGGCGAATGAGCGCCTGAGTGCGGGAGGTAGTGGCATCCCGCACAACTATTGATGTACGCCGGGAAGTGGAAAATATGTCCCTGGAATGGAATTACACTTTACCTGAAGGTGATCAGGTCAAGGTCAGAATTCTGTGCGACTCCGACGACCTGGAGGCGATGACGCGTTTGCTCAACCGCGCGTACGCGCCCCTGGCGCAGGCGGGAATGCGTTACGTGGCGTCCTGGCAGGACGTGGCCATTACACGTAAACGCATCGGCAGAGGCGAGACATTCGTCGGCCTGCGCGGCAGCGAAATCGTGGCGACGGTTACGCTTACGCCGCCGGATACATCCAACCAGAACCCCTATTACCACAATGCATACGTGACCTACTTTCAGCAATTCGCCGTCGCGCCGGAGCTGCAGGGCGGCGGGCTCGGATCGTTTATCATGGATATTCTGGAGCAGCGCGCGACCGAACTGGGCTATGCCGAGTTGGCGCTCGACACGTCGGAACAGGCGGTAAATCTGATTCGTTACTACCGCAAGCGCGGCTATGAGGAAGTGGCACGGCAGGACTGGAGCGAAACCAATTATCTTTCGGTGGTCCTGAGCAAACAATTGCGTTGAAGCGGAAGCTACGCAGTCGAGATTCGAAGACGGGGTTAAACATGCATCCGATAGTTCACAAAGTTTACACACTGACGCGCAAGTTCCTGCCTGACAGTATTGTCAAGTCTGCGCGCAATCTGCTGGAGGCGCGGCTCGACGGAGTGTTTAAACAGCACTATTACGGTCAATTCGCCGAGGATGCGGCTATTCGGGACATACTCCGCAAACGCCATTGGGACAAGCACGGTTCGAGCGATGGAATCACCGATCTGGGCGGCGGTTTTTACGTGGATGTGGGCGCCTATGCACCCAAACAATATTCAAACACTTATCTGTTTTACAAACAAGGTTGGCGCGGAATCAATATCGATGCAACGCCGGGCAGCATGCGCCAGTTCAAGCGCGTCCGTCCTCGCGATGTCAATCTGGAACTCGCTATCTCCAACAGCGAAGGCGAGATGACTTTTTACTCCTGGGGCAGTCCCAACGTGTTTAACACGTTCAGTCCGGAACACGCCCGGGCATTTGAATCAAAAATTGGTACGCAGCCGCAAAAAATTCCGGTGCAGGCGCTTAAACTCGCCACAGTGCTCGAACGGCATTTGCCGACAGGGCAGCCGATCGACCTGATGTCGGTCGACGCCGAAGGACACGATCTGGAGGTGCTGAAATCGAATGATTGGGAGAGATTCCGTCCCGGTCTTTTGATCGTCGAAGTGCACCACGAAACTGTAGACGAAGTCATGGAAAATGAGGTGGTGAAGTTTCTGCGCGAACGCAACTACAGTGTTCATACAGTCGTCGGCCCCAGCGTCATTTTTGAGCGTCGCGACTGACTTGCTTGATTTAAACCCGCTTTTGTTTGTCATCGAGTTTGAAACCCGAAGTCCGTTAACAGTCTTCGGGTTTTTCCGTTTAAAGTCTTGTCGCGTGTTTACAACCAGGGAGCTCACAAGCTGTTCACAGGCTCAAAGTCTCAAGTCTTCAAACCCGGTGACAAACAATAAAGTCATAAAGCAAGCCGGAAAACCACAAGCCGTCCGGCCGAAAGTTTGCCGCACTGCGACGAACGGCGAAGCCTCTGGAAAACAACCGGAAATACAAAGCCGCCAACAAAAAAACGTCCGCCCGAAGCCGAATGTTAAAGCCTTGTTTAACATGCCGAATTCGGACGGACGCTGTGAAAATGCTGCTCAACAGAAGAAGTTATTTGACCGCACTACCTTTTAATTTTGCCTTGAATGCCTTGCGGAATTTTTCGACCTTGGGGGCGATCACGAACTGGCAATATCCCTGGTTGGGATTTTCATTGTAGTAGTTCTGATGATAGTCCTCGGCCGGGTAGTAGTTGTCGTCGCGGTATTCCTCGATCGTCGTGACAATCGGATTGTCGAAAGCGCCGGAGTTGTTTAACTGCTCTTTGTAAAACTCGGCCTGTTGTTTCTGTTCGGCATTGTGATAAAACACAGCCGAGCGATACTGCGTGCCGACGTCGTTGCCCTGACGGTTAAGCGTCGTGGGATCATGCGTCTGCCAGAAGACTTCCAGCAACTCCTTGAAGCTGACTTCCTGCGGGTTGAAGCTGATCTGCGCAACCTCGGCATGACCCGTCGTGCCGCTGCAGACTTCCTTGTACGTCGGATTGTTTTTTTCGCCGCCGGCATAACCGGACTCGACTTTGTACACGCCCTGCAGCTCCTGAAAAACGGCTTCGACGCACCAGAAACAGCCCGCGCCGAAGGTGGCCTTTTGCAATTCCATTCCGGGGGGAATTTCATCGAGACTCATGACAAACTCCGTGGGTTCAACATCCTTGACCTGGGCAGTGTGCGTTTCATCGGCGCCCGGCTCAGAGGCGCACGCACTCATGCAAACAAACGTGCTAAAGAGCGCAATATAGATCGATTTCATTGTCCTGCCTCCGTGTCGTTCATTTTTTCCATCGAACGCTGCATCGCTTTGTCGGCAGCCCGCTTTTCCATTGCGCCGCGTTCAACAAAGTCGAGCGAGGCCGAATTGATGCAGTAGCGCAGGCCCGTGGGTTCGGGGCCGTCATTAAACATGTGCCCCAGGTGGGCGTCGCACCGCGAACAGAGCACCTCGGTGCGGATCATACTGAAGCTGTAGTCGGCATCCTCGGTAACCGCCGAATCGGAGATCGGCTCGTAGTAGCTTGGCCATCCCGTGCCGGATTTGAACTTGGTTCGGGAGTCAAAGAGCGGCAAACCGCAGCAGACGCAGGTGTATATGCCGTCGGCCTTGCTGTCCCAGTATTTGCCGGTAAATGCGCGTTCCGTACCCGCCTGGCGGGTGACGTAGAACTGCTCTTCACTCAGGACTGCGCGCCACTCGTCGTCGGAGCGTACGACCTTGCCTTCGGCGTTCGGCGCAACATAACGCGCTACGTCGGAGCTGTCGTGTTCCGCCTGCATGGACGTGTCGTCGGCGGACATGGAATCCTGCGGCGGTTCACCGCTGCAGGCCTGAAGCTGCAATCCCAGCAGGAGCAGCGCGTAGCAGAACATTCGAGCGGACATTTTCATCCTCCGTAGAAAGTGCAAAGCGATTTGAAACCCCGGACGTTGCGCATGCCATGCGACGGACGCAGGCTGCCGAAGCCAATTGTTTGCGCGGCTGCGCAGCAACGCCGGACAACAAGAACGCCTCAGCCCGGCAATTGTTCCGGCTCAAAAGCGAAGTGATCGAAATGTTACCTCCGCGTGATCTTTGGTGAACTTTTGCGCCGGAATCCGGATGAATTGATCTGATGTTGGCGAATTCTCCGATTCATCGTAATTTGTGTCCGCTTTTTGATTACACAACGGATCAATACTACATGAACAACTGCCGGAATCTAACCGCTCACATTCCTGCCGTGCAAACTCTGCTTTCACTGGCTGCCGTTTTATTAATCACGATTGTCGCACCGGATTCAGCGCATGCGCAACCCGCCGCCAAGGGGACGGAGTACGACCGTCTGTTCGACAATCTGATGCATCTCAAGGCCGACGGGCGCCGCACCAGTTCGGTCAACAATCTCTACCTGCAGCGCGAATCCGCGACGTTTACGTTTAAGTCCGGGCGCTTTGCGTTACTGCAGGAATTCGATGGACGCACGCCCGGCCTGGTGTTCTTCGGTGACGGCGAAATCGATTTCGGCCCGACGAACAAAATCGAAGGCGATCAGGTTAAACGCTTTTTCGGAGAATCGCGGCTGCAGCGCCGGTTTTCGCGCGCCGTACTGCTGTTTACCGACGGAACGCTTGACGAGTTAAACAGCGAGCTCAAGTTCGTTCCGGGCAACATCGAAGATGAGATGGAGTACGAAATCGAGCGCATGACGGATCACCTTCATATGTCCGGGCCGGCCGCCACGGCCGAGAACGACTATACTCCTGCGGTGATCAAAGCTTTCCTGGAAAAGGGGGCAAAAGACTTTTTCTATTGTTTTTTCTCGCCGAAAGATGGACCGGACCTGGCGTTCATGGTCGATCCCTACGACATCGAGGAAGTGCAATTGCATCAGCGCATGGAGATTTTTCTGGGCGGCAAGGATTATATGGAGCCGATTTCCCAGCACGACAAAATGGCCGACATATTTAACAATGTCGACCTGACGCAGCAGGTGGAACAGGATATCCGGATTGATACTTATCGCATTGACGGCCGCATCGCGGACAACATGGACTTCAGCGCTTCGGCGCAGCTTTCTTACACGGAACTGGATTCGAATCGTCGCTGGGTGATGTTCACACTGTATTCCGGTTTGGGCGTCGACAGCGTACTGGCGTCGGACGGCAGCCGCCTCGAGTTTGCGGACGTGACGGGCAACGACGAATTCCACGAGGGGCGGCACGGCGTCGTGTGGGTTAAACTGCCGCAGCCTTCGCAGCAGGGGCGGCGCGACTCGCTGACGATGTTTTATCACGGCGATCTGATTCTGAAGACGCTGGGGCGGACCTTCCTCAAGTCGTCCGCCAACTGGTATCCGACGCATGGTGAAACTTTTCCTTCGATGTTTGACATGCAGTTTGTCTCGCCGGTCGACTTCACATTTGTTGCGGGCGGGATCCGACAGCGCTACGACGAAAAGGATGACGCCATATACTCGGCCTGGAAAACCGATCGACCTGTAATTCACATGTCGTTTAACATCGGCAATTTCCAGCGCTATGAAATCGAGGGCGACAGCATCCCGGACGTGACGGTGCTGATGGCGGAGGAGACCGCCCGCGGCGACCTGCTCGAAAATGTGGCGATCGACGTGCACAACAGTCTATCTTTTTACCAGACGATCTTCGGTCCCTGCGAGGACTCGCACTTTTACGCCACGGAAATTCCCTACGGTCACGGCCAGGCATTTCCCGGCTTGATTCACCTGAGCATCGCCACGTTTAACGTGGAGGATACGGACGGGCGCATGGAGGCTTTCCGCGCGCACGAGGTGGCGCACCAATGGTGGGGCCTGCCGACTCCATGGAAGAGTTACCACGATCAGTGGATCAGCGAGGCGTTTTCTGAATATTCCAGTTTCATGTACGTGCAGATGCGCCAGAACAACCCCGAGCGTTTGTTTAAGTTTCTGGAAGATTCGCGCGAGCTGCTGTTTGAGAACCGCGAAAAGCTGATCGACAAAGGCGTTGAGCCCGGTCCGATTTATCTTGGTTATCGCAATAATACCAGCAAGACGCCGGGCAATTACTCGTTGATCATTTACCAGAAAGGCGCGTGGTTTCTGCACATGTTGCGCAACATGATCATGGACTTAAACACCTTTGACGAGTCGACCTTCCTCGCTATTCTGCGCGACTTCTATCAGGAAAACAAAGGTCGCGCGGTTTCCACGGACGACTTCCGCAAGATGGTGGAGCGCCATGTCAACAGCGACATGACCTGGTTTTTTGACCAGTGGATTTACAACAGTTATCTGCCGACCTATCGCATCGCCACTAAACAAACGGAAAATGCGGACGGTAGCTGGACGATCTCCTGCAAAATCGACCAGCAGGACGTTCCGGATGACTTTTACGTACAGTTCCCGGTCCGCATCGACCTGGGCGACGGCGCGTTCGTCCGTCAACGCATCGCCATGACGGGCGACGTGGCGATGTTCGACTTGCCGGCCATGCCGCGCGAGCCCGAGGAAATTGTATGGAACGAATTTGAATCGGTTTTGTGCCGCATCGAGGATGTCGACTGGGAGGACATCCCGGCTCCGGCAGGGAACTGAGGTGAGGGATTTCCGGGTCCGTGTTTAAGTACTATTGCTTTTATGGAGGCGCTGGCGTGGTTCATTCCTGAGCGCTTCGCCTCCGCTTTGTTAAAGCGGGCGGCTTGCTTTTTCTTTTTGTTGGTTATCGGGTTTGAGGCTGCAAGCTGCTGGGTTGCGGGTTGAATTGCCCGGTGTGACACATCGTCGAGCCTGGCTTCAGATGGTTGCGATTGAATTTTCCGGCCGGAAATCGATGAGCGGCGCGATTTACTGCGCCAATTTGCTTTGATGCATCCGCGGCCGGAGAACATTGCCAACCTCTGGACCTGGTATTTGCCCGCAGCGGCGAGTTGCAAGCCAGGTACTCCGGCTACGAGTTGCTGGACATTCGCACCAGACACAAGTGAACAGGTTGGATGGCCCTGGTTGAAGAAGTAATTTGAGTCTGAACTGTTTTCAGATGAGTAATTGAGGATCGAAAGACATGCCTGCTTTGCACAAACTGCTGTTTGCTTTTGCCCTTGTTGCACTCGTTGCCTGCAGCGACGACGACTCGGGTACCAATCCGCCGGACAACAATGAACCGGAGATCAAGGTGGGCATCGAGATGGTGCGCATCGAACCGGGAACCTACACACGCGGCGACGATGTGGATGATAAAGCCCAACCTAAACACTTGGTGACGATTACAAGAGCATTCTGGATTGGGAAGTATGAAGTCTTGGGAGAGGAATACAACAAAGTTATGGGAGCCAGCAAGTTTGTTTTTGAAAGTGTGCGGCATCCACTGGATTCAATCAACTGGTACGATGCTGTCAAGTTTTGCAATAAACTCTCGGAGTACGAAGGTTTGTCACCGGTCTACACAATCGACGGCGAAAACGTGAGCTGGAATCAAAACGCCGAAGGGTATAGACTGCCGACGGAAGCAGAGTGGGAAATGGCATGTCGTGCGGGAACATCAACCTCGTTATATAATGGAGAGATGCCGCGGATTGATTTTTCACCGCAGTCACATCCGTTGTTGGACGAGATTGCATGGTACGGTGAGCCAACCGGAAAAGCCCATCAGGTCGGGTTAAAGGAACCAAATGAATTCGGATTGTACGACATGATTGGAAATGAAGCTGAATGGTGCTGGGACTGGACCTCATCCTATTCCGCAGACTCTCAGGTCGATCCGATTGGACCTGCAACGGGGCGTAAAAAAATTGTCAAAGGGGGAGCGTTTAGTGCGGTACCCAACATTGCACGGTGTGGTACAAGGTACTTTTTGAATCCAATAGGTGCCAGTAATGGAACATCTTTACGCGTTGCCAGGAATGCCCAATAAATTGGTGAATTTTGTATTAGTCGCAAGAAAAATCTGGAAAGATCATTATGACCAAGCTTCTATCAGTTCTCTTCCTTGTCCTGGCCGTTGTAGCCTGCAGCGACGACGACTCGGGTACCAATCCGCCGGACAACAATGAACCGGAGATCAAGGTGGGCATCGAGATGGTGCGCATCGAACCGGGAACCTACACACGCGGCGACGATGTGGACACTTATGCCCAACCCAAACATCTGGTGACGATAACCAAGGCCTTCTGGATCGGCAAATACGAGCTACTCGGTTCGGAATACAACAAAGTCATGGGCGAAGGCGCGGACTACTACGAGAGCGAGCGGCATCCCCTGGATTCTGTTAACTGGTTTGACGCGGTGGAGTTCTGCAATAAACTCTCGGAATACGAAGGCCTGACGCCGGTCTACACTATAGACGGTGAGGACGTGAGCTGGGACCAAAGTGCCGACGGATACCGATTGCCGACCGAAGGCGAGTGGGAGCTGGCTTGCCGCGGCGGTACGAATACTGCTTTGTACAACGGCGATATTCCCGAGATAAATTCCGAACCGTACCGCCATCCGCTCTTGGATGAGATTGCCTGGTATGCAGAATCTGGCGGTAAATCCCAACAAGTAGGACAAAAACAGCCAAATCAATTTGGATTGTACGATATGATCGGCAATGTGGCGGAGTGGTGTTGGGACTGGGCTGCGCCGTATACTGCAGATGCCAAAATTGATCCTACTGGACCGGAATCTGGTCAACAGAAAATTTCCAGGGGTGGTGCATTTCCAACTCGTGCGGACGGCTCACGCTGCGGTAAACGCTTTGATATCAGACTAGAAGCTGCTGCTGCTGAGACTTCTTTTCGAGTGGCTAGAAATTTTACGAATTAACAATTGGTGTAAGACTTGACAGCGTAGAATTCTATCTATTTTTCGTGTGGTCCTGGTACCACATGTGCGGAGATTACATACACCGGTTAACTTGCTGAGCCAGATCCGCCGGCGTTAACCATAGCTCAAACAGTCTTTTAACATTTGTCTGTTGCCAGACGTTGCAAATATGCAGCGGAGGGATTGTCATGCCCAATTCAATCAAACATCTGCCTTCAACAATCAGCAAAGTTGTACTGGGTATCGGTCTGGCGGCCGGTCTGCTCTTTGCCGCCGCGCCATCGCCGCAGATTGCGATTGACAATGGCGGACAAACCGGCAGTCGTTTTGCTGAATTGCTGCCGGATGGCCCGCCGCTGCTGCAGTTCATTGAACACCGACGGCTTTTTTTTAACAGGAGTCGCGTCTGCTTCTGAACGACGGTTTACGCGTGTTTCGGCGCCCACGAATCAAGATGCACATTCATGGAACATCCTCATTTGTTAACAAACAGGGCGCGGTACGCTTTGTAGTTGAACGCGATGTTTCAGCCGCTGAACGCGAAGCCCCCGCACAAACACTCAACCCATTTGTTTCCAGCACGCCGACAAACAGTAGAGTCAGAAAGCGAGCCGGCGAGAGAAGCGAGCGGCGCTGCAATGGCATTGAGGGTGTTGAGTGATCAGGTGACCACGGCAGGCGATAAACCGGCACGTCCAACCACATGATCAATTGGGAAATTTGTGTTGCGAAATCATCAGGATAAGTGATTTGCATAAGTCAAATCTTTAACTTGCAGGGCAGTATTTCGCCATGTATTTTACGGTCGCCGGGAATCCACATCCGGCATCACGTTTGATAAATTGCGAATGACAAGTCAAAAATCCTGTCAGGTCGACGAATGAAGAGATCAATTCTACGCTGGACCTCAATGCTTTTGCTGTTGTTTTTTGGATGTAGTACAGCGGCTTTTACACAAAATGTTGCCATGAATTGGATACTTGGCGAGCGAGGTCATTTGAATTTTGCAAGTACACCTGTGACCGCGACGCATCAGCACATACTCAGCTTGCCGGAGGGTGGAGTTTCAATTTCCGATCCGGTCAGCGGCGAACTTCAACTATACGGCAATGGGATCCACCTCTGGGATGGGGACAACGGCTATATCCAGTTAGCGATAATTCCCGGTGCGTCCTTTCCGCCTGAGGCGGAATTTTCGGCTTCCACAACGCAGTCGGGCATCATGCTGCACTCGCCGACAGACTACAATACTGTCTATGTGTTTAATCCCGGGAACCGATCTTCTCTACAGGGGCGGGCTCCAAATCTGTCCGATGTGGCGACGCGGTTAATGGACAATATGACGGTGACGACCGTGGATATGCGCGGCCGAGACGGCAAGGGCGATTTTGTGGTGCGCCAATCCCTGGCGACGGACGTTCCACTGAGCGAAAAACTTTCAGCAATTCCCGATTGTGACGGTTGTGGATATTGGATCGTGGCACGTTCGCTGGACCTGACGCGTTTTCTTGCGTGGCATATGGGGCCGGAAGGTGTAGAGGAGACTCCGGTTGTGTCCGAGATAGGTTTGCCGTCGATCAACGGAATGGCGGGAATAGGACAACACAAGATATCGCCTGACGGCTGTATGCTGGCCAGTGTGACGCTGGACGAAGATCGGAGAGTGCTGGAGTTGTTTGATTTTGATATCCGCAGTGGGATTGTCAGTAATCTGCGCGTCGTACGGATGGATAATCGACAGGCGGGTTTTGGTGGATTCTCCAGTTATGGCGTGTCATTTTCGCCGGACAGCAAACAAGTCTATGTCACGACGCTTGATGCGGGCGCATCCAGCTTGCTGCTGCAGTTTGATCTGAGCAATCCCGATGCAGCGGCAATCGAGGAATCGGTTGCGGAAGTGTTGCGCGACGACAATCTGGAAAGTCGATTCGGGTCGCTGCAACTCGGGATTGACGGACGTCTGTATGTTGCGCGCACGCGGTCCGAGTTTCTGGGCGTCGTGGAAAGGCCAAACGTACGCGGATTGGCGTGCGGGGCGGTACTCGACGGCATCTCTGTCCGGCCGCCGGGGCAGAATTCCAGGTCGACACTGGGACTGCCCGGATTTGCCGAGTCCTGGTTCGGCGATGGACCGCGCAGGAGCGAGTGCGGTGTAATTTCGGCTGCCATCGAGTTTCCCGCCGTGGAGTGTAGTGACAAGTGCGTGCAATTCACCGAGCGAAGCAGCGGTACAATCTGCCGCCGCGATTGGCAGTTTGAAGGCGGTTCACCGAGGACGAGCAGCGAGATGAATCCGACAGTCTGTTTTGAGCAGGCGGGGAGTTATGCCGTACGCTACGTTTGCAGCAATCTTTGGCGAAGCGACACGCTGGACACGGTCATCGTATTTCAGGACCCTTCCGGAGAGCGCGTTGTTGCGGGCCGCGACACGGTAATCTGTCCGGGCGAGTCCATCGAATTGGCCGCCGACGGCCCGGGGATCGTTTCCTGGCAGCCCGACGCGACGCTGGAGCGTGCGGACTCCTCGCACTCGCTTGCCACACCCACCGGTCCGACCGACTATGTGGCACGCATGATTACGTCAAAAGGTTGTATTGTGTACGATACGGTCCACGTTGCCTTGCACGCCCTGCAGCTGGCATCGCCGGATCAGATCACGGTCTGTCCGGGTGAGAGCGTGTCGCTCGTTGTACGCAACGGTGAAGATTTGACGTGGTCGCCGAGTGATGACCTCAACCGAATTGACGGTGACTCGGTGGTGGCGACGCCCACCCAATCACGCGAATACACGGTGCGGGGTACAGTGGAAGGCTGTGCGGTTGAAACAGTTGTTCAGGTAAGGCTGGCACAAGCGCCGAAGATCACAATACCTGACACTATGTATTACTGCAGCAAAGGACAGGCCCGGCGCATTGACGTCGAGAGTGACGCGATTCGTTTCAGTTGGAGTCCGGAAACCGGCCTGGATGATGCCGCGAGCCCGTCTCCGATAGTCGAGCCGGCGACCACGACGACGTATTACGTGAGGTGCTGGAGCGCAGATGACTGCTTCGTTGACGACAGCATCACCGTGGTCGTGACGGACGTTATTGACCTAAAAGTGGCCAGGGATACCTATCGAATTTGTCCCGGGGATGCGGTTGAGTTGCGTGCGTTGACCGACGAACCGGTAAGGTGGACGCCCGCCGACGGACTCAACCGTACCGACTCGAATGTGGTACTTGCCTCGCCTGATCGAACAATTATCTATCTGGTTGAATTGACGGACGGATCCGAGTGTTCAGAACCGGCGGCCGTGCGGGTGGATGTGGAATCCGACGGCATTATTGAGATTGAGGTTTTTCCTGAACTGTACTGTGATGCCGATTCCGTCGAACTTCGGGCGTTGACGGACCTCGATGTTGAATGGCCGGACATTGATGAAAGGGGGACGCTTAATGACCATGTTGTTCGCGTCGCGGTAAGGGATGCGGCCACATTCAACGTTCAGCTCAGGAACAATAGCTGTTCGGCGAGCGGTAGCGTGACCTTGCATGTCGGGCAGGTCGGCGATGTTAACATTGAATCACCTGAACTGGTGTGTGATGTAAACCGCGTTCCGGTTAAAGCGATTGGCCTTGTCGATGTTGAGTGGCAGCCGGCGGAATTGTTTGACGATCCCACTGCCGTTGAGACCTTTGTTCAGGTCAATGAAAGCGTGACGCTGCGACTTTCCGGCCTTGACGAACAGGGTTGTCGCGGTGAGTCGACTGCAACGGTCGTAGTCCGAAACAAAGCCAGCGTCAATGTGAAAATCCCCGACTTCAACACAGCACCGGGAGAGAGTTCTGAATTGTCATTTTTGTTTGAAACTGCATCGACGGAGTATCCGATTGTTCTGAGCGGGCTGCGCATGCGTTTGTTATATCATCCGGGCAACTTGCAGATAGTCGATGCAGTTTCCGCCGCGCAGATTGTGAACCGGGAAGTCGTTAATGTCGTGTTGCATGCTGTGACGCTTGAATTTGATGACATTGTGTTAAACAGTAATATGACCAGCATTGCCGGACTCAAGGTCATGGGGCTTGCCGGCGGATCACATGACTCGCAGTTGTTCCTGACGGACCTGGAGTTTGCGAACGAGGAATGCTTGCTACTTGCGGGAGATGCCTCCCAGCTTGAAATAGACGAATACTGTCTTAGTTTTGGCATTGTGTGGCGAACACCGTTAAACCTGCAGGTGTTAAACTCTCCGGGCGGTACGATTCAGATATCGCTGCAACCACGTCAAGGCAGCGTCAGTCAGATGATTGAGTTGTACGATGCGTACGGGCGGCAACATAACAGGTGGCGGCGTTCGGGTGATGGAGACTGGCATCTGGAGGTTGACTCGGGGACAATGCCGGAAGGCGTGTATTTTGTGCGCGGGATTTCCGATCACGCATTTGCCACCAGAATGATACTCGTTTTACATTAATCAGGATTCGGCTATTGCAGCCCACGCCCTGGGTGAACCGTTTGTGCAGCACTTTTTGCACAGGGACACCGCCGAATATGCGTATTGAGTAGAGTTGCTCTCGTCCTGTGCCGAACTCCCAGGGCGCCCTGCTCCGGCACTGTCACGTGTTGGTGAATACTCACGTTGCACATTTTGCATAAATTCCGACTGTAGGTGATACGCCCAATATTCCCAATTGAAACACGAAATTTGTTCATTTGTGGAAAGTTGTGAGACGAGCAAAAAAAACTTGACTTCGTGTTTCTCTTTTGCGTATAATTGCTTCGTAGTTAAACGGAGAAACGCGAAATCGTACCTCCGATTACAGCGATGCCGTTACTACGGCTCCTTGATCACATAACATGCCAGGCGTCGAAGCAGCCCCCGGTCACATGTTTCCTGTTTTTGCAGGGACATCAACAACTGCAAGCGCCTGACACAATGTAGTGCAATAGTGGTTGACCCCACGGCGTTGCCGCTACCTTCCTTTCGCTTTTCAGGGCTCAGGCTCTGATTCAGTATTCCCAGTCATCTCCGATATCAGGTATGCCGCGCTATCCGGCGCGTCATTCCCACGGTATGGCAGGTTCACGCCTGTCTCCGATTGTTTGCGTCCTGGCTGGACGCTTAATCCTGATCATCCTCACAGGGAACTTCCCGAACGCCGGCAGGAGACACACCGGCGACGAGTTGGCTTGTCTGTATTATTTCTTTAGAGAATATGCCCGAGGCTTTGTGCCGTGGGCGACGGGAGACGTATGCCTGAATTCAACAGTCTGTCGGCGAGTTTTTGCAAAATCTCTGTGGTGGTAATTTTGCTGTCATTGGTGTGTCCTGCAGGCGCAGATTCACAGGAGAATGCCGCCTTCGTGTATCGAGCCGGCGATATCCAAATGCAGGCGGCGCGTTTTACGCTGGAAGCACCGGTTCAACTTTCATCTGTTCGGTTGCGCCTGAGCGGGCCCGCTACAGCCACAGCGGGTCGACTACGGATTTTCGGGCACGAAGGCGGACTCCCGATGCCTTTGATGATGCGGGATATTATTCCTCCGATCACGTTCAGCAAACGGCACAATGGCATCGAAACGGTCGAGCTGCGCCTGGACGAGGTCCTCTACCTTGACAACAATCAGTTTTTTCTGGCGGTCGATCACCTGGCTGATCGGGTCGTGCTGCTGACCGACACGGAACCTGCGGTTGCCGATTGCGCGGCTGAAAACGGGGACAAATACAAATCGCAGCTCATCCTGCGCGGCGAGACCTGGATGGCGGCGCCGTATCGATTCGGCATTACCGTAAACCTGGAAGAGGTGGCCGTTCAGTCGGCCCGTTATGCAGTCGACTCGACGGCATTCGATGATGTTGATCTGGGAGAGCACAACTTTCGGGCGGCTGAATACAGCCGTTCCAATCTTTGCGCCGCGGATGTTAACAACGACAATTATCTCGATCTGCTTGTCAATGGTCGTTTGTACATCAATCAGGCGGGGCGGCAGTTTGTCAGTGGAGAATACGATGGCCACGCGTCTGACCGCATGTCGTTTTTCCTGGATGTTAACCAGGATGGGCATGTTGACATTGTACGAGTGGGAAACACCGAGGCAAGGGTCATGCGATCGTTGGCCGGAGGCGAGTTCGTTGCGGACAAGGCCATCGAGTTTGGCGAATTGCTGCGCCTGGACTGTTTCAGTCTGGCCGATGTCGACGGCGACGGCTTGGAAGACGTCGTGCTGGGCGGCGACCGGCTGCTCCTGTTAAGAAGCGGCGGAGCGACGGGTTTTCACAGCGTGGAGACAATCGGCAGTGCGGACGATGTCATCAGTCTGACCTGTATCGATTACAATCTGGACGGCTTTCCCGATCTGTCTGTCTCTTGTTTAAGTGGAAGCGACGAACTTTGGCAAAACCAGGGGGACGGCAGCTTCAGGGAAGTGTACGGCAAAGTGTTCAACGCGGGACAGGCGCGTAGCGTCCAACAGTCGCGAGCAGTATTCTGGGCCGACGTTAACCAGGATGGGCGTCCCGATTATCTCTCACCCGGCGTGGTTTCTGTTGAACGCCTGCCGGAAACGGAGGGGGCCGCAGCGACGCAATTCTGGCTGGGTGCAGCCCGGCGTGGTGCGTTGACGATGCAGCGTTGGAATGCGGACGAAAATATACGCACGGAGCAGGAGCACAGCGGCGGACTATGGGCTGACCTGGACAACAATGGTTTGCTGGATTGTGTGCTGGCGCCTGCACAGGCATGTCGATTTACCGACGCCTACCTGCAGGAGAGTCCCGGTCATTTCAGGCTGGCGACAAACGAATTGGGGCTTGACGGTTTTGGCGGACTCGGGGACGTGATGGTCCTGGATGTTGACAACGACGGCGCACTGGACCTGGTGGCGCTGAGCGGCGAGACTCCGATCCTGCTGCGCAATACCATTCATTCAGGTGCTGCACTGGACGTGCAATTGCATGCGGGCAGATCACAGGCCGGGCACGGGATTGCGCGGGCAACAGTGTTTTCAGGCGACAGACAAATGACGCGTCTGCTGATCGGTGGCCGCGGGCTTGGCGTCCAGGACGGGCCGCGCCTGCACTTTGGCCTGGGCGATCAAAGCCCGGACTCCATGCACGTTTTCTGGCCGGGCGCTTCCGGTCCCGAGACGTTTCAGACACTGCCGGCGGCGGGCCGGATTGATTTGTACGAGGGCGGCGGCGTGAATTACGGAGATCAGCACGGCGATGAACTGGCCGTCAGCGCTTACCCCAACCCATTCAGCGGAAGCGTGACGCTGGATGTGATTGTGCCGACGGCCGGTCAGCTGCATCTGGAAATTTATACGGCGCGCGGAGAACTGGTTCGCGTTCTGTTTGAGGGTGAAGTCAGCGCCGGGCGCATGGTGCAGACCTGGTCTGGCGATGACGCCGCCGGTTTGCGATTGCCGGCGGGAGCCTATGTCTTCCGCGCCCGCATCGGCACGCTGGAGGCCGGCGGGCAACTGACCTTGCTGGATTGATCCTTTGCGGTCCATTCAACCCATCTGTTTGACGTAGTAGGTGAAAATACTTGATACAAGGAGTTCAACGGTGAGAGCTATTAAACAACAGGTACTGATTGCCGCTTGTCTGGCAAGTGTTCTCTGTGCGGCAGGTGCATTGATTGTCAGCCTGACGTCCGGCAACGCAGGTTCGGCGACGCGACTGGCATTTGTCCGGTCGGATGTGTTGATCTACGAATACCAGGGCATGAAAGACGCACATGCGCGACTGGAAGCACTGTCAAATGACTGGCTTGGCGAGATTAAACAAAAGGAAGAACAACTCAAAGGACAGCAAGAGCTGATCCACAAAGCCGCCAACGAGGGAGAAGTACCGCAGGTGCTGCAACGCGATGCCGCGGCGGCCTATCAGGAAGTCGAGGCGCTCAAATCCGAGATTGCCGGCGAATTCCAGGAAAAGGAGCAAAAGCTGACACAGGGAGCGCTCAATCAGATTAACGACTTTGTGCAGGAATACGGACGCCGGGAAGGCTACGATCTGGTGCTTGGAACCTCGAACTCAGGCAATGTCCTGTACGGCGTTGATGCCATCGACATTACGGACGAGGTGCTTGAGGAACTTAACAGAAAATACACGGGCAGCAATTAAACGTCGGGGAAGTGTTCAATGTCGATGTTAACAATATCCATGCCACGATCGATGCGCCTGCTTCCATTTGCGGGACTACTCCTACTGCTGGTTTCCTGTGGACGTGAGAAGATGGAGCACGCGGAGTTGATGCGCTTGCTGGAAGACCCGTCCGGAGGCCTGGTTCAGGAGCGCAGCGTCGGCGACCTGGTGTTGCGCTGCAAATACATCCCGCCGGAGCTCTCGGCCTGGCGTGAGATGCGTGGACGCGAGTTTAACATCGTGGAGTATCATCGGCGTGTGGCGGAGCACGCGCGGCTGCAGACCTTTGCGCTGCAGATAGCCCCACTCGAGGACAAGGGCGCGGCGGTATCGATGCGCGGCGTCCAGGGTTATGAGGACTTTGCGCAGCGCACGGCGGAGTTAAACTTCGGCATGGAAGATCGACTGCGTCTTGTTTCCGAATCGTGTGATGTTCATCCTGTTCTGGCTTCGCTCAACAACAGTTACGAGTTAAACAGGGCGCGAACCGTGATGATGGTTTTTGCGCCACAGGAAGGGATGGACGAGTTGCCGCGACGGGGAACTGTCGAGGTTGTGTTTGAAGATGATTTGTTCGCAACGGGAATACATCGTTTTGTTTTTGATGCGGAAACGCTGGTCAATGCACCGCAACTTGCAATCGGGAGTTCACAGAAATGACGCCGCGCCCCAGATGGATGAAAACGGCCGCATGGCTGCTTACTTTTTGTTTTGTCGCTGAGTTTGCCGCGCCGGGGCTGTCGCACGCCCTTACGTCGGGGCCGACGCAGCCGGAGTTCTCAAGTTTTGAGCCGGTGGCGACGACCGGCATGGTCAATGAGTTCAGCGGAGGTTTTACCTACAACCTTCCGGTGGTGCAGATTCCGGGCGCCAACGGCGGCGGTTATGCACTGTCGCTGTCGTACCACAGCAATCACACGGCGGCGGAGGATGCTTCCTGGGTCGGTTACGGATGGTCGTTAAATCCAGGCGCAATCAACCGGGGCAAGAAAGGGTTCCCGGATGACGCACATTCGGCGGATGTGAAGTATTACAACAAGATGCCCAAGAACGAAACCTATGCCGTGGGTTGGAGTGTGTCGGGGCAGGCGTTCAGCCAGGAGGACTTTCCGCTTGGTTTAAGTGCAAATGCGATGATTCGTTACAATAACAATACCGGCTTTTCCACCGTGCAGGGATATGGTCTTTCCGTTGCAGGGACAGCAAATTTTGGATACCGGGTTGAGGATGGTTATGGCAAATTCAGTTTACATGTTTCACCGCTGAATCTGATAGTCAAAGCATTCTTCAAAACGCTCGATGCAATTGAAATCAGGCAAGACTTAGAGGGGAAGGAGCAGGGATCAACGACAACCGTGACAAACGAAGACATCAAAAATCAACAAGAAGACAATTTGGAATTTAATCAAGGCCTGGCTGCAGTTGCGGGAAAGGTGAGCTCGTATCTGAACACTCAAACCGGCATTCATTCCGTGCCGTTAAATGCTCCCAATTACTCAGGTGCATACTATACCATCAATATTCGCGGGCACACTTCTGTTGCCCCGGGTTCTCCCGGGCAGGTTGGTCCGATTTATGGCCTGATCGGCAGCTATTCGTGGCAGCAGCCGGAAGCAACCCAGACCAGGCAGGCCTACGGGTACATGTATTCAGGCGAGGCGTACCATTATGACACACGTGACGAAGCCGTGTTCGACTATATGACCGAAAAATCCGGTGACTTTACGCGCAAGGACCGATACCTGGGGATTCCCTTTCATAATGCCGACAACTTTGCCGTGAGCGGAGAAGGATTGTCGGGAGCATTTCGCTTGCACAATCGCAGGCCGGGAATATTTCATCCCAACCGTGCTAAAAGCACACTGGGGAATTATTCAATTGCACCTGAAATTGGTTGGGGGACGCATTGGGGAATCGGCGGCGAAGTTAAAATTGGGCTTCAGCGTGTGAATGTCAATGAATGGAGCGGCCTCGCTTCCGGGCTGATACAATTTTCAAGCGATTTTGATTCTACGGGGTATCCGTACGATGGAGAGCCGTATTTCTTTCGTTTTTCCGGCGATAAAGGTGGAACGGCGGTATTCGATGGTGATGATGAACCTATCCCGACAGAAATTGCAGGTTTTCCTGTAGCACCTGATCCAGATACAACAAAGTTCCACCTGCTTATGAATGAAGATGAACGACCTGGGCGATCTTCATTGATCTGTTACAATACCAATGCCGAAATGCTTGACACAATCGGCGGTGTTAACTACCGGGCGTTTACGCGTGACAGTATGAATCTGTTTGGTCATGTCGACAGAACCGATCCGGTGCTGCAAAAACAGATAGGTGAAATTGCGATTCTTAACAAATCGGGCAATTCATTCCAATATGGTCTGCCGGTCTATTCACGCAATGAACGCTCGATGCGTTTTGTCATGAGCGACGGCGGAGTTATTGACAATTCCTATCTCTATGTCGGGCGGCACGAGTCCTCGCACAGCAATGTCAGTGGGCAATCGAGCGCTACGCCCTATGCGTCCAGCTATTTGTTAACTGCGATTACAACTCCGTCATACCTGGATCGCACCGGGGATGGACCGACGGATGACGATTTCGGCGGATACACGCGCTTTGATTATCGCCGTACGGCGGGAACCTATGATAAATCCGGCGATGATACAAATGACGAATGGTACAAGTGGCGCTCGCCCTATACCGGTTATCACTACGATCCGGGTAAACTCATTACCGGAAATGACAATGCCGGCACGGTGTCTTCCGGCGAAAAGGAATTGTATTACCTGCAGAAAGTTGAAACGCGCTCGCATATAGCATACTTTATCTGCAATAAAAGCGCCGACACAATTTCCCGTACCGGGCTTTCGGACCTGATTCTGTCCGGTTCCGGCGACGAGCGTTTTGACGCTTATGAAGCGTATCGCGATCCGGCGAAAAATGCAATAGACGAGGAGAAACAATCAGCGGCAGGAGAAGGCCTGGAAGCATACGACGGCAATTGGACGAGTGATCTCAGCGGCCGGGTGTTTGACGGTCACAGTCAGGTGGCGATGAACGAGAGTAAACAAAGCGTTCAGACACCCAATAAAAATGAGTACCTGGAGCGCATTGTCGTGTACGCCAAGAACGCCAACGGCGATCCCGAGAAATTGCTAAAAACGGTGCATTTTGAGTATGACTACACACTGATGTATTCACATCCCAAGGATTACAACGCCTATTTCATTCACCGAGATACGGTCCATTCGTACACGGGCGCAGACTCGATCATTACAAATGACACCATCTATTTTGGCGCCAGTCGTCTGAACTCTGCTGTCAATTACAGTAAAGACGGCGTGCACCCGAATCACGCGTCGACGCATGTGACACAGTACAAACACGGTAAACTGACACTTAAACGCGTGTGGATGGAATACGAGGGTGTTGTCAATGCGCGCATCAGTCCGTACGACTTTGAATATTCCTATAAATGCGACGACGATACACACTTTGCGCCGGAGGTCAAGTCGCGTTATCCCGATATTGTTTCGGCCATGAACGAAGTCAGCGACTCCTGCGGCACGAACGCAAGTGTTAACGAAAATCCTCCATATCACATCAGCGCCTATGACAGATGGGGTTTCTACGATCCATCCATGCCGGCGCGGCGCCGAATACACAAACCATATGTGCCGCAGAACCCCAGCTCCCACTCGGACCCGGCCGTATGGCACCTCAAGACAATTCGTCTGCCTTCAGGGGGAGAGATACACGTTCAATACGAGCGCAACAGATATGCCCATGTCCAGGATCGACCGGCGATGGCGATGGTGAAGTTGACTGATATCGAGGCTGACGAACCGACGATTGGCAAAAACACGTATCGCTGCTACCTTGACGTGGAATCTGAACTGGGTGTCACGGATTCAGTCGAGTTGCGCGAACTGGCATCAAAGATTTATAAAGAGCTTGGGCCAGGTAGCGGCGAGCGCGTGTTTTTCCGCTTTCTGTATCAAATGAAAGAATGTCACATAAGTGAAACGTCAAAGTCATTTCCGCCGCATAGCTGCGACTACGTAACCGGCTACAGCAATATTGTTAAAACCGGGGTTTCAACTCACCAGGGCAAGGATAGGCTATGGGTGGAACTGCGCAGCGACCTGACACCGGTCGACGTTGCAGATGAATTCATCAAAGCCAACCGCGCTAAAAACTATGCATGTGGCAGCGAGGCCGAACTGAACAATCCCGACCACACCAGTGGAGATTTCTGGCGTAGCTTTTTAGCACTGTTGCCCGGGATGCCATTGCTTCAGCAGTTAAATACACAGTTGTTTAATCGGTACAAGACCCATCCCATCTACGAATTTTCATACCTGCGTATTCCAATGACACGCGCCAAGTACGGCGGTGGCGTCCGTGTTAAACGCCTCCTGATGTACGATGACGGCCTGGAGTCGGGCGACGCCGTTCTGTATGGCACGGAGTATTTGTACGAAAATGAGGATGGCAGTTGTAGTGGCGTGGCAACCAACGAACCGTCGGAAGGGCGGGAGGAGAACTCGGTTGTGCGTTATCTTAAAACACGCGATGACCGCAACTTTCTGGAGTTTTTGGCGGCAGGTTCAGATCTCACGCAAGGTGAGGGGCCATTGGGTGAATCACTCTTGCCTGGCCCGACAGTCAATTACGCGCGTGTCGTGACAAAAGGCATCCATTCCGGGAAAACGGCCACTGGATTTACCGTGACCGAGTTTAACACGGTGCGTGATTATCCCATGAAAGCCAGACACACGTCGTTGAACCTGGAAACGAGATATGTGGATGCGGTTATTGAGTTGATGTTACAGTCCTCAATAACCAGATATTGGGCCAGTCAGGGTTATTCCTTCGAGATTAACTCCATGCACGGTCAGCAGAAACGCATTGCCAAATACGGTGGCGAGTACGATCCCGACGATGCGAGTAAATCCTACCTGGTTGAATCCGTTGAGTTTGAGTATTTCGAGCCCGGTGAAAAGATACCGATGTTCAACGGACCGTCCGAGGCGATTACCTTTGAAAGCCCCGGCAAAGAAGTTGAGCTGGTAACCGAAGCCAAAGAAGTGGAAGATCGAACTGATTTCTTCGCGGTTTCGGCGGATGGCGGATTCAAGTTCCCTGGTTTACTGTTGACGCCGGATCCTTTTTTCACGTTCGACAGGCCAAATTACACCTACGACGAAGCCATCGTCAAGACCTACGTCACAAACAAGATTGTGCACTATCCTGTTTTCCAGAAGTCGATTACAACGATCAAGGAAGGCATCCGGCATAAACAAACCTTTGCCGCATTTGATCCCGCCACGGGCGAGCCGGTTGTCACCCTGAACGCCGATGCGTTTGACGGTCTGAATCTGCCGCAGAGCGCGGATCACAAGGGCACCTATGCCAGCTACAGTTTTCCGGCCTGGCAGCAGTATCCGCAGCTGGGGCAGGCGGCGTACAACTACCGTCTGCGCGGCTTCGGCGCAACCTACAACCAGGGCAGTAAAATTCTGGCGGTGACGTCCGGCGGTGATCGCATCGGCGTGGGCGACAAAATCAGACTGCGCGCGGGCGCCGGTCTGCACGCGCTCTACGATGTCACGGCGGTCGGGGCCGGCGGAACAAGCATCAGCCTGCAACTCGTTTCGCACAGCTTTGATCTGGCCAGCGGGACTGTCGACTGGGAAATCATTCGCAGCGGCCGCCGCAATCAACTTGACATTTCGGCCGGTTCGCTGACCACGTACGGACGCGATTCCGCCGATGTCGTCGGCACGAGCGACTTAACACAGCTCACCAGCGGCGTGGTTTCCGCGAGTGCGACTGTTTTCAGCGACTACTGGCCCTACGATACGGGCCTGTACGGCGAGGTCTTCCCGGGCAGCAGCAATACTCCAACCGACTATGAGACGGGCGTGCGCGGCCGTTACAGACCTTCGCGCAGTTATGTGTATCGCCGTGACGTCCAGTCCGGCGTAGCGGCTTCGACGGATCGCAATTACAACGACGCCGGCGTGATGAGCGGCTTCAGTTTCTTTGACTGGGAAAACACCGGCAACAACGGGGCCAACTGGGTGGGCCTGACCGAGGTGACAAAGGTTTCGCCGCATGGCGAAGTGCTGGAAGAAGTCGATGTGCTGGGTATTCCGTCCGCCGCACGTTTTGCCCACTCCAATCAGGTGCCGCGCATGGTGGCGGCCAATGCCGAGTTCGGCAGTCTGGTTTTCCGCTCCTTTGAAGAAGGTGACGGCAACAGCGCCGGCACGGCACACTCCGGCGACAATTCATATAAACTGACCGGCGCCGGTTATGTGACGATTGACAGTCTGGAAGGCAGCAGCCGGCTGCGCACAAGCGGCGCGCTGATGCAGGTCTGGACCATGGGCGGGCCCGTGCCTTCCATCAGCGCCCGGATCGACGGCAACAGCGTCAGCCTGCAAAAAATTGCCCAGAGCGGCGAGTGGACGCTGTATGAAGGCAGCGTGGCTTCCAACCTGCTCAGCGCAAGCGGGGTTCTGGATGTGGAAGTAATCCCGGCGATTCCAAACGTTTACGTCGACGACCTGCGCGTGCAGCCGCTTGACGCCCAGGCAAGCTGTTATGTGTACGATCCGGCCAATCTGCGGCTGATAGCCCAGTTTGATGACCAGCACTTTGGATTGTACTACCAGTACACGGCCGAAGGCAAACTGGCGCGCCGCCTGATCGAAACAGTGGACGGTATGAAAACCGTGCAGGAGAGTCAGTACCACACGCCTTTAACGGACAGAAGCAGCTACGGGCTGGGCGGTGCGCAGATAAGCAGTCTGGTTCTTTCTTCGACCTACGAGAATATCTCTCCGAAATACCTGCCCATGCCGCCCATGCGGGATGCTTCGCCCGGCAGCCTGCCGATTAATCGCGACAAGGACGGATCATTTGACATTCTGGATCTGAACCTGAAAGGCAGCGGCGGCGATGTTAACATTCTTAACATAGACACGCTTCAGTTCGGCAAAGAGGAGAACAAATAGATGCAGAGACAATCCGGAAATCGCGGCGTGCTGTACAGCCTAGCGCTGGCACTAGTTCTACTGGGTATGTTAAGCACTCGTGTTCATGCGGCCGATCCAACGCCCTGTGAACCTTGCCGATGGACAAATGATCCGTGGAGTGCGGATACCTGTTACACGGTAACCCTTGACGAGATGTATTGCCAGGCGAAGGTCTACTACAAAACACGTCAGTGCCTGAATGATGGATGTTATGAAGCAAAAATTGACAGTGTTGTTTTTGCGGATTCGTGTGCAATTCAGGTTGCCGGTGGATTTGCGGACATCTACAAACTCTACCACGTGTTTTACGAATTCCTGACAAACGATCCGATGAGTTTTCCGCCGAACAATGCCGGGGAAAGCAGTTGCTGGCGGACAATAACGCCCCGTTGTTGGAGATTGCCTGTGACTCCTTGTGTGTCCGATCCCAATTATACCTATCCGTCACGGACTCTGATTGCCTGCAGCGATTCAGACTGCTGTGTAATGCAGGTTGTTGTAGTGAAAGACGGCTGCTCACAATTGCACTTTCACAAATATCCGCTGGATGAAGATTATGCTCTTTTGCCGGGCTTCAGCGACATGTACGATCCTGGGAATGATTGTGATCTCTGCACTCCGCCGGCAATGGGTGGTACTACCGTTCAATGCATGATGTTTTGTACAAACCAATTGTTTGATGGATTGATCAATCTCTATTCGGAGCCCTGAGCAGCCATGAACATCAATTCAACAGGAATTCGGCGTGGGAGACTGCTGGTCTGCATGTTCATGACACTTCTGAGCGCAGTGCTGGACGGCGCACATTGTCATGGCCAAGATACACAGTCACAGGACGAAACACGAGCGGCGGTGCGCAAGGCGCTGGATCAATTGCACAGCGTGGACGGGCAGACGCCATGTTTACTGGATATGGACGTCGTCATGCACATTCGCGATCGGCGCATCAACGGCAAAGTGCACAGGCAGGAATCGCAGATTCGCACGCTTGCGGCCGACGGACGCGTCGAGATAAGCAGCCCGCAGGGGCTTGTGATCAGCGACGACAAGGTTGCTGTCGGCATTCTGCACGAACACAAGCGCATTATTATTCGCGATGTCCAGGCCGCCGAACGCACAGTGGCCGGCGAATCCGTCCAGTGGACGGCCGCACTGCGCGACACACTGCTGAGCATTATGCGGGTGGAGCAGGATGAGCAGCGCGATTCACTGCGTTATATAACAATGACCTGTCCGCGGGCGGAGAACATCGGCAGCCAGATCAAAGCGGTGGAAGTGTGGCTGGACGTAGAGGGACGACTACGGCGCATTGTGCTGGAACACGTGCGGAAATCGAACGTCGCCAGGGCCGACTATACAGTGCGAACGGTCGCCGTTGGTGTCGACGTACGCGAGAGGCCGCGGCAACCACTGGACCTGGTGTTTGCTCGTAATGGCAACCTGCAAGCCAGGTACTCCGGCTACGAGTTGCTGGACGTTCGCGAGAGTCATGAGTGAACGGGTTGTATAGCCCTGGTTGAAGAAGTAATTTGAGTCTGAACTGTTTTCAGATGAGTAATTGAGGATCGAAAGACATGCCTGCTTTGCACAAACTGCTGTTTGCTTTTGCCCTTGTTGCACTCGTTGCCTGCAGCGACGACGACTCGGGTACCAATCCGCCGGACAACAATGATCCGGAGAACAAGGTCGGCATCGAGATGGTGCGCATCGAACCGGGAACCTACACACGCGGCGACGATGTGGACACTTATGCCCAACCCAAACATCTGGTGACGATAACCAAGGCCTTCTGGATCGGCAAATACGAGCTACTCGGTTCGGAATACAACAAAGTCATGGGCGAAGGCGCGGACTACTACGAGAGCGAGCGGCATCCCCTGGATTCTGTTAACTGGTTTGACGCTGTGGAGTTCTGCAATAAACTCTCAGAGTACGAAGGCCTGACGCCGGTCTACACTATTAACGGCGAGGACGTGAGCTGGGATCAAAATGCGGACGGATATCGCTTGCCGACCGAAGGCGAGTGGGAGCTGGCTTGCCGGGCGGGTACGTCAACCTCGCTGTACAATGGTGAAATGCCGAGAATCGATTTTTCGCCGCACACTCATCCGTTGCTCGACGAGATTGCATGGTATGGAAAAACCATGGGAGGGGCAGCAAACCAGGTTGGCCTTAAACAGCCAAATAACTTCGGCTTGTATGATATGATTGGAAATGTTGGTGAATTCTGCTGGGACTGGGCTGCCAAATATTCTGCTGAGCCAAAAACTGACCCTACAGGTCCTGAATCTGGGCAACGTAAGATTGCCAGAGGAGGGGCTTTCAGCACGTTGCCCAATCAGTCAAGATGTGGAACCCGATTTGACTTAGTCATCAAAGGGGCTGCTACAGGTAGTGGTTTGAGAATTGCACGAAACGGTCAATGAAGTCTCTTGATGTTGTAAGAATCACTCGAACTACTTGGAAATCTCACGATGACAAAGCTTCTACCGCTTATACTCTTTGTGTTTGGTATTGTAGCCTGCAGCGACGACGACTCCGGTACCAATCTGCCGGACAACAATGATCCGGAGAACAAGGTCGGCATCGAGATGGTGCGCATCGAACCGGGAACCTACACACGCGGCGACGATGTGGACACTTATGCCCAACCCAAACATCTGGTGACGATAACCAAGGCCTTCTGGATCGGCAAATACGAGCTACTCGGTTCGGAATACAACAAAGTCATGGGCGAAGGCGCGGACTACTACGAGAGCGAGCGGCATCCTGTGGATTCCATTTCCTGGTATGTCGCGGTGGAGTTCTGTAACAAACTCTCGGAGTACGAAGGCCTGACGCCGGTCTACACTATTAACGGCGAGGACGTGAGTTGGGATCAAAATGCCGACGGATATCGCTTGCCGACCGAAGGCGAGTGGGAGTTGGCTTGCCGCGGCGGTACCAACACAGTTTTATACAATGGCGATATTCCCGAGATTAACTCGGAACCCTACCGGCATCCGCTGTTGGATGAGATTGCCTGGTATGCCGAACCTGGCGACAAATCCAAACAAGTTGGACAAAAGCAGCCAAATCAATTTGGATTGTACGATATGTTGGGCAATGTGGCGGAATGGTGCTGGGACTGGGCTGCGCCTTACTCGGCAGATGCTAAAGTTGATCCAGTTGGTGTGGATATTGGTCGTCCGCTACGGCAGCGAATTTCCAAGGGCGGTGCCTTTTCCACACCGGCAAACGATACAAGATGCGGTACGCGTTTCGATGTCGGTCCCAAAGGAATCAGCGCTGCTAGCTCGTTGCGAGTAGCGCGAAATGTCGATAGGTAAAAGCCTACTTAGATGCACATTTGTCGGAACGTCCCGAAAGTATGTTCGGAACATTTCTGCCTGTTCAGATTGGAGATTACACGCCGGTTGACTTGCTGAGCCAGATCCGCCGGCGTTAACCACAGCCCAAACAGTCTTTTAACATTTGTCTGTTGCAAGACGTTGCAAAAATGCAGCGGAGGGATTGTCATGCCCAATTCAATCAAACATCTGCCTTCAACCATCAGCAAAGTTGTACTGGGAATCGGTCTGGCGGCCGGTCTGCTTTTTGCCGCCGCGCCGTCGCCGCAGATTGCGATTGACAATGGCGGACAGCCCGGAAGTCGTTTTGCAGAATTGCTGCCGGATGGCCCTCCTCTGCTGCAGAGTTATTACGTGCACGAGCGCAATACGGACTCGTTGCTCGTCGGTGGTGACATTACCGACAGCGCCAAAATAGTGCTCTACCTGTACTCCGACCCCGATCCGGTCTATTGCGTTGAGCGTTGTATCAAGAGCGCCAAAGTATACCTGCGATTTGATGTCAATGGCAGCGATGGACTGTTTGACAATGGGAAAACTTCGTTTAATACTGCCATTTCTTTGTCAGTTGTTAAAATGGACTCGTGGAATAGTTCTCTGGGTTCTGTAACAAAGACTCTCCAAGTGGGCGCATCTGTTGATTCAATAAGTCCCGAGCAGTGGTACATTTACGACATCACTTCCGATCATCCAAACAACTGCGACAACTCGGGGAATAGTCAGTTCGAACGCGTTGAAATCGACCTCACGTCGGTAACCCTGCCGGGCGGCGCGCTGAACGACAGTCTGCGTTTTGAAGCGCGCCTGGTGGAGGAGTATGCGGTCCAGGCCAGGAAAAGCGGTTCGCCGGATGACCGGCTTGTCAGCCCGGTGCAGGCCACCTCACAGCACCCGATGGTCTTTGCGTGGCAGAACATTGATTGTGCAAACGATTCGTTTCCCAACTACCAGTTCCAGTTGCTGCGTTTGTTTAACCTCGATACCGCCAACCGGCACACGCCGCAGACGATTAAAACAGTGGTGGACTGGGACAAGGCTCTGACGCTGGAAACCTACGGCCCCAGGCAGGAGATGACGCTGACGGTGGCCGAAGGCACGGGATTCTACATCTGGCGCGTGCGCCCGATCGGCGACTGGTATGACGGCGGCATTGCCAACGACAGCAACTGGGGCGTGTGGTCGTGGTCGCCGCCGGACGATACCATGATGACTATTACCTACAGCGGCGGGACGTCCTATACTCCCTCGCAGTACAAGGAATGTCTGGTTTATTACACGCAGTTTGACGATACCTTGAACTTTATTTATGGGCGTGTTTTCAGCGAAGGGCAGAACAGCGTGCCAGGTATCTCCGAATCGATCAACTACGCCGATGGTCTGCTCTTCAGCCGCCAGCAGCAGGCGCGCCTGCAGTCGCAGGACTGCGTGCTGGTGTCCGGATCGATCTACGACTTCAGCGGTCGTCCGACCCTGACGCCTTTGGGTGCGCCGGTTAACCAGAACAAGTTTAACTACGTCCCGGAATTGTATACAAGCGGCGGCGAGCTCTACCGCGCCGAACATTTCGACGCGGACGCAAACTATGACAGTCCATCCCTGCTGGACGGCGGTCCCGTGGCGGATTACTGGTCCAGCGTCAACCCGGACACACAAATTCCGTCTGCGGATTCACTCGCTTTTGCGCGTACTCTGTTTTATCCGGAAGCGTCCGGCCGCGTGCAGGAGCAGTCCGGTCCCGGTTTAACGCACAGCCTGTACGGCGGACGTACTGTTAAAACAATTTACTCGAATGCCAGCGAACGCGAACTGGTAAGCGTCTTTGGCGACGAAGCGCCTTATGTCAACGGCGTTACACGCGTGCTGAGTATCGATCAAAACAACGTTCCGAGCATTCAGTACATCGAAAAGGAAGGCCGCGTGCTGGCCACCTGTTTGTTGTATTTACCGGCCAACGACAGTCTGCTGTTGCCGCTGGATCACGAGACACTTGCGGAGGACTACGTCAACGCACTGACGATTGCCGATACGGTCAAAGTCCCGACTTCCTATGCCAGTCTGTACAACGTGCACGGTTCGCGCAAAATCTATCTGAATGAGCAGGATACCATCACACTGCGCTACAGCATCAGCCCGCGCAGTCTTGACCTGGAGTGCCAGGATTTCTGCCGCACCTGCGACTACCGGATAATCCGCTCTTTCCGGCGGACTTTTCCGACCGACAGCACCCTGCTGCTGGATACGCTGGTGATCGATCCGGCGGCCTGTCCCGCGGTCGACAGCGTATTTGCCGATGTTGAAGTGAATGCAAGTCCCGGAATCTACACGATGGAACGCTGGGTGTTAAGCAATCGCAACGACACGCTGAGCACCGCCGGCGGCGATGTTGTGCGGCCGATCGTCAATGCCTATTGCGACACCGTGCGGTCCGCCTACGCCGCAGTTCTGCGGGACACTCTGAACGCTATATTCGGCGAGAGTTATCTTAACGCCTGGTATCACCCGGATTCAACAAAGTCAGGTCCGCTGTACGACTCGCTGTTGAAACGTTATCTGCAATACTACGCCGATCTGGACAGCACCAAAATACTCCCGATCGATACATGCTGCTCAATCTGGCTGCCGCCTTCAAGCTGTATTAACGGATGTGATCCGCCGGTAAATTTTGAAGAATACATGTTCGACCAATGGCGCGATTCGCTGGGTTTAACGCAGGACAGTCTGAACTACTATTTCCGCGACCGCGAAGGTCTGCCGAAATTCAGCGGCGCGGCGCAGGACACCGGTCTGTTTAACACTATCGTTGCCGGTATGCAGGCGGAGGGCTATGACTGTTACCAACTCTGGCGCTGCTGGCAAAACCAGATAGACATGCTGCCGGGGCGCATGTTTAAACGCGATACGGCCACACTTGAGCTGATCGTGGAAGCCGATACTCTTGTTTACCAGCAGGGTTTTGATTTGCTCGAAGGATTTCTGGACTGCGCCGGACGTCGACTGAGCGAGTTCTCTTCGTCGCCGTACGGCAGCAACGGCTACCTCGACTATCCCTGGCGCATCTATCCTCAGCCCGATGCGGGCTGCCTGTCCGCCATGAACTATATTCCGCTGGGAAATGCCGGCGACACTCTCTGGCATCTTTCGGTTACCACCGACAGCGCCGCTGTGTACGCTAACCACGAAAATCTGTATCGCTGCTACTTGAATACCTTGTACCGCGAGCAGGACTCAACGCGTTATGTTAACGAATTCGGCGGTGAGATTCCGGATTTTGACTGCGGCGGACAGGACTTTGACGATTGCCTGGACAGTCTGGTGGCGATCATGATCGACAGTTGTGAAGCGCGCTGTGAAGCGCGCCGCGAAGCATTCAGGGATTCGCTGGCCTATGCATTCGCCTACGACGGGATCGTCGTGCAGCGTGTGGATTCGCTGGGCGTGAACTACAGCGACGTGGAAATCACAACTCCAGTTCGGGATACAATTTCGGCATATGAGTTTAACTGTCTGGCCGACATGTTGGTGGGGCACTGCAATGATCAATGCCAGTTAACGGTTAACATCAACGGAAGCAACATTGAGTCGGTCGGCACGGCTGAGGAAATCGAGAACTACACCAATGCGCGCTATAGTCCATTCTTCAAAATTCGATTGCCGGAAGCCTGCGGCGACTGTCCCGATGCGCAATATTATAGAATAGTGGATTCGACTTATACGGACACAACTCTGTTAAAAGCGATCGATACCCTGAATTGCCATTTGCAGCAGATTCGGGACACAATGACCAACGAGTTCATGTTCTGGAAATACTACGATGCCTATTTCCTGGCTGCCGGCGTTTACGGTCCGTTATATAGTTGTCTGCCGGACACGGCGGCGCTGCTATTGGTTCACCGCGATGTTCCGACGCGTTTCCGGCGCGAACAGATTTACGATCCAGGTACTCAGACCACGAGCTGCAGGTTGGTTTATTCAACCCCGCTCAGTCTGGTCGACAATGTCGATGCCGGAGAGGAACACGCGCTGATTACCGTGTTAAACAACTATCTGGATTCGGCCTGGGGCAAAGCGGCCGGCGCCGACAGTTTTACTTCTGTTGATTCGGCCAGTACCGAATTCTTTGACCCGGGCGGATACTATACCTGGAAGGGCGGCAGTTATGCTTCTCCAGCTCTTGACCCGCTCCACCATGAATGGGATACCTGCTACAATGATTCAAGCCAGATGTGGGAATATTGCGATCACTTTCTGACCTGCATCAACGGTCAGACAGATCCGGTACCGCTGACGGACGTTGTGGATATTACATCCCATACGACGAGCCGTTTCCGCCGCGATGTCTCCGACAGCGTGGAATACATCCTGGGAACCTACGAGTTCAGTTTTTACGGAGCGTACGACAGCGCGGATGTGAGCATCCGTCTGCAGTACGGTGATCGGTCGGGTGAGAATATGCATTCGATTGATCTGATCTTTGAAGTGGATGGACGCGTCGACACCTGCCGCTTCAACAGCACGACGGAAAAATACGAGCTGAGCGCTCTGCTGGACACGACCTTCAGAGCGGCCGTCGGGTACTTCCGCAGTGGCACGGAAGGCGGGTTGGAGTTTTACGTGCCCGGCAAGGACTGGTCCTACGCGATCGGCACGTTCACTGTCGGTTGCCAGGAGCCCTGCGACGTGCGTCAGGAAATCTGTTCGCTGACCTGCGATACACTGCGCTGCGATCGCATATGTTTCAAGTGGGATGACGAACCGGATGTGGATGCAGACGAAATGCTGCCGAAGTCCTGCGCGCAGTTGGCCGTGGAAACGCTGATACCGCACCTCGAATCGCAGTTGTTCGACGTGTGTCTGCAGGAAGCGACGGAACACGTGAAGGAGTCCTATAAAATTGCGTGCGGCCTGCCCGCCTCGCTGCAGGACGAGTTTATCGCGGAATACGGCAACAGTTTTCATCACTATACGCTGTATTACTACGACCGCGCCGGCAATCTTATTAAAACAATTCCGCCGAAAGGCGTGGATCTGGCGCACTCCGACACGCTCACGCGCAACTCCAGACCGAATCACACGCTGGCCACAACGTACGAATACAATTCGCTGGGCCAGTTGGTTAAACAAACGACGCCCGACGGCGGCGCGACGGACTTCTGGTACAATGCCAAAGGACAACTACGCCTGTCGCAGAATGCCGAGCAGGCGCTGAATAATGACTATTCCTACACGCGCTACGACGGCCTGGGACGAATTGTTGAAGTTGGTCAGACGACCATTTTAACGGGCGCAGAGCAGGACAGCGCCGATCTGTTCGCCTTCCCGCAGGGCGGCGTGGAGCAGATTACCCAGACGACGTATACAACGGCGGCTTCGCCGACCGTCAGTTATCCGGCGACGGGGCAGAACCAGCAGTACCTGCGCAACCGCGTCAGTTGGACGCTGACCGATCACGACGGCAACACCGGCACGACGAGCGATCAGGTGCGCACGGTCTACAGTTATGACGCACACGGCAACGTGGTCTGGCTGATGCAGGATCTGCCGGGGCTGGGCGAGACCTTTGTGCACTACGATTACGATCTGATCAGCGGCAGGGTGAAGGAAGTGGTGCTGCGCGAAGGTGCGGCCGATGAATTCCGCTATCGCTATCGCTACGACGACGACGGACGCCTGATCTGCGCGGAAAGTTCGAGCGACGGCGTGATCTGGGAAGAAGACGCGAAGTACGCCTACTATGCGCACGGTCCGCTACGGCGCGTGGAACTGGGCGACGACCGCATCCAGGGCGTGGACTATACCTATACCATTCAGGGCTGGCTCAAAGCGATCAACCATCCGGCGCCGGACCCGACGAATGCGCCGAGTCCCGGCCCGGCCTACGATCCGGGCGGCGACGGCGACCTGGTTGCTGCCGACGCCTACGGCATGGCGCTCGGGTATTTTCCCGGCGATTTTACCAACTATGCCTCGGGTAACTCGCCGTTTAATCAATCGGCCGACTGGACGCTGAACGGCAACCCGCTGTACAACGGGAATATCAGCTCCTGGACCGGCAACATCATGACGAGCGGTCAGGGTGGCAAGCAGTTTGAGCAGTTGACCGGTTATACGTATCGTTACGATCTGCTCAACCGGATCAAACGGGCGAGGTTCAATTCCTGGAACAGCGTCGGCGACACCTTTGACCTGCTGACCGACTACAGTGCGCACTTTGGCTACGACCCGAACGGCAACCTGGACACCCTCAAGCGCTGGGGCTCCGGCGGAACGCAGTTTGATAATTTCCTTTATCACTATACCGCCAACAGCAACAAACTCAGTTGGGTCACCGACAACGTTGTCAGCTCGGCGCTGGTCGGGGACATAGAGGGCGGCCAGGGGACGAACAACTACACTTACGACGCTATCGGCAATCTGACGGCGGACGTACAGGAAGGTATCAGCGACATCGACTGGACGGCCTACGGCAAGATCCGTTCGGTGGAAGAGACCGACAGTACGCAGATCATTTACACCTACGACGCCGCCGGCAATCGCATCCTGAAACAGGACAAACGTTGGAACGGAAGTTCATTTGCTCTTGACAAGGAAACGTGGTACATTCGGGACGCCGCAGGCACCGTTCTTTCACAATATGAAAAGTCGCAATCGGGCGATACCACGACGACGCAAACTGAAGTGCCGCTGTACGGCAGCAAGCGTTTGGGGCTGTTCCGTCCGGAGCAGGACCGCTGGGCGACGGTGCCGAGCGATCCGCTCTACACGCGTTACGTCGACGAGCGCCAGTTTGAATTGTCCGACCATCTGGGCAACGTCAGGGCCGTCGTCGGCGACGTCCGATTACCTGTCAGTTCCCGTTTCATCGCCGATCTGAAAGCCTACAACAACTACTATCCATTCGGCATGCTGCAGACGGACAGGAGTTGGGCTTCGGAGAGTTACCGTTACGGGTTTAACGGCATGGAGATGGACAATGAAGTTAAAGGTGAGGGGAACAGTTACGACTTCGGGGCGAGGATGTATGACTCGCGGCTCGGGAAGTGGTTAAGTCTTGATGCTCTTGCGTCTTCATATCCAGGTATATCACCTTATACCTTTGCTCTTAATACTCCCATTCAGGCTGTGGATCCCGATGGAAATGTCGTCATATTTGTCAACGGACTTCATGGTGGGAGTGTAGGCGGAAAACCAGATTATTGGCGTAAAGGAAAGTTGGTAAACATTAGCAAGACCTGGTGGAAGGGCGTGTACCGCAAAGAATACACTAACGAGTTCGATAAGAAGATCATGTCGCATGTCGGTGATGATAATGCTCGGTATTATGACGGTGCCTTGGGCGGCGGTAACTTATGGAGAAACAATCGTTCCTGGAGTTCTCAAATACGGAGAGAGGAAGGTAGATTAGCAGGTGTTAGGGATGCAGCCGATATTATCGCTAACCTTGAACGAAACTCTGATGGCGAAATCATAGAGACGATTAAAATTGTGACCCATAGTATGGGATCCGCATATGGAGAAGGATTTGCGGCGGGTTTAATTGCACATATAGAAGCAAATCCGGAAGAGACAAGAGGCGCAAGAATTGCCTGGCAAGCGGATTTTGCTCCTTACCAATCAGATGAGCTAAGAGCCATTAGGGAAAGTGCTATCATGGGCGTAAGATTGCAGTTATCACATTTGAAGGATTGGGCTGCCGGGAATGCGCCTATACCGGGGGCCGAACCAGTTAGCACAGAGATGGATAAAAATCAAGGACATTCGATCTTTAGTTTTGACCCATCTTATCGAGAGTTGCCTAAAGATGTAGTACCTGGAACCGAGCCATGGGAAAACACTTCCTATTCAGAATTTTGAAAAAGACTTTGTGCACCTTGTGCAATGGATTATATATGTTCAAATCAATGTTGAGTAAAGTTGCAATTCTTTTCTCCTGTCTGAAACTGTTTTCATGCAGTGGTGAAGAGCTTGGAGAACCGGGAAAAACACTTTCGGATCCGCATGTTCCGGATACTTTCATTCAACGTGATGTTGAATTCATACAATTGACGGTCCGTGACTTTATCCGAGTAGATTATCCGCGTTATCAGTTCCCTGGTTATGATGAGAGGACGGAAATATTTGTTGACAGAATATTCTATTCACCAGATTCACTCAGGGTGTTTGCTTTTGTCATTCTCAAGTGCTATAACAACAACGAAGTAACTCAAAAACAAGGTTATTATTTTAACGGGAAGGCACTTGTTGGGTATCGTGAGAACCCAAATGAAATTTGGAAAATATATCCCTATCGTTCCTATTCTGCCTCGGTGTTTCAGAAATATGAGACGGTGCAGAATTTTTTAACTGAAAGCTATATGCACCGATTGAAAAGCTATGTCGATGGCCATCACGTGAAGGTCGGTTACAACGTTGGGGATCCACGATTCTGGAAGTCACCGATTTGGGAAAAGGGGCATCGGGTGCCCGGGTATTATAATTTTGAACTTGGGACTTTCTTAAAGCCGCTGCGCACGCTGAGAACAAATTATCCACCGGAACTTCTGGAGCAGTTTAAAAAATCTGGAGAATAAAGTATGAACCAGCTTATCACTCATCGACTTGTTTCAACGTTTTTTGTCTCATTTGCGGCCGCGACGGACAACTTCGACTCATCAGCCCGCGCATGTTCGTCCACGGCGGTTTGCGGTTCCTCACTTAAGCTCAAGAACTCGTTGACATACGGCGTACTTCTCACTTGGTGGTTTGCGGCGTAGGCCGCTTTACTCTTTATCTTGCGCGTCCGCGTCCGCGGCTGTTTGCGGCTTCTCACTTAAACTCAAGAACCCATTGACATACGGCGTACTTCTCACTTGGTGGCTTGCGCCGCAGGCCGCTTTCTTTTATTCTCGCGCGTCCGCCTCTGGCGGCGGTTTGCATAATGTGATTTAGCATGGAAACGCGTCAGCGTTGTGCATGCTAAGGCCACATTATGTAATGCCGAGCGCATTAAACACCTGTCAGGGCGCAGCCCGGAAATTAACACTGCGGCTTGCGGCGTCCGTCAGCGCGCAGGCGGCCCGGAGGGAGCGGGGGGACCCGCGACGGGAGCGGCG
>CAYULF010000005.1:0-351646 GCA_964445695.1 uncultured Hyphomicrobiales bacterium | reverse complement strand
AGGGCCCAGGCAGGTCTGGCAGGCGGGTACGGGTGGGCCCTTTGATCTTCACACCAAGAACCGTAATCATCAATCTCTACCGCTCCCTGGCCCCTGCGATTCGCATTCAGGCAGCCTGACTTCGGCGACGCAGCGGCACACTGTAAGACTTGCGACTGGTCGCTGCACGACGAGCAAAAATGTCAGAAGAGCCTGACCTGCCGCGGCAGGTCAAAGCGATCTGGTAAACAATTGCGCAGCCTGCCCCGTTTTGTGTATTTTTGCGGAACAGCAGAAGAGAACTTAATCCAAGAGTACCAGCTTTTATGAAGAAGAGAATGTGGCGCAGTGAGAGTCTGAGCATCGCGGCGACGTGCCTGGCCGCCTGTGGATTGATGATTCTGGCCGCCTGCGATGACGACTCAACCGGCTTTGACTGTATCGAAATCGATGCAAGCACCGTGACGCGCATCGCACCCAACGGCGATACCATCGGCAATGTGGACGCACGTGACTGGCTTTGTACACCGCTGGAAACACTCTGCCCGATGCCTGCAAAACCGAACCCGGCCGACGGCGGCACCGTGATCAGTTTTTCGCTGGAAGATTCTTCCGCCGTCACCATCGAGTTGCGCGACCGCTGCGGTGAACTCGTCAAAAACGTCCTCGACCGCAAGGGCATTCCCGCCGGAGAGCACGAAGTGCCGATCGACACCCGGGATGAACGCGCCGGAATGTACCGCGTTCACATTATTGCCTGGACTTCGGGCGGCGTTGTTTCCGATGAGACAACCGGTGAACTGATTATTTCTCACTGATTACCGACGATCTGTTTCGGGGTGGACCGCAGTGCGAATCCGCCCCTGTGTCACCCTGCACTACGATAGTTCCTACCCTCTTTCAACACCGGTTTATCAAGTACCGGCGTTGAAGCAGCCGCCAATACTGACGCCCCTCCAACGGATGCAACTTTGTGGCTGCAAGGGCAACGCCTTCATTCCTGCCGATGCGCGCCACAACCCCAAGGCAGGCAGGCCGGCGGCTCTAAAAGGCCACAACCGGTAAACCCGTAACAGGCGAATCCCTGCGAGCCAAACCCGCATGAAAGTACTCGGCTGTAACGAATACTGCCCTGCTACATATGTGTCATGTACAATTGAGCACTGACTCTGGTCTGGACAAACGCCTTGCTCTGATTTCCATGTATACTGAGAACGATCACTGGAACAACTGTACAAGAGGGATCGAATGACGACGGAACAGGAAGTAACACAACTGATGAACGATGCCGAAGCGCAGCACCGCGGCAAACCGCAGGCTGCGATGGAATTACTCCACCAGGCTATTGCAATGCTGGATGCAGAATCCATGCCTGAGCTCTTTTGCCGCGTCAGGCTGGCAATGGCGGAGATTATGCGGCAGCAGCACGACCCCGAGTGTGAGTCCATCCTGCAGGAAGTGCTGGAAACTACGCGCCGGCATTCGATGCGCACCATTCTGGCAGGTGCGCACCACGTGCTTGGCGTGATAGCTTATGAAAAAGACAATGCGGCGCAGGCCTACTATCATTTGAACGAAGCACTGGGAATAGCACGGACAGAAAAGTCGGAGCGCATGACAGCGATTGTGTTGAACAGCCTTGGCATCATGTACGCCTACTTCGGCGAGCTGGAGCGTTCAATGCGCTATTTCATGGATTCGCTCAAGCAACAGGAAAAATTGAACGACACGCGCGGCATCGGCGCTGCCTACGGCAATATCGGCGCACTCTACGTGGAAATGGCGGAACGCGATCTGGCGATCGAGTATTCGGAACGCGGACTGCGCTATCGCATCAGGGCAAACGACATCATCGGCGTCGTCAACACCTACCTGAACCTTTCGACGTGTTATGCCCAGAAATCTGAGCCGCGGCAGGCGCTGAAGTATCTGCACGACGCAGAAATGCACGCACGCAACAGCGCTCCCGGCTACCTTGCGAACATCTCCAGCCGCCTGGCGGTGCTCTATGCTCGACTGGACGAAAAACAAACCGCGCAACGCTACCTGGCTGAAGCGATGAAATCTGTGCAACCGGGCGACAGAACAGATACCGCTTCGGCGGTTATCCATTATTCCTCGCTCACGCTGCAGAAGCTTGGCCGCCACGCCGAGGCACTGGAATATCTGGGCAATCACCTGACGCTCATCGGTTCACAGGCGCAGTTGAGCGTCCTGGAAAACATGAATCGACTTATGGCCGACCTGCTGTCCGAACTGAACCGCGACGAAGAAGCCGAAAGATATACGAAATCGGCCGACAGATACTACACACAATTGCGGGATCTCTCGGTCGTACGCGAGATCCGAAATCTGGATTTGCGGCGTCAGCTAATCTACGCCGAAAACATTCAGCAAACCGACGAACAGGACGCAAATCGCGCTGGAGACGAGCAACTACCGGGCATGGCGCTTAAACATGCCGCCGGCGCCGTCCTCGGCACGGTGCGCAATCGTTTGGAACTGCACCGTCGCAGCAATGCGCGGGGGACAACACTGCTGGATGCGATACGCACGGATATTAAACAACTTGTCGGTCGACTGGACAGCGAAGCCAAAACTTTGGCACAATCCACGATTCACAAAATCGACGAGGCCCTTGGAGGCGCACCGGGATCTCTGCTGTCGGAAGAACAACTCAACGAACACTTTCAGCTTTTCAGCGAGAATTTGCGCCAGACAGCTCCAAATCTAACTCCGACTGAACTGCGTGTCTGTCTGTTGGTACGACTGGAGTTTCGCAGCAAGGAAATTGCAGAACTATTGTTTTGTGCCAGCCCGACGGTCTCCGTGCACCGCCGGAATATTCGCAAAAAGTTGCAACTACCGCCCCGCAGCAATCTTACAAACTACTTAAACTCCTTGCCGATTTAGTCAATCTACCTATCGCCTACCTACTTTATTTTTTGGATCCAGGTCGGCGCACTTGCAATTTAACAATTGGCATCGATCGCTGTCGAATTAACACTTTATTGAGATCGCATTCCACACCGAATCGGCAGACCGATTCGGTGTGGGCATGACTTTCCCTGGCTATACTTTAAGGAACCCACATGTTTAATCGACTAAGTTTCAGCCGATTGATTTCAGCAGTGATTTTCAGCATTGTTCTTCCGACATTGATGTTAACACAGGCCCCTCAGGCGCAGGCGCAGCCGGAATTGTTTGATCTGGGAATCTATGAGGACAATCCGGATCCTGAAAATGCCCAGGGCCGGGCTATCCAGCAAACCCGCGACGGCGGCTTCGCCTGTATTGCCAAGTGGTATGCAGAGGAGGGGGCACAGTTTACCAAGCTCGACATGTTCGGCAACGTCCAGTATCACAAGTACTACTTCGAAGATCCGGGCCTTGACCCCTGGTCAATTCATCAAAACAACATCGGCGACGAGGGTTACGTTTTTGTCGGCGCCAACACGCGTATCCGGCGCATGGTTCTGGTCAAGATTAACGACACCGGCCAGTTAACCTGGTATAAACGCATGGGTACTCCCGGTGAAAGCGAGGCGCGTTGCGTTGAAGTATTAAACAACGGCAATTATGCAATGGTGGGTTTTGAACACGACCCAATCGACACGAACCTCACCCACCTGCTTCTGGTCTGTTTTGATCCAAACGAAGCCATCGTGTGGTCTCAGCGGATCAACGTTGCAGGGTTCGCAGATTGTGCAACAGCGGACATGCGCGGCTTTTCAATTCGCCAGGTTGCTCCTCAGGAATTTGTCGTCGTGGGCAGTGTCAATTTAAGTTGCCCCCCGGATCAGCCGCGGCAAGGCGTCATTTTACTGCGATATTTTTTCAACAGCAGCGGCACGCTGCTGCTGCTTAACCGCTGTCTGTACGAAACTCCGGACTACGACCTCACCGCCATGGATGTTCGCAAAGACTGTGACAGGGGCTTCCTGATAACCGGGACTGCCGTGAGTCACGTCAATCCAGGAGACAGCGATGGTTTTGCCATCCGCACCGAGGAATCGGGCGACATCGTATGGTCGCAGATTGTCGGCAATATTGACAATATCGAGGAATTGTATGCGGGAGAACTATCGCCGGACGAAGGAGCCATGCTGGTTGGACGTGCAACGGATTATTTGTCGGGAAACAGCAGGATTCTGGCCGTACGTCTTTCCGAACAGGGCAATCCGGCCTGGGCTACTCGTGCTATGCATCCGAACTGGCCGGCGAGCAGCAATCAGGCGGCTTTTGACATGGAGCGCACGCTGGAAGGCACATACGCCATTGCGGGGTACAAAAACAATACCGCCAACACCATGCTGCATCCTCACACCTACATTCTACACATGGACGACCTGTTCTGTTTTAACGAAGAGGCATGTGGGTTCAGCCCGTCGACCGACTTAATGTATGATAAAAACGCGATTGTTAAGTCCGAGCTGCCTGAACTCGATGAGTTCGCCGGCCCTGACACGACGTTTGTTAACTATCTGGACTATGATAAACTCTGGGTTGAAAACCACGAATGCAGCAAGCACGAAATTCATCCATCGCTGTTTCAACTTCGCTTCCATAAACACAGAGACCGTGGTTACGGAGGAACGCCGTTCACCAGAAACTCGGGCGGCAGCGTCGAAGCTCTGTACGCTCTGACAGGTGTTATCGGCGACGACATCAATGGCCCCATTTCGGAAATGCCGCTGCTTGTTCACGATGAGACAGGCGGTCTCGATCTCAGCAAAAACATCCGTTTCGAGAAAATACCGGGTCTGAATTACGGCGCTGAAGGACATGATATCCAACATACAAGCAGTGATGGTTTTGTTATCGGCGGACGGCTGATAAACGATCTCGGCAGCGGCGCCATTGAACGCAACGCGGCATTGGTTAAAACCGACAGCATAGGCGATCCGCTCTGGGGAATGTCTGTTGGATTGCGCACGGCCGACCACGACGAATTGTTTACAGAAGTCCGTTCCGTTCCAACCGCCGGCGCAAAAGACGGCAATGGTTATGTCGCCGCAGGATACGCTACCAATAACGGCGCAGATCGGCAGGCGCTCGTGACACATGCCGACCAGTCGGGCGCCGTCCAGTTTGCCCACACCTACGAGGTACGGAGTCGCTCCTACACCGAAGCCAACAGCATCCACCCGGTCGACAGCGACGGCGATGGTTTGGCCGACAATGGTTTCATCGTGGCCGGCAGCACACAAGACTCCGCAGGCAATCCAGGCAACAACGGATTCAGCGATCGCGATGTGTTTGTCATGCGCCTGTACAACAGCGGCGACGTGCATTGGGCACGCTCCTATTCGGTCGGGGATTGCTGGGCGACGTCCATCGTCCCGACGGATGATGACGCGGACGGCGCGAGCGACGACGGCTTCATTCTGTGCGGTGTTGTGCAGGACGGAACAAATTTTGATGCACTTGTCATTAAACTGGATGACGCTGGAAACGTCCAGTGGCGGCGACAGTACGACCGCAGCAGCAACGACCGCGCCATGGCAGTTGTCCAGCGCGATGACGGTACTTTTGCCTTTACCGGGGTCACGCATTACAACGATACAGCCAACGGCTATGATTATCGCGACCAGGTATATATCGCGATGTTAAACACATCCGGCGACATCGAAAAGTCACAGGCCGCACCGGCATTCGAGGCTCCCTTCAGTAGGCAGGACACAGAGCAGGGAGATTGCGCCAACGACCTTGACGCCATGGCCGACGGCACCTTGTTTCTCACCGGCAGCGTGTGCTCGTTTTCCACCTCGGGCAAAGGAGATATGTATTCAGCCAAAACCATCTGCGACAGCGATTGCCGCATGCAACCGCTCCACGACGAGACGCCCAGCACTCCCACCGTCAACATTTTTACGCACATCGCCGGAGCCTGCAGCGGCGCGACTACTCTGTGCACCACCGATGTTAACATTGCCGGGTGGATTCACACGGAGAATGCACATGCCGACAACGACGTACTCTACAATCCCGCTATCTGCCACATCAGTGATCTGTGTACCGTACCGGTTGACCTGGTGGCTTCCGTTCCGGAGCGCGAACCACCGGCCCACATGGGAATTAAAACGACACCCAACCCGGTTCAGGCCAACTCGGTGCTGGCCGTGCACATCGATACGGCGCTCGATCGAAGTGCACTGTTTCAGATTCACGACCTGAGCGGCCGCCTGATGCTTGAGCTGCCGGCAGCGGCTTCCGGAACCGAACACCTTCTGCCGGTCGGCGACTGGCCTGCGGGCGTCTACATCCTGACGCTGCAGACGCCGGACGGACGCAGCAGCGCCGTCAAGTTTGTGGTTGAATAAACAACATTGATCTCAGCACGACCAGATCACACGCCCGGAACAGCGCATGTACATGCAGCCGTTCCGGGCGTATATTGTTGCTCCAGATTAATTTTCGGCCCTGCGCCCTGGCTTATACTACGGCAAGGTCGGGCATATGCCGCTTCTGCAGTCGCCGATAAACATCCAGCAACTGTGCCTTGTCCAACCCTGGCTTTTAATCCCGGCACATTTATTGCCTTGATTCAGAATACCACCATTGCGATTAAACACCACCACCCCGCCTTTAGTCTGACAAATGCCGCGCTCGCTTCCCCATACAGATCAATCTACCTATCGCCTACCTATTTTTAAATGTTTCATTTGCAGCCCCGCCCGCACATTTTCACCTACGACAGTATCGGCTGTCAATTTAACAATTTAACGAGATCGCATTCCGCATCGGATCGGGCAGATTGGTCCGATGCGGAGCGTCTGGACACTGTCTTAACTTCAGCAGAAGGAATACCAAATGTTTAAGAAGTTAACTCTCAGGCGGTTAACTCCCGCTCTAACACTCAGTGCCGCCATAGTGGCACTATGTACATTTCAGATTGCAGATTTGCAGGCCCAAACACAGCTCTTTGACTTCTGGATTCATGAGAATACTCCAACCTTTGAGGTTGCCGAAGGGAGGGCAATTCAACAATCCAGGGACGGCGGCTTTGCTTGCTTATCCAAGTGGTATGGAGAAGAAGGAGCAACGTTTACCAAACTGGACATGAATGGAAACCTGCAGGTTCAAAGGTACTACCTTGACGATCCGGGTTTTGACCCCTGGTCGATTCATCAAACTCTTCCCGGCGAATCGACTCAAGGGTATGTATTCGCAGGTGCCAACACGCGCCATAGACGTGCAATCATGGTTAAGATTAACGACTCCGGCAATCTTCAGTGGTTCAGAAGATTGGCAACCGATGGAGAAAGCGAAGCGCGTTGTGTTGACATCATTGAGCAAAACAGCCAATTCTTTTACATAATGGTTGGTTCAGCTTCCGAGCCCGGAAACTCAGACAAGACCCACCTGTTGATGGCTTGCTTTGATCAATTCGGCGATCCGCGGTGGTCATATACCTTCAACATCAGCGATTATAATGATTGCCCGGTGGCAGACATTCGCGCTTACTCGATTCGCCAGGTTGACCAATATCAGTTTGCTATTGTGGGTAGCGCAAGACTGGAGTGCCCTCCCGCCATGCCGCGCCAGGATGCGTTCTTGATGAAATTCAACTTCAATGCTTCGAGCGCCTGGCAATCCTCCATTAACTTTTACGAAGCTTCCGACTACGGACTAACGGCCACGGACCTGCGTCTGGCTTGCGATGCAAATAATGACGGCTATTTGATTACAGGTACTGCTGACGAGCTCCTCAACCCTCCACATACCGACGGATTTGTCATTCGCACCGATGCGGGAGGAAATGTTCAATGGTCGCAGATTATCGGTAATGCCAATGACGACGAGGAGTTGTTCGCAATTGAGGAGTCGCCGGATCTGGGAGCGATGGTCGTCGGACGCACTACTGAAGCCGCTTCCGGATCTACACGTATCTTCGGAATGCGTTTATTGGCCAACGGCGATCTTGCGTGGGCTACAAGGCTGAGAAAGCCGGCGTGGCCTACTGCCAGCCAACAGGGTGCCTGGGACATGGAGCGCACCTCAGAGGGCACGTATGCAATCGCCGGATACACCAACTGTACAAATGCGACAATTCACAGAAATCATACGTACATCCTGCATATTGACGACCAGTTATGCGCCAACGAAGATCTGTGTTATTTCAATCTCGCGAATGACCTTGACATCAATACAAACCTCATTCAGAACATCCCCCCTCCCGGATTAGTCAATATTGATAATCCTGACACGACAATAGTTTTCTACTTTGACTTCGACAAAAACGTGAGCTTCGGAAATGAGTGTGACCAACGCGATATTCACCCGCCCTTGTTTCAGTATCACTTTAACAAACATAGAGACCGCGGTTACGGCGGCATAGCTTACCAAGGAAACGCAGGTGGAAGCGTTCAACCGCTCTATGCGATTACCGGCGTTACCGGAGACGCTCTTGACGCTCAGGATTCTGAAATGCCGCTTGTCGTTCACACGGACGACGGCAATAGCATCACCCAGGTTGTCATCGATTTTGTCGACAACCTCAATCAGCCCTATGGTGCTGTGGGGAACGACATCCAGCGCACAAGCGACGACGGATTTGTTATTGCAGGTCGACTCATCAATGACCTGGGAAGCGGCAGCATCGAACGAAATGCGGTCATGGTCAAAACCAATGATGCCGGTGTCCCAGCATGGGAGTTTTCCGTCGGCTTGCGCACAGCCGACCACAACGAGTCGTTCAGGGAGATACGACCCGTTCCCACCGGTGCAGCCCCGGACGGAAATGGCTACATTGCTGCCGGTTACGCCACCAATAATGCAATCAATCGCCAGGCGCTGGTCGTCCATGCTGACCAGACCGGTGCTGTGCAGTTTGCAAATACCTACGAAGTACAATTGCGAGAGCATACCGTAGCCAACAGCATCCATCCGGTCGACAGCGATGGTGACGGCCTGGCCGACAACGGATACATTGTTGCGGGCCACTCTCTGGCCGCAACAGGCACACCGGCCAACGGCTATTCCGATCACGATGTGTTTGTTATGCGTCTGGACAACTCCGGCACTGCGCTCTGGGCGAAATCTTATTCGGTCGGCGACTGTTGGGCCACTTCAATCATTCCAATAGATGACGATTCAGACGGCGCAGCAGACGACGGCTTCATCCTGTGCGGCGTCGTTGCCAACGGAACAAACGACTTCAAGGCATTGGTGATTAAACTTGATGCCACGGGTACTATACTCTGGCACAAAGTGTATGACCGCAGCACTAATGATCGCGCAATGGCCATTGTTCAACGCGAAGATGGAACATTTGCCTTTGCCGGCGTGACCCGCTACAATGACATTATCAACGGCGTAAACTACTTGGAACAAGTTTATCTCGTGCAAATGGATGCAGCAGGCAATGTTGACAAATCCCAGGCCGCTCCCACGTTCCTCGCACCTTTTACTGCTGCGCAGGCTCAGCAGGAAGACTGCGCCAGTGACCTCGACGCTTTAGACGATGGGTCACTTTTCATTACGGGCAGTATTTGCTCTTTTACCGCCAGTGCCAAGGGCGATTTTTATACTGCCAAAACAATGTGCGACAACGACTGCCGCATGCAACCGCTCAATGACGAGTCGGTCAATTCGCCCTCAATCCAGACATTTGTACACGTGATTGGAACCTGTGGAGGCGCAACTACTTTGTGCACGACTGATGTTGACAACAGCAGTTGGATTCACAACGAAGATGCTTCTATTCGCGTACTGGACGATCAGGCCGATCCCAACGATCCGGACTACTTGTTGGACCACGTAATCTGCAACCTCGGTGAAATCTGCATTCCACCCACCAGCCAGATAGTATCTGTTCCCGAGCGTGAACCCGTACAGGGACCAGAGATCAAGGCAAACCCCAATCCGGTGCGCGCCAACTCATTGCTGGCTGTTACGACGGATGATGACATCGATCAGAATGCGTTGTTCAAAATCCACGACCTCAGCGGCCGCCTCATGTTGGAAGCGCCGGCAGTGGTCGCCCAACCCGAACACCTGCTCCCGATCGGCGACTGGCCCGCAGGCGTTTACATCCTGACGCTGCAGGCGCCGGATGGACGCAGCAGCGCCATCAAGTTCGTGGTTGAATAAAACACAGTATTGATCTCAGCACGACCAGGTCGTACGCCCGGAACAGCGCTTGTACACGCGCCCGTTCCGGGCGTTCTTTGTTTAAGTAGTTTTCATCCCCAACCTGAATCCGGCGCCGATACGACATCGCCCGTCGCTCTTCACCGACGGCCGCAGCCCATGAGTTAAGCAGCGCGAAAAATCATCCACAGGCATGAGAAAGATCATGGCCCGGCTGCAGCGTAAAACCTAGTTTGCATACAATGGCTGTTCCGTACAACTGCGCCTTGAATTGAAGCCGACGCTTTCCAACTCACTGTCGCTTAAGGGGTGGGAATGACAACTCTGCTGATCGTCCTCCTCTGTATTCTGATCCCGCTGACAGCCATGCTGCTGGCGCCGATCGAAATTGAGGTCGATTCGACGGAGCGACGCATTTCCCTGCGCCTCTTTGCGATTGCACGGCTCACGTTTCAAGGCGGCCACAAGTCTCAAACCGCCGGGCCGCAGGTACAGATCCTGTCGAAAACAATCGAGATAAAACCCTCGAAGTCGGCCGCGAAATCTGCAGGCGACAATGGCAAAACTGTTAATAAACGACAACGACGACGCCCCGGCCTTAAACGCCTGTTGCCCGCGCTGCCGGACCTGTTCGCCGGAGTGTGGCGGGCCGTGCACATCAAAGAATTTCGCGCGGCGCTCGACAGCCGCGACTTTGTCCTGAACGCCCAACTGTTTGCGCTGCAGCCATGGCTGGCCGCGCATGGTCTGCCAATCCACGTCAACTTTAACAATCACACAATGCTTCGCGCCAGAATTGTGTTGTCGATAGGCCGACTGCTGCTGACCGCACTGAAGTTTGCCTGGCGCGTTTTCCTCGTATCCCCTTCACTTAAACATCAAACGGAAGGTATCCCATGACTCCCAACTTTGAAACGCTGATGAAAGATGTGACAGAACAGGTTAAAAGTATGGCTACAACCGAGACGGTGATCGGAGAAGCATTTACACTGGGCGAATTCACCTGTGTTCCGATTATCCGCATCGGCGTTGGATTCGGCGGCGGCGGTGGAACCGGTGAAGACAGTAAAAAAGGACAGGGAAGCGGCGGAGGCGCGGGCGCCGGCATCGGCATGGAGCCGCTCGGTTTCCTCGTGGCGCACGGTGACTCGATCAAGATTCTCGACGTCGGACATCGCGGAGGCCTGGGCGCGGCACTGGAAAAACTTCCCGATGTTTTATCCAAAGCCTTTACACTCAAAAAGTCGACCGACGAAAAACAGAAAAAGAACGAAGAGCCGAACGAATCGGAATCCTGAGCCAAGAATAGATCTCGGTTCGGAAGCCCATCCAGGGCCCGAACCGAGCGCTCAATACTCCCTCCGGCACTCCGCGTTGTTAAGCGCTCAGGTGCTGCGCGGCGCGACCGGCAATCTCTTCGCCAATCGCAAAAGCCGCCGTGGCGGCGGGCGAAGGCGCGTTCACAACGTGAATCTGGCCTGCCTGCTCCAGAATCAAAAAATCGTTAAACAAATGACCCTGTTTGTCAACGGCCTGGGCGCGGATGCCCGGCGTGCGCGGCGTCAGATCCGCAGCCGCGATTTCCGGCACAAGCCGCCGCACCGAGTTAACAAATCGCGTTTTGTCATGCGAACGGCGCAGCTCCTCCAGACCGCTGCGCCAGTGACGCTTGAACAAACGCCAGGAACCACCGAAGCTGAACGTCGACATCGCATCGCGGATGTTTAACTCATTCGCGCCGTAACTCTCACGTCCGAACGACAACACCGCATTCGGCCCGCACTCCGCACCGCCGCCGGCCAGTCGATGCAGGTGCACGCCCAGGAAAGGAAGCGCCGGATCCGGCGCCGGATAAATCAACCCATTCACAAACTGCGCCGCGCGCGTGTTTAATCGAAAGTACTCGCCGCGGAAGGGCACGATGCGCACGGCCGGATTCAGGCCACTCAGCGCCGCCAGGCGGTCCGCCTGCAGCCCGCCGCAGAATACTATCAGATCACATGCCAACTCACGGCCGGACTTGAAACCTACCAGCTGCGCGGCGGCCGAGTTTTTGACCCCGACAACTGTTTCATTCCAGATGGCCGCATGGTCGTAGCGCAGCAACTTCTCACTGATGCGCCGCGCCACCGCGCCGAAATCGACAACCGCGGCATCGGGGACGTGCAGCGCGGCGCGACCGGCGCAGTGCGGTTCAAGTTCGCGCAGATGTTCTTTACAGATCATTGCACAACGAACAAGATGGCTGTTGTTGTCATGCAAGCGCTGCAGCCGCGCAATTTCGTCCGCATTAATAGCCACGATGACTTTGCCGCAGTTTTCGAGTGGAATGTCTTCGCGTCGACAGAATTCGCGCAGCAGCATATTGCCGCGCAGACAGAATCGGGATTTGAGTGAATCGGGTTGGTAGTAGATGCCGGAGTGAACAACGCCGGAGTTGCGACCGCTCTGGTGCAGAGCCGGACCGCTCTCTTTGTCAAGAATGGTAAGATCAAGATCGGGAAATCGCTGCGCCAGATTCCATGCCGCCGCCAGGCCTACGATGCCGGCGCCGACAATCAGAACGCGTTTGCCGGAAGAATGAGCTTTCACTGAAACATGAGGCGCGGAAACACGCTCCGCGCGGTCGTCGGATGTTAATGGGGCGTTCAGGCCGCCATCGAGGCGTTGTGGTCGACGTCCTGCTCGGACTCGTCGGATTCAATGCGATCGCGGCGGACGGCGTCGCGTTCGCGTTGCACGCGGTGCATTTTTTCCTTGGCGCGTTCTTCCTCGATGTAATCGCGCACGGCCGGCTGGATAAAGACATCGTCCAGCGGCAGAGTGGCGAGGCTCTTGGCCAGAACCGCGACTTTGACTTCCACGGGCAGGCGTTTGTTGATGACGATCAGCCGATCTTCATTGAGGATGCAATAGCCGCCGGTGAATTTGCCGGTTTCAAAACGAACGTTTAAATCGAGCTGGCGGGCCAGTTCGCGCAGGCCTTCAAGCAATGCTTCTGCTTTCATACACCAGAACCGATGCAAGGTTATGAGAGAATATTTCGACTGTTCCGATTGTGGCGGAGCAAAATGTCCAACGTCGCGGCGCTCTTCCCGCACCGGCGCCGAACGCCCCTCCATGCTGCAAGCGCGAAGATAAAAAAAACCCGGCACTTTCCCAGCGTCGGAGGCGTCGGGAAGACGCTGAAATTGCCCTCCCGGGGCCGCGCGGTACACGAAGAGAGCGCACGGACCGTCCAAGCATTCATTCTCAGCGGCGCCGTCGCCGGCATGCAATGCGTTACCCCGGCAATATCCAACTTTGGCGGCGCTCACCTGTACTTCGCCTCGGTGGGTCGGCTCCCGGCGCGGCACCCGGACTGTACGCCGACTTGATGTTGAAAATTTTTGCACTTCCTGGTCCGCCGTAGTATTTTTTTACGCTCCCGGCGACAGCGGTGCAGGTGGATAATCGGCCACCCTGCCGCCGCACCTTCCAGGGGGACAGCCGGAAAACGGGCCCACATCGGCACTCTGCGACCGAAAGGGCGACCAGTTCCTCTGTTCCCTATTCATTGACATACCCGGCTTACTAACAATCGACAATCGACGAGATTGGACGTTCGGAAATTCCACGAAAAAATTCGGTAAATTTGCGTGTTTCACTGTAATCCTGCCCCGGAGTGGTGCGCGGGTTGCCTGTGCGGCCGTCTCGACAATTCCGTTGTTCAGATCGAAAATTTTACAAAGCATTAAACACGGTTTTTTATTCCGCTTGAACAGTTCTTGTTCATCCTTTTGGAGAGTTTGATTTATGATGACGAAAAACTATTGGAAAGCCTTTGCGCTTTTGCTTTGCTTCAGCTTTACGATCATCGCCTGCGACGACGATGATCCCGTGACGCCGGACCCGACCACGCCGCCGGCCGCGCCGACGAATGTTCAGGCGACCTCGCTCAGCAGCACCGGTATCGCCATCCGCTGGACGGCCAGCGTCGATGAGAGCAATGCAAACTTCGCCGGCTATACGATCACGATTGCCGATGGAACCGGCGCTCAGGTTGGCGACGCGCAGGATGTTGCCGCGGGCATCAACCAACTGAATGTCACCGACGGTCTGACCGCCGGTACGGTCTATACCTTCTCCATCGTCGCCCGCACGGATGACGACACGGAAAGCACGACGCCGGCCACGGTCAGCTGGTCCCCTGCAGAGCGCTACACGATGACGCTCGGCGGCTCGATCGACCTGCACGAGTTTGCTTCCTCGCTCGCCAGCGGCCTGCAGATTTACAGCGAAGCCGACGAAGAGCCGGCTACCTTCCGCGTGGCCAGCCCGGGCAACGTCAACATCGACATCGTGTTCGACTACCGCAATGCCGATCAGAAACTGCTGATCGGATCGCCGAATGCTTCCAGCTTCGTGGAAAACGGCGTCTACACCTCGCCGCAAAACCAGAATGCAGCCAAAACCACGCTGATCGGCAAAGTCTGGGACGACGTGGCCGGTTTTGACGAAGTCTTCGACTCCGAAGCGCTGGACGCCACGACGATGACGGACATGATGATCGACTTCACGAACAAAAGCGGCAACTTCGTTTTTGCCTGCAAAACGACCGACGGCAACTTCGCCAAAATCATGGTGCACGAGTTCAGCGGCGAATACCTGCAGGGTTCCGACCCCAACCGCTACGTGACGGTGACGGTCTCCTACCAGCCGGTGGCCAACGTTCCCTTTGCCAAAGGCAACTGATCCGGATCCGGCCTGAAATGACGGACGCCGTCTGAAAGGCGGCGTCCACATTGAACCGACCGGCGGCGATCAAAGCCGCACGAACTTTTCCCCAACATCTATCATTGAATCCGGAGAATTTTCCGATGAAAAAACTGACCATTCTGCTGGCGCTGAATTGCGTCTTTGCAATGACGGTCATGTGCTCGAGCGATTCCAAAGAGGCGGAACCCGCCGACGCCCATCAGAATACCGAGATGAGCAACATGGACGCCGCCACGAGTGAGGCAACCAACGACGAACCGGCCGTGACCCAGGACGATCCCGTCGCTTCCGGCGAAGTAACGGCCGACGAACCGATGGCCGCCAACACGCCCGCTCCGACGCCCGACCTGCCGCCGAACGGCTCCGGCAAACCCGTCGTCGGTAAAGTTGTCGACGTTATCGCTCTCGCCCTTGGCGGCGACGGCCTGGTCGACAAAAAAGGCGCTGAAGCCGCTGTGGCCAAAGGTCATCCCCTGGCGCTGCTCGTCGACGCCGGCGGTAAAAAAATGGTCTTCTACGTTGTGCACAGCAACGGTCAGATGGCCACGGACGAACTTGTCAATCGCGCCAACTACGACGTGGCCGTCATCGGCAAACGCGTCAACAACGGCGGCGTAAATGCCATCGTGGCCGACAAGGTCGAATCCATGCGTTGATTCCTGCGCCCGGTGCGCACATTCAACATCGACATCGCAAAAACGTCGCACCCATTCCGGATGCGGCGTTTTTTTGTATTATTGCCGACGCGAGGCTTCCGGCTGCGCGACAAACATAAAAAGGCTGTTGAGGCTGCTTCAGTACAGTTTCGGCAGCTCTGGTCAGACGGGGTGAACAATGTTCCGGACGGGAATCAGAATGCGGCTTGAAAGCTTAAACAAATCAACGGCGCCTGCGCCCTGGTCGGGCTGGCTTGTCGTGATTTTTTTGTTTGTCGCCGCGCCCAGAATGTCGTACGCCGACTGCGGCTGTCCGGACCACCAACCGCTGATGCTCGCGTCGATCGACGAAGGCGATATTCCCAAAGCCAGTGCGACCTGGGGACCAAAAGAAGCGCTCGAGTTTATGGGCGACGCCTGGGGCTACGGCTACGGCGATCTGCTGCACGACCTTTCGCACTGGAGTCAGAGCCCATATGTTAACATCGATTCAATCGGCCATTCGGTGGAAGGGCGCGCCATCTGGGCGATGCGCATCACTTCCGACCAGCCGGAAACGGAACCGCGCCGCACGATAACAATTCACGCGCGCACACACCCGGGCGAAGTACAGTCCTGGCATGTGACGCACGAAATGATTAAACTCATTTTGTCCGAAACGCCCTTTGGACGCCACCTGCGCAATTCGGTCGTCTGGCACATCGTGCCGATGTTAAATCCCGACGGCGTGGAAAACGACATACCGCGTCACAACGCCAACGACGTGGACCTGGAGCGCGAATGGGACAAAAGTGATCCGCAGCCCGAAGCCGCCGCACTTAAACAATATTACACCAACCTGATGGCTTCCGACGCGCCGATCCGCCTGGCGCTTAACATGCACTCGGCCTACGCCTGCAAACGATACTTTGTCTACCACGACGAAGCAGGTACCTCGCCGCAGTTTGCGGCCGACCAGCGCGATTTTATCAACGCCGTGCGCACGCACGACCCAGACGGCATCGAGGCATGGGACTACCTTGTCAGCTGGAAGGACGCCACGCCGACACATTTTCCCGAAAGCTGGTTCTGGTTAAACTTCAACGAAAACGTGATGGCGCTGACGTACGAGGACATGAACTGCGCCACCGCCGGCAATTACGACCGCACGGCCGAAGCGCTGCTGCGCGGAATCCGCGACTACCTGAAGCTGCCGGCCGTCACCGACGTTGAGGTGGAAACGACCTCCGAACCGCAGTTGCGCGTCTTCCCCAACCCTGTAATCGCACATGCGTCGATCCGTTTCACGACGGCGCGGGCGGGCATGACCACGCTCAATCTGTACAACAACAGCGGCATTCAGGTGCGTCAGTTAAACAGTCAATATCTGGCAGCCGGCAATCACACCATCCGCGCCGACTTCACCGACCTGCCGGCAGGAGCCTACACCTGTGAGTTAAACAGTCCGGACGGACGCGCCATCGTCCGCGTGATGTTAATCGGCGGCAAGTAGTTAAACCAGATACGGTCCAGTCATTCAGTGGCGGGATCAGCATCCGTCGCCGGCCGTGGACGCCAGATAAGCAATATTGCAGAACTTAGATACGCAAGGCCCGCCAGCGCGGCCAGCATGCCGCCATAACCGTCCCAGAATTGCAGGCGTTCCAGCAGCAGCCTGCGGCACATCGCCACCGTCGGGGTAACGGCTTCATCAAACCAGAGCGGGAACCACAGACGCGTCAGCTCGGCGTCGTAGACCATCTGTGCAATTTCAACGGGTACATAGAGGAAAAACATCGCACCGGCCATGAAAAGCCAGCTTTCGCTGCGCCAACAGGACCGTTTGCGGATAAACAGCAGCAGCGCGCTCAACGCGGTCACCACGTAGGCGGACAGCACCACCGTGCCGCTCAGAGCCACCAGCCGGAAACTCTGCAGTTCCGCCGCGGCGCCGAAGTTGCCGTGAAAATTCAACGTGCCGGGAGTAAACAGGTTGTAGAATATCTGCGCGCGCAGCAACGAGCCGCCCAGCCAGACGGCCGCGCCGCAGACGAGGAGTACAAGCAGAATTCGATCGAAGGTGCCGGATATCATAGACGCCAAATTAGCACTATTGCGGCACAGAAACAGCAGTCGGCCGAATTTGCGCGCACGGCGGAAAAAAACGCAACCACGCACTCGCCTCTGTCTCTGCCCCATTAACTACCGACCGGGCGGACATCCGCCTTTTTTCAACGCAGACAGTCGAAAGGACAGTATGCAGGCATCAGCCAGACTCGCAGCCATTGTAGTTCCTATGATTCTTTTGTTCGCACAGGCCGCGGCCGACGACGAACAGCCGCAGACCCAGGCCGGCGCAAGAGGAACCTTGCTGATCAATGCCACCGGTTTTGCTTCGGCGGAAGGACAGGCGATTATCCGAGTGTTCAACAGCGACGACGGTTTTCCGCGCGACGACGACAAGGCCTTTCGCATTCTGAAGGTAAAAATCGCCGAAGGAGCGTGCACGGTGGAGCTCAAGGACATTCCGGCCGCCGTCTACGCAATTCTGGTGATCCACGACACAAACGGCAACGGCAAACTCGACACGAACTGGATTGGTTTTCCCGACGAACCCGTCGGCATCAGCAACTACCCGGAGCCGGGACGCCCTGTGTTCGACAAAGCCGCGGTCCAGCTGGAAGCGGGCGGTAAAGCGTCCGTCTCCATCGTCGTGGCGGAAGTCTGACATCCGACGCCGGAAATGGATCGAATCACAACAGTCGGCGTACAAACAGCGCGGGCCCGCAGTAGCTGCGGGCCCGCGCTGTTCTTGTTTATTGCGTCGTCCGACCGCGTCGGAGCGACACTACAATCAACTGATATTCATTGAGATGTCGAGCGCTGTGGCCGAGTGCGTCAATGCGCCGACCGAGAGATACTTGACGCCCGTCTCCGCGTACATGCGCGCCGTCTGCAGGTTGATGCCGCCGGACGCTTCCGTCTCGAGTTTATCGCCGACGAGTTCGACGGCTTCGCGCATAAGTTCGGGTGTGAAGTTGTCGAACATGATACGGTGGACGCCTTCGCACTCCAGGACGGTGCGCACCTGATCCATGTCCGCCGCTTCGACTTCAATCTTGATGTCGCGGTCGCCGATGGCGTCAAGACAGCGCTCAACCGCGATCTTGATGCCGCCGGCCGCGGCGATGTGATTGTCCTTGATCAGCACCATGTCGTGCAGCCCGAAGCGATGATTTTTCGCGCCGCCGGTGCGCACGGCGTATTTGTCCAGAATGCGCCAGCCGGGGATAGTCTTGCGCGTGTCCAGAATCGTCGCGCCCGTGCCTTCAATCGCCTTGACGTATTTGCGGGTCAGCGTGGCCACGCCGCTCATGCGCTGCATGAAGTTGAGCGCCACGCGTTCGCCCTTGAGGATGTCGATGGCCGGCCCCTTGACTTTGGCGGCCACCGTGCCGGCCTCGATACGCGCACCTTCCTTCACCGACGTGTTAAAATCGATCGAGCTGTTGATGGACGCAAACACCAGACGTGCTATCGGCAGACCGCAGACGATGCCGTCTTGTTTGTACAAGATCGTCGCTTTGGCGGGATCTTCGGAGTCAATCGTGCTCTCGGACGTGATATCGCCGGTCTGAATGTCTTCTATCAGGGCAATCTCGATCAGGCGTGCTACCGACGCGTCGTTCAAGGAATTCATCATAGTGCAGTGTTGTTCCCTTCAGCCAAAATTGTGGAAACATGAGCCGTCAAAGGCGCTGAGTTAAGGACGCCGCCATGTGCGCCGTCGTCAATTTTCCAGCCGTACAGCCGGCACGCGGCGTCCGTTCACGAACATGCCGTGCAATCTGGCAAAACCGCGCTGCAAATCATCAAACGCCGGTTTGCCCTGCGGCGTAAACGTGTCGTCGCGCGGGCCGCCGGCGCTCTGGTTTGTAAAAACTTTCCACCAGAAAATACCCGCAAACCAGGGCTGCGGGTAGAGCTCATCCGCCAGAATGCGGTAGGCCTGCGACTGGTGCGACATGCTCACGGGACGCTCCTCGTGTTCGGGCCACTCCCAGGGTTTGTGAGCCGCCGCCACGACGCTGCGGAAACCCGCCTCCGTCAGAATGATCTCGCGCTGATGCTGTTCGGCTATGCGCGCGCAGTTTTTGATGATCGGTCCCCAGCCGTTGCGCAGCGAGGCGTCGTCGGGATCCACGTCGCCGCTCAGGTTCGGGTAGAGATTGATGCCGACAAACTGAAGTTTGTCCCAGAAAGCGATCCGATCCGCCTCTTCCGTCCCATGCGCGGCATAGGTCAGCGGACCTGTGTAAATAATGCGGATGGAGTCTATCAACGCGCGCCATTCGTCCTCATAGGGCGTCAGCTGCGGCAGTTCCAGACCGATGCACAGCATGTCCGCGCCGCCGTCGCGCGCATAACGCGCATTGTCCATCATGAATTGCGTGTAAGACTCAAACCAGGCTGCGCGGTCGGATGAATCCGCAAAGCGAATGTCTCCGGTCCACTTTTTGTGCGTCCAGAATTCATTGCACCAGATATAGGGTTTGAGCAGGACGCGCACGCCGTGACTGCGCATGCGCCGGATCGCGCCGACGTAATCGCGCTCGGCCCAGCGCGACCAGAAAACATTGCGGGAAGTGATCGAAGACATTGCGCCGCAGGGAGTCACCGCGACCCAGGTGACGCCGCGTTTTTTGAGCGTATCACACAGGACCAGCGCCTGATCCGTGGCGTAGTCGGGAAAATTGTCGGCAATAGTCATGCCCGCCATCGGGCGGTACGGCGGCAGGCCGGGAATGTCGTCGGGCGGGATGCGCGCGTCGGCGTCCTGCGACGCTTCACCTTTGTCGGCTACGGCCAGGGCGCTGCTCTCCGCGGGGCGCGTACGACTGCCCGATCCGTCGCAGGCGGAAAGCACGGCGCTCCACATGCCGGCAAAAGCCAGAAGGCGCAGAAAGAAGCGGACGTGGATGGGCGCTTTCATAGGCGGCATGACGCATACGCCGCGCGGCGCGTGTCCAAATCCTGCTGAAAGATGCGCTTTTATCATTATTTTGGCGGCCCGTCCCGCCCGACGCTTGCGGGGCGCAGCTATTTGCCGCCGCCGGCCACGACCGGATCTCCAACCGGCGCTTTCAACAATTCGATGCGCAATCCATGAAAGAAGACCTGGTCCGACTGCTCAAAGACAGCGCCGTGCTGATGGAACTGAACGGCGAAAACGCCTTTAAATCGCGCGCTTATGCCAACGCCGCCCGCGCTATCGACCGCAGCGACTTCGACCCCGCTGTGAGTTCCGAAAACGACATAGCCGGAATTCCCGGCGTGGGCAAAGGCATCGCCGAATCCATTCGTGAATTCATGCGCAGCGGCACGATTGCCGCGCACGACGAACTCCGGCAGGCGGTACCCGCCGGACTGTTTGAGATGACGCAGCTCAAAGGCGTGGGCCCCAAGAAAATCCTGGCCATCAACGAAGCGCTCGGCATTGAAAGCATCGGCGAGCTGGAGTACGCCTGCCGCGAAAACCGCCTGGTCGACCTCAAGGGGTTCGGCGAGAAAACGCAGGCAAAAATCCTCGAATCGATTGAGCAGTGGAACCTGCGCAAAGACAACTTCCACCTGGGCCGCGCCGTCGAAAACGCCGAGGAAATTCTGGCGGCGCTGCGAGTGCTTGACGGCGTTCAGCGCGCCGAGCTGAGCGGCGAACTGCGCCTGGTCGACGAAACGATCAGCGCTGTAGACATTCTGGTTGTCGGCGCCACGCCGGAAGCGCTGCAACAGGGTTTGACCGATCAACTGGACGACATTGAAGGAAGAGACGACGGCATTCGCGGCCACGGTCATTCCGGTCTGCCGGTCAACATACAAACCGTACCCGCGGGACTGTTTACCTGGCGCCGGCATCAGGACAGCGCAGCTCCCGCCTACGCCGAACGCTTTGCGGAGATTGCGGCAGAAAACAAGCTGACAATCGGCAGCGAAGGACTTAAACACGACGGCCGGGAATTTCATCCTGCCGGCGACGACGAACTCTACGCCGCTCTCGGCCTGCAAACGGTGCCTGCGGAACTGCGCGACGACGCGGCCAACTTAAACAACAACAAGGAAGTGAAATTTCCGACGCGCGTGGACGATGCTGCGATGCGCGGAATGCTGCATATTCACAGCACCTGGAGCGACGGGCGCGACAGCCTGCCGGACATGGCGCTGGCCGCCAAAGAACTGGGCAGCAGTTACATCTGTTTCTGCGACCACAGCCGCAGCGCTTTCTACGCCAATGGGCTCGACGCGGCGCGACTTAAACAACAGCACGCCGAGATCGACGAGTTTAACACACAGGGCCACGGTATCACGGTGTTGAAAGGCATTGAATCCGACATTCTGCCCGACGGCTCGCTCGACTACCCCGATGACGTGCTGGCAACGTTCGACATGATCGTCGCTTCCGTGCACAGCGTGTTAAACATGGCTCGTGATGCGATGACTGCGCGACTGCTCCGCGCTGTTGAAAATCCCTACACGACAATTCTGGGGCATCCGACAGGACGCCTTTTGCTGGCGCGCAAAGCCTACGACTTTGACATGGACGCCGTGCTGGAACGCGCCGCGGAATGCGGTACGGTGATCGAAATCAACGCAAACCCGCATCGCCTGGACCTGTCCTGGCGCAATGCGCGCCGCGCCCGCGACATGGGAATCAAGTTTGCCGTTAATCCCGACGCACACCGGCGCGACGACCTGCGCTACGTCCGCTACGGATTGATGATAGCGCGCAAAGGCGGCCTGGGGCCCGACGACATTATCAATACCATGGACGAAACGCAATTCCGCGACTTCCTGGCGCAGCAGAAAAAACGCCGCGCCTGAGGGCGCTTAAACAACAGCATGTTTTACGGGCTGTTAAACACGTCACTTTGTTGTACTTCCGGGCGCTTAAACAAAATGAACATCGGCACATCTGCTGTACGTCCTTCCCTTGTGTATTTCCTGATTTGCCTGAGCGCCTGCGGCTTTATTTTGTTAGCCTGCGGGACAGAAACCGGTCAGTCGCAAACCGGTAACAAGTCGCTCAGTGACAAGTCGATCAGCCACAACGCGCAGTCGCGCTCGCTGGTGCTCGCTGCAACCGAAAGCGGCAACGGCGCGCCGAATATCTCCGAGGCGCACGTCGATGCGGCGCTGAACCTCTGCCTGCAACTCGTCGATACATGGGACTACCGCAACCTGCCGCAGCGCAACGCCGCGCTCGATTCCATTGAAACACTGGGTGAGTCGCCCACGGCCGCGGCCATAGGCACGGCGCTGCAGGCCGACGCGCTGGCCTTTGTGCGCGTGGACCGCGTGCAGAATCTGCTGCGAGTGGAAGTGACGCTGCGCAGCGGCGCCCGGTACGCCAATAGCGCACAGGGCCTCGGCTGGGACGTCATCCGCTACCGCCGCGACGAGGACAACGCCCAGGTGACGGATCTGGCGCTGACGACGGCGCTGCAGCGCGCCCTGGCCGCCGCAAGCGGCGACAGCCTCCTCTTTGCAACTGCGGAAAAACCCTACGATGTACAGCCGGCCGCGCCGCTGGTGGTGACGGGTTTGAGCATCGCCGAAAACGCCGCGTCGGGCTGGAATCTCTTCAACGAGCACATCGTCAACTCCTACCACGCGGTGGTGGCTATCGGCGAGGAAGCGCGCAAACACGAGCAGTTTGTGGCGGTCGATATCGACACGCGCGACACGATGTACGCAATGAACGGCTTTTATCTGGTGGAGAATTACCGACCGCCAACCGACATTGAAATCCAGACGCTGCAGTTCTTCGGCGTTGAATACGTGCTGGGCGGAGCTCTTGATCCCATCACGGTTGAGCACAAACCACAGGAGGAAGCCGGCGGCAACGCGGCCGAAATCCGCCTGGACCTGGCGCGTCTGACCCCGGAAAAACTGATCCCCGTCGCCAATGTGTCGGGCCGCCTGCACGTCGATAGCCGCGATTCGCTCACGGCGCGGCTGCACGAACTGACGGCCGAGTTGCTCGACAAAGCCGTGACGCCGCCAACCCGGCGACAAACAAAAAATAGCAGGCCGTGACGCGAATGGCATCGCCCAGGCCCCAAATCCAACCAAGCCGGTGAATTTACATGCAGATATTTGTGTGCCGCGGATATTCCGGGCAAATTTTCCGCCTCGACGCCGCCGACATCATGCCGATGACGGAGCTGCTGCCGGTGATGGCCAACTCGATCGGGTTGTATTCCAGCCACGAGGAACGCCTGGGCGTCTACAACCTGACGCAGGATTTTGAGTACCGCGACGGCGACACGCTGGAAGGCCGCGGCACCTGCGAAGGGGACCTGCTGATCGTGGCGGACGGCGGAGTTTGCCACAAGCGCTAGAGAATCAAAAAGAGCTGTGAGCCCTTAGGGCTCACAGCTCTTTTTTACTCCCAACGGACCGGCCATGATCATCACCGACACACATTTTCCCGACGAAACCATCGAACTCCTCGCGGGTATGGAGTCCATAGCCGTACTCACCGGCGCGGGCATCTCAGCGGAGAGCGGCGTTGCCACTTTCCGCGACAAAGACGGTCTGTGGTCGCGTTTCAATCCGGCGGAGCTGGCCAGCATGGACGGATTCCTGGCTAATCCGCAGCTGGTGTGGGACTGGTATCAGTACCGACGCGGAATTATCGATTCGGTGCAGCCCAACCCCGGGCATCGCGCCCTGGCGGAGATGGAAGAACTGTTCCCGCGTTTTACGCTTTCGACGCAGAACGTCGACCGCCTGCACCAATCCGCCGGAAGCCGAAAAGTTCTGGAGCTGCACGGCAACATCATCGACAATTTCTGCGTGGACTGCCGCAAAACCTTTGAGTTTCCAACCGGCGAGATCGAAGAAATCCCGCGCTGCGAGTGCGGCGGCCTGATCCGTCCCAGCGTCGTCTGGTTCGGGGAGATGCTGCCGGAGGACGTGTTGCGTGCGTCCGACATGGCGGCGCGGCAGGCCCAGGTTTACTTCAGCATCGGTACCTCGGCCGAGGTCTTTCCGGCGGCGCAGCTGCCGCTGATAGCGCAGAATCACGGCGCGGTACTCGTGGAAATCAATCCGCACGAAACACAGCTGAGTTCGGTGGCGGACTTTTCGCTGCGCATGCCGGCGGGCGAAGCGCTGCCGGCGCTGGTGGAGCGCATCAAACAAATCAGAGCGGCGCAGTAATGATCATCGGCATCGGCACGGATATCGTGGAAATTGGCCGCATCGAGCAGACGCTGGAACGCTTCGGCGAGCACTTCATGAACAAGATTTTCGCCGAGCACGAGCGCGACTACTGCCTGAGCCGCTCGCGGCCGGCGGAAGGTTTTGCGGTTCGTTTTGCAGCCAAAGAGGCATTCGCCAAGGCGATCGGCACGGGCTGGACGGACATGTTTTCCTGGCGCGACATCAGCGTTGGCCGCGCCACGGGCGAGCAGGACGGTCGTCCCTACCTGATTCTCAACGGCACGCTTGCCGAGCGCTGGAACCACGCGCGCTTCCACGTCTCACTCTCACACACGCATTGCTACGCCACGGCGACGGTGATCATCGAATCCGACTGAATTTCCGCCTGACTTCCCGGCTCCGAACTGGAATGTATCGCACTCAGTGACGCAGCAGCAGATGAGCCGCAGAACGGCCGGCGGCGTGATCGAGCTGCACAAAGTACATTCCGGCCGGCAGTGCCCGCAGGTCGAGCAGGTACTGCGTCGCATCGTGCACGTCGACGCTGAATTGCAGTGCGCCGGTGATGTCGTAAACCCGCAGTTGTCCTCTGTGCGACTGTGCAAAGCGCGCCGCAAATACGCCGGATTCGACCTCGCGCAGATCGATCGGCAAAACTTCAGCCGGCGCGGGTCTGTCGTCCGGTACAGCCAAAATCTCGTCGTCGATGGTGTTTATCACCGTGTTGGTGATCACCGGAGCATTGAAGTCGAAATAGATCGCCGCGCGGTTGTGAATTTCGACGCCATTCTCCAATCCGCGCTGCAAGAACACGTGAAAATTAATTGCGCCCATGCTGGCGGCTTCGTTCTGGGCCTTACCCGGCAACTCGATGTCGTCAAATCGAATCTCCAGCACCCCGTCGTCCTCAATCGCCGCACTGTACTCGTGTGTCGCCGCACCAAAACGAATGACATTCAGAACCAGATCGGTATTCAGCGTGTCGCGGATCACCACGTCGCGCGCAGGCGCCGTGCCGATGTTCTGGAATCGCAGCGTATAGGTAAGGCCGCGCACCTCCGGTGAGATCAATCCGCGCGGTCCGACGCCGGCAGGCGCCACGGCTTTGTCATTGGGATCAAAAGACGCCAGGATTTCCGTGCAGCTCTCCGCGCGGCTGTCCAATGACTCGTTGCCCGTGTCCGCATACTCAACTTCGGCCTTCGCACAGATAGTCGTACCGCGCAGCTCCTCTCGCCCGGGAACCATCAACCGCACCGTCAGCTCCACCGTCGCACCGACGGGCAGGTTTTCAAAGTTCCATTCGGCCAAGCCGGGCTGCACAAGATCTGCTGCCGGGTCTGCGGAAAAATTTTCGAGGACGGCGTCGTATTCAAAGTGCAGCACACCGCTGAAAGGCAGCGTGCCGGCGTTGTAGCAGCTCAGATGGTAGGTCATAGCGCGGCCGGCTTGCGCTCGCGAAGATGCAATATCAACTGCAAATAACTCCACGTCGAATTCCGGTACCAGGCCGATCTCCAGATCGCCTTCCACCAGTCCCATTTCGTCCACAACAATGCGGCGCGGCGGCGTGGGACAGGAGACGCGCCAGGGAAACTCAGCAATCGGCGTGATGTCAAACTCGCCCTGATCAAACCTCATGGTGAAAAATCCGCCGCTGAGACTGCGTGCAATTGTTTTCGACGGCAGCAACTGAATAGGGAAACCGCTCAGGTACTCTTCCATCGTGTCGCGCACACAATTTTCATTGCGGTCGGCAAATAAGCGGCCGCCGATGCGCGGGCGCGTCAGGGGCGAGCGGTTATAGGTGACCGAGCCTGTAAAAAAAACCGGACTGATGTCGTGGTTGACGGCCTGCGACGGCTCGTCCAGATCGATGACGAGCATTCCCGCGCTGTGCCCAAACCACAGCTTTTTGCCGGCCGCGTGAATGCCGCGCGCACAACGCACGAGGTCCGGCGCACCGTTGATGTTTACCTCGCGCGGCGTGGATTCAGCGCCGTCCTCGGGATCAATGCCAAACAAAGCGGTCCCCGCGACAACGCTGTCGGTCAGCATGTACAAGCGGCCGTCTTCGATGTTAAACATCGGCAGCAGGCCGGGCTGCGGCAGGAAGTTGCTGACCAGTTCGCGTGTGGCGACATCGTAGGTAAATATCCCGTTGCCGAAAGACTGAAAAATGTACCGGCCGCGCTGCCGATCAAAAAAAGCGCCGCAGTTGGCAAAGCCCGACAGACCGCTCGTAATAACAACAAGCTCGCTTTTGCCCGTCTCGGGATGGATTGAGACAATGCGCCCGCCCGCCAGCAAGATGCAGTAAAAGCGGTCGGTAACCGGGTCGTATGTTAAACCTTCGATCAGATTGTCCTCCAGCTCAAAGGTCCGCAGGAATGAGCCGTCGGCCAGATCGATCTGCGCCAGTCCTTCATCGTTGTACCAGGTGTAGTAGCCGCGCTGCAGGTCGATGGCGGCGATGCCGCGACGCACGGTCACGAACTCCGCCACGCCCGGATTGAGGACTTCGACTTCACCGCTGCTGATGCTCGTGCGCCCGAAAGCCGCGCCCGGATTGCTGTTTGCAAAACCATAGACGTAGCCGTCTCTGGCGGCGGCGGTGCTGCAAAACAGGAGAAAAACAAGACTCAGACTCAGCGCCCGCAGGCGATTGTGATGTGCGCTCATCGTACTATTCCCGTCGCCCGCGTCGGCGGCGACTTCTGGTTCTACAAGGTGGTTTCACGGCACGGTCGTTTCTTCAGGCGGCCTCAAAGGAAGGTCGCCAGGGCAGGACCGGGCGGATTGTGGCTGGGGGAACGCAAAATCTAGCAAAAAGCTCCAAGACTTCCGAATGACGGGCGCGGACGGCATTTTCGGCGCTTTGCTCCGCCACCGATTAAAATATTTTTTGCCGGTTTCGGCGCGCGCCGTATCTTTGCACTCTTCGAGAAATCGAAACGGAGAGGTGGCCGAGTGGCTGAAGGCACAGGTTTGCTAAACCTGCGTAGGGTCCTGCTCTACCGAGGGTTCGAATCCCTCTCTCTCCGCACCGTCAGGAACACCCCAATGGCTCGATTTTATCGGGCCATTGTTATTTTCCGCCCGACCAACGCTTTTATCACACACTCATGGAGGTTTTCATGACGCGCCATCCCATCCCGCGAGGCAGCAGCATTATTTCCGACAAACGCGTACTCGAAAAAACCGGCCGCAGCTGGGAGGAGTGGTTTGCGCTGCTCGACGAGGGCAATGTCATCTCCCTCTCCCACGCGGACGCGGTTAAGTGGCTGGAAGAACAGAATCTGATCTCACATGCCTGGTGGCAGCAGACCATCATCGGCGAATACGAAATTGCCCGCAGCAAACGCGAGGTCGGCGAAAACGAAAAGAAGGAGTTCCAGGCCAGCACGCAGAAAATATTCCACATGGATGTTAAACGCACCTGGGATTTTTTGGTCAACCATCCGGCGCGCACGCTCTGGCTTGGAACTGTTAACGAATTGCCGCTGGTTAAAGGCGCGACCTTCACGACGGAAGAAGGTTTGCACTGCGAGGTACGCGGTGTTAAAGAAGAGAATTACATCCGCCTGCGCTTGATAGAGAATGACGATCCTCATCCGACCACGTTAACAGTTTCGTTGATTCCCAGCGGCGACCGAACCTCGATTCGTTTCATGCATCAAAAGCTGCGCAGCCAGCGCGAGCGCATGGACAAAACCGGACACTGGGCTTCCATGCTGCGTCGGCTCTTCGATCTGGCGGAGAATCTCGCTTAAACAATCAGTTCCGGCACCTTCTCACTTGCTGATTAAACAGCCTCTCTTGTTAGTCGCGCAGAGCGGAGCGATGAGTTGATGGGTTTGGAGCTTTTTCAACACCGGGTCAGACGTCCAGACGAGCCCCCAATCTCTCCTTTTTAACAGATTTCAATACGCCGCAAATATCCAGACCTTGCATCCAGTAATTCAGCAGACACCAGATGCTGAAGCAAGGTGGACACGCCTTGCCGGCTCAGGAAAAGCCGGACATCCCCACTGAACTCAATTCCGGTGACATGCCTTTTTCCCTGGTTGCCCATACGGAGAAGAAGAACTGTTTTCCAGGCAGAAGTCGGCGCACCATGTTTTCTTTGCATAAGAAATTTACCGAGCTTAGCTTGGACAGTCACGTGCACATGATCAATCGCACATTCCAGACCAGTGTACGCGAGATAGACAGCCAAAATGATAAATGTGTGCACGCATTTCGTTCGCTGCAGTTCACCAAAAAATAGTATCCATTAATGAACTCCCGGAGAAATCAATGCAATTTTTTCGTTTGCTGCTTACGGCGGCCATGACACTTACTATCTTTGCCGCATCGGCGGCGGCTCAATGTCCGCCGGTGAGCGGTACCGGCTGCGACAACGTAGCCTGGCAGACCAATGCCGCCTGGTATCAGATTGAGTTCGGCACGAATATATGCGACGTACTTGTTCGCTACTGCTATCGCACCAACGGTTGCGGCAAGCATGAAATTTTCATGCATGAGATTGAATTCCAGGACCCCACATGTGTGGCGGGACAGGATCTGCATAGCGCGGACATTTTCGACCAAATCATGGAAGAACTCACGAAATCCAATCCCTGGCCGGTAAATGCGAGCGGCATTCCAGATTGCCCCGATCAATCGCCGCCCTACATCCAATTGGTCCTGGCGACCTGTTTCCAGGCTTACTACACTCCTTCCAACACAATTCTCATGACGGTATGTGAGACCGCCTTCGGTTGCATTCGCACGTACACTGTCTGTTATGTAATAGATTCCGAAGGTCAGAATCCGCCCAAACTGGTTACAACAGCTCACGGTTCAACACCAACGCTGATACTCTGTCAAGAACCACAGGAGCCGAACGACGTGATTTCCTGGGAACCCAGTTTCGGAACCGGTTGGTTCTCCAATTGTGTGGGCGGCTGTGAGTAACATTCGAATTGGCCGAGGTGTTTGTGGCAAAATACCTCACACACATCTGTCTGCAGGTATTTAGATGCAAACCGTTCAGCAATAATGATGTGAATTCAGAGCAGGTGCGTTACACAACTTGCCTGCTCTGGTTTGATTGGGTATAATAACTCAAAATGAGTAACACTCTTCATTTATTTATTCACTCACAACCTTCATGCGAAACTCCACTACAACAGCGGCATTCCAAAACACATCTCTGTGGGCTCTTGCGATCATATTCTTGTTGCCTGTGCAGAAGCTGCCTGCACAATCCACGTTCGAAGTACTGCAACGCCTCGATGCAACGTTCCTGGAAATCGAATTTGCGGCGCAGGACAAGGCCTTTATTGTGGGAACAAACGGCACGATCCTGCGCAGTGAAGACAATGGCGAGACCTGGGAACGACAGTTTGCCGGCACGCTTGCAGATCTGTACTCGATCGATTTTGTCGATGACAAAAGAGCGACGATCGTCGGTGCAAACGGTACAATTTTACGCAGCCGCGACGGCGGCGAATCCTGGACGCTACAGGAAAGCGGCGGCAACAGGGCTATACGCTCAGTCAGTTTTGGAAATGACGAAGTCGGAGTCCTGGTCGGCGACGAAGGCCTGGTGAGACGCACGAACGACGGCGGTGAAAGCTGGCGAACGTTTCCTGCGCCGACCGACAGCATCCTGCAAAAAGTATTGATGTTGAGTGAGAATATAGCCGTGGCTATCGGCGGTAACGGCAGTATTATCCGCAGTGAAGACGGCGGGCGCAGCTGGGAACGAGTTTATCACGATGCTCCCAACTGCGTTGATTGTCAGCTTGCAGACCTTAGTAGCGACAGTTTCGGGACGATTTACGCCCTCTTTGCCGGGCACCTGTTGCATTCAGAAGATCAGGGGAAAATCTGGCAGGTGGAGCGGTCGCCACGCGGTCTGCAGGGTGTTCCGATCATGTATGCAATTGACTTTGTGCGACCGGGTCGCGGTATCCTGGCCGGCGAGGTGGCGTCGCGAATGTTAATGACTGAAGACAAAGGGCGTACATATCGCACAACAGAGTTGGCGGACAGGGAAGTGACGCGCAGTATTCTGATTGACGTGAAATTTCGCGACTTACGCCACGGCATTGCCGTCGGCGCTTTAAACAGCATCTATACCACGGAGGACGGCGGCGCAAACTGGAAGCTGCAGTCGCACTACACTCAATTTCGGTTCAATTTGACAAACATGCAATTCGTAAATAAAGACGTTGGTTTTATCGGTGGAACGAATGAAAGAATATTCCGCACCGATAATGGCGGCGCTACCTGGATCTGGCAGGATGAAAACCCCCTGGATACATTCTATAATCCAGCCGCCCGGATTGTTGATTTGTATTTCTTCAACGAAAATGAAGGACTTGCCTTTTCAAGCGATATCCGCGGTTACCTTCGAACAAACGACGGTGGAAAGCGGTTTGAACGGGAATACCTTGTAAAGTATTCTCGACAAACAGTGGATTTCTGCAATGATCAGTTTGGATTTTTTGCGGGGGAGTTCGGTGGCGACATCGGATTCACGATCAAAACGACAAACAATGGCGGACAAGACTGGAAATCAATAGAGAGTATTGACAGTGTCTTCGTTTCCGGTGTTGAATGTGTTTCCAGCGATCTCATGCTGGTTTGTGGTCAAACACGCAGTGAAGAAATCAACAGAGCCGTAATTTATCGCTCGGGTCTGCCGGGTGAAGACTGGGAGAAGATATCAATCCCCGACGCCAATGTTGTTTCGGATATTGAGTTTATCAGTGAAACGGAAGGTTTTGCCATTGTCGGCTACGATGTACCGGGAATAGAGTTCAGTCGCTCCGTCATTTTCCGGACTCAGGACGCCGGCAAGACCTGGCGGGCCACCGCAACCGATACCGTTTACCGACTGCAAAGTTTATCCTTCAGCACGCCACAAGTCGGCTACGCGACTGGCGGTTATGGAGCATTTGTTAAAACAGTCGACGGCGGACTGAGCTGGCACAAAATTGAGACCGGGACGGAGAGTTTTCTGCAGGTCGTCAACGCCTTCCCCGACGGCACAGCATACATTCAGGGAAATTACGGCTCCCTTTTTCGCGTTTTACCTGATGACCAGATCGTTTCCGTTGCAGAGAACAACCAGTCTAAAGTTGAAGAGATAAAACTGCCTACCCTATGGACAGAAGAAGCCTTTCCTAATCCTTTTGTTACGTCGATCAGTATCCCCCTGATTTGGTTCGATGATATTGCACCTCAGGAAATGTCGATAAGAGTATTTAACATTCTGGGACGGCAGGTTGATGATTTGAGCGGGCAGATCCGCAGCACCGGCGGACGCACGGCAACAATTGAGTGGGCGCCTGATGACTTGCAGAGCGGCGTATACATCATCAATTTTGAATACGATGGCTACAGCCGAACTGAGCAGATATTCCTGATGCGTTGACAATTCGGAGCGTCGCTTTATTCACCGGGCAGACAGTGATTATTCACCTTCTTCTATGCGGTTCCCGGACATTCAGTGAAGACTATTCTTTCTGCGAATTAACCGGTTGAACATTCCCAGCATCACGCCGAAAACCAGAGCAGCGGCAATGAGACCAACACACACTCAACGGACCGTGAAGCGGATTTGACACATACGGCACATGCACGCCAGACAAGGACTCCCAAGCGGCTGTTTGGAATCTTCAAGACAGAATTCGGAAGCGGCTGCTGAGATACCAGAAACAGACTCGAAGACTTCGAGTTTGCTCAAAGTCTCTGGGCTAAAAACCCGATAGTTAACAAAAGCGGGTATTAAGCGGTGCTCGCAACAGCCGCAAGTCAACGTGCATACTTGCGTCAAACAGAAGCGTCACAACGCGGCAACGACACATATGCATCTGCAAAAATGGACGCAGCCGACAGCCGCGGCGCAACAGAAACGACATGTCTAGCAGCCGGCCGCACAAGTGCAAACGATTAAACAATCGCAAACATTCGATTCAACGTCTGAATTACTCGCCGCGGCCCCGAACAAATTTCAGATAGGTCTTTTCATTGTGTCGCCACGTAAAAGCGCCCCAGGCATATCCGGCCGCCACGACCATAATCACAAAAGTCAGCAAGAGGTATGTGGCGTCGGCTATCTCAAGTCCCGCGGCATCGAGTATCGAACGATCGTTTTGAATATTTGCCCAGGCGGCGTTGAGCAGCACAAAAATTACGGCCGCCAGGCCGCCGTAAATTAACATTCCTCTGAGCATGATGTAGCGGAGTCGGCCCTGGTTGCGCACCTGCCCCCAGTTCCGGATAAATTGATCAGATGGTTGATTCACTGTGGAACCTCAACATTTTGGTTAAACAACACTGCTTCCCCGACTTTTGCAGATCTTCATTCCAATTACTGTTCGTAACTCTGTCCTCAACCTGGTTTAATGATGGCGCTGGCAGAGCAGATTGCCACGCCGTCAACAGCGCCCACAGGCGCAGCCCGAACCGCGCAGACACCGCGACCGGAATACCTCCGGCGGCAGCGTTGAGATTTTTACCGCTCCGGCAGAGTATTTGCACCCTGCACTTCAATTGCGGCACGTGCAGCGCGGAATACTTTTAACGCAGTTCCGAGGACTCTCAGGATGGGATTCCAGGTGACTGCAACAAAACAATCAGGTGCGAATGAGTCCCGGTTTAAATGGTCCTGGTTCAGATTGACTGCAAGCGCCGAATTCACCCGATCAATCCGGGGACCATATGTGCTGCCCTCGGCGTTTGTGTCCATGTGTAGATCGCAACTCGCTGCCCGTGAATTATGATATAGAATAGTGATTTCAGTTTGACTGCCGGGTGCATGTGTTGATCGCGACATAAACAATTTGCGGTCGGCAAGTCAATGGTGTTGATCCGCGAACTTCATCTTCGATTGTGCCAATGTAATAAATGAAGGGCGATAAATCCAAAGAAAACAATGTCGCGGATTCAATTTCAGATCTTGCGCGTGCATGATTTGAAACATCTTTTGGCCGAAAATCAGCCTCTTTGTTTTGAATCAATGGTCGGTAAACATGTCGCATCGCACCGGCCCGTCGTTTGCCCCCCGGTGCTTCGCTCACCGCCGGTCTGCAGCTCGCAGCACAATACCATTTGTGGTTTGTTTCACACTGTATTCTTTCATGCTGACGCCGGCAAATGCACAGACCTCAAGCTCAAAATCAAACGCAGCCGACGCATCTTGCTCAGTGGCAGTACGGCGCAAGCTGTCGGCCGCGTTTGGTCGGACGTGTGCCTCAAAACGGGAGAGAATGTCGCTACCCGCCTTTTTCCTGCACAAATTGCAGCCAGGTTTTCTCGTTGTGTCGCCACGTAAACGCGCCCCAGGCATATCCGGCTGCCACGATTACAAAGGTAAAAATCAGGACCAGGTAGGCGAGGTCGAATATCTCGAGTCCATCTGCATCCAGAACGGAACGACCGTTTTCAACGTTGGTCCAGACGGCGTTAAGCAGGATGAATATCAATGCCGTCATACCGCCGTAGAACATGATTCCTCTGAACAGGATGTAGCGACGCCGACCGAGCTTGCGCAGTCGGCCCCAGCTTTGAATAAATTGCTCAGTTGATTGAGTCATGCGAACACCTCGACACAAATGTTAAATAGTGCAGACGCCTGCACTGAAACGGTGCGGCAAACAATCTGTTCATTGCAGCTTCTCAACCCGGTTTGATGATTGCATTTGCCGAACTGGCAACCGCTCCGCCGACAGCACCCAGAGCCGACGCCGCCAGGGCGCCCGAAGCCGCACCCGGAATACCGCCGACCGGACCGCCGACCAGCGATCCGCCGATTGCGCCGCCGATCAGTCCCGAGACAAACCCACCGATAGCGCCGGTTATTGCACCGACAAGATCGGCCTCAACCACCTGCCGGAAGCGCTTTTTGTTTTTTTTCGGATCGTCCGCCAGAAGATCATCGGGAGTCTGCTTAACATCGGCGGGCGGCAGTTTAAGGTAGTCTGCGTGATACACCGCACTGTGTTTGGCGACCGCCACAACCGCTAGCGGCAGACGTTTCTGATGTTCGGGAATGGTCGAGTTGATGACGTCGAGTTCAACAGCATCGAGCGCCGCAAGCATTTCCTCCAGACTGCCGATATGTTCATCCACGGCGGCTCTGTGGATTAAGCGGCACATTCCGACCTGCTCCGGGCTCAGGGGCAGCCGGGCATAAGCATCTTCAGCCGTCAGGTTAACAAGGACATTGTCCAGCATCGATTCAACAGCGGCCTGATCTCCCGGCTCCAGCAGCTCGGAGATACTGATAACAAACTCCGCGCTTGCGGCTTTGATCCGCGCGTAGTCCAACTCCTCAAACCGGTCCGCACCGCTCGCAGTTAAAACATAGTCCAGACCGGCATTGTGCAGCACGCCGTAATCATTGCAGGGATTATCGGGATTCTGAATTGCGGAATAATCAAAGCGCTGCGGCGACCGACCGCGTAATGAAACATCCTGCAAATCAACCATACCATTGTCGCTGCAGGCCGCCAGCGTGCACACACACAGGAGGCAGAAACAAAAAAGCGTTTTAACGCGATTTTTTTTGTCCAACATCATTTTAACCTCGCAAATCCAAGTGATACAAAGGAAAAGCCCGAAATGTGATTATTGGCTCCCCTTCGGATAAAAAAGTGAATTGACGTTAATATCGGTGTCGCTCCGGCGCCTATAAGCCGATTGTGCCGTCGGCGGCCCGGCCCCTGTCGACCGAAAATGATCAGCAGGGGGAATATTCCAGGCGCCCGCAGCAAGGCGGGCAGCCTGGGCAAAGGATATCCGGAGCGGAGGAATCCTGGGGCATGCTGATCCACCGCTTTTGTTAAAGCCGGAGAATCGGTTGCCAACAGCGGTTTGAGAGGAGCGAATCCATGCTGCGCGGTTTCGCCCGGGGTTGATGAATAAAACAGTGATTTTCTGTGATATGCCGGCTGCGTGATTGTTTTGTGAATTAAACACGCGGCAACCGACGGGTCAATGGCGCGGTTCTGTTTACACCTTTAACGTCATAAAGGTACGGCGGGCAGGACAACTGTTCCAAAGGAAAAAACCGCAACCGCAAACTTTGGAAGACGCACTGCATGAACGTCACGCGCCGGCTTCCAAGCGGCCGTTTTGGACCGTTTTTCGAACTGCTTAAGGATGACTCAAATGGGCGGCCGGTTGAAATCACAACCGACGGCGTTTATTCGCTGCGCTTTTCGGGCTTGTACATCATGTCGTTCATGCGCCACATTGCAAAGCCCCAGATGACGCCGGAGACGAGGGCAAAGGCGAGGATGTTAACAAGCGCTTCGGTGAGCGAAAAGGAGCTGAATCCGTGGCCGTGGTGCAAGGGCAGGCCGTGTTCGAGGTTGCGCACGATGGCCGTGATGATGAGGTAAAGCATGCCGTTCAGCAGCCCAAAACCCGCGATGCCGTGAAAAAACACGTAGCGCAGTTTGCCCTCGGCGCGCGTGGATTCCCAGTCCTGACGGTTTTTCTCTGTTTTGGCGACCTTTTGTTGGTCGGCGTGCGACGATCCGGAATCGCTGGACATGGTTCATTCCCGCAAACTGAGTGTAGAGGCAATGGCAGTGCGGAGACGCGAACAGCAGGCGGAGACCTGACTGAGAGAGAGCAGCTGCGCGCATCCACGGGCGGCAATTTAGACGGCCGCAGGTGGAAAGTCAAGCGGGAAAAGCGGCGTCGCACCGCGCGGTGCGACGCAGACGACAATTACACACGCAACACCGTGACTGAGTTGAGGCAAGAGCGTGCACCCGTTATCCGGTAAAAATGACGTAATATTGCGTTCCGGCGGTTTTTCTGCCCGTTCAGAGGGGAAACGAGGCCGTTGAAGGGTATCTACAGAACAAGGGGTTTTGGCGGACAACGATGGCAAAACGCACAAAAAAGAGTAAAAACGACGGCAACGGCGCGAATCTGGGTTTTGAGGCCAAATTGTGGACCATGGCCGATAAAATGCGCGGGCATATGGATTCGGCCGAATACAAACACGTAGTGCTCGGGCTTATTTTCCTCAAGTATATCTCCGATGCCTTCCAGAAAAAATATGATGAACTGGAAGCCACGCGGGAAACCGAATTCACCGATCCGGAAGATCGCGACGAGTACATCAGCGAGCGCATTTTTTACGTGCCGCCGGAAGCGCGCTGGAGTCACATTCAGAATAGCGCCAAACAGCCGGAAATCGGCGGTATAATCGATACCGCCATGACCTCGCTGGAACGCGAGAACGCGGCGCTGAAAGGCGTGCTCAACAAAAACTACGCGCGGCCGGCGCTCGACAAACGACGCCTGGGCGAGTTGATCGACGTAATCAGCGATATTGGGCTGGGCGGCGCGGACGCCAAATCGAAGGATCTGCTGGGCCGCGTCTACGAATACTTCCTTGGGCGTTTTGCAGCGGCAGAGGGCAAGGGCGGTGGTGAGTTCTACACGCCGCAGTGTATTGTCAAATTGCTCGTGGATATGCTGGAACCCTACCACGGCCGCATTTTTGATCCCTGCTGCGGCTCGGGCGGCATGTTTGTGCAGTCCGAAAAATTTGTTGAAGAACACGGCGGCAAACGCGACGACGTGTCGATCTACGGTCAGGAATCCAATCCAACGACCTGGCGGCTGGCCAAAATGAATCTGGCGATCCGCGCTATCGACGCCAACCTCGGCAAAAGTTTTGCCGACAGTTTTCACGACGACCAACACGCCGATCTGAAAGCGGACTTTATCATCGCCAATCCGCCTTTTAACATGTCGGACTGGGGCGGCGCCATCCTGCAGGACGACCTGCGCTGGAAATACGGCAGGCCGCCGGCCAACAATGCCAACTACGCCTGGATCCAGCACTTTGTGCACCACCTGTCGGCGGACGGCACGGCCGGTTTTGTGATGGCCAACGGATCGATGTCGACCAATACCAGCGGCGAGGGCGAGATTCGCCGCAGTTTAATCGACAATGACATGATCGACTGCATGGTGGCGCTGCCGGGGCAGTTGTTTTACACGACCCAGATTCCCGTCTGCCTCTGGTTTGTCACGCGCTCCAAAAAGGCATCGCGCCGCAAAGCCTTCCGCGAGCGCAAAGGTGAGACATTGTTTATCGACGCACGGCGCATGGGCACGCTGATCGACCGCGTGCACCGCGAACTGTCGGATGAGGACATTAAAACTATCGCCGACGTCTATCACAACTGGCGCAATGAAAAAAGCGCATACGAAGACAAAGCGGGTTGGTGGAAAAGCGCCACGCTGGACGAGATAAAACAACACGACTACGTGCTGACGCCGGGCCGTTACGTCGGCGCGGAAGAAGTTGAGGATAACGGCGCACCGTTCGAGGAGACGATGCAACAGTTAACGGCAACGCTCTACGAACAGTTTGATGAGTCGGCCAAACTGGAAAAGATCATTCGCAACAACCTCAAGCTCCTGGGATTCGATGGCAAAAAATAAACGATCACAGCAATCAATTGACGACGGCATTCCGGCCTCGCTTAAACAGTCGATCATCGAAGTGTTGAGCGCACATCCGCACGTGGAGGAGATTTATCTGACGGGCGAGCGCGCACGCGGAGAATACCACGCGCAGTCGGACATCCAGCTTTTGTTAAAAGGCGAGAAGTTAACGGAAGATGACTTGGATGAGTTGCGCGAGAAGCTGGAGGGAGTTGAGTGTGAGTGGCATGTGGAAATTGAACTGCTAACAAATGAAGGAACCCTAATCAACAGTAACCAACCCGCCACTCAGTTTTTTCGCATGCACGAGTATCAATTTCAAACAAAAACACTGAAAGATATAGGTAAGATTTTAACGGGCAAAACTCCATCAACGAAAAACCCAGAGAACTTTGGAGGACGAATTCCATTTGTAACACCAAGAGATTTCACTGGTTCCAGGTTTATTGAAGTTACCGAACGCTACTTGACAGAAAAGGGGGCAAGCACAGTTAAATCATCCCAAATTCCGAACAAGAGCGTGATGGTAACATGTATCGGTTCGGACATGGGGAAAGTAGCCTTAAGCAGTACAATCTGCATCACAAACCAACAGATCAACTCTATCGCTGTTAATAGAAATTACTCACCAGACTTCATATACTACAATTTATCTCAACGAAAATTGGAAATCCGGAATAGCGCCTCTGGTTCAGCGCAACCGATTGTTAATAAGTCTCAATTCTCTCAAATGAAGATCAACCTTCCGCCGCTTAAAATTCAACGCGCCATAGCCCACATACTCGGCAGCCTCGACGACAAGATCGAGTTAAACAGGAAGATCAACAAAACACTGGAAGCGATGGCGCAGGCCATTTTCAAGAGTTGGTTTATCGACTTCGACCCCGTAGTCTGGAAGGCAGTACAAGCGGGCAAGGACGTGCCGGAACAGTTTCACAAAACAGCGCAGCGCTACCGCGAGCAGCCGGAGCGCATGACGCTCAATGCGGAAACTCTCGATTTATTCCCGGATGAGTTTGTGGAGTCGGAGCTGGGTTGGGTACCGCGGGGGTGGGAGGTTGCAGCGCTTAGTGCAGCTTTTGAGATTAATCCGCAAAGAAAGCTGCAAAGAAATCAACCCGCCAGATGCTTTGACATGAAATGCCTTCCAACAATGGGGATGCGACCTCGCGGAGAAACCATTCGGAATTTTACGTCTGGAATGAAATTTAAGAACGGCGATACAATTGTAGCACGAATTACTCCATGTCTCGAAAATGGTAAAACTGCATTTATCAACTTCCTAAATCAAGGTGAAGTTGCTTGGGGCTCTACAGAGTACATTGTACTTAGTGCTCTCAAACCAATCCCGGCTTCGCTTAGTTACTTTTTAGCTCGTAGTACAAGATTTAGAGAATTTGCAATTACCAATATGACGGGTTCATCTGGTAGGCAAAGAGTCTCAGCGAAAGTGGTTGCTGAGTTTCCGATTGTAAAAGCCCCCACTGGTATTTATTTGAAGTTTGGCAAACTTGTTGAAAGTCACGTAGGCCAGATAACTAAGCTTGATGATGAGTACTTTACGTTGGCTGCTTTGCGAGACATCCTCCTCCCCAAACTCATATCCGGTGAACTGCGGATTAAAGATGTCGACAAAATACTGGAGGAAGTAAAATGAGCGCCTCTCTGAAACCATGGGTTAAAGGCCCGCTGGAGATCATTGTCAATGCCGAGCTTCAGTATCGCAGCGGCAGGGATTACAATCGCTGCCAAGCTTTCTTAATTGTCGGAACCGCTACTTGAATAAAAAATCGAGGTTTGCAGGAAATGACTGCAAAACACTCGTGACTTGATGTTCAATTCTCTCACACTTTTCCTGGAGGCGCGTTCCATGGCAAAGTCAGATGAAGATGCCGTCGAACAAATGGCGATGGGATTCCTTGACGATCTCAACTACGAGACTGCCAAAGGAGCCGAGATCGCCCACGACGGCGAGAAAGCAGAACGAAGTGAAAAAGACGCCTTCAGAGACGTCGTGCTGGAGGAACGCCTGCGCGACGCACTGTTTAACATCAATCCCGATTCACCGCGGGAGGCGATCGACGACGCCGTGCGTCAGGTCCGGAATCTGCCCTCTCCCGATCTGATCGGCGCGAACCGCGCGTTCCAGAAAATGTTAACCGACGGCGTCGACGTGTCCTGGCGCGGCGAAGAAGGCGAGAAACACGGACGCATTGAATTGCTCGATCTGGAGACATTGAGCAACAATTCCTGGCTGGCGGTGAATCAGTTTACAGTCTTCGAAGATCGCCGCGAGCGCCGGCCGGACGTGGTGGTTTTTGTCAATGGTCTGCCGCTGGTTGTTATCGAACTGAAAAGCGCGGCGAGCGAAAACGCCACGCTGCGCCATGCGTTTAACCAACTGCAAACCTATAAACAGCAGATTCCGACGCTGTTCACCTACAACGTTCTGCTGATTATTTCCGACGGCATGTACGCGCGGACGGGCACGCTGACCTCGGGCTGGGATCGATTCATGCCCTGGCGCACGATCGACGGCGAACAACTCTATCGCGAGCCGGGCGAAACAAAACAAACAGGCGGCAAACTGCAGCCGGGTTTAAAGACCACGCTTTTCGGCATGCTGCAACACGGTCGCCTGCTGGACTACGCCATCAACTTCGTGACCTTTGAAGATAGCGGCGGGCGCAGCAAGGACATCCGCAAAAAGGCAGCGGCCTACCACCAGTTTCACGCGGTGAACAAAGCGCTGGAATGCACGCTCTTTGCCTGCGGCGTCGATGCGCCGGCCAACACGCTCTACAGTCGATTCCGCGAGGCCGAAGCCGCCGATCCCAACCGGGCGCGAGAAGAGCGGGAGCGTTATTTAATGCGACAATTCGGCGATCGCAAGATCGGCGTTGTCTGGCACACACAGGGCTCAGGTAAAAGTCTTTCGATGCTGTTTTACGCCGCCAAGGTGATCCGGCATCCGGATATGAAAAATCCGACAATTGTCGTCATTACCGACCGCAACGACCTCGACGAGCAGTTGTTTAACACCTTCGCCGCCAATCATTTATTGCTGCGGCAGCGGCCCGTGCAGATTAACAGCCGCGCCGATCTGCGCAGCAAGTTAACAACCAGCAGCGGCGGCGTCTACTTCACAACGATCCAGAAATTCCTCTCGGAAACGCGGGAAAAAGCGCTGTCCGACCGCAAAAACATTGTCGTGATCGCCGATGAAGCGCACCGCAGTCAGTACGACTTTGTCGACGGTTTTGCCCGCAGAGTGCACGAAGCGCTGCCGCAGGCGTCGTTTATCGGATTCACGGGCACGCCGATTGAGACCGACGACAAAGACACCCGCGGGGTTTTCGGCAACTACATCGACACCTACGACATTCAACGTGCGGTGGAAGACGGCGCGACCGTGCCGATTTACTACGAAAGCCGCCTGGCGCAGATTGAACTTGATTCCGACGCTCTGCCGCAATTGGATGCGGAAATTGAAGCGCTGACCGAAGCCGATGAAGACGACGACAGCAAACAAAAGCAGCGCATCAAATGGGCGTCGCTGGAGGCGCTGGTCGGCTCACAGCAGCGCCTTGAATTGATTGCCGCTGATCTGCTGGAGCACTTTGACGCACGGCTGCAAACGCTGGACGGCAAAGCGATGATCGTCTGCATGAGCCGGCGCATCTGCGTGGAGATGTACAATATCATTGTTAAACAACGCCCCGAGTGGCACAGCGAGGACGACGACAAAGGCGGCATCAAAGTCGTCATGTCCGGCAGCGCCTCGGACGAGCCGGAGTGGCAGACGCATATCCGCACAAAGTCGGCGCGCGAGGCGCTGGCACAGCGCTTCAAAGACCCGGAAGATGAACTTGGGGTCGTGATTGTGCGGGACATGTGGTTAACGGGATTCGACTGCCCCAGCCTGCACACGATGTATCTGGACAAACCGATGAGCGGACACAACCTGATGCAGGCGATTGCAAGGGTTAACAGGGTCTTCCGCGACAAACCGGGCGGCCGCATAGTAGATTACATCGGCATCGCCGATTCGCTGCGCAAAGCGCTCATTACGTACTCGGACAGCGGCGGCAGCAACAGGGAGACGGTGCACTATGCGGAAGAGGCCGTCACGATATTTGAAGACAAGCTGGATGTCATCCGACGGCTGTTTGAGAAGTTCGAATATCGCGCTTTGATTCCATTGAGCGGCGACAAACGGCTCCAGGGCATCGCAGAAGCAATGGAATTCATTCTTGAAGGAGATGAGCGCAAAAAGTCTTTCCTGCAAAAAGTCGCCGAGTTAACAAAAGCATATGCCCTGGCGGCGCCGGCTCCCGCGGTGCTGAAGTATGCCGACGAGTTGGCCCTGCTGCAGGAAATTCGTTACCTGTTAAACAAAAAGACCGGTAGCGGCGAGCGATCGCCGCAGGATGTGGAAACGGCGGTACGACAACTGGTATCGAGCGCCGTCTCCGGTAAAGGGGTTAAAGACATTTTTGCCGCAGCGGGTTTAAACAACCCGGATTTGTCTGTAATCTCGGATGAGTTTCTGGAAGAAGTCGAACGAGCTAATAAACCAAACCTGGCGTTCGAAACACTGCGCAAACTGTTAAACGACGAGATCAAAGTGCGCATGCGCAAGAATGTGGTCCAGGCGCGTCTGTTCAGCGAAATGCTGGAAGATGCCGTGTTGCGCTACCAGAATCGCGGAATTGAAAGTGCCGAAATCCTGCAGGCCCTGATTGATCTGGCGAAGAAAATGCGGGAGGCGCACGCACGCGGCGAAAACCTGGGACTCAACGACGACGAACTGGCATTCTACGATGCGCTGGCCGACAACGACAGCGCGGTGGAAGTCATGCAGCAGGACGAGCTGAAGATGATCGCGCAGGAGCTGGTCGCGGCAGTTAAACGCAATGTCTCGATCGACTGGACAATCCGCGAAAGCGCACGTGCGCATATACGCAAAATTGTTAAACGCCTGCTGCGCAAATACGGTTATCCGCCCGACAAACAGGAAAAAGCGGCGGAGTTGGTGCTGGATCAGGCGGCGGTTCTGTGTAGAGACTGGGCGCTGGAGTGATCGGCTAACTGTGGGAAGACTTGCGACAGACTTTGCGCTCGAAGTCTTGTGGTTCAACGACCAGGCTTCGAACTGATAGACTTTGAGACTTTCAACAGCCTCAAATACTCGAGACTTCAAACCCAGTGACAAACAAAACGGCCTTTAAAGCGGCGCACGCAGTAGCCGCAGTCAGAAGTCCGCGAGTAAAAACACTTAAACAAGCCGATAAACAACGCGACCGAACAGCCTGAAAAGCAACAGGGCCCCGGCGCCGAAACGCCGAGACCCCATTGACGGTACTCGAGTTCTTTACTGACCCGACTTAAACTACACCGTACGCCAGCATGGCGTTGGCGACTTTCACGAAACCGGCGATGTTTGCGCCGGCGACGTAGTTGACGTGCCCATTTTCCGTGCCGTATTCAACACAGGATTCGTGCACGTCCGACATGATTTTCTTGAGGCGGCGGTCAACTTCTTCGCTGTCCCAGGAGAGGCGCTGCGAGTTCTGCGACATCTCCAGACCGGAGACCGCCACGCCGCCCGCGTTGGCCGCCTTGCCGGGTGCGTACATGATCTTCGATCCCTCAAAGACCTCCACCGCTCCGGGCGTCGAAGGCATGTTCGCGCCTTCGCTTACCAGCGTACAACCGTTTTCAACCAGGATGCGCGCGTCGGTCTCGTCCAGCTCGTTCTGCGTGGCACAGGGATAGGCCATGTCGCAGTCGATGGACCAGGGATTTTGACCCTCGCGGAATTCAGCTTCAAAACTATCGCAGAAAACGCTGAGCGGCGAGCGCTCTTCGTTCTTGATCTGCATGACGCGCGCAAGACCTTCTTCCGTTAACCCACCGGGAATATACAGCGTTCCCTGACGATCGGAAAGAGATAAAACTTTTGCCCCCAATTGAATCAGCTTTTCGGCGGCGTATTGCGCCACATTGCCCGAACCGCTGATTGTCGCCGTCTTGCCCTCAAATCCGTCGTTTTTGCGCTTGAGCATCTCCTCCGCAAAGTAGACCGCGCCGTAGCCGGTGGCTTCGGGACGAATCTTGCTGCCGCCGTATTCAGCGCCTTTGCCCGTCAGCACGCCCTCAAATTTATTGCGGAGGCGTTTGTACTGACCAAAGAGATAACCGACTTCGCGCGCGCCGACGCCGATGTCGCCCGCCGGAACGTCGACATTTGCACCGATATGACGCGCCAGTTCGGTCATGAACGACTGGCAGAAACGCATGACTTCCATGTCCGACTTGCCCTTGGGGCTGAAGTCGGAGCCGCCTTTGCCGCCGCCCATCGGCAGCGTGGTCAGGCTGTTTTTGAAGATCTGCTCAAAGGCCAGGAATTTGAGAATGCTGAGGCTGACGCTGCCGTCAAAACGCAGGCCGCCTTTATAGGGACCGATGGCGTTGTTAAACTGAATGCGGTAACCGCGGTTGACCTGCACCAGATTGTTGTCGTCCAGCCACGCCACCCTGAACATGACTACCCGGTCGGGTTCGACCAGGCGCTCGAGGATGGCCATCTTGCGATATTTGGGGTTGCGGTTGGCGAAGGGCGCCACGTGCTGGACGACTTCCGTTACCGCCTGATGAAATTCATGTTCGCCGGGGTTTTTGCGCTTGACGTTGTCAAGAAGCACATCGACTTCCATACCGATTTCCATTCCTGAAATGAGTAGTTGTACAAACATCGGGTTTCGATGAAGCGCAGTACGGCGGCCCGCCGCAGCTCCCCCGCGCACCATGCCATGGAACAAAGCATGTATGCAACTCTGCAATTTGGCAAATGCGCCGTCCAAAGTCCAAAAAATTATGCATTGACGCCCAATTGTGCGCCGGCGCGGACCGCATTTCACCCGAACGCGAACCGTACAATATTGACCGCATTCGCGAGTCAACGCATCAAGGATTTGACATATGATGAGTTTTACATATATTTGCAGCCGAACAATCGAACAAACAGAAAGGACACGGGCACAATGGTAACAGGAACGGAAAAAACGAGCGCAGGCGCCCGCCGCAGGCTCGACGCCGACAGCCTGGAAAAAGCGGCGCACATCCTTAAATGCGTCGCACATCCGCTGCGCCTGGCCATCGTGGATCTGCTCGGACGTCACGACTCGCTCAGCGTCGGCGACATCTGCGCGGAGCTGGACAGCGAACAATCGCTCGTCTCGCATCATCTGAGCACGATGAAAAACAGCGGGCTGCTCGGCGCGCAGCGCAGCGGCAAAAACATGATGTACTTCCTGCGCGAGCGCGACATCCTCAAGATTTTCGACTGCCTTGAAAACTGCAACTGCAACATTATCTGAACCGGGCGCACCCGGACACACAGCCTTTGGCGGCTGAGGAGCAAACGACAACAATGGAAGATATTTTTGGATACCTGGCATCGATTCTGATCGGCTTCACGCTGGGCCTCATCGGCGGCGGCGGCTCGATCCTGACCTTGCCGGTACTTACATACCTGTTTTACCTGGACGCCGTCACGGCGACATCATACTCACTCTTTGTCGTCGGCGCCACGGCGCTGATCGGCGCGGTGCAGTACTTCCGCCGCGGCCAGGTGGACGTCCGCACGGGCGTGATCTTCGCCATCCCGGCGCTGATTTCGGTCTACCTGACGCGTCGTTACCTGATGCCGGCCATCCCGGAATCGCTGTTTACCATCGGCGGACACGAGCTGACGCGGGACATGGCGATCCTGATCTGGTTTGCGATTATCATGCTTTTTGCGGGCATATCGATGATCCGCAAACGCAAAACCCCGGCCGGCGGCGCGGCAGATGTGACAGAGAACAAGGCGGACACTTCGCTGCCGATTCACTGGATTGCGCTGGAGGGTTTGCTCGTGGGCGTGCTGACGGGCGTCGTCGGCGCGGGCGGCGGTTTCCTGATTATTCCGGCGCTGGTTCTGCTGGCCAAACTGCCGATGAAAACGGCGGTGGGCACATCGCTGATGATTATCGCGGCCAAATCGCTGATCGGTTTCGGGGGCGACGTCATGGCGGGACTGCCGATCGACATGGGTTTTCTTTTGCTTGTCACCGGGCTGGCAATTCTCGGTCTCTTCGTCGGCATCGTGGCTTCGCACTACATAGCCGGGCAACGCCTCAAAACGGGCTTCGGCTGGTTCGTGCTGGTGATGGCTGCTTACATCATGCTTCGTGAAGTACTGCTCTGATACAGGAATTCAACAACAGAAAATTTATCTGACTGAACACATCATTAACATTTTACTTCAAGGGTACCTATCATGATTATCGAACAATTCTTCGACGCCGGCCTTGCTCACAGTTCCTACGCGGTCATCAGCAACGGACAGATGGCGCTTGTAGACCCGGCGCGCAATCCGCAGCCCTACTACGATTTTGCCGCCAAACACGACGCTAAAATCACGGCTGTGATCGAGACGCACCCGCACGCCGACTTCGTCAGTTCACACGCGCAGATTAAACAGGACACCGGCGCAAAGATTTACGCCAGCTCGCTCATCGGCGCGGCTTACGACCACGAACACGTGGACGAAGGCGACACGGTGGCGCTGGGAGACGTCAAACTCGAGATACTGCACACGCCGGGTCACTCGCCCGACAGCATCAGCATCCTGCTGCGCGACGAAGAAGGCAAACAGCGCGCCGTTTTCACAGGCGACACCTTGTTTGTCGGCGATGTAGGACGCCCGGACCTGCGCGAAGGCGTCGGCAACCTGAAAGCCAAGCGCGAAGAACTGGCGCGCCAGATGTACCATTCAACGCGCGACAAACTCATGACGCTCGACAAAGAAACGCTCGTTTACCCGGCGCACGGCGCGGGCTCGCTCTGCGGCAAAAGTTTAAGCGAAGATCTGCACAGCACGATCGGCCGCGAACTGCTGGAAAACTACGCGCTGCAGCCGATGAGCGAGGAAGAGTTCGTCAAAGTGTTAACCGCCGACCAGCCCTTCATTCCCAAATACTTCGGCCACGACGTGGAAGTCAACCGCCAGGGCGCGCGCAGCTACAACGAGAGCCTCAAAGCCGTGCCGCGTCTGGGCAAAGGCGCCAAACTGGAAACCGGCGCCGTCGTAGTGGACGCGCGTCCCTCCGACAACTTCAAACTGGGCCACGCCGACGGCGCGTTTAACATTCAGAACGGCGGCAAGTTCGAAACCTGGCTGGGATCGATCGTCGGACCGAACGAGAAATTCTACCTCATCGCCGACGACGAGGCGACGCTGAACGAACTGATCGAGAAGAGCGCCAAAATCGGCTACGAAACAAACATCAAAGCCGCGGGCCTGTTTAACAATCTCGACGCCGCCGACCGCGGCACAACTTCGCCGGCGCTCAATCTGGACGAGTTCAAGGCGCAGCCGGACAAGTTCACGATCGTGGACGTGCGCAACACCGGTGAAATCGCCGACGGCAAGTTTTTTGCCCAGGCCGTCGCCGCGCCGCTGCCCGACCTGCGCGAACTGGCGTCCACGCTGCCGCGCGACAAGGACATCGTGGTGCACTGCGCGGCGGGTTATCGCTCCGCGGCCGGTTCGAGCATCCTGCAGGCCCAGCTCGGCTCCGAAGTCAAGGTGATGGATCTGGGTACCGCCATCGAATCGTTCATATAATTCCAGGGCATCCGGCGGGCGCGCTAAAACACGTTGCGCCCGCCGACTTACCGCCCGCGTCGACGCGCTGTTAAACAGCCGCGACGCCAAAACAAGCAAACATTAAACACACATTCAGTCCGCGTTTTTCAACGTGGAAGCAACGGATCTTGCCATGAACGCACTTCTTGATATTGTTTCACAACCCTGGGCCTGGTACGTGGCCGGGCCGATGATAGCCCTGGTGATGTTTACCCTGTTTTACCTGGGGCGCACCTTCGGCGTGTCGTCAACGATGCGCACGGCCTGCAGCATCGCCGGCGGCGGGCGCTGTAACCCCTTCTTTGATCTGGACCTGCGCGAACACCGCTGGAACCTGGTCTTCATTCTCGGCGCGGTGGTCGGCGGCCTGCTGGCTTCGACATTTCTGAGCAACCCGGAGCCGCTGGCGCTGGCGGTTCAGACGCAGGCGGAGCTTGCCTCACTGGGAATTGTCGGCGCGGACGAGACGCTGGGTCTGATGCCCACGAGCCTGTTTTCCTGGGACGCGCTCTTTTCACTGCCGGGTCTGATGGTGATGGTCGTCGGCGGATTTCTCGTCGGTTTCGGCGCGCGTTATGCCGGCGGCTGCACGTCCGGGCACGGCATCACGGGACTGAGCACGATGCAGTGGCCTTCCCTGCTGGCCGTCAGCGGTTTTTTCGTCGGCGGACTGTTAACTACTCACTTTCTCTTACCAATAATCTTTTGAGCCATGCTGAAACGTTGTTTAAAATTCGGCCTGACAGGCGTCCTGTTCGGCATCGTGTTAACCAAGGCGGAGGTGATCTCCTGGTTCCGCATTCAGGAGATGTTCCGCTTTGATTCTTTCCACATGTACGGCATTCTCGGTTCGGCGGTGCTCGTCGGCGCGGGTATTGTCATGTTAATCAAACGCCTCGGGCTGACCTCGGCCGAGGGCGATCCTATCAGTTTTGCGGACAAGGCGCAGAGCATTCCGCGCTACCTGCTGGGCGGCTCGATCTTCGGTGCGGGCTGGGCGCTGAGCGGCGCGTGTCCGGGTCCGATGTACACGCTGCTGGGCAACGGCATCGGTGTGGCGGGCATCATGATTCTCTCGGCCATTGCCGGAACGTGGACCTACGGCATGGTGCGCGCAAAGCTGCCGCACTGACGCGGTGTTTATTGCCGTTTTTACTTTCCTGACAAATCCACTTTTGTTCGTCAACGAGACTGAAGGCTTCGCGTGTTAAACGCGGAGCCTTTTTGTTTTATGTTCTTATGTTTCTGGTGGAGAATGCGGTCGGGAGTCTCAGCGCCTGATCTCAAAACCTTCAAACTCGCCGCTCGCGGCTTCAAACTGCACTTCGCACTCGCCGACGCGCGACATCGGCGGTCCGAGGCGCAGGCGCGACGCGAGTTCTTCCAGATCGATGCGCGGCCCCTCCGCAATCGTCATGACTGCGCCGTCGCTTTGATTCCGCGTCCAGCCCGTCAACGCGAGGTCCTGCGCCTGCTGTAAAACAAAATACCTGAAACCGACGCCCTGGACGCGTCCGCGAACGGTGATTTCTATCCGGTTCTGCTGCTCTGTGGCCATAGTGTTCAATGACAAAAAGTTGTCGGATTGATCATGCGCAGGTTTGCGGCACGGAGATGAACAAAAAGAAAAAGCGGGCAACAATCGTGCCCGCGTCTGGTATTCGGCAAGGTAAACAGCGCCCGTAGAACAGTCCGCCCACGTTAAACAAAGCGGAGGAAAGTATGCGCCTTCTGTTAATTCAACACAACAAAGGAGCGCGAAGCCAGTGTCAGACCGCGATCCCTATCCAGTAAACGAGCCTGATACACGCCTGCGGGCAAGCTGCCGACGTCGATGCGCATTTCACCGGCGGAAGAAACGGGCAGGTGGATTATTTGTTCAAGTGCGCCGCGCATATCGCGAATCTCCAGAACGGCGGGACGCGTGCGCGCCGGAAGTTCAACCATGATGTAGTCGACAGCAGGCTGCGGATAAAGGCGCAGAGACACAGGCGCCTCAACGTCCTTAACGTCAGAGGTAGTCACACCCTCAAAGGCAAAAGACTCCGGCGCCTTGAAGTTTCCTTCAACTTCAACAAAACGCGGCGTAAACGGGTCCTGCTGTTCGTATTCGGAAATCGTCGACTTAAACAGGTCGCCATTGTTCCAGCACAGGTCGGTCGTGCCCTCGGACACACTCACGCGGTCGAGTTTAACCTGACAGACCACGCGCTCTTCCATCGCGGGAATTTTAATGGCGCGCGACTCCAGTTCTTCGCCCGATTCAATCTGCGGTGAAATCAAGGCGATGAAAATGATATTCCCCTGCGTCACCTGCGCATCGTAGTCGTACCAGTCCAGCACCTCGTCATTGGGATGCGTGGCGCTGATCGTCGGCGCGGAGATAAAATTTGCGTTGTTAAAGCAGAGCACAAAATCGCTCTCGCTCAGGTAGAGGTCCGATTCGCTGATGTTAAAGATGCTGATGTCAAAGTGAAACACCGGGCCGTCCATGCGCTGGTTTTCCACCGAGACGATAAAACGCGTCATCGCCGCGGCGTGGGTGACGCCAAACACAAACAGGAGCAGTGTTAACAGAATCTTGCTCAACAATCGCGACATGTCGCTGTTTCCCGTTATAATGAGGCCGCGCGGAAGTCCGTCTGTCCCGCGGCGAGTTTATTTGGCCAGCATAAATCCGACGCTGCCGATCTGCTCGCCGCCGGCGTCGCGCACATGCACCACATAGGCGCCCGTTGCCAGTCCGGTCGGCAGTTCGAGATCGGTAACTTCGCCTGCGCCGTTGGTCGAAAGTTTAAACGTCTCCACAACGCGACCCGTGACGTCGTAGATGTCAAGCACTACCTGCGTAAAAGGATGCTCCGGAATCGACACGGTCATTTGATCGCGCACCGGATTGGGCCAAACACCGATAGTAGAGGCCGGACTCACGACAACTGTGCCGCCCTCGCATTGCTGCAGGTTAACATCCACGCGAAATTCATTGTCGGCGAACGGCGCACGCTCTGGGTAGGAATGCACGATAGTCTGAAAACCGCGAAAAAAGCCGAAGTTAATTCCGGCCGGAATGGACGGCTCACAGACGGAACTGACCACCACGCGGAAAAGATGCACTTTTTCGTCGCGGCCAACATTGATAATCTGATCGCTGATGTCGGTTTCGCCCTGCTGAACCAAAGGCGCAATCAAACTGAATCCAAAGGCGTTTTCGCCCAGGCTGCTCAGGTCGCTTACATCGTCGTCGTAACCAAAAATGCGCAGCGCCGGGTCGAGTGTAACCTCGATGGTCGGCGTACCGCAAAAACGGCGCACATCACATTCAAACACAAAGTCCGCCGTAGCGAGATTGAGCGGCTGCGAACCCGCATTGAGTGCATAAACGTCAAAGACCGAGGTGTTGCCTTCGTCGGGCTGGTTCTCTATGCACAGGCTGAAGTCAGTCTGCCCACGCAGTCCGACCGCACATACGGCGGTTAAACAAAAGAGCGCGGGCAGGATTTTCAGGAACATTCCGGGAAGCCGCATCTGGATATATTCTACGTCGTGCTTTGTGTATTCCGTTGACTGTTGTGTAATCGGCCTGCCGCCACAAAGTTACTTCGCCACCATAAAACTGGCGCTGCCGACCTGTATATCGCGCGAGTCGGTCACCGTCACGACATAAGCGCCGGCCGGAACTTCGCTGGGCATTTGCAGGTCGTTCACTTCGCTGTTGCCCGTCGTCTCGGCTACATAGGATTGCACTACACGGCCGGACACGTCGATAATGTCGATGGTAAAACGCTCAAAGGGACGATTTTTGATTAACAGGTTGTAGTCTTCGCGCACGGGATTCGGGAACACCACGATGTTGGATTCGACCGGTTCCGGTGCGGGCTCGCTGCCGTCACAGATCGTAAATCCCTCGTCGATGTTAAACTCTTTGCCGCGAAAAGGCGGAAACTCAGGATAGGAAAACACGGTGGTGCGGAAAGAGCGCGCCGCGCCGAAGCGAATGTTGCTGGGCACGCTGCGGTTGCAGACGGTGGACACGACAACCTGAAACAGTCGTCGGCTCTGATCTTTGTTAATCTGCAGAATGCGGTCCGTAATCACGCTGATGTCGTCTTCCACAAAGGGCGCAACAAAGGCAAAACCAAAGGCATTGTTTTTGATTTCCGTTAAGTCGCGCACGACAAAATCGTAGCCCAACAGGCGCAGTTCATTGTCGAGTTTAACATCGATAATCGCCGCATCGCAGAAGTGGTCGCGATTGTACTGAAAAATGAAATCGGAGGTTGCCAGGTTAATTGGCGCCGTTCCCGTGTTTTTCATGTACACGTCAAACACCACCGTATTGCCTTCATTGCGTTCGCCGGACACACACAACTCGTAACGCGGCTGCGCCGTCGCGGCTGTCGCGGCAAGGACAAAACACACCAGCACCCAAACCCATTTGTAATTCTGCATGATTTTCTCTTCCTGATTTTTTTGCTTGTCCCCGAGTGAGAGCGTTCAGGTTCGTCGGCAAGGCTGCGGGGCCGAGGTCACCATTTTCTCCGGTCAAAAAGCCGGAAGCCGGGCGGTCCGGGTTGTCGAATCGGGAATAACCAAGCCAAGTGCGCTTAAGTTACGCGACAGCGGACAAAATTGGAAGGCAATTCCGGGTCTGCCCACAACTTACCCAATTGGCCGCCGAAGCGCGTTCCGACAAGTACCCATCGACGATTGAGCGCTTTTATTCGCGCATGAGCGATTCGATTTCGTCCGCACGACGCGGCAGATCGGCCGAGAGTATTTCAACTCCATCGTCGGTAATCAGCACATTGTCTTCCACGCGGATACCGATGTTCCACCAGCGTTCGTCGCAGGGACTCCCCTGCGGGATGTAAATTCCCGGCTCGACGGTAAACACAAATCCCGGCTTGAGCCAGGAAGAGGAGCTGACGTCGTGCACGTCCAGCCCCAGCCTGTGTGAGACGCCGTGCGGAAAGTACCAGCCCACCTCGTCAAAACTGCGCGTCACGCCCAGACGCAACAATCCGTTGCCGATCACCCGCCTGCAGGTCGTGAACAACTCATTCCACGGCATTCCCGGGCGGCAGAGCGCAAAGATGCTGTCCTGCGCCTCCAGAACCAGGTCGTAGAGTTGGCGCTGCTCCGGACTGAATGTGCCGTTGACGGGAAAGGTCCGCGTTATGTCGGCGGTATAACCGCAGTACTCCGCGCCGCAGTCCATCAGCACCAGTTCGCCGTCCCTGGTTTGGCGCCTGTTGTCGATGTAGTGCAGAATGCAGGCGTTCGAGCCGCTGCCTACGATGGAGGGATAACCGACGGCTTGCGCGCCCTGCATAAAAAAGGCGCTTTCCATGATGGTTTCCAGTTGGTACTCCCACATGCCCGGCTCCGCGCGGCGCAGCGTCTGACGAAAACCTTCCAGCGTCCGGTCGATCGCCGCGCGCAGCAGGACCACTTCCTCGGCTTCCTTGATTTCGCGCATGGCGTTGATTTCCTCGCGCAGACTGCGCAGCCTAACATGCGGATATTCGGCATCGAAGTAGTCGCGCACCTGGTTTTGCAGGTAGGTGCGGCTCAGAAACAGCGGGTTTTCGATGAATTTGGTGGGCCACTGGGAGACGTAGACGGTTTTCACCTGTGCCAAAAGGCGAGGTATAAACTCTCCGTATCCGTCCAGCGATGCCGTGTGCACGCCGTAGGCGTCGGACGCCTCCAGCCGATCGAGGGTCGGGCCGTGCCAGAGCGCATCGCGCGGGTCCTGCTCCCTGACAAAAAGCAGTTCGTCGACCGGGTCGCCGTCCGCTTCGGCGGCTATGCCGTTTTTAATCAGGACCAGCACCATGCCGGGTATGTCGGCTCCGGTCAGGTAGAGCATGTCGCTGCTCTGGCGGTACTCATAATCGACGTCGTTCTGTCGATTGCGCACGTCCGCGCTGAAAAAGAATGCGACCGAGCTGTCGCTCATCTGCTCCAGCAGCATGGCGCGCCGGGCGGCGTAGACGCTTACGGGCACGCCGCAGGATTCGCGCTCGACGGAATACCTGACGTCGGGCGGCTGGGCGACCAGCCGCGGCGCCGCGGCAAGGCAGAGGCACATCAACGTCAGACAGGCGAACAGTGGGCGGAATGCCGTGCCGCGGTTGCGGCGCGCGAGGACTTGTTGGTTCTGCATCTTCAAACTTGCCATGCTTTTTCCACCTGCTCAAATTTCTGTAATTTTCGCCGTCAACTTGCTCTGTCGCGTGCCTGCGGGCACGAGCTTCCACACGCGGAAACTGTTCCGCTGCGGGTATTTGCAAACCAACACGGCGGCCATGAGCTCCAAACGGATTGTCATCATCACAAGCGGCGGCGATGCGCCCGGCATGAACGCGTTCATCCGCGCCGCCTGCCGCGCCGCGCTGCACGAAGGCTGGGACGTCTACGGCGGCCGCCGCGGCTACGAAGGACTGATCAACGACGATTTTGTGCTGCTGGACCGCGCCGCTACTGCCAATCGGATCGCGCGCGGCGGCACCTTCCTTGGCACGGCGCGCTCCATGGAATTTTTTACGCCTGAAGGCCGTGCCAAAGCCGCTGCAAATTTACGCAAACACGGCATCGATGCACTGATAGCCTGCGGCGGCGACGGCACATTCCGCGGCGCGGAACTGCTGCAGGCCGAACACGGCATTCAGGTTGTCGGCGCGCCGGGCACGATCGACAACGACCTCGTCGGCTGCGACTACACCATCGGCTACGATACAGCGGTCAACACTGCGGCGGAAGCCATTGATCGCATTCGCGACACGGCGGAATCGCACGGCCGTACCTTTTTCGTCGAAGTGATGGGCCGCCACGCCGGCAGCATCGCGATGGATGTCGGCGTCGCCTGCGGCGCGGAATTTATCGCCGTGCCGGAGACGGTCACCAACCTGGCGGAAGTGTGCGCACATATGCACCGCGAGGGACCGCAAAGACGTTTTATCGGAGTTATCGGCGAAGGCGACGAAGAGGGCGACGCTACAATGATAGCCGCCAAAATGAAGGAAACGTACGGCATCGAGGTCAAAGTAACGATCCTGGGCCACATCCAGCGCGGCGGCTCGCCGACGGTGCGCGACCGCATCCTGGCCTCCCGACTCGGAGTGGCGGCCGTGGAAGCGGTCCGCGACGGGGCGAGCAATATTATGGTGGGAGAAGTCGGCAGCAGCATCGTGCACACGCCGCTGGCGGAAACTTTCGGAACGCACAAACCCATCCGTCCCGGTATATTGCAGCTTTCAGAAATTTTGACCTGACAACGAAAAGAGAGTACACGACACAATTATGACCAGCACCGGCACCTGTTTTGGCCTGTTTACCAACACGAGCAAACCCGCGGCGATCCGTTCGGCGGAATACGCGGTGCAACTGCTCCAGGCCGCCCATGCCAAATGCTGCGTCGAGCCGTCGGTAGCCGTCCATTTTTCGCAAAAAACACGTGAATACGTGCGCGAGGTCGAGTTGGACCAGTTCGGCAAATTCGCGGATGTGATTATCAGTTTTGGCGGCGACGGCACGATGCTGGCGGCTGCGCGCAGCTTTCTGGACGCGGAAATTCCGATCATGGGCATCAACCTGGGACACCTGGGCTTCCTGGCAGAATTTGCCGTCGATGAATTGGAAAGCGCCATTTCCGCGGTGCTGAAAGGCGACTATTTACTGGAGGATCGCTTTGCGCTGCACGCGTCCTACGGCGACGGTGAAGCCTACGCGCTGAACGACTTCGTCGTGCACCAGTCCGAAATCGGGCGCATGATCAGTCTGCGCGCCAGCGTCGACGACGAAACCGTGGCGGAGTACCGCGCCGACGCGTTGATTGTATCTACGCCGACGGGTTCCAGCGCCTACAACCTCTCCGCAGGCGGCCCGCTGATCGCGCCGTCCTGCAGCGTCGTCTGCCTGACGCCGGTTTCACCGCACGCCCTGACGTTCAGACCGCTGGTCGTGCCGGACACGGCGGAAATCCGCCTGGAGGAGTCGTCCGGCCGCGCGCGCTGCGACCTGATAGCCGACGGCGTCAACATCGGCAAGATCGACAGCGGCGGCGTGGTGACGATCCGCAGATCGGATCAGAAGATCAAACTGCTGAAGCGCGCGCAGCGCTCCTACTTCGACATTCTGCGCACCAAACTTCTGTGGGCGGCCGATGCAACCGGCAGCGACGCAGGCCACAAAGACTCCTGAACGGTGGGCGCAGCTTGCCCGACTCACATTGGAAAACGACATGGCTCTGGAAAACTATAAAACCAAGATTCTGTGCACCGTCGGCCCGGCCATCAAGTCGGCCGACAAGCTGGAAGAGGTCATTCGCGCGGGCGGCAATGCGTTCAGGCTCAACTTTTCGCACGGCTCCCATGCGATGCACAAGGAAACGATTGAGCGCATCCGCGCCGTCGAGAAAAAACTCGGCACCGCCATTCCGATCGTCGCCGATGTGCAGGGACCGAAGATCCGCGTCGGTGATCTCAAGAACGACGTCGTCAGCCTGATAAACGGCCGCGAGGTATTGCTGGCGCACGACCAACACTGGAAACGCATGGGCTGCCCCGAGGAGATTATCCCGGTGCAGTACGGTTCGCTGGCCAAAGATGTGCGCAAGGGCGACGAACTGCTGTTCGACGACGGCCTGCTCAAAGTCAAGGTGCTGGAAACGCAGGACAACATCGTGCGTGCGCTGGTGAGCGTCGGCGGCCTGCTCAAATCGCGCAAGGGCATCAACCTGCCGAACGTGAGCATCAGTCAGCCCTCGCTGACGGAGAAAGACAAGGCGGACATCGAGTTTGCCGTGGAGCACGGCTGCGACTACATCGCGGTGTCCTTTGTGCGCACCGCCAACGACGTCATCGCCGCCAAGACGCTGATCCGGCGACTCAAAGGCAACCAGAGCGTCATCGCCAAGATCGAGAAACCCGAAGCGCTGGTGAACATCAAGGCGATCATCGAGGCGTCCGACGCCATCATGATTGCGCGCGGCGACCTGGGCGTGGAGATTCCCGCCTCCAAGGTTCCGACGGTCCAAAAAGAAATTATCAAGCTCTGCAACGAATGCGCGATGCCGGTCATCACCGCCACGCAGATGCTGGAGTCGATGGTGCAGAATCACCGGCCGACGCGCGCCGAAGCCAGCGACGTGGCCAACGCCGTGCTCGACGGCACCGACGCCGTCATGCTGAGCGCGGAGACCTCCGTCGGCGCTTTCCCGATTGAAGCCGTGGCGTACATGCGGCGCATCTGCACCGAAGCCGAAAAACTCTTCGCTTCGTCGGAGGACCGCCTGCCGCGGACCATCCTGGCGGACAACCTGCACGAAGAAGACGCGCTGACGAGTTCCGTGGCGCGCGCCGTCGTGGCAATTTCCGAAGAAGTGGCGATCAAAGGCATTGCCGTCCTGACCTACACCAGCCGCACGGTGCGTTTCATTGCGCATAACAGGCCTGATATCCCCATCATCGCCATCACTCTGCAGACGCCGACGGCACGCAAGGTCAACCTGCTGCGCGGCGTCCATGCCGTCCTCATGCAGCAGTTTACTTCAACCGATGATGCGGTTGAAGCTATCAAAACCAAGCTGGTGCGCGACCGCCTGTTTCCGTCGGGTTCCCAGGTCGTAATTACCGTCGGCCGTCCGCTACAGCAGCTGGCCCGGACCAACATGATTTCGATCGAAAAACTTCCCTGATCTACCCGGAATTGTCATCCGAATCGGCCGATTAAAAGAATATTGCCGCCATGTAATCGGCCGTCGCCATTCTGTCAAGATCCGGAACACCGGCATGATTCGGCATTTTATTGACGTCGTTTTGACACTATTTCGACAGAGGCGTCATGCCAGTTTTTACAATTAACAGTGTGGAAGCTTTGTGGAAACAAATGCCTTTTGGACAGCGGGCGCGCAGTATATATTGGGCTCCCGTTATAGACTTACTACGAGTCGAATCACGGATTGAGTGAGCGAAGACGCTTCGACAACGCACATTGTTCGGAGCGAACGGACAGTCGACAGGCAATACGGGACGGTAATCCGGGTCGATCAGGCAGGATCTCCCACGCGATCAAGAGTTAATCCAACACGTCTAAAATCGGTCAGCGACGACGGCTTTCAAGGGGTCGGCGATGGAATCCTCTCCCCCTGATCCAAAATGTCGCATTGTTTGTCGACCGACGAGACGGCGGCGGTCAGGACGATGCGGAGGCGCCCCCGCAACACTCAGGCACAAAGGGCTGGAAGCAGAGCGAAAACAATCAGGCACATCATACGATTATAGTACATCCATAGATTTCGGAGTTTCAGATGCAGATTTCTCGCCGATTTACAAAGGACGGAGCCAGTCCTTTTGATCAGTTTGAATACACAACGCGCTCGTCCGTGCTGCGCAATACGGACGGATCGCCTGTCTTTGAGATGAATGACATCGAGGTACCCAAGCAGTGGTCCCAGATGGCGACGGACATTCTGGCGCAAAAGTACTTCCGCAAAGCGGGCGTTCCCCTGAAAGACAAAAACGGCAAAGCGCTGCTCAACGAGGACGGCACTCCGAAAACCGGCTCGGAATCCTCGCTGCGACAGGTCGTTGAACGTCTGGCGGGATGCTGGCGTCACTGGGGTGAAGAGCACGGCTATTTCAACAGCGCCGACGACGCGCAGGTTTTCCACGATGAAATCGCCTACATGCTGATGAACCAGATGGCGGCGCCGAACTCGCCGCAGTGGTTCAACACCGGGCTCAACTACGCCTACGGCATCACCGGTAAAGCGCAGGGCCACTATTATGTGGACGCCAAATCCGGCAAACTGCAGCGTTCGGCGGACGCCTACACCCACCCGCAGCCGCACGCCTGTTTCATCCAGTCCGTCAACGACGACCTGGTCAACGAAGGCGGGATTTTCGACCTGGCCACGCGCGAGGCGCGCATCTTCAAATACGGCAGCGGCACCGGCTCGAACTTCTCCGAGCTGCGCGGCGAAGGCGAACCGCTCTCAGGCGGCGGCATTTCCTCCGGCCTGATGAGCTTCCTGAAAATCTACGACCGCGCCGCCGGCGCCGTCAAATCCGGCGGAACCACGCGCCGCGCCGCTAAAATGGTGATTGTCGACATCGATCACCCCGACATCGAAAAATTCATCGAGTGGAAAGCGCGCGAAGAAGAAAAAGTCGCCTCGCTCGTTGCCGGCTCGCGCATCAACCGCAAGCTGCTGCAAGCCATCGTCGACGAAGCCATTGAAAATGGCCATGACATGCACCAGAACCTCAAGCTGGCCGGCCTCGCCAAAAAAGCGATCGACAACGGCGTGCCCACGTCCTACGTGCTGCGCTCGCTCTCGCTCGTCGAGCAGGGTTTCACCGACCTGGATCTGCGTGAATTCGACACGCACTACGAGTCGGACGCCTACGTGACCGTCAGCGGCCAGAACTCCAACAACTCCGTGCGCGTGACCAACGACTTCATGAAAGCGGTGCTCAACGACGAACCCTGGAAACTGCGCTGGCGCACGAACCGCGAAAAAACCACGGTCGTGAATGCCCGCGACCTGTGGCGCAAAATCACGCTCTGCGCCTGGAAAAGCGCCGACCCGGGCCTGCAATTCGATACGACCATCAACGAGTGGCACACCTGCCCCAACGACGGCCGCATCAACGGCAGCAACCCCTGCTCCGAGTACATGTTCCTGGACGACACGGCCTGCAACCTGGCCAGCCTCAACCTGGTCAAGTTCCTCAACCGCGAAACGGGCGAATTCAAAGTCGAAGACTTCCGTCACGCCGTGCGCCTCTGGACGATGGTGCTGGAAATCTCGGTGCTGATGGCGCAATTCCCGTCCAAAAAGATCGCGCAACTGAGCTATCAGTTCCGCACGCTGGGTCTCGGTTTTGCCAACCTCGGCACGATCCTGATGACCAAGGGCATTCCCTACGATTCGGACGAAGGTCTGGCCATCGCCGGCGCTATCAGCGCCATCATGACGGGCGAATCCTACGCCACGTCCGCCGAAATGGCGGGCGAGCTGGGCGCTTTCCCCAAATACAAAAACAACAGCGATGAAATGCTGCGCGTGATGCGCAACCACCGCCGCGCCGCTTACAACGGCCTGACGCATGAGTACGAGCACCTGACAATCACGCCGAAAGGCATCAGCCCGGCTTACTGTCCGGAAAACCTGGTGGTCGCCGCACGTGCCGCATGGGATCGAGCCCTCGACCTCGGTGAAAAACATGGTTATCGCAATGCGCAGGTCAGCGTGATCGCTCCGACGGGAACGATCGGCCTCGTGATGGACTGCGACACGACCGGTATCGAGCCGGACTTCGCCATCGTCAAGTTCAAAAAACTGGCGGGCGGCGGCTACTTCAAAATCGTCAATCAGTCCGTGCATCAGGCGCTGCTCAACCTGGACTACAGCGACCAACAGATTGAAGACATCGAGAAATTCTGCAAAGGCCGCGGCACGCTGGTGGGCTGCCCGCACATTAATCAGGTCTCGCTGAAAGACAAAGGTTTTACGCCCGAAAAAATCGACGTCATCGAGCAGCAGCTCGACAATGTCTTCGACGTGCGTTTTGCCTTCAACAAATGGTCGCTGGGCGAAAGCTTCTGCCGCGACCTGGGTTTCAGCGACGAAGAACTGAACGATCCGACCTTTGACATGCTCACGGGCCTGGGTTATTCCACGGCCGATATCGACGAAGCCAACGACTATATCTGCGGCACGATGACGCTGGAAGGTGCGCCGCACCTGAAGGACGAGCACCTGCCGATCTTCGACTGCGCCAACAAATGCGGCCGCAACGGCAAACGTTTCATCAAACCGCTGGCGCACGTCAGCATGATGGCCGCCGTGCAGCCCTTCATCTCCGGCGCCATCTCCAAAACGGTCAACATGCCGAATGAGTCGACCGTGGCGGAAGTTGCCGACATCTACCAGCAGGCCTGGGAAATGATGACCAAGGCGATTGCGCTCTACCGCGACGGCTCCAAACTGTCGCAGCCGCTCAACTCTTCCATGACCGGCGAGCTGGACGAGCTCTTCCTGCTCGGCGCGGAAGAAGAAGCGTACGAAGACGTGCACCCGCAGGAAGTCCAGAAGAAAATCATCGAGCGCGTGTACCATCGCACGGAACGCCGTCGCCTGCCGAAAAAACGCCGCGGTTATGCGCGCGAGGCCGTCATCGGCGGACACAAAGTCTACTTCCGTACCGGTGAATACGAAGACGGCTCCGTCGGCGAGATTTTCATCGACATGTACAAAGAAGGCGCGTCCTTCAAAGGTCTGATGAACTGCTTTGCGGTGTTGGCCTCCAAGGCGCTGCAGTACGGCATGCCGCTGGAAGAACTCGTCGACTCGTTCACCTTCACGCGTTTTGAGCCCGCCGGCCTCGTCGAGGGCCACGAAGCCATTAAAAACTGCACGTCGGTGCTCGACTACATCTTCCGCTCCGTCGGTTACGACTACCTCAAGCGCACCGACTTCGTACACGTCAACGCCGTGGACGAACTGCCCGCCAAAGGCGAAGGAGAGGACGATAAAGAGAACGGCGGCGGCAAGCGCAGCAACAATCCGGGATCGACGCCCCAGGCGCGCAAGGACGACGACGACATCCAGCCGATCGGCTCACTGATGGGCACGCTCGGGCTCGGCAACGGCGTAAAATCCAACGGCAACGGCGCGGAAACGGCGCGACTGACGGAGGAAGTCAAAATTATGGAAGCGCGCAGCAAAGGCTACACCGGCGAGCAGTGCCTGAACTGCAACTCGATGCGCGTCAAACGCAACGGCTCCTGCACCGTCTGTGAGGACTGCGGCAGCACGAGCGGATGTTCGTAATCGCGCTTCAGCGGTACAACGACAATTCAGCAAATAGGCCGTCCATTTGGGCGGCCTTTTTTTGTTTGAGGCCCAACGAAATTTTTTTCAATAAAATTCACATTTGCCTGAGACTTTCATCAATTGCCTGTGTCAATGTTCCCGAAGCGATAACTCCGTAGTATAGTGGTTTGTACAGAACAGCGCAGGGGGGCTCTTGAAACACCACGTTTCAACCCTGCGTTGTTTTTTTGTTTTAAACATTTCCGCTGCTGCATCAACGCACACAACACATTTTTCCGGCTTTCTGTAACTCGGATTTCTTCCTGGTGTTGTGCAAAAGTCTACGAAACCAACAGCAGACGTTTTCTTTGGAATTGGAGTCGAATGGACACACGGAGCAAGATCCGTTCCATTCGCGTAAAAAGAGTGGTTTGTACAGAACAGCACAGGGCGAGCGCTATTGCAGTGATCGCCTTGTGTTGTTTTATTTTTTGGCGCACTCACTCCCTGCAGGATATTTTACACAGATGTAATTCACCGCACGCCGCATACTTTAAACTTAAACTTTCACCTGAGGGCATGAGCACTTCGCCGCTTGTCGTTTCACTCTGCGGCTTGTTTTTTCCTTTGTTTGTCAATGAGTTTAAAGCGACAATCAAACATCCGGCTTAACAGTTCGGCGGCGGCAAGGCAGTCTTTATTTGCAAACCGCTGAGTACGAATGCGAAAACTCCCCGACATCGCTGTTTAAGTACCGAGCGACAGCAACGACCGGCAACCAAAGTACGGCTTGAGAAACTGAAACAGACCTTGCTCGTTGGAGCACCGTACCTGTTTTCCAGCTATTCGCTTCCCACATCACTTTACACAATCACAAGACGCTCTCCCGCAGCCGCCACGCGTAAAAACAACAAACCCGCCGCAGCAAACAGCCGCGGCGGGTTTTCCATACTTAAACATTGACTCAATGTGCCTCAGGCGCGAGGACCGATCATATCTTCAGGTCTGACGTATTCGTCGAATTGTTCTTCCGTCAGCAGCTCGAGTTTAACCGCTGCTTCTTTCAGGCTCAGGTTCTGCTCGTAGGCGTACTTGGCGATTTTAGCCGCGTTGTCGTAGCCGATGTGCGGATTCAGCGCCGTCACCAGCATCAGCGAGTTGTTGCGGTAGAAGTCGATGCGCTCGCGGTTCGCCTCAATCCCGTCAACGCAGAACTGCGTGAACATCGTGCACGTGTCCGAAAGCAGGCGCACGCTCTGCAGGAAGTTGTAGATCATCACCGGCTTGAAGACGTTAAGCTCAAAGTTGCCGGAAGCGCCCGCAACATTGATCGCCGCGTCATTGCCCATCACCTGCGCCGCCACCATCGTCATCGCCTCCGACTGCGTCGGATTGACCTTGCCCGGCATGATCGACGACCCCGGCTCGTTGGCCGGAATGGTGATCTCCGCAAATCCGTTGCGCGGGCCGCTCGCCATCCAGCGGATGTCGTTGGCGATTTTCATGAGTGAAGCCGCCAGAGTTTTCAGTGCGCCGTGGCCAAACACAATCGCGTCGTGCGCGGCCAGCGCTTCAAACTTGTTGGGCGCGGAAACAAAAGGCAAATTTGTTAATGCGGCAATCTGCGCGGCGGCGCGCTGTGCAAACTCCGGATGCGTGTTTAACCCCGTGCCCACAGCCGTGCCGCCCAGCGCCAGTTCGTACAGCCCCGGCAGCACGCCGTTGATGCGGTTAACCGCGTTTTCCAGCTGTTGTACATAACCGGAAAACTCCTGCCCCAGCGTCAGCGGCGTCGCGTCCATCAGGTGCGTGCGGCCGCTCTTGATGATGTCCTTAAACTGATCCGCCTTGTAGCTCAGCGCGTCGCGCAGGTGCGACACCGCCGGAATCAGACGGTGCACCAGGGACTCGGCCGCGGCAATGTGCATCGCCGTCGGGAAGGTGTCGTTGGAACTCTGCGCCTTGTTAACATCGTCGTTGGGATGCACCGGTGTTTTTGACCCCAGTTCGCCGCCCGCAATTTCAATCGCGCGGTTGGCTATTACTTCGTTGACGTTCATATTCGACTGTGTGCCGGAACCCGTCTGCCATACGCGCAGCGGAAAGTGATCGTGCAGTCGTCCCTCGATCACATCGTCGGCCGCCTTGACAATCAGGTCGCGTTTTTCACCGGAGAGCAGGCCAAGTTCGGCGTTGACCAGTGCAGCGCTTTTTTTGAGAATTCCGAATGCGCGGATCAGTTCGCGCGGCATCGTTTCTTCACCGATGGCAAAGTGAATCAGCGAGCGCGCCGTTTGTGCGCCGTAATACACCTGTGCCGGTACGGGAATCTCTCCCATGGAATCGCGTTCAATACGTTGTTGCATCGTGGCCGTCCGGGTAAAATGAAATAAAGCGGATTGTCTGGCGGAAATCGCACGCCGCGGCCTCCACCGCCGTGCACGACGCGCTGTATAACGAACATGTCGTCCTGAAATTATCTCGCCGCACGGCACGGCGGAATTCACCGATTCGTAACAAGGCACACCCACGCCGCCATGCCGTACACATTTCCGCGAGGCACAAGCGCGTTGCAACGTAGTTTTGCACCCACACTGCCATTTCAACCGATCATACTACCCTCTTACTCTCACAGGAGTTATCCCATGCTTCGATCCGCATGTATTCTGGTACTTGCCTGTTTTGCAGTTGTATTCAGCACCCAGGACGTACAAGCACGCAAATTCAAACTGAACAAAAGTGACGCCACCGGCTGGTGGGGCTGGGAATGCAAGGACGGCAGCGCCTCCGGCTGGGCCGCCACTAAAGCCGAAGCCAAAGACGCCGCCAGGGATGCCTGCGGCGGCAGCTCACTCAACGCCAACTACACGGAACCCGGCTCCAGCGTCTACGGCACGCAGTATGAATTGGGCGTCTATTCCGGTGTGCTGGTGCAGACACTTGAAAACGAGGACGTGTTGTACGATGCCTCCGAAATCCGCGAGAGCGCGGCAAACTACCTCTTCGACGGCTCGACGACCGACCTCACTCTGACGGACGCGGAAATCGTGGCCGCTCAATTGCAGGCATGGGGCATCTACCTGGGCGGCACGACGCAGGCGCAACTGTCGTCAAATCACAACCTTACGGCCGCACAATTCCAGCGCATTGTCGATCAGGACTTCGACACAGGCTACGTTACCGTGGAAGGCGGGGCGCTCTACGTCTGGGAATGGTAATATCTGATCCCCGGCCGCTTAAACAGCCTGTTAAATCCCCTCTTGTTAGTCGTGCAGAGACATGTTTAACACACAACAGGCCGCATCCGGATATTCGGGTCGGCCTGCTTGAGTCCGCCGCACAGTTTTCCGCCATGCGGCTATGTCGCGAGCACCAATGCTCCAGGGCACAAAAATTATCAGTCGCCGCTCCCGGCGACGCGAGATCATTTTTTCCGCTCACATAAACACTGCCGTTTAACAATCCATTCATCTGTTTAATTTCATGGAGATTACCATGTTTCGAATCACATGTTGTGTTTTAATTGCTGTCCTCGGCATCGCCGTCGCCGGTCAGGATCTTTACGCGAAGAAAAAGTACCGCCTGCATCAGAGCGACAATACCGACTGGTGGGGCTGGACATGCAAGGACGGCAGCAAGTCGGGTTGGTCGCCGACCAAGGACGGCGCGCGCAGCGCGGCCGTGGAAGCCTGCGGCACGATCGACAATTCAGACTTCACCGACCCGCTGTCGGACGCATATGGCCTGGAGTACGACGGCAACAACAACTACGTCGGCATCCTTGTGCAAACCCTGGACAATAACGACGTATTTTACGAGCCTGACGAAATGTCCGAAAGCGCCGCCTTCTACATCAATCAAGGTTATACTGAAGACCCCAATCTGACTGTGGAAGAAATCGTAGCCGCACAGTTGAATGCCTGGGGCATTTACCTGGGTGGTGAAACGCGTCAGGAAATCATCGACATACACAACCTGACGGAAGTGCAGTTCGACATGATCGTCGCTTTTGACTACGAAGAAGCATACGTCACCGTGGAAAACGGAATGGACTATCTTTGGGAGTGGTATTAAACGAACATACGGACGAACAACTGATCAGCCGACGTTGGCCTGACCGGCTCGTCACTGATCAAGGTGTTTAACATTAAACAGGCCGTATCCGGGCTTCCGGAACGGCCTGTTGTTTTTCTTCAGGTCTCCACCTGATAAAAATGGTTTTCAGGTATCGGACGCAAAAGTGTCAGCGCCGACCTGCAATTCACGGATTTGCCGCAGTGCAGATCAAGTGCGGCGGTCGCGGATTCATACATCAATCAGAGAGTCTGGAACTTCCATGCAGTTTAACTGTGCAGGCGTCTTACCACCGAACTACAGTTTTGCGCCGCGCTCCATCCCGGCGGTGTCAAACTGTCGACACAGCGACAAACAAAAAAGGTATGCGAGGGCTACGAAGTAAAGCCCGGCCAGAAGTCTACGAGTACGATCCAAAATAAACGAACAGGCGGGCGCGGTGTACGCCGGAAGCAGAAAAACAACAGTGGGCCCGGAGGGACTTGAACCCCCAGCCAACGGATTATGAGTCCGCTGCTCTAACCAATTGAGCTACGAGCCCGTACGCCGGCCGAATATCGACACGGCGTAAATTTTGTTTAATTAAACAGACCGACAAAGATGCCGCCCTGTACCGTCAGGCCGGACGTATCAAAGCCGGGTGCGTTGCTGACGGGGCTGACGATGCGGTCTGTTTCCCAGTCGCCCGTCGTCATGTTAAGCATGTAACCGCCGTTGACGCGGATCATGGCAAAGTCAGTGACGATGTACTCGATGTCGAGGCTCAAGCCGAGGCTGATGTGCGAAGCCTCCAGCAGGCGATGGCTGTTTAAGTTGTCCGCGCCGAAATCGAATTCGTCGTCAAAGCTGCGATCGCCGCTGCTCTGTGAAGCGTTGATCTGCATGGTGCCGAAGTAGAGCCCCACGCCCGGCAGGACGGCAAAATCGTTGGAGAGCTGCACCGCGTAATCCACCACGGGCCCCTGGAAGTCCATCGAGTACTGGAAGCGGCGATCCACCGTCACAGGTTCGGAACCGTCGGGTGTAATCTGCACGCTGCCCTCGTGAATATCCGTGCCGCTCATCGAGGAATAGCCGACGCGCAGGTTTTCCACAAAACCGAGCGCGAGCACGACTTCCCAGCCCGTCATGACCATGGGCGAACTGATATCGCCTTCATCCGGCAAAACCTGCGTCAGCATGCCCGAGACGTCGTCAAAATTGCCGAAGTGCAGCGTAGTGGTAAAACCGCCCGCCACCGCGTAGTAAGGATCGGTGTTGTCGAAATCCTCCTCCACGTCTTCCCAGTCAAAACTGTCCAGCTCATCGTCCTGTGCATGAACACCAGCCGTCGCAAAAACAAGTGCCAGCAGCATCAAACCAAAGCGTTTCATCGAGTTCATGAACCTATCCTGGTAGTTGAAACAGAACAGCAAAATTACGAAGCCCGGTGCATATATCCTATCTGACCACGACGCGCCGCAGAAGCGATCAACGCTGGCCGAAAGGCTTGAACCAGGTATCGCCCATGCTGAGTGAGAATGACAGCCGGAAGAAACGTTCCTGAATCAAATTGTCGTCCATAGTGCCGCGCTGACCAATCGTGACGGCGGCGTCCAGCATGGCGCGCGAGCTGACGGGAATCTGCACGCCGGCGGAAGCGGCGAGTTCGTCGAGCCCGGTACCGCGAATCTGGTAGTAGTCCTGCAGGTAGCTGAGACCAAAGTTCCAGGTCCAGCGATCGTGGTAGCGTTGATATGCGTTGGTGGTGCGCAGCCACTGTACGCCGGCGCTGACTTTGTTCGAGCGGCGAAATTCAGCCTGGCCGTCGCCCGTGCGGACGGAAAACGAGCTGAAGTCCTTGCTGAGCACGTCGGCGGCCCACACAAACTCACCGACAGTATAACTGGCGCCGAAGCCGAGAATCGAAGGCATAGGGCTGACGTCCGTGGCCGAAATGGTGGAGTCGCCGTAGAGCGTCACGAGATTGGAGCGATACTCATTCTCAACGTCCACGTCCAGATCGGTGTTGAACGTCGCCGTGGCGCCGAGGCGCAAGCGCGGCGTGACGTTGTACGTGAGTCCCAGACGCAAACCGGCGCCGGAAAAACCAAAGCTGCGGCGGGTTTCCGCTGCGGAAAACAGGCTGCTGCCGTACTCGGTAAGAGTGACGGTGTTGATGCTGCCAATGTAAAACACGCCGTTGATACCGACCGCAAGGTCGTCCATGGGCCGGATTGCACCGCCCAGGAAAAACTCGGACAGGCCGCCGCTGCCGCGGTATTCAGTCGAAGAACTGACCGTCTCGCCGTCGTCGTAGACGTCGTTTTCCGTGGTCTGGAAACGGTAGTTTACGGTGCTGAAAGGACGGATGCCGAAGAGCAGGCCGGCGCCCAGCGCAGTGTCGATCGACATGCCGGCGGTGAGGCCCTGAATCTTGCCGTTGTTCTGAGAAACCGTGCGCAGATCGGTGTTGGCCTGAATCTGGCGGAACGAGTAAGCCGCCTGAATGCGCGTCGTCTCAAGGTCCGACACAGCCGCCGGGTTGACGGAGTTGAGCGCATAGGGCGAAGGGACGGCGATCGAGGTGCCGCCGAGTCCTTCGTACACGGCGCTGACGTGGTCGTACAAGTCGCCGACGCCAAAGACCGAATAGTTTGAACCGCCCTGTGCCAGCAGTTGAACGCCGGAGGGCGCGACCGCCAGCAACGCAGCAGCCAGGACCAGAGCCGAGAGTTTTTTAGTCGGAATTCTATGCATCATTCAGGTAAACCGTTGTGTGCGCGGACGCCGCTCATCGCGGGCGCGTGCGGTAGAAAACTTTCAGTTTCGGGCGTTTGGATGCGTCGTCCGCATCGGGGCCGTAGAAAACCAGTCTGTCCATTTCCGACTGTTCTTCCGACGAAAGGGTGTGCAACAGGAAGGCCTCGTCGCCGCCGTTGCGCAGCCAGTTTTCGATGATCGTCTGCAAGCCGGTCAGCAGGTATCGACCGCTGTCGTCGGCCTGAATGTCGGCCGAACGCGACAGCGTTGTGTTCTGCACGAGCGAGCCATCTTCCGAGGCGCGCACCGTAACGGCATTGCTGCGCCCGTTGCCGCCGCGTCCTTCCAGCGTCAGGTCTTTGTCGATGGACAGATCCAGTTCGGCGTAGGCCACGCGCGAGAGGTCGGGAATCATGTCGAAATCAAGTTGGATGGCGTAGCGCCAGGCGCTGCCGCCCTGCAGCACAAAGCGCTTCTCCGGAGCGGGCGGCGTGGCGACGTAGGAGCCGTCGTTACCGGCCTCGATCACCAGCGTGTCGACGCCCGTGCTGTCTACGTGCTGATAAACCAGTTCCAACTGACTAAAGGGAATATCTTCCAGCGTTGAGATTTCCGGCGTGGCAAAACTGCGAATGACGTTGACGCCTGCGGTCGGCAGGAGCGCCAGACCGTAGTTTTCATCGGCGGGCGGCTCTTCACCGCGGTCTTCAAACTCTTTGCGCAGCTCCACATACTCGCCGCGGCGGCGCATCCACTCGCGGAAGAGATCCTGACTGATGTCGTTCACTTCAACCGCAAAGATCGAATCCGCAAAGGCGATCGGGCCGCTGAAGTGCGCGGCTTCCGCCTCGGCAAAGAGCGGCAGGCCGGCGTCGCGGCGGTTTTCAATCTGGGTTCGCGTTGTAAACGCACCAAATGTCTCTTCATCGCGCCACTCAAGGTCGTGAACGCCGAAGTCGACCAGATCGGAGCTCGTGTCGCCGATGGCATAGGTGGACACCTGCAGGCGCAATTTAAGCGACTGTATGGTATAGCGCGCCGGGTCGAAGAGATCGAGGTCGTCAACATCGTCAATCGTGGCGAAGCGCAAGATGCTCAGTGCCTCGCTGCCGTCGGCCAGACGACCAACGTAGAGCGGCCCGGCGTTGAACAGCGGACGGCCCGACGCAAAGGTGTCGATGCGCCCGTTTTCATAGCTCAGCATGAGCGGGACTTCGGAGGAGAGCAGACGGTAGGTATCGGCCGTGTCGACCACAAAATCGCTGCCCAGATCTGTCGGCAGATCGTTGCAGGCGGACATGCCAAGAAGCGCGAGGCAGGTCGTAAGCCAGAGGGCGACGGCCCTGCGAATGTTCGTCATAGGTTCGGAGTTGACATGAAAAATTACCGGAGCCGAATATACGGATAGCCGAAAGCGATATTTGGTCACAACGCCGCATCTTTTTTCAGGCGACGTCAGTGAGCCGATTGCATCCAAGCCGGACGGGTCCGATAGCTGCGGGCGGAGCTCAGGCTTCAAACAAACCGCGGTAAATTCCCTCGTACTCGCCTGCGGCTTTGTTCCAGGAGTGATCTTCACTCATGCCTTGTGCGACGATGTTGTTCCAGCGCGATTTGTCGCCGTAGGCTTCCAGTGCGCGGGCCACCGCGGCGAGCATCGCCTCGGCGGTGTAGTCGTCAAACACAAAGCCGTTGCCCGGGCCGGCCTCGCTGTCCTGCTCGCGCACGGTGTCTTTAAGACCGCCGGTTGCGCGCACGACGGGTACGGTGCCGTAGGCAAAGGAATACATCTGGTTCAGGCCGCAGGGCTCAAAGAGCGAAGGCATCAGGAACATGTCCGCGCCGGCTTCGATCAGGTGCGCCAGATTGTCGTCAAAACCGATCTTGACGCCGACTTTGTCCGGGTGATCTTTCTGCAGGGATTCCAGAAACTCCTGGATATCCTGGTCGCCTTCACCCAGCACCAGCAGTTGCAGATCGTATTCCAGCAGCTTGTCCGCCGCATCCTGCAGAAGACTGAGACCTTTGTGCGGAACAAGTCGCGAAATCATCGCGATCACCGGCCGGCCCGCTTTGAAGTTCAGGCCGAAGCTCTCGACGACTTTTTCCTTGTTGGCTTCTTTTTTATCAATGCTGTCCGCGGTGTATTTGCGGGCGATACTTTTGTCTTTTTCGGGATTCCAGACGGTGGTGTCGATGCCGTTCAGCACGGGCGAGAACACGTCTTTGCGGGCGGCCAGAACATCGTTCAGTCCGTCGGTCAGTTCGCCGTTCTCGAGAATTTCACGCGCGTAGGACGGGCTGACCGTCGTGACGTGGTCGGCGTAGCTGAGACCCGCTTTGAGGAAGTTGAAGCGACCGTTGTGGCTGACGCGCTCGCGCACGCCTTCGTCAAAGCCCGCTTTCGGGAAGGTCGCGTCCAGATCGAAGTCGCCCTGGTTGGCGATGTTGTGGATCGTGAACACAATTTTTGTGTCGGCGAACTGCTCGGGGAACATCTCGCGCATGTAGACCGGAATCAGGCCCGTGTGCCAGTCGTTGCAGTGCACCACGTCCGGGAACCAGCCCAGCAGCATGCAGGTCTCGATCACCGTGCGGCTGAAAAAGATGAAGCGCTCGTCGTTGTCCTCGTAGTCCAGGCCCGTCTCCGGGTCCGAATACACGCCCCACTTGGAGTCGAAATAGCGGTGGTTCGTCGTCATGTAGGCCTGCACCTTGGTGCGCGGGTTGACGATCGACGAGGATTTGACGGTCGCCGGTTCGGTCAGTTCACCCACCGGAATCGGCAAGTCTTTCAGTCGGTTGATCTCGTGAATGCGGTTGCGCCGTTCGCTGATCGGCCCGTACTTGGGCAGCATCACGCGGATGTCGTGGCCAAGGTCGCGCAGTGCCAGCGGCAGTCCGTAGGCGACGTCCGCCAAACCGCCGGTTTTGGCAAAGGGAAAAATTTCACTAGCGCAGAATAAAATGCTTAGCGGTTTCGCCATATTGTTGTTATGTTCGGGTTGAAGTTGGACAACTTGCCGTGATGGTTGCGCCTCCACCGCCTGCCGTCGGGCAGCGCACAAACGATCTACGATACCGCCGCGGAACGTTTTAAACACAAAAAGAGCACGCCGCAGCAGGGCCGCAAGCTCCGTGTCCGATGAATCCGACAAGCCAAAAACCACATCGGAACTTGTTGTTTCCCCGAAGGAAACATCGGAATGTCTATTGACCCCGGCCACAATGAATCAGGCGAACAAAGCCGATTGTACTCCGGCGGAATTCACAAAAATAGGCAAAGAGACGAGTTTTTCCAATCGCAGGTGTGATTTACATTACAGATTCGAAACATCGGCCCTGTATTGAAGCGGGGTGGCTCCACAAATCAGTAAACTGGCGCGGCACATGGAAGCGCCGCATTGCACAGTAAAGCTGGAAATATGATCACAAAAGAAAAAATCGGGCGGTCGACTAGATCCGGAAGGTAAAGGTGATAAAACCGAACATGTCCTTTTGTTCGGAAATCGGCCCAAATCGCCATTGTTTCAATGCATTGATTGCGCGCACCGACAGCGCCGGCTCGCCCTGTTTGACCGGCACCACGTGTGTTACGCGTCCGTCGGCCGTGACCGTAAACTTCAGACGCACCTCCACGGAGCGGTTGACGCCGCGCGGATAGTCCGGCAGTTTTTTCTGCAGCACGACGCGGTTGCCGCCGCCGCCCCACTCCACATCGCCAAAACCCTCGCCTTTGCCTGCTCCGCTGCCGAAATCGCCGAGCCCCCGGCCCGCCTCGTCCGGATTGGTGATCGAAGCGCCAATATCGTGTTTGCCTTCGCGCGCTTCGTCCTTTTGGGGCGTGGACGTCTCCGCTCGTTTTTCCTGCACGATATTCGGAATGGCATTGGGATGTTCGGAACTCGTGTTCTCGGCGCGTTTGGCCTTTTCCGGTGCACGCTCGGCGTCTTCCAGCGGTGTCGGTGTTTCCTGGCCCGCGCGTTTGGCGCCTTCTTCCTCAAGGTTGCCGTCATCAATTCCCGTGCCGTCGCCCAGACCGAAGACAATCATTGTCGGAATGCGCTCCGCCAGCTCCATGTCACGCGGCGTGACGGTAATATTGGCGTACTGAAAAAACAGCCAGAGCAATGCGGCATTCACCAGCAACGCCAGGCCGAAGCTGCGCGCCGTGTTTGAATTCCACGGAATCTGCAGCTCAAATCCGCTCTCTTCCATTCGTGATTGCTGCATCTGTGAATAGCTCCACTGTGAAATGAGAATGCCTGCTGCCGGAAAAATTCATTGTGTGATCGCGTTGAACCGGGATCAGCGCACTCGCACTACCCAGGCCCGCGCATAACCCAGATTTCGTGCGCTACGTTCCGCATCCTCGCGCGTTTCAAAAATTCCGAATCGCACGCGGTACCAAATCCGGTCGCGGATGTATTGCGTCGTGATAAACGCACTCGGAATGTTGTCGTTCTGCAGTTTGTGCAGCCACTCTTCCGCATCTTCCAGGGAAGGCGAAGAATAGATCTGCACCACGTATTCGCCGCGCGGACTGGGCGCTGTCTGCCTGGCCGGAGCGCTCTTGTTTGTGCCCGCTTCCGCTGTGGACGGCGACGCCGACGCAGCCGGCTTATTTGTCGATTCTACCGCCGACTCCGCATTCACCGCATCGTGGGCTGTTTCGACTTCGGCATGATCGACTGATGGCTCTTCCTGATTATTTCTGTTTGCCCCGGCTTGTATCTCCGCGGCGGAATGCGCGGAGTTCCCGTGTTCTGCGTCCGTTGCCGGCCGCGGCGACGCCTCGCTGTCGTGCGCGTTGCCGCGCGGCTCAGCATCGCCGTGTTCCGTCCATTCCTCTGCAGCGCCGTCGGCATGATCGTTTGCGGCAACGTGATCGCCCGCGTGCTCCGCGTCCTGCGCCTCCGCATCACCGGTCGTATGATCGGCAGTGTGATCGTCCGCGTGTTCCGCGTCTGCCAGGACGGCCGTGGAGTCGTCAGCAGCCTCCGAACCGGCAAAGGGATTGGGGCTGTCCAGCAGAAACCAGGCTGCGGCGGAGGCCATCACCAGTACGAGCAGTACCGCCGCAATGGGCAAAAGTCCGAATTTTTTGCGGGCAGATTTTGAACGCCTGTTTTTCGCCGATTTTGAGGTCGGTTTAGTCGCCGCATCCGTCGCCGTCGCATTCGTTGATGTCGCGTCCGTCGCCTGCTCGACTTCCTGCTGCGATGGATGACTGCGTGACTCAACATCGCTCAGATCAATTTCCGGTGCGTCGGCATGGTCCTCACCTACGTCCTGACCGACTTCATCGGCCTCGACGATGGCGCTGGCGGGCGGTGCTTCCGGCGTTCGCTCGCGGCTTTTGGATTTGGACAGGTCTTCGCGAATAATGGCTTTGAGTTCTTCGCCCAGCGATATGGACTCGGCATGGGCATTCTCACTTTCTGCCTGGCCAAGGTTGACCGCCTCTTCAGGCCCGGACGGTGCGGGAGGAGCGGGCGGAGCTGTGGGGGCCGGAGGTGCGGGAGGAGCTTCCGGTGCGGGCGGCGGCGCCGGTGCGTCATCCGGTGCGGGCAGGTCCGCTTCGATGTCATCCGGCAGATCGACGGAACCCAGCGTTTCCTCCAAATCGGCGTCGACCGCGGCGGGAGCCGCAGGCGCAGCCGGCAGATCAAATTCCGTGTCGTCGTCGTCCAGGCTGAACGGCGCGTCGGCGATGCCGGCCGGAGCCGCACCGCGGAAATCTTCATCATCGATGTCTTCGTCGGCCAGGCGCAAGGCCTCGTCAACGCTCATAGGCGCTTCAAACTCGATCGCCGCCGGTGCGTCGTCGTCAGCTGCCTCAACGCCGCCGGCATCAGTGACTTCTGCGGAAATGTCATCCGCGGCGTCGATGTCGGACTCGGGAGTGGCGGCGGCCGGACGCGACGGATGTCGCTCCAGACGCTCCAACTGGAAGGTTTCGTCGTCGGGGGCAAAACCACCGCGGCGTTCTTCCTCACGCATATCGGAATTATTCGTGTCGGCCATAAGCTCAGGTCGTCATTGCGCTGTTCAAAACAGCCAGCTCACGCCGGCGCGCGCAAAAATTTCGCGCTCCTTGTAGTCGCGCCAAATGTAAATATTCTGTCCAAGCAAATTGCTGAAACTGACGTCGATCGAAAAGTTCGGCTGCACTATGATACGCGAATGCAGGCCAAGGTCAAAAAATGCGTCCACTCTGCTGCTGTCCGCCAGATCGGCCTGGCGCTCGCCCACAAACAGAGCTTTGACGCCTATCTGCACACTTTCACCGAATACATGCGCCAGTTCCGTCTGCAGCATCAGCGGTGCCGCGTAGGGAATTCCGCCGTTTTCACCGTCCAGCGAGGTCGCCTGCACGTCGAGCTTGCCGCTGAGCGACGTCTTCTCGCTCACGTGCCACAGTGCCTCGGCTTTGGCGTTCAACCGCGTCCCGTCGCGGAACACCGTCGTAAAGGTCGCGGTTGAAGTCGGCTCAAAAGCCCCGGCATCGTTGAGTACTTCCGCCCCGATGCCAAACAAAAGAGCAAGCCGTGGATGCGGATGGTAAATCATGTTCAGGTCCGCCCCGGCGACGACGTATTCAAAGGCCACGTCGGCATCGGCGTCAACATAGGGGTTTTCGCGCCAAAGTCCATGGAAATCGCGACGCTGCAGACCGCTCTTCAATTCACCGCGCAGCGAGAGCGATTCGCTCAATTCCAGCTCTCCACCCGCGCGCAGGCGCGGTGCAAAGGTCGACTCGCCGCGCGTGTCGCTGCCGACGTCAAATCCCAGTTCGCTCGTCAGCGTTAGCGTCGAATCGCGCAGGTCGCCGGTCAACGCCAGAGTCATCAGGCTCAGGCTATTGGAGTTCAGACTCTGAATATTGATATCCGCCAGTCCACCGAACTGGAAACCAGCGCCGCTGCGCCGCAGACGCAGATAACCGTCCAGACCGAAGTGATCGGCATCGCGTGCGCCGCCCAACGCGAGCAAATCCATGCCGAAGCCGAGATTAAAATCCATACCGCCGGACGAACCGCGTGTGTCGACGTCAAAATCAATGAGCGTCACGCCGCGCGCTTCAGCGGAATCGAGTGCGTAGAGATTGTAGTCCTGGCGTTCGATGTTCAGATTGGCGACGGTGCGGCTGCCGCCGAAGATCCAGAATTTTTGCGGTGCAACGTAGTCGGAGCGCAGCCCGGCGTGTATGCGGCTGTATCCCGCGTCGTCCTCGTGGCCGTTGCTCAGTTGCAGGCCGCCGCGGGCGTAGAGCGAATAGCCGTCCAGCTGGGCGCTCAGTCCGGCCAGCACATCAGCCGTCAGATACATGCCCAACGAGCCCTGCACAAAACCTTGCCAGGGCGATTGCTCCGTGCTGAGCATGGGCAGCGCGGCCGGCGGCATGAGCGGCGGAGCCAGTTTTTCGAGTGAGTTGAGCTGGTCGAGTTCGCGTTGCTGCAGACGTGGAATCGAACGCGGCGCGGCTTTGCGGCCGCCGCGAATCGAGAGACTTTCGCGACCCTTAATGATAATTTCCGGCAGCTGCAGAGGCTGCTGTTCGTTCTCTTTTTTGGTACCGCTTTCCTGCGCAGGAAGATCCGCCATGCATAGCAGTACACCGAGCGACAACAACAAAACAAGGCGGCGCAGATTGCGCGGCGCGAAGGTGATTGTTTGAGCGTGTTTCATCGTCTGCGCTCCAGTGATTTTTGCAGCCGTTCGATGTTGGCGTTGGCGGTTTGTGCGTATTCGTTGTCGGCTCCCAGCGCTGCAACCAACCTGAACGTTTCAAGCGCGCCGTCGATGTCTTCGAGTTTTTCGAGGCTCCAGGCGAGAATCAGCAGAGCTTCAGAGCGGTAAGGCTCAAATTCGGGGAAGCGCTCGCGCACGACGATTGCCGCGTCCCGGGCCGCCTCGTAGTTTTCCTGCCAGTACCAGGCCTGCGCCACGCGGTACTGGGCTTCCGCGCCCAATTCGTCATCGCGCTCGGCCACCTGGCTGAACTGCATGCGCGCCGAGTCGTATTCCTTGCGCCGCATGTGATACACGCCGACGCGAAAGCGGCTGCGGTCGCCGTAGTAACTGCCGCGATACTCATCCGCTACGGAGAGGAAGGCATTCAGTGCGGCGACCGTGTCGGAACGCGAGAGGCGCAACATGGCCTGCTCAAAACCGGCCTGCACGGCCGCGTCGCTCTCCGGAAATCGCGAGCGCGTCAAGCCCAGCAGTGAGTCCGCCGCATCGGCTTCGTTGAGGCGCATGGTCGTCATCGCCAGGTCGAACGAGGCCTGCGGTGCGATCTCGTGCTCGGGATACCCGTTGACCACGCGACGGAAGGCGTCGAGAGCCAGACGGTACTGCTCCAGATCTTCCTCGGTCTCGCCGAGGCTCACATAACTTTTACCCATGTAGTAGAGCGCTTCGGGCACGCGCTCGCTGTCGGGATGATCTTCGACGTAACGACGATAACTCTCGACCGGATTGGACTCGGTGCGCTGCCAGAATCCGCGGTCGGGACTGAACAGCTCCTCTTCAACCAGCGGCGAACCCGGATTGAGGGCAAAAAACTGCGCGCGCACGTTTTTGGCTTCTTCCTCGCGACCCAACAGCGTCAGACAGTATTCCATATTGTTGAGCGCGGAGCCGATCAGCGAACTGCCGGGATAAGCGTCGACAATCTCGCTGTACACGCCAAGCGCCAGTTCGTACTGCCCCAGGTTGTAGTAGGCGTCGGCCACAGCGTGATGCGCGCTCTGAAACTTGGGCGAATCGCTGTAGGTCTGCATCAGACGCCGCATTTCCGCGATCGATTCCTCAAAGCGATTGCTCTCAAACAGCATCCAGCCGACGGAATAGAGCGCTTCGGGCGCCAGGCTTGAACGCGGGAACAGCTTGAGGAAATTGCGCAGCTCAGCGATGGCCTGATCGTAGCGACGCAGGCGGTAGAGCGACTGACCGAGCTGGTAAAGCGCGTACTCGCCCAGCGTCGTTTCCTTGTCGCGCCGCACAACCTGGCGGTAGGAGTCGGCCGCGGCGGAGTAATTGCGATTGAGGTAATGAGCATCGCCTTCGCGCACCAGTACGTCGACGGCAAAACGCGTATCGGGAAACTCGCGCAGCAGGCGACCAAAGGTCTTGGAAGCGTTGTTGAACTGGCGCGTGCGGAATTGCGTCCAGCCGAGGCCGTAAAATGATTCTTCGCGACGGTCGCTGTTGGGCAGATTGCGCACGATGTAGTTGTAAGCCTGTTCGGCTTCGTGCATGAGCGTCGCTTTGTAAAATCCCTCGGCCAGCCAGAAACGCGCCTCGGGGATGCGGTCGTCGCCGGGATGTTCGGCAATAAACTCCTGCAGCTGGGTCGTGGCTTCGCGGCTGAGTGCGTCGCCCGCCCCGTTGCTGGCGCCTACCAACGCAATTCCGCGCTTGAAACGGGCGTCGGCCAGGTAGAGCGCGCGATCCGGCATGCTGCGTTCGTCGCTGCGTTCAGCTATCTGGATTGCCTCGGAATAGGCCGTGGCCGCGGTTGAATAATAGGCCGCATCCAGCGCCGCCGCACCGAGCAGCAAATAGGAGCGGGCGCGCGTCACGGCATCCGGCGCTTCCTTGACGGCGCGCTCGAGCGTGCGACGCGCCTGGTCCATCAATCCGTCTTCGTAGTGCATCTGCCCCAGCTCCAGCAGGGCCAGTCCCAGGTAGGGGTAATCGCTGCGCGACGTCAGAGCGCCCAGTTCGCGTACGGCGGTTTCGCGATCGCCCTTGCGTTTGAGCGCCAGGACGCGATAGAGGCGCGCGGAGGCGTCGATGGCCGGCTCGGTTTCTTCGCGGTTCAGCAGGAGGTCGTAGTATGCAAGAGCGCGATCGTACTCGCCCATATTGAGCAGCGCCCAGCCCGCTCCCAGTTGTGAGCGCGTGCGCAGCTCGGTCGAGAGTTCGGCGTTGAGCGCAGCTTCAAATGATTCGAGCGCCTGCTGCGAACGGCCGCTGAGGTTGTGCGCTTCACCGCGCAGATAGAGCATCTGGGACTCGGCGTCCTCAACGTAGCTCTGCGGCTCGAAGCTTGTGGCCGGACTGGCGCCCTGGCCTTCGAGCGTGCGGATCACCGTTCCGGCGCTCTCGAGTTCTTCGAGAGCGGGCGTAGGCTTGCGCAGGGAGATGTAATTCTGTGCGGCGTGAATATGTGCGCCGACGCGCGTGTTGCGCCGCGGATAGTCTTTTGTTATGCGATCGTAGAGCGTGAGAGCTTCTTCCAGGCGGCGCGTGCGCTCGGCAAACTGCGCCAGAAAGTACAGCGCATCGTCCGCGTATTCGTAGGTCGGGTAGGAGTCGGCGCAGCGCGCCAGCGGCGCTTCGGCCATGCGGTCGTCGCCCGAGAGCGCGTAGGAAATGCCGCTCCAGAACAGACCGGCGGATGCAAAAGGCGTGTAGCTGGTGTCGCGGCGACGCATGGCGTCGACTTCGGCCTGGTCGGCCGTAGCCTGAAACGAGTGCGCGGCGGAAATGTAGTCGCCCTGGTCAAAGTACAGCAGCGATTTGGCACTGAGAGCATGTGCGCGCCAGGGCGAGTTGTTGCGCGTAGCGAGCAGTTCGTCAAAGCGCTCGTGCGCCTCGCGGAACTCGCCGGCTTCGATGTGGTTCAGGGCCAGGTTATAGAGCGCTTCGTCGCGCGCCGGGGAGACGGGACGCTCGCGCAGCAGGCGACGCATCATTCGCGCCGCTTCCAGGCGCAGTCCGGCTTCGTCCAGCGCCGCAGCATGCTGCAGCTCTTCCACCGCGGACTGCGAATGCGGCAAGTTTGCAACCTGTCCGGCGGCGGGTGCTGCGGCGCACAACAGCCCCAACAGCATAGCCGGAATCAAGGCCGACGTCAGTTTCATTCTCTTCCACTCTGAATGCAACAATGCACCGTTCCTTCCCATACGGTCCATAAATTCTAAATTAAGAAAAAATACAACATGCATCGGAAAGCGTTTTCGGCCATCACTTAAAGTATTACTTTAAGTGATTCGCGTCGTTTGGGACGGGCCGCCGGGAGGCCCGCGGAAGGTAAAAACTTCTGGACGAAAACGAGCTGCCGGTGTTACAGTGCGGGCCGCTCGGCCCGTGCAATTTTATTTGCCACATATGCGTACTACGCACGTAGTCCCGCGCACGATCCGTACGGAACGGAACGAACACGCTCTATTGAACTGAGGATTATGGAAGATCATCGCAAGTACCTGAAGCCGGAAGTCATCTCACGCCTGCAGCCCTTCAACCTGAAGGCGCGCCTCGTAGTCGAAGGTTTTATCACCGGTCTGCACAAGTCTCCCTACCACGGCTTCAGCGTTGAGTTTGCCGAGCACCGCCAGTACATGCCGGGCGACGACCTGAAACACATCGACTGGAAAATCTACGGCCGCACGAACCGGCACTACGTCAAGCAGTACGAAGAAGAAACGAACCTCAAATGCACGCTCATTGTCGACTCAAGCGCGTCGATGAAATACGCCTCGCCCGGCAATATCAGCAAGTTTGAATACGCGTCCTATCTGGCGGGCGCGCTGGCTTATCTGATGACCAAACAGCAGGACGCCGTCGGCCTGGCCACATACGACTCGGAAGTGCGGACCTATATGCCGCCGCGCTCGCGCGGCTCCTTTATACAGGAAATTCTGCGGACGCTGGACAACACAACCCCATCGAACGAAACCGGTACGGCGCAGGCGCTGGACCGCCTGGCCGAACGCATTTCACGTCGCGGCCTGATCATTATTATCAGCGATTTTTTCGACGATACGGCTTCGATTCTGGCGGCGCTCAAACACTTCCGCCACAAAAAACACGAAGTGATCGCCTTTCAGGTGCTGGACCCGCGCGAGCTGGATTTCAATTTCGGCAGCGACGCAATTTTCAAGGACCTGGAGACGGCCGAGGAAATGACGACGCAGCCCTACCAGATCCAGCAGGCCTACATCGAGACCATGTCCGCCTTTACGGAAGAACTCAAACGCGAATGCCGCACGCGCAGCATCGACTACATGCTGCTGAACACCTCCGAACCGTTTGACAAGGCGATGGTCCACTACCTGAGTCGCCGGCAGCGCATCGGCGGATGACGCAGTTACCGACTGCCGACCTGGTGAAACGCCCGTTCCCGGTCGACTCGCCGACACCCGGCGGGACAAACGAAGACTAACAAAAATGGATTTAAAAGGCCACGCCTGCGTGAGCCGCAGGTCAGAAGTGCGCATGGGCGAATCCAGCTGCAACCATTCGGGCTGCAATGGCCGATGCCGTCCGGCGAGCCGAAGCGTCAATCCTTGTCGGTGGGGCGCAGAATCTCGCGCATGAGGTCGTCGCGCTGATTTTCGCGGACGACGCGGTGCAGCGTTTCCAGGTGGTCGTTGAGGAAGGCGATGTTGTACATGAGTGAGATGATTTCCTGGCGTTCGGCGGAGTCGAGGCGAACGTCCTGCAGGATGTCGCGGCGTTTGAAGTTGAGGTATTCGCGGAAGCCGGACTGCGCCACGTCAAAGCGATAGTGTTCCACCTCGTGCAGGAATTCGTCAAAATAACCCAGGCCGATCTGGATGGGATCGGTAAAGTCGTCCAGATGTTCGTTCAGCGATTCCAGCAGAATCTGGGCGTACTTGAAGGGATGATGCGATTTCAGGTACAATTCGCCGCCGAGACGGGACAGCCCGGGAATGTGCTCCGAATGATGCGATAACATGAAATCAGTTCCTCTGTTCCAAAAGTGTGGTTTGACAAAACGCCGCTTGCCCGGTATTCGCCGCCGACGCGTCGGTACCGGCGGGATCGCCCGGCTCTGAGGGCGACTTCGGCATGCGCGAACAGTTTTCCTCACCGCGCGCCTGCACGCGCACGAACCAGCCTTCGCGGTCGATAGCCTGCAGCTCGCGCATCACCAGCGTCCAGAGATGTTCGTAGGGAATCACCTCCACGCCGTCGATTGCGCCGTCGTACAGCGGTTTAATGGCGGCAAGCCGGTCCAGATGTTTGCGGGCGCGGCGCTGGATATCCGCCGCGTCAAAATTGCGATACAGCACGGTCAGCAGAAGTCGCACAAAACAGTGGCTGCGCGCGTGCGAGCGTTGACGCAGCCAGGTGCTGTTGTAGGTCTCGAGAATCGCTGCGCGATCCAGCAATGCATCGAATTCCCGATAACGCAGCAGGAATAAAAAGTGTGCAATCGTGATTGCGACGTTATAACCGCGTTTGTCCCGTGAAAATACGGGTAAGTCATTCACAAAGCCATAAATATTGAACTTTTTGGCAAAGAGACTCTCCGGCTCGGGAATGTCGATGCGCCCGACTTCACAGGCAAAACGCAGATACGCTTCAAAAATCCGCCATTTTTCGAGTCGCTGCGGGTAGGCCGCCAGTTGACGGCGGCACGCGCCGGCACGGCGGTAAACCGCTGCCGCGGCGCGGTAATCGCCTGCGTGCATCTCCAACAGAAAGTTCAGTTCCAACAGCGCAAACCAGTTGTAGTCGCCCTCCGTCAGCTCGCAGAGGCTCTCGCGCACATGCCGCCGACCGCGGTCGTATTTGCGCAAAAAGAGGCAGCAGTAGAGGCGCGTCAGGTGCAATTCCGTGCGGCGCGCATTGCTGCTGTGTCCGCCGGCCGCCAGCCAGGCATCGAACTCGCCGCAGACGCGCAGCACGCCGGCGTAGTCCTGTACAATTTCGTGCTCCAGCAGATGCAGGCGGTGGCAGTACATGCGCAGCGTGTACGAACTGTGGCGGCGGCGCTGCATTTCCAGCCGACGGCGGTACTCACGCGCTTCGCGCGCCAGCGAAAAATCCGGCGCGGCGGAACGCGAAAATCGCACGATGATGGTCTCGGCCATTTCGCGCGCTTCCACCTCCGCGCCGTCAACCTCAAGACAGCTGTTGATTTCGCGCGTCAGGGACTCAAAACGCTCCTCGTCTCCGTCGAGCGCGGCGCGGCGGCGCAGAACGTTTCCCGCGCACACCACGATGCGCCACAGCTCGTGTTTGCGAGCTTCGCGGCGCAGTGAGGCGGCCAGGGCTTCGGCAGCGGCATGTGCGCCGCAGCGCTGCAGCAGATTCACGACCAGGCGACGGCGCTCGCAGCGATAGATGGCCCGACCTCGGGCCGAGAGCGGAAAACGGCGCACGTCGAGAAAAAGCAGCATGCGCTGAGCGTGGCGCATCACCTCGCTTTTGAGTGTGATGTAGGGCCGCGCGGTCGGCGCATCGGCGTAGATCTGCGCCGCGGCGCGGGCATCCAGCTCGCGCGCGTCGTCGGGGGCCGGTCCCGGCTGGGTTTCGGCCGCGTCGGTCGCTGCTATCCGAAAGAGCTGCGCACATTTGGAGCCGGCCGCAAAGAACTGGTCTTCGCCGCGGTCGGCCCGCCGGTATCGCGTTACCACTTCGGCTATATCGCGCAACAACTGCATCATACTTTTGTTTTCCCCGCTCCGGATTTCATGCGGTCCGGCGACCGATCGCAATCTCACGGCGGCGCTCTGAACGGCAGGCCGGACGACCGCGAGTGAACTTACCGCGCCCTGTAAATCGGCATAAATCGCCACGCGCGTCGGCTCGAAATTAGCAGCAAACAAACGTCCAACTTTAACCGGAGTCCACGCATGCAAGTGCTGCTTTCCATCCTTCTGTACCTGAGCGTCATCGTAAGCCCGGGCACGTATTACGACATCGAAATCGACGCAATCGCCCAGCAAAACGAGAGCGAAATCAGCGCCATTCAGGCCGACGCCGACCTCACCCAGCAGATCGTTCAAGACTACCAGGACGATGTCTCGATGATACTGATCATCGACTGGGAAACGGAAAAGTGATCGGAGCGGCCGGAGCCCGCCTCCGGCCGCAAGTCCGCCTGTTTGCCGGGCAGCGGGAGACGCGCAGCTACATGACGCGGCGCTGCCCGGCGGCAGAAGACTTCGAACGGAATGAGTTCACACTCGTCGCGGCCGGCGGCGTCCGCCAGGACCGTCAGGGCGCGCCGATGCAACAGTGCAAGGTCGGGCGCGGAGTCGTGTTCCGCCAGAAGGCGCAGCAGCAGTTCACTGCGCGGCGCACAGGCGGCCGCGGGCCGCATGTCGAGCAGATCCAGGCATCTGCGGCGCAGTTCGGCGTCTGCGGCGGCGGCGGTCAGCCCGGCCATTACCAGCAGGGCGGCGTCCATCTCCCAGGCGGGCATACCGCGCCTCAAATGCGGCAACGCAGAAAATTCGGCGCTCGGGTCGGGCGGTTTGCCCGCTTGTCCAAGGGCGTTCAGATTGTATTCCACCAGCGCCCAGCACGCCGCCAGGCTCAGCGGCGTCAAGCCTTCCGAAGTTTTGTGCGCCGCACGAGCACGGCGCAGCAGCCGACCGGCCAGAGCGTAGTCGCCGCGGCGCAGAGCCAGAATTGTCGTCTGCTGCAGTGCGGCATGCCAGTTGATTTCACCGCGATCGCACCGGCGCGCCAACTTCTCCCCCAGTTCAAACGCTTTTTCATCATCTGCACGCACCAGACAGTGCAGGCGCAGCAGTTCCACCCGAAGCAGATGGGAAGCCGCGACAGGCTGGCTTCCGCCCCGCAGAAAAGCATGGTAATCTTCACACAAGCGCCGGGTCTGCGGCAGTCGGTCCAGCGCCATCGCGGCCTGAATGCGCAACTGAAACCAGGCGTTTGTAAGCGCCCGACTGTTGTGAATGCGGCGCAGGTCCTCAAGATTGGCGAAGTAGTGCGAAGCCGCCAGGCCGACGGCGCGGCGGCGACGCCCCAGAACATGGGCGTCCAGCATGTGCCGCTGCACCAGCTCGGCGGCGTAGATCTCGGCTTCGCGCAGATCGCGGAGGCGGCGCGTCTCCTCGCTGTAATAGTCAAAAGCGCGGCGTTCGCCGCTGAGCGCGGCATTCTGGCGCAGAAGCAGGCTGGTTTCCAGCTGAATCTCGGTGGCTTCCAGCTCGGCGGCGCGGCGGTGCAGGCCGCGGACCAGCGGCATCGCGCTCTCGCGTTTGCCGAGCAGCACCAGAGTCTTGAGGGCCGCCAACTGCATGCCGCAGCGGTGCAGTTTCCAGGCCGGCGTGCGGCGCAGGGCGCGCCTGGGCCGCAGGAGCAACAGCACGTCGATCATGGCCTCAAGGGCGCGACTCTGCAATGTTATGCGCCGCCGCCGCGCATTGTGCTCCTCCTCCGGCGGCGCGGCTTCACACCCGGCGACGCCGCCCAGCAGAGCCGTGCACAGCCGCCGCACCTGACGCCCGCCGCGCAACAGCGCGGTCGGATCGCACTCGCGACTGCGAATCCGGTTAATCGCGCCCGCAATGCCTTTAAGTGAATACATACTCACGAGGCAGAAATAGCAAAATAATGATTCAAAAATGACATAAAAATCAAAATAAAGATAATCAATTAATTAATCAGATTTTTCTGCAGCGTTCTGCCACTTGCCGCGCGACATAGCTGAGCGGGAGGTAATTCGGCGCGACCGCAGCGGCCGATCCGCTCAATAATTGTAGTTTTGTGGAGTCTTCCGCGCCGTTCGGCTGCGCCGCGGCCGCAAACGACGGCAATCTTCCGCACCTTCCGGTTGTTCCATGGCCTATCTCCTCTGCGTTGTTCCCTGCTACAATGAAGCCGCGCGCCTGCCGCGGCAGGAATTCCTGTCCTTTGACGGCGGCCCGCACCGGGTGGAGTTTCTGATGGTCAACGACGGCAGCCGCGACAACACACTGGAAGTTCTTAAGGAGATGCAGGCGGCGAGCGGCGGCAGGATCAGCGTGCTGGACCAGCCGGTGAACGGCGGCAAGGCCGAGGCGGTGCGCTGCGGCATCCTGGCCGCGCTGGAACAACAGCCGGACTACGTGGCCTACTGGGACGCCGACCTGGCGACGCCGCTGTGGGAAATACCGCGATTTATCGAAGTCCTGGAAGAAAAACCGCAGGTTGAACTCGTGATGGGCTCGCGCGTCAAACTGCTGGGTCGCAAGGTTGAGCGCAAGCTGGCGCGCCACCTGCTCGGACGCGTCTTCGCCACCGTCGTCTCGATGTCACTGCGGCTGGCGGTGTACGACACGCAGTGCGGCGCCAAGATGTTCCGCGTCAACGAGTTCACACGATCGCTGTTCGAGCAGCCCTTCCTTTCGCGCTGGGTGTTCGACGTGGAAATTATCGCACGCATGCCGGCGCACTTCCGGCGCACGGCCGTCTCACCTGCGGATGCGATGTACGAGCTGCCGCTGCGGCAGTGGGTGGATGTGGACGGCTCTAAAGTAAAAGCGACTGATTTTCTGACCGCCGCGCTTGACGTGCTGCGCATTCGGCGGCGCTATGGCGGATTCACCCCGCGGCGGGACTAACAAAAGAATCAGGCAGAGGGAAGCGCCCTCAGACAGTGATCTACCGCGATTTCAGGCCAAAAAAAAGAGTGAAAACCCTGTGGTTTCCACTCCCGATTATCTCATTCTGAACGTACCTTAATGCAGGCAGCATGTGCCGTCACAGCTTTTTCCGGACGGCGATAACACGATAAATTGTTTGGGCTATATCACTTTGGCAAAATAACTGGAGTAAGAATCGGGCGCCAGGGATTCGGCAACTTCGTAGCGGTTCTTTTCGGCGGAAGATTTCAGTTGGTCAAACGTGGAGTCTTTGGCAAACTTGGACTGGATATGATCGAATTCTATCTTGGAGTGCAACCAGTGGTCAAAATTCAACAGCATGGCCTTGATGCAGTTGACGCCCTGGTACGTGCCGCTCGTCTCGCGCTGAATAAACTCGTGCAGCTCGTCCGTGTGCTTGGCATCGAAATAGTAGGTCTTGTGCGACGTGCGGTTACCATGGCCTTTGGCATAGTAACGCACCAGCACGCCCATGTCATCGAAGATGAACTCAAGGCCCATCGTGTCTCCGATGTCATTGGTGCGGGTAAAATCGAAGTATGTCGCCATACGCTACCCTCCCGAGATTGGAATTGGAAAAAAATAAGCTGGAATGGATGTACGCCGCGTGGCTCTGCCGGCGATTTTACTTTTGGGGCAGTCTAACCGCCCGCTCACTGCGGCGTAGCAGGCTTATAATAATAAATTAATCGGTAAGTAAAAGGACTTTTTATCCACCTTGACGACCGGAGCGGCGCGAGCCGCTTTTTTTCTCCAAAACACACGCCGCCCATGCCCAATATCACTTTTCTGATCGACGAAACCCCGCACTGGCGCAGCCGCATCAACGCGCTGCAAGGCGACTTCCCGGACCTGCGGATCGACATTCCGGAGGTTGAAGAAGACCTGGTGCATTCACTTGCACGGGCGGACGCCGTGGTCGCCGGACGTTTCCCGACGGAACGGCTGGAGCAGTCGCCCAAGCTGCGCGCCATTTTTGTGCCCTTTGCGGGCGTCAATCCCTTTCCGCTGGCGCAGATCAAAGAACGCGGCATCGGCATGTTCAACTCCCACGGCGCGGCGCCCTTTGTGGCCGAACGCATTCTGGCGCTGACATTGGCGCTGTTGGGTCGCGTGGCCGAGGCCGACCGCAAACTGCGGCGCGGCGAGTGGCTGCGCGCGGAGCCCGAAATGTTCTGGCACTCGCTGCGCGGCCGCAATGTCGTTTTTCTCGGCGCGGGGCACCTGGCGCAGGAAGCCGCGGCGCTGATGAAACCGCTCGCGCAATCGCTGACCGCCTGGGGACGCCGGCCGCGCACTTCCCCGCCGGACAACTTCGACGACTACACAACCGACAAACTGGACGCACTGGATCGGGCTGATCTTCTCGTGCTCACCGCGCCGCTGACGCCGCAGACCGAGGGAATTATCGCCGCAGCCGACTTGCAGCAGCTCAAAGACGCATTTGTTGTCAACGTCGGCCGCGCGCAACTCATCGACGAGGCGGCGCTATATGAAGCACTGCGCGACGGAACGCTCGCGGGATTTGCGTCGGACGTGCACTACGTCTACAAACGCGGCGAGGACGGTCCGGTGATGCCGTCGCAACTGGATTTCCACGAGCTGGACAATGTGGTCATGACGGCGCATTCGGCGGCGCACGTGACGGCGGCGCGCCAGGCTAATATCGACGGGGCTTTTGCCAACATCCGCAGCTGGCTGGTCGGCGGCACGGACCTGCAGCGGGTCGACCTCGACGCCGGATACTGATCGCTGATTCCTGACTCAAGACCGCTTCGCCTCCTCACTTCACTCGGCGGCTTGCTTTTCTCTTTTGTTCGTCACGCAGCTGGAAACGCGCGGGTTTGGCGCCGGCTGGAGGTTCGGAGACTTCGGACTCGCCGGCAAACAAGATGGATTTGGCTGGATTGGGTGCGGCGGAAGTTCAGGTAAACCGCGGAAGATCGTGGAGACTCACACTGCCGAACGGGTTTAAAGCGGATAATTCTTATGTTAAGAGCCCCCCTGCGAACAGATTTGCCATTTCAATTTCACACGTGGATGCATGACCATGCGCTACCTGAGCGTTCTTGTTGCGACAACGATTTGTCTGGCGACGATGTCCGTTGCCCCGGCCAACTGCCAGAATGAGACGGGTTTTACCTTTAAGGCCCGAGTAATCGGTATAAGTGATCACGACGGTTCGCTGACGAGCCAGGTGGGACGCGACGACGTTTTTACGGGCTACTTTCAGGTGGACCCGACGCTGGAAGCCTGGGAGCGCAGTTCGAGTTCGGCTACATTCAACCTGAACGGCGGCGGCGGCAAACTGGTCGTCAACATTGGCGACATGCAGTTTGAATCGGTATCGACGGACGATCCGGAGTCGAACAGAGAAGCGCTGAGTTTACTGCAATCGTCATATGAATTCACCAACGGCAAACAGGAACAAACGTGCTACCGCCACATAGAGCTCACCTGCAACAGCCTTGCACTGGAAGAGATTCCGGTTATGGCGCCGCAGTCGAACATGTGGCTGCGCCTGTTCAGCCGCGATTGCAACGTGAATCTGAACAAAGACAAACCGCTGGACGTCAACAGCCACAACGAGTGGAGCAAAGACGTCGCCTACCTGAGCATTAACGTCTACAGCCCGACACTGGATGAATACTACCGCATAGAAGGCTCGATCGACGAAATCACGCCGGAATCGCGCGGCATCGGTACACTTCGGGGCGCGGTATTCAGCGATAACAACGAGAACTGCGAACAGGACAACAACGAGCAAACGCTTCCCGGAGTCGTTGTCCGCACGAACAACGGATACTTCGGCTACAGCGACCGCAACGGCGAGTACATCATCAACGCGCCGCTGGACGACTACCTGATTTCGGTCGATGACAACCCGCTGTGGCGCAGTGAATGCCCCGAAATGAGTGAAACCGTCACGCTCTCGGAAGCCGAGCCCGAGGCTCAGGTCGACGTAGCACGGACGCCGACACAATTGGTCGAAATCCTCGAAACCAGCCTTGTATCTTCGCTGGCGCGACCGGGCTTTGAATTGCGATATCGCTTTTCCGTCCGCAACGTCGGCACGCTGCCCTACAGCGGCCGCTTCACATTTACGCACGACCCGATTTTGCTCGACTTTGCCTCCGAACCCGCCGCGGACGGGTACGTCTCTCCACAGGCGACATGGAATGTTAACAACATGCTGATCGGCGAAGTGCGCAATTACACCATTACGATGCGCGTGCCGCCGGACGAAAAACTGCTCGGCACCTTCATCTGCGCCAAGGTCGAGACCGACAGCGACTACAAAACCAACGACGACCTGCTGCGGCGCACGCAGGACGAACTCTGCCAGGAAATCCGCGGCGCATACGACCCCAACGACATCCAGGTGTTCAGCGGCACGCGCAATGCCGACGGGCCGATCCTGCAGGACCAGACCGTGCTCTCCTATCTGATTCGTTTTCAGAACGAAGGCAACGAGGACGCGATTACCGTGCGCGTGGTCGACGAACTGAGCGAGTTTCACGACATCGCCAAACTGCGGATTGGCGCGGCGAGCCACGACTACGAGTTTAACTTCACGGACGGCGGCGCGCTGGAGTGGACGTTTAAGGACATTAACCTGCCGCCGAAAAGCGAAGACGAAAATGGCAGCATGGGTTATTTGAAGTTTGAAGTGCAGTTAAAAGACGGGCTGCCGATCGACACTGAGATTCCCAACAAAGCGGCGATTTACTTCGACTTCAACAGCCCGGTGATCACCAATAAGGTGGTGAGCCGCATCACGGACGCCGCGACGTCGGTGGACGAAACGTTAAACAATCCCGGCGTGCAGATTTACCCCAATCCCGCGAGCGAAACGGTCACGATCACACGCCAAAACAGCGGTCGCGCCAGGTTGGAAATTCACAGTCAACTGGGCGAGTGTTTACTCGCTACCGAACTCAGCGGCACAAGCCAGGTGCTGGACCTGAGCGGCCTGGCTGCGGGCAGTTATCTGCTGCGGATCACGGAGGGCGAGGCGTCCATTGTCGAGTCGTTGCGGGTTGTGAACTGAGCTTGTTGGAATTCCCGAAAACTTTTGCAGCTTTGTTGTGTCGGTCTTGCGGTCGGCTGCGGCCCGTGTAGGATGGAATGGCGGCGGCGCAACAAAATACTTGCCGCAGTTTCCGACCCGTTGATCACTCGGGCGGAAACGCGGCTCACACAAAAGCCGGGGAATCCCATGTTCAAAAGCTTACGGCCTGTTTCTCGCCTGAGGACTGCACTCTTTTGTTTAACCCTTGGATGTTTGGTGTTCGGCGGCTGGGCTCAAATGTTTGGCGCTGAAGGACGGGCGCACTATGACATTACCGGCAGAGTGGTTGATGTCCAGGATCAGAAAGGCCTGCTGGGCGGCAAAGTATCCATAGGCGACACTCTCCACATCGTGTTAACCATGCCGTACCAGCCGTTGTACTCAGAGTTTATCTTTTTGACCGATCCCGGCTTGTATCACGTGGAGGCTTACAATGATAAGGTCCATTTCAATTATCTGGAAAAATTCGTTCGGCCGTCGTCGCGTTTTTCCGGACCAATGAGCGGACGCAACGTCATAGAAGACGGCAAGTGCACCGGCTATCTATCGTATGATGCCAGTTTTCACCGTCATTTGATGACACCGGAAGAGTCGCTGGAATCACCTGAATGGGAATTTTCATGGCAGCGGGACATCGACGTCGCCGCCCTGGAATGTCGCGTGCCCGGGCCGGTAAACTTACTGGACTGGGAGACGGGAAGGGCACAAATTGGCGAACGCTGGCAAGACAGTTTTCTGATAGAAGTGGAATTTGAAACAACCATACTAACCGAACTCGAAGACTCGGAATTTAACGTCATTGCGTTCAACGACCTGAACAAGAACTGCCAACGCGATCCCGGCGAGCCAGGCATACCTGATATTCAATTTAAAGTCGGCAATCTGCCGACGGTGCTTTCCACACAGACGAGTGGATTGTTTAACATCTATTCGCCGCTCAGCGAGGGATTCCTGGAGATTTTGCCGCAGGACGACTGGGAGTTCAACTGCACGGGAGACCAGATATCCTACGATCTGATCGCTCTCGGCACCGACCCGACCGTATTTATTCCGCTGCACGAGAAACCACCGGTTGTAGATCGCCCCAAACTGCCGGCCGCGCCGCTGAGCATCGGCGCAACAGCCTTGCGCCCCGGCGAGACAGTCGATTACATCATCTTTCTGAACAATCAGGACGAGAATGCGCAGGACGGCAGACTGCGCTTTGAGTTCGACGAGCGCCTGCGGTACGAGTCAAGTAATCCAGCGCCGAGCGAGGTAAACCTGCCGCTGCTGGTTTGGGATGTTAATCAGATCATGCCCGAGGAGCGCCGTCGTTTTATCGTGCGTTTCAAGGTTCCCAATGACAAAAGCCTGCAGGGCGAAACCTTCTGCAGCGCCGCAAAGTTCGACTACGATGAACAATCACAGTTTTACTTCGACTCCTACTGCCAGCGCATCGCCGGCGACTACGACCCGTTCCGCCTGCAGCGGATTAAACAGGAGGGCAGCGATGAAAACGAAACGGTGGACGCGCAGAATAAAACCGAATACATGATTCGTATTCACAATGACGACAGTCGCACGGCGCGCAACGTGCACGTGACAATTCCTGCGCGCACAGAGCTCGACTTAAACACATTCTTCGTCGGTGCAGCCTCGCACGAATTTGTGATCTCGGAATCCGAATCGGGCGATAAAATCATCAGCTTCTACAACATCATGTTGAAGCCGCAGGGCTCAGATGTTAACACCGAGGCTTTTATTCGACTCGGCTTCACGCTGGACGCCGGAATCGACGACAAGTTCATCAGCCAGCATACCTCCGTCCGGTTTGATTACATCGAAGCAACGGACCCCGCTTTGAGCGCAGAACCGGCTAATGCCGGACCGCCGGCATTTACAGCCGGCCAGGCAGTTGTCAGCGATGTGGCGTCTGATGTAACTTTCGCCGACGCTCGTGTGTTTCCGAATCCGGCGCGCGATGCGGTGACTATCAACTTATACACTTCCACCGCGTCGCAACCGGTGCAAACGACAATTCGCCTGACAAATCTCCTCGGCGCAAACGTGCTGACACGTACAATGTACAGCAACAGCTATACGCTGAACCTGGACGCGCTACCGGCAGGAAGTTACTACCTGACACTGCAACGCGATGCAGCGACGGCGGTGCATCACCTTAAAATTGTGCGTTAAGACCAGCGGAGAGAGCGACTGCCGGAATTACATCAGACCTGTGCAAATGCGGCGCTGAAGGTCGACCATGCTCCAACAGCGTGTACAACAGCACCGTGTTCGGCCGGCTGTCGGCCGCCGAGCGAGCAGGATCGAATTGCCGCACACAACAACGTTCCGCCGCTGCTGTCACGCCGTTGATCACTCAAACGGAGGAGCGGTTAAACCAACAAATCAGGAGCCCTATGTTCACGCACGTACAAACTACCTGTCGCTGTGCCGCAGCACTCTTTTGTCTGTCACTTTCATGCTTGTTTATCGCAGGTGGAGCTCCGCGACTTGAGGCGCAGGGAATGGCGCGGTACGACGTCACTGCGACCGTCGAGACTGTTGAGGATTCGGACGATCTGCTGGACGGACAAGTATCTGTCGGTGACACACTTCACATTGAATTGACGATGCCCTACCGACCGCTGTTCAACAACTTCGGTCAATTTCGGACGCCCGAACACTTTGACTTCACGTGTTACAATGATCGCATGCAATTCGGATACAAGCAGGAGTTTCCTCGCATTGACAATGATGTACTTGGTTTAGGCAAGCGAAACCCTGAAGCTTTTAAGTTCAAATGCACAACCAGTGTGGTGTTGATAAATTACTACGATCATTCCGAGCTGTCTGAAGACGAGGCGTTGGCAACGCCGAGTCTGTTTTTCAGGTGGGAGCGAATCAGAAGTGTTTTCGATGAGGACTGTGAACTTCCCGACACTTTGGACATGACGGCATGGGATGGAGGCACGGTGAGATTGAGCTCTTCCAGATCAACGCCCCGAAGCCACTACACCATTAACGCCTCGTTTGACAAGATGGAGCTGACCGAACTCGAAGACTCGGAGTTTAAGGTCTTTGCGTTTAACGACCTGAATAACAACTGCCAACGGGACGACGGCGAGCCCGGTGTGCCGGACATCGAGTTTACCGTGGGCAATCTGCCGACAATCTTCAGCACACAAACGGACGGAATATCCACCAACAGCTCGCCCCTCAGCAAGGGCTTTATCGAGATCCTGCCGCAGGACGACTGGCAAGTCAACTGCAACGGAAATCAGATAACCTACAATCTGATTGCCGACGGGCCGAATCCGACGCTGTTTATTCCACTTACGGAAAAGCAGCCTGCCGAAGAAAACCCCAATTTTTCGGCCGCGCCGCTGAGCATCGGCGCAACGGCGTTGCGCCCCGGCGAGACAGTCGAATACATTGTTTTCTTGAACAATCAGGACGAAGAGACACAGGACGGCAGACTGCGCTTTGAGTTCGACGAGCGCCTGCGGTACGAGTCAGGTAATCCGGCGCCGAGCGAGGTAAACCTGCCGCTGCTGGTTTGGGATGTTAATCAAATCGAGCCCGAGGAGCGCCGACGATTTATCGTGCGTTTCAAGGTTCCCAATGACAAAAGCCTGCAGGGCGAAACCTTCTGCAGCGCCGCAAAGTTCGACTACGATGAACAATCACAGTTTTACTTCGACTCCTACTGCCAGCGCATCGCCGGCGACTACGACCCGTTCCGCCTGCAGCGGATTAAACAGGAGGGCAGCGATGAAAACGAAACGGTGGACGCGCAGAATAAAACCGAATACATGATTCGTATTCACAATGACGACAGTCGCACGGCGCGCAACGTGCACGTGACAATTCCTGCGCGCACAGAGCTCGACTTAAACACATTCTTCGTCGGTGCAGCCTCGCACGAATTTGTGATCTCGGAATCCGAATCGGGCGATAAAATCATCAGCTTCTACAACATCATGTTGAAGCCGCAGGGCTCAGATGTTAACACCGAGGCATTTATTCGACTCGGTTTCACGCTGGACGCCGGAATCGACGACAAGTTCATCAGCGAGCATACCTCCGTCCGGTTTGATTACATCGAAGAAGTTGACCCGGCATTAAGCGCCGCTCAAACATCCGCCGGCCCGGTGCAATTCAGCGAATCCGAACCGGTCGCCAGCGGTGTGACAGCGACCCCGACACCCTGGGAAGTGCTCGTATTTCCAAATCCGGCGAACGACGTTGTGACCATCAAGTTAAACAACGCTGCGGACGCGATTGAAACGACAATCAGTCTGACGAATCTCTTCGGCCAAACCGTATTGACGCGAACCATGTTAAGCGACACCTACACACTTGGTTTGCGCGCACTGCCGCCAGGAAGTTATTATCTGACGCTGCGGCGCGGCGCAGCGACGACAATGCATCACCTGAAGATTGTGCGTTGATGTTAACATGCACGACGGCCGCGCAAGCGGCCGTCGCCGTTTTGACGCCAATATTCATCGGCACAAATGCAGTCTCAACAAAGCTCAGCTTCGCTCTGCATGACCAACAAGAGGAAAAGAACAAGCCGCCGAACAGAGTGAAGGAGGCGAAGTGCTGAATTGAGTCGGCGCATGCCGGAAGCAGAGTAGAGGCATGGTACAATTTCAGCCGGACAGAGCTCGCTTGGTGAACGCGCGAACAGGTAAAAATTCGGGCCACCGGAACGACCGCTTCGAATAGTGGGATTTTGGCGCTAAATTAACGCGCCGGCGCCCCCCCCAACCGGCCGACGCATCCGAGCTCAGAACGCCGCCCCCCAATTGCGGCCCAGGAATGCAGAAAACGACTCGCTAAAGTACGCGCGCAAACCCGACAGACAGGCAGCACGATGTTAAAATATCTGATCCTCGCACTCCTGGTGCTCTGCATTGCGACTAAGGCGCTGGCGCAGAATATCAGCACATATCGATTCACAGCGGAAATCACGGAAGTCAATGGCAGTTTTGAGATGTTCGGCGGCGACGTGGCCGTCGGCGATGTCGTGGAGGGGCGGCTGACGTACAGGAACGACATTGAACGACGCGGCGGCAGCAGCATCGACGCCCGGTACTATTACCCGGTCGGACCGAGCGGAATATTTATCGCGGTGAACGGCGTGCAGATGCACACGGTGCAGGGCTCCGGTGCGCCGTATCCGCCGACGGCCTTCACGGCCTACGCGGAGAACCAGAAAACGGTTGTAAACGGCAGATCGACGTGCAAAAATACCCTCCGCTTCAACAGCCTGAACAACAATTTGGCGAGCAGCGTAGCGCACTACTCGATTAACAGCAACATCTACCTGGAGTTTGTCAACGAGGACTGCAGCAAACCGGTGGACTTCTTTGTGCCGCTGCCGCAGGAACTCGATCTCCAAGGCTGGGACAAAACGCTGCGCGTGAAATCTGATCACCACAGTTGTTCGCCGTTTAACTTTGAAGCGGACATTACGTGGATAGAACGCGAAGAGATCGGTGCACACGAAGTGCGCGGCATGGTTTACATAGACGGCAACGGCGACTGCACCTTTAACACAGCCGAAGATGACAAAGACCGCAGTCCGCTCGTGACCTTTATGCCGGGCATGTATCTGGGCGGCGGAACGGACTACGAATTCTCGGCTTTTCTGCCGGCGGGCGAATACGAGTGCCGGCCGGTGAGTCATTCCAGTTATGAAATGACCTGCCCGGCGGTACCAAACGTTGCGATCCCGTCGGAAGGGGGCGTCACCCGTTTTGACATCGCAATCCAGCAGAAGAAGAACTACTACATCAGCGGAAAAGTCTACGTGGATCTGAACGGCAATTGCGTTTACGACGCGGGTGAGCCGGGCCTGGCCGATCAGGAGACTCGCGTCATGCCGTACTGCCTTTCGGTCACAACGGATGAAAATGGTATGTACGAGACCTATCTGCGCGAAGGCGAGTACGAGTTGTTTTCCGACCCGCAGGGATTCTGGGTGGATAATTGCACGGGCGACGGGATTCAGTTCCACGCCAACGACGACAACAGCGAGTGGGAGTTTAACTTCGGCCTGGCTCCGGCGGACCGCGGCACGATCCGGGGCACTGTTTTTGCCGACTACGACAACAACTGTGAAGCGGGCGAAGGCGAGCCTGGGCTGGACTTCCGCCTGGTGAGAATCGATCCCGGCCCGCAATACGCCTATACAGACCACAACGGGAATTTCAGCAAGGACCTGCACCTGGGCAGGTATACGGTGGACTTCAGCCCCGACAACATCTGGAAAAACTCCTGTACGGAAAACCGACGCGAGTTCAGTGTGATGCAGAACGGCGACGTCGTGCAGCACGACATCGGATTGTATCCGAGCGAGATTTACGCGGCACCCGGCCTTAGCGTGGAAACTCATCTGCTGCGGCCGGGATTCGAGGCGCGTTACCGCATGGTGTTCCGCAATTACGGCGCGGGACCATTTACGGGGCGCATTTACTTTCAGCACAGCGCGCTGCTGACAGGTATGGAGGCCACGCCCACACCGTCGGAATACAGCGACCGCACGGCGGTCTGGGAATTGATCGGCGTGCCGGCTGACGGCCTGCGCATCTTTGAGTTGCGCTTCCGCGTGCCGCCAAATGAAAGTATGCTCGGCCGCAGCATCTGTGTCGAGACATGGAGCGACGTCCCGGCAAGCACGCCGCCGGACCTGATTGAACTGAGCCGCACGACGATCTGCCGCGAGGTGCGCGGCTCCTACGATCCCAACGACATGCAGGTTTTCAGCGGACAGCGCAGCGCCGACGGCGACATCCTGCCGGAAGACAATGTTCTGACTTACCTGGTTCGCTTTCAGAACGAAGGCAACGAGGACGCCGTCACGGTGCGGGTGGTCGACAAACTGGACGAGAATCTCAACATCGACAAACTGCGAATTGAAGCGGGCAGCCACGACTATTCGCTGGACTTCACCGAGGACAATGAACTGGTGTGGATTTTCAACAACATCAACCTGCCGCCGAAGGAACGCGACGAAGAAAGCAGCATGGGATATGTGAAGTTCCAGATTCAGTTAAACGACGACCTGCCGATCGGCACGGAGATTCACAACAAGGCGGAAATTTACTTCGACTACAACAACCCTGTGGTTACCAACACGGTGACGACGCGCATCGCTGACGGCGCGACTGATGTGGAGGAACGCGATCGCGCAGCACACGACGTACGTGCATTCCCCAACCCGGCGAGCGATGAGTTGACAGTCGTCACAGCGGGAACAGACGGCAGCGTTATCAGCTTAAACAACATCATGGGCGTGGAAGTGTTAAACACCATTGTGCACGGCAAACTTAACAAGCTGGACATCGGCGCGCTGCCGGCCGGCAGTTATTTTCTGCGCGTGCAATCGGCGAACGCAACGGCGACCATTCCGCTGCGGATAGCGCGCTAGTCACATAGACGGCAAACGCCGTTGCGTTTTATTCACTTTTGACTTTGCACCTGCGGGCGGCCTGTGGCCGCCCGCGGCATTTGTACTCACTCCCGACACAAGGCGGTGCTGCTGCGGACGATCACGCGGACCTGGAGCCGAACACCGAATGACGAACAAGAGGAAAAGAACAAGCCGCCGAACAGAGTGAAGGAGGCGAAGTGCTCTCAAAAAAAATCGGTTGAAGTTGAAACGAGCCGGGAAAGCGTGGTATATTGGGTCAACGCCAGACATCACACACAAAGCCGCGGACAGCCGCGTGGAATCGGTGCGCCCAAACAACGATCCACGGGCCCGGTCCGGAATACGGCGCTCTTTCCTCAATCAATTTCATTCCAGGAGTTATTATGCGCAAACCTGACAGGTTCGCAATGTGGCTGTGTTTGCTGGCGGTTGGTGTGATGCCGCTGCAGGCGCAGGAAGTTCTCTTTTTTAACTGGACCGCGGAGGTCGTGGAAGCGGGCGGGGCCAATAACGCCCTGACCGACGACATCCAGGTCGGACACACACTTACCGGTATTCTGGCTTACAATCCCACTCTGGAGCCGCTGCCGGAAAACGGCCAGGATCGACACGTGTACAATCTGGGGGCAGATCCCGCCAGCAGACTGGACATGACCGTGAGCGGCCACGATTTTAACGTCGTGACGCACAGCGGCGACGTCGGCATTACGGCCGGTTTTACGGCGCATCTGTTCAGCTCGCTCGACGCGGACGGGCAGCGCTGCCAGAAGGCTTTCCACCTTGTGGCGGAGTCCCTGATTGTGGACGAAAACGACGAGACCAACCACAATTTTGTCGAGTTTTATCTGGACGACTGGGACTGCGAAGGCGAGTACGACAGCTCGCATCTGCCGACGAATTTTACGCTGGCGGACTGGGAAAACGCCGAGGTGAAGATTTCGGTCTACGACGATCCCGGCGGCGACTTCTGGATGCGCGCCAGAATCACGAACCTCTCACTGGGCGCTGAAGGCGGCGCAACGGTGAGCGGCACTGTTTTTGGCGACTACGACGGCGACTGCAACCTGAACGGGATGGACGCCGGCCTGCACCAGCGCTTCGTGAAATTCACGCCGGGACCGTTCACGGCAATTACGGACGCGCAGGGCGCGTACAGCATCAGCCTGCCGCCCGGCGATTACACGGCCGAAGTGGTCGAGCGCCCGCTCTGGGAGACGACCTGTCCTTCCGGTACGGTGTCGATCAGCCTGCCGACGGCGGAAAGCAACGAGACGCTGGACTTCGGACTGGAGCCCACAACGCTGACGGAAGCGGCGTCGATCAGCCTGGCCGGCAGCCAGCCGCGCCCCGGTTTTGCGATGAGCTACACGATCCGCGTGCGCAACACGGGCACGCTGCCCTACTCGGGCACGGTGCGTTTTACACACGACAACCTGCTGACGGGTTTCAGTGCGGTCCCGCAGGCCGACAGTTACATCACGCCCGTTGCTGAGTGGGAAATCGCGGACCTGCCGGTGGGCGCGGTGCGGAACATCACGATCACGATGCAGGTCCCGGCCGACGAAACGCTGCTCGGCACGATCGTCTGCGCCTCCGTTGAAAACGAAACCTCGGACAAAGCCGGCGACGAGCTGCTGCAGGAAAGCCGCGACGAACTGTGCATGGAGATTCGCGGCGCATACGACCCGAACGACATCCAGGTGTTCAGCGGTACGCGCAACGCCGACGGCGTCATCCTGCCGGAAGACATGGTGTTAACTTATCTGATCCGTTTTCAAAACGAAGGCAATGCCGAGGCGATCAACGTCCGCGTGGTGGACCAGCTGAGCGAGTTCCACAACGTCGACAAAGTGCGCATCGGCGCGGCGAGTCACGACTTTGTGTTTAACATCAAAGACGGCGGCACGCTGGAGTGGACGTTTAACAACATCAATCTGCCGGCGAAGGAAGAGGACGAACTCGGCAGCATGGGATATATCACCTTCGACGTGCACCTGAAGGCGGGCCTGCCGGTCGACACGGAAATCCCGAACAATGCCGATATTTACTTCGACTTCAACAGCCCGGTCCGCACCAATACGGTCGTGAGCCGCATTTTCACCAGCATCACTTCCGTCGGCGACGACGACAAGGACGCGATTGCGGTGCAGCTCTTCCCCAACCCGACCAGCGACAAACTGGTTGTCCGTTTTGACGAGGTGCAAACGGCGGAGCTGAAGTTAAACAACCTGCTGGGCGAGACCGTCCTGACGCAGCGCATTCACGGCAGCGTACAGGAACTCGACCTGACGTCCTTTGCTTCGGGCAACTACTACCTGACGATCCGCACGGCGCAGGGAGTAACTGTTAAACCTGTGAGCATCGCTCACTAATACTGCGCGGAGTTAAACGCTTCTCCAACTCGGGTCCGTCCCTCGCGGGGCGGACCTTTTTTGTTTAATTCACATTCACCATACGCGGACGACCGGGGGCTTTTACTGCGTAAGCCCCATCAATCCGCTTTTGTTCGTCAACGGGTTTTCAGCATCGGGCGCTCGCAGCGGCGCAGGGTTCCCGGGTGCGACGTCCTGGGTTCTGCCCGGGCGGCGCAGCGCTTCCGGCGGCGGTTTTGTTTTTTTACGCGGCTGTTGAGACCTTTTTTACCGATCACCTGTCTTGTCCCTCACACACGGGTCGCAGTTTCAAATACACACTCAAAACGACCCGCAGAGGCACCAACTCTAACTGTCATTTTTCAACCCTTTCGGCCCAATTCTCCGGGCACGCGGGCGCGGGCCGTCCGCGGGGACAGCTACAGCAACTCCGAAACGCCAAACAACCTTATTTAACAGTTTACCTGGAGTTACCATGCAACTCTTTGACAGGGTATGCCTGCGCTTGTGTTTGTTATTCACTTTAACGGGCGTCGCGCTTGTGGTTCCGCTCTCGCTTGACGCACAGGAGTTGGTTCGCATCGACGTCGCGGCACAGATCACGGACATCGTAGATGAAAACAGCAGCTATACGGGAATAGGCGTCGGCGACATAGTCACGGCGACGCTGATCTACGACCAGACGGCAATGCCGGTACAGGAAACGGGCGCGGATACCAAATTCGATCTGAATCGCAGCGGCAGCGGAACAATGACGCTGAACGTCGGCGGCTACACCTTTGTCTCGACCGCAGCAAGCGGCGGCAGTGGCGCCGACGGCGGCATTCTGGCGATCATATCGAGCCGAACGGACAATTCGGAGACGCCGCCGCGGTGTTTTCACAATCTGGATTTCTCCGGGCTGTTCAAGCCTGAGGACGGCAACGTCGTACACGACGAAGACCAGTTTTTCCTGAGTTTCAGCAGCAGCGACTGCAGCCGCGAGTTAAACATTGATCGGCTGCCGCTGGGCGTGACGTTGCAGGACTGGGACGCGGCGCAGCTCACGGTTGTCCGGCGCGACAAACAGGGCGGGCTGTTATCATTTAACGCCAAGGTCAGCTATCTGCTGAGCGATGAGATTCCCGGGGCGACGGTAACGGGCACAGTGTATGCGGACAACGACGCAGACTGCAAACAGGACGCCGACGAGACGGGTTTGCGCCAACGCGTGGTCGAGTTCAGCCCGGGCGATCGATTTGCGATCACGGGCCCCGACGGACGCTACAGCGCAGTGTTGCCGCTGGGCGACTATCGCGTCAAGGTGCTGGACCGCAACCCCTGGCAACAGAATTGTCCGGCGGGCGAGGCCAACATCAGCCTGCAACGTCAGGGCGACGTCGTTGAATCGGATTTTGCATTGACGGCCAAAGACGCACTCAGCCGGATCGACATTCGCGTACTGCCGCGCACGGCGCGGCCGGGTTTCCCGATGAGCTACAATCTGTGGGTACACAATTCGGGCTCGCTGCCGTTCACCGGACGCGTACGCCTTTACCTTCAGAATCTGTTAACCGATTTCAGCAGCACGCCGGCGGCGGATCAATACAAGAACTCAACCGCCGAGTGGGAGCTGGACGCATTTCCGGTTGATGCGCTTATGCACATCGTAGTCAACGCCAAGGTACCGGCGGATGAGGCGCTGCTCGGCAACGAACTGTGCGCCGTGGTCGAGGCGGAGGTTGACGAGAACGGCACACCGATGGTACTGCCGGGCAGTATGCAGGAAATCTGCCAGCGCATTCGCGGCTCTTACGATCCGAACGACATGCGGGTAATCGGCGTCGGCGGTACGGATGCCGACGGACCGGTGCCGGCGGACACGGACATGCTTATCTACTGGATTCGATTCCAGAATGAAGGCAACGAAGACGCCGTTACGGTACGCGTGGTTGATCAGCTGAGCGATCACTTTTCGCTGGAGGACTTCAATCCCTGCACGGCAAGCCACGACTTCAGACTTAACATACGGGCGGACGGCAAGCTCGAATTCATCTTCGACAACATCAACCTTCCGCCGAAGGAACGCGACGAAGCCGGCAGTCAGGGTTATATCATTCTGCCGCTGAAGCTTAAACAGGGAATTCCGGCCGGGACGGACATCGCCAATTCGGCTGAAATCTACTTTGATTTCAACAAACCGATTGAGACCAACACGGTTGTCAGCTCGCTTCAGAACACAACGACGACGGTGGATGAACTACCGACGACTTCGGGCAGCACGCTCTTTCCCAATCCGGCGACCGAACGCCTGAGCGTGGAGTTAAACTCTCAGTCCAAAGCAAGGCTTTTGTTGCAGGATGTTCTCGGCCGCATCATGCTTGAATTGCAGATGGAAGAGAGCCGGCAGGACATCGACGTCGGTCACCTGCCGGCGGGCATGTACTTCCTGACCATCGAGACGGACGCGGGGCGCGAAGTACGAAACGTCAGGATCGAACGCTGAGGCCAGGCAGTAAACACGGCAACAAGATGTAATTGTGTGCTGCTTCAACAGCTTGCCCGTCGGGCAGGCTGTTGTTGTTTAACAGAGCGGCCGCCGGCAGCAAGCCGAGCAACGGACAGCAACCGCACTACCAAGAAAGTCAGTTGTGCGGGGCGGCCAAGCACCAGGCTTTGATCCAGAAGTCTAAGGGAAAATCAGCTAAATATTCCGCGCAATGCATTTTTTTGAGACCTTTTTCGGACGGCGCTTGTCTTGACCACCGCAATGATTCCGCGGCCTCTTCTTTTGCCCCCCTTCCCGCCGGATTGCTGCCCGAATGCCCACTCCATGACTTGACAGTTCAACGGGTCCGGCGACTCCTGAGCACACACTGGACCACAAAAAGTCCTTCAGCGCGTACTGCCCCATTTTCCCTGATTAATGTTTCATTGAACTTCTATGAGGTTTTAACATGCAAGTGTTTACCAGACTGGCACTATGTTTTTTGCTTTTGCCCGCGACAGCGCTGATGGTGCAGGCGCAACAGCCCACGACCTTTCAGTTCAGCGCTGAAGTCACACAGATTGTTGATCAAAACAACAACTTCGGGATCAATGTCGGCGATTTGGTCGTTGGTACTTTGGTCTTACCGGCTAACTACGAAACGATTTCCGGGAATGCAGGAAGCGCGGTGCACGACCTAACCAAAGATGAATCGAGTAGTATTGCGGTATTGGTTGGCGGACACGAGTTCTCATCATCACAATGGGTACAGGGAAACGACTTCCGCGAGCGGGGCTTTTATGCCACCATGTACAACAGCCTCGTTGATCAGAACGGCGGCCCCACCTGCCGGAACACGATTCAAATTAACAGCGAAGTCAACGTTTTTCCCGATCAGAAAGATGTTATGTTCAGCCAGATCGGGCTCTATTTTGAGAATGACGACTGCGACTTTGCGCTGGACGTTATGGAGCTGCCCACCAGCATCAACCTGAGCGACTGGAATCGCATGGCACGCCTCGTTGTCGGCCGCTATGAAGACCAGGACGGCCGCGATATTCAACTGGAAGCAAATATTACGTCGATTACCGCGCAGGCGGAATCCGGCGCAGTGGTCAGCGGCAATGTATTTGCCGACTACAACGGTGACTGTGACTTCAACGGCACGGACCAGAATCTGATGCGCCGTTTTGTGAAGGTCACACCAGGACCTTACCTGGCGGCAACGGACATCAACGGCCACTACAGCATGACGCTGCCTGTGGGCGACTACGACGTGGAAGTAATCGAGCGCGAACTGTGGTCGCAGACCTGCCCGGCCGGCCCGGCCTCGATTTCGCTGGCGGATGAAGACACAGAAGTCAACCTCGATTTTGCTCTGGAAGCCGAACGTTTGACAGAAGCGATCGATGTTTCAGTGATGTCGAGTCGCGCCGTCCCCGGCTTTGACATAATGTACTACATCTCCGTGCGCAACATCGGCACGCTGCCCTACTCCGGCACGCTTCGTTTTACGCCCGACGGACTGCTGACGGACTTCAGCAGCGTACCGCAGCCGGACAGCTACGACTATCCGACAGCCGAATGGGATTTCGTCGATCTGGCTGTTGATCAGAGAATGGAAATACACGTTACCATGAAAGTTCCCGCCGACGAAGGTCTGCTAGGAACCATTATCTGCGCCGTCATTGAAAGCGAGCAGGAAAATGACGGCAGCGACGATCTGCTGCGCAAGGACAGTGACGAGATTTGCCAGGAAGTCCGCGGCTCCTTCGACCCCAACGACATTCAGGTGTTCAGCGGCGAGCGCAATGCCGACGGCTCCATTCTGCCGGAGGACAAGGTGCTGACCTATCTGATCCGTTTCCAGAACGAAGGCAATGAGGATGCCATTACGGTGCGCGTGGTAGACCAACTGAGCGAGTTCCACAACATCGAAAAAATCCGACTGGGCGCGGCGAGCCACGACTTCTCATTCGACTTCACAAACGACGGCGCGCTGGAATGGACGTTCAACGACATCTACTTGAAACCGAAGTCGGTGGACGAAGTCGGCAGCCAGGGATTCCTGAAGTTCGAGGTTTATCTGAAAGACGAACTGGCTACGGGCACGGAGATTCCGAATTCGGCGGCGATTTACTTCGACTTCAACAGCCCGGTCATCACCAACACGGTGGTCAGCCGCATTGCAGGTACGACGACATCGGTGGATTACGATCTGGACGACGCTTCAATCAGCGTCTTCCCGAATCCGACCAGCGACAAAGTCACGATCCGCTTTGAAGAGCCGCTGAACGATGCTGCGGAGAGTTTTGTCACAGTGCGCAACGCCCTGGGCGAGGCGCTGATGACGCAAAAACTCAACAGCGCCGGCACGGTGCTGTCACTGGACGAGTTGTCAGCCGGCAGCTACTGGCTGGCGATCACGACGCCGGGCAGCACGATCGTAAAACCGATCAACGTGGTGCGCTGAGCCGGCTGAAAACCGCGGTCAATACGACAATCTGATTCTCCATCTCTGACGGCGTTCGTTTACTGTAAACGAGCGCCGTCGTTGTTTGCAGACGTGAGGCCGCCGACGAATTCAGGTACGAGCCTGAAGTTGTTCAGTTTTACGAGGTGTTTTTTAGTGTGATCAAAGGACCCACCCCGACACCACCACCTTCCAAAGGACGATACCCACCAATATAGCTTCCCTTACCCGCTCACTGCGGGCTCGTTCAGCATGCCATCAAACCGTGGTGGATCAAGAAGCGCTGCAACCGGTTTACAAGCGCTGCAAACAAGCTTAAGACCATCGCCGCGCTTTTCCACGGCCAAAAAACTGAGCGTAGCGAATCTCATGGGTAAACGCGCCTGAAACGCTGCTGAACGGGAAACGACTCGACATGATCGACAGGCATAGGTGGAACCACTCCGCGCTCAACAATTAACAAGAGAATAAAGCAAGCCGCGCATGCGGCGAAGCATCAGATAAAGTGAATGGCAAGACCGTAGCACAAGGGATTTCTTTGAGACCTTTTTCCGGCGGCGCTTGTCTTGACCACCGCAATGATTCCACGGGCCAATTTTCGGCGGGCCACGTTGGAAAGCTGCCCGAACGCCAGACACACGACTTAACAGGTTCGGCGGCAACAAAATCAGGTGCGGGCGCAACAATACCCGTGTACACGTACCAAAGCCGATTTTACCGAGCAAATTTCACAAGCACATCAATGAGGATTCAACATGCACTTACTTACCAGACTGGCGCTTTGCCTCCTTCTGCTGCCCGCTACGTCGCTGGTGGTGCAGGCACAGCAACTGATTTCATTTCAATTCAGTGCTGAAGTCACACAGGTAACGGACGGAAACGATCTGTACGGCATTAACATCGGCGATGAAATCAACGGCATTCTGATTTTTGACCCGACGATTCAATCGATCTCCACCAATGCTGTGGTCTCGATGTTTAACCTGGGCGAAGGCCCCAACAGCATCTCCGTGCTGGCCGGCGGCCACGAGTTTTCTTCGACGCAATCAGACGACCACGGCGGGATCCGCGAGTCGGGCTTTTACGCCTACATGAAGACCAACGATTTTGAAGACAACGGCAATCCGTCCTGCTACAACTCAATGCACTTTATCAGCGAAGTCAACATCTTTCCCGATCAGAAAGATGTTAACTTCAGCCAGATCGGCCTGTACTTTGAAAACGACAACTGCGATCAGCAGTTGGACATCAACCGGCTGCCCACGAGTATCGACCTCGCCGAGTGGAACCGAGAGGCGCGCGTAGTTGTCGGCCGCTATGAAGACAACGATTTTGAATTCCACATGGAAGCGCAGCTGACGTCGATTACGGCAGGCGTGGAAGCAGGCGCTACCGTCAGCGGCAATGTTTACGCCGACTACAACAGCGACTGCGAATTCAACGGCACGGACCAAAACCTGATGCGCCGCTTCGTCAAGTTCACGCCGGGACCGTTCCACGCAGCGACGGACGACAATGGTCGCTACAGCCTGGTGCTGCCGCTGGGCGACTACGACGTGGAAGTTGTTGAGCGCGAACTGTGGTCGCAGACCTGCCCGGCGGGTCCGGCTACGGTCAGCCTGACGGAAGAAGGCAGTGAAATAAACGCCGACTTCGGCATGGAACCCGAGCGCCTGATCGAAGCGATCGATGTATCGGTAACACCGGGCCGCGCACGTCCCGGTTTTGACATGAACTACTTCATCAGCGTTCGCAACATCGGCACGCTGCCGTACTCCGGTACGATCCGCTTTATTCACGACGGCCTGCTGACGGATTTCAGCAGCGATCCGCAGGCGGACAGCTACAACAACCCGGTGGCCGAATGGGAACTCGACAACCTGCCCGTGGATCAGTACGTGAATTTCTACGTCACGATGAAAGTGCCGGCGGATGAAGGTCTGCTGGGCACGACGATCTGCGCCCGCATCGAGAGCGACGAAAGCAACGAAGGCAGCGACGAGCTGCTGCGCAAAGACAGCGACGAAATCTGTCAGGAAATCCGCGGCGCATACGATCCCAACGACATCCAGGTATTCAGCGGTACACGCAATGCCGACGGCTCGATTCTGCCGGAAGACAAGGTGCTGACCTATCTGATCCGCTTCCAGAACGAAGGCAACGAAGACGCCATTACGGTGCGCGTGGTGGACGAACTGAGCGAGTTTCACAACATCGACAAAATCCGCCTTGGCGCTTCGAGCCACGACTTCTCGTTCGACTTCACGGACGAAGGCGCGCTGGAATGGACGTTCAACGACATCAACCTGAAACCGAAGTCGGTGGACGAAGCCGGCAGCCAGGGATTCATCAAGTTTGAAGTCTATCTGAAAGACGAGCTGGCTTCGGGCACGGAAATCCCGAACGACGCGGCGATTTACTTCGACTTCAACAGCCCGGTTATCACCAACACGGTGGTCAGCCGCATTGCCGGTACGACGACGTCGGTGGATTACGATCTGGACGACGCTTCGATCAGCGTCTTCCCCAATCCGACCAGCGACAAAGTCACGATCCGCTTTGAGGAGCCGCTGAACAACGACGCGGCGACCTACGTCACCGTGCGCAACGCCCTGGGCGAGGCGCTGATGACGCAAAAACTCAACAGCGCCGGCACGGTGCTGGCCCTGGACGAACTGGCGGCCGGCAGCTACTGGCTGACGATTACGACGCCGGGCAGTACGATCGTAAAACCGATCAACGTGCTGCGCTGATCCGACTGAGTATCTCACTGGCTCCGACTGACCGATACCCCTTCACAACGGCGTTCGTTTACTGCAAACGGACGCCGTTTTTATTTTGCCGCCCAGCGGCGCCGGACTGTACACGGCCCTCGCTTCCACCGACGCCAGACTGATCGCCGACATAGAGAATTCCGCCGCCTGGCCCGCTGACAAACAAGAGAAAAAAGCAAGCCGCAGCAACGGCGGCGAAGCGCTCACGAGTGGATATCCGGCCGCGGCAAGAGAATGCAAAGCAGCTTGTAACGGTTTTTTTTATGACCGGTTCTTGGCCCCATCAACAGAAGATTCCGGACAGAAACTTCGATAACTCATACAAGTTCACTCTAATCTTCTATGGAGAAAAGGGCATGCGAAAACTCTTACTGCTGGCTTTCATGACATGTTTTGGTCTTGCTACGAGCCAGTATGCGCAAGCACAGGAATTCATTACCTACAACTTCACCGCCGAAGTGACGCAGGTCACCGATCAGATGAGCCAGATTTCCGATCAGATCAAAGTTGGCGATCTGGTGACGGGCGAACTGACCTATCTGCTGGAAACGGAACCGTCGAACCAAACGCAATACTACTCTGAATTCGACCTTAACAACGCCGCCAACAGCGTGAAGGCGACGATTAACGGTCTGGAATTCAGCAGTCTGCCAGTTGAAAATCCCTCGCCGAACATTCGCGGTTTCGGCGCTACGATCGAGTCGATTGCCGAGACGGCCGGCAGCACGGACAGTTGCTGGCACAGAATCAACTTCTCCAGCTCCAACAACACTTTCCCGGGCGAGCCGCCGGCGATGGTGACCTACATCAACGTTATTGTAGGCAACGATGACTGCGACGACGAACTGGACCTGGATCAACTGCCGAACAACATCGACCTGAATCGCTTCAACAAAGAGCACACGCTGCAACTGAGCAACTGGGACCGCACCTCGGGCGGATACTCGATCACGGCGGACATCACGTCGATCTACACCACTGTCGAAGATGGTGGAACGGTCAGCGGCCGCGTGATTGCCGACTACGACGGCGACTGCGAACTGGACGCCGAGGACTTCGGTCTGCGTCAGCGCATCGTGAAAATCACGCCGGGACCGTACTACATCGCCACGGATGAAGACGGCGCCTACGAAATCACGCTGCCGGTAGGCAAATACAAAGCGCACGTCAACGAGCGCCCGCTGTGGAACCAGGTTTGCCCGCTGGGCCCGGCCGACATCGACATCGAGAACAAAGGCGATGAAATCCTGGCGAACTTCAGCCTGGAGCCGAAAGACCTGACGGAAGCGCTGCGCGTGAGCGTCATGTCCTCGCTGGCACGTCCCGGTTTTGCGATGACGTACACGATCCGCGTTCAGAACATCGGCACGCTGCCGTACTCGGGCGACGTCACCTTCACGCACGACGCGCTGCTGACGGACTTCGAAAGCGATCCGGCAGCCGATTCCTACTCGCCGACGACGGCCGTGTGGAACCTGAGCGACTTTGCCGTGGACGAAGTGATGATCATCAAAGTGACGCTGAAAGTTCCGGCCGACGAAGAGCTGCTGGGCACGCGCATCTGCGCCTCCGTCGGTTCCGACCTGGATGACGACAAAGGCGAAGACGAGCTGCAACGCGAGCGCAACGACGAAGTCTGCCAGGAAATCCGCGGCGCATACGACCCGAACGACATGCAGGTCTTTGCGGGCACGCGCAATGCCGACGGCGAAATCCTGCCGGAAGACAACGTGCTGCGCTACCTGGTTCGCTTCCAGAACGAAGGTAACGAAGACGCCCTGACGGTGCGCGTGGTCGACGCTCTGAGCGATTTCCACAACATCGACAAGATCCGTCTGGCCGCCTGCAGCCACGACTTCGTGTTCAACTTCACGGCCGACGGCGAACTGGAATGGACGTTCAACGACATCAACCTTCCGGCAAAATCGGTTGACGAAGAAGGCAGCATGGGTTTTGTGAGCTTCGACGTGTACCTGAAAGACGGCCTTGCCGTCGGCACGGAAATCCCGAACAAGGCCGAGATCTTCTTCGACTTCAACAGCCCGATCGTGACGAACACGGTAGTCAGCCGTATCGTGAGCAGCACGACGTCGGTCAACTACGACCAGGAAGACACGAGCATTCTGGTTTACCCGAACCCGAGCACGGACAAAGTGACGGTTCGCTTTGACAACGCCCGTCCCGCCATCCTGAGCCTGCGCAACACCCTGGGCGAGACGCTCATCTCGCAATCGGTCAACGGCGCTTCGGCAGTACTTGACGTGCAGCATCTTGCCGCCGGCAACTACTACCTGACGATCAGCGACGACGCGGGCATCACGGTTAAACCGATTAACATCGTGCGATAAACCGCCTTATTGGAAGGTCAGCAGATCTGTCCGTCTTCTATGGAACGCCCGTCTTCCTTTACCGGAAGGCGGGCGTTTCTTTTTAAACAGTTCAATGTAACTGCGCTCAGCATTTTGTGTTCGCTTCTCACCTCGAACCGACGCGGCTTTCTCACTCCCCCAAACAGAACGCCCGTTACAGTCCAGTGCCCGAAATCAGCGATTAATCTGGCGACTATTGTACTTTCCGGAAGGCGACATGCGTATTTTTTACCGAATCGTTTTTGCCCTGATTTTTTGTTTGTTGTTTAACGCGGAGTCTCAGGCGGCGCGCAGGGTCATTATCGAGGCACAGTGTGAAGTTGTAGATGTGCAGGACGAACACACTCTGCTGGGACCGCGGGTAAAAGTCGGCGACAAGATGACATCGAGACTCACGACCTTTTTAACAACCCGGAGCCCACTGCCCTACCCGCTTTTCCGCCCACTGGCCAGTTTCGCCGAAATCGGCAACAGCAACATTCAGGTCGTGATGGAGGACCAGGTCCTCAGTTACGTCATACATCCGTGGGTGAGAGAACTGGAACGCACAGGCAACAACTGCCGCAGTGAACTCAACATACAGTTCTCGAACAACATCTGGCCAGGCCCGAATTTGGAACTGCACTGGCCCAAATTCAATTTCACCTGGACCAACAACGAGTGTTACGGCGATATGGAGTTTGAACGGCCGAAAGACATCACGCTGAACGACTGGACGCTGGACGAAATCCTGGTGCACAACGAAATCGACTTTCCTCACGAGAAACCGTGGAGTTTTACAACGAGAGTTCTGAATTACAGGATTGCAGAGTACAAAGGCGGTAGGGCGGTTGCACGGTTTTTCCACGATCTGAACGGCAACTGCATCCTGGACGACAACGAGACAACCGCAGCGGGCGTCAAATTTGTCCTGACGGATACGGGCGATCAATTCTCCGCAGCCGACAACGGCACCGCAATCTTCGATCTCGAAGTGGAATCACCGAAAATACGCCTCGCAGCGGACGAAGACACCTGGGAATTCTCATGCACGGACGACACCTTTTCCTTTAACTTCGCAGATCTGGCTCCCGAGGATTTTATCGACATTCCGCTAAAGAAAAACAAGCAGCCCAGTCCGAGTGAAGACATTTCCCTCGGCGCAGACGCCGCCAGAGTCGGCAAGGCCTTGCAGTACCGGATCTTTGTTAAAAACAGGTCGAACGCCCCGGCCGACGGCACGGTGCGTTTAAACTTCGACGACATTTTAACATTTACCGACAGCCGCGAGACGCCCGCCGCGCGCGGGGCGGACTACGTCGAGTGGAGATTCAGCGACCTGCCACCGGGCGTGCGACGCATTTATTCGGCCGACTTCAAACTCTCCGACGACAAAACATTGCAAGGTGAAGAATTATGCGCCGAAGCGGCGATGAACAACCACAGCGCGGGCAGCGAACATCGCGACCAATTTTGCCAAATAATTTCCGGCCAGCTCGATCCAATTCAGCTGTCGCGACTTAAACAGGAGCATAAACAACAGGAGGAAGCCGTTCAGAGCGGCGAGGAAGTCGACTTCATTGTTCGAGTCCGCAACGACGACTCACGACCGGTACAAACGTTAAGCATCATTGTTCCGCAGTCCGATGACTTTGCGCCCGGCAGCCTACGGGCGGGAGCGTCGGGTCACGACTACGAAGTGCTACGTTTAAATAACGGCGACTACGAATTTGTGTTTAACAACATTGATCTCAACGGTGCTGACTGGGGTAAAAGCGGCGGCGAGACCTACCTGCGTTTCAGTCTGACGGTATCCGATAAATTCAACGCCGATGAGTCTATTGAAAACCACGTGATCGCAAATTTCACCTACAGAGTTCTGAACAGCGACGAATTCCCAAACACCGCGCAACTCAACAGCAATTCGGTTAAAACGCTCGTGGCGTCCGGCGCGACGTCCCTAGGCGAACAGCAGTCGGCCAAACATCCGACCATCGCTGTTTACCCGAACCCGGCCGACGACGCGGTTTACGTGCGCCACAGCAAACTGGCCGGAGCGGAAATTTTAGCACACGACCAACTGGGGCGCCGCGTTCTCAGGCTGGAAGCGGAGGCGCAGACTGCGCAGCTTAACACTTCGGGTTTGCAACCGGGCTTGTACACGCTGGACATTCGATTCAGGAACGGCGAGCGCACGGGTGGAGTGTTCAGCGTGATGCGTTGAGCGGGTTGCTGCGCGGCTGAATGTCCAGATAGTGAAAATGCCCGTGCGCGGTAGTGATCCCGCCGGACACAAACGCAACGGACTGCTTAAACAGCGGCCCGTCAAATACAAAGGTGTGAAACTCGCCGTTCTCGCCGCAGGGATCACAGCCCTCGGGCAGATCGCGTAAGAGATCTTCGTCCAGTTCTCGGCCAAGAAAGCTGCTGTCGAGCACCCGGCCGTCGACGCAGACGAGCACAGCGCGATTGCCGCGCTGAATAAATTGTTTAACAAGCTTGCGCGTATCACGCTCCCATAGTGGAAAGGCCGCCCGCATGCCGACTGAATTCATTCGCTCTTCGCGGTAGTCGCGCAAATCGCGCAGGAAGATGTCGCCAAAGACAACTGTGTCGATGCCCCTCCGGCGACGGCTGGACAGATAGTCGGCCATGGCGCTGTCGTAGATTTCATTCGGCGGAAAAGGCGGCAGCTCAATGTGGTGTAGATCCAGGCCCAGCGACTGTGCCTGCAGGTGTATCAATTCCAGCGGCACACCGTGCATGCTCACGCGGCGGTCTTCCCCGCTGCACACAGTCAGCAGCTCAACAAGTTGGAACCGTTCAACAGCCAGTTCCAACGCGGACAGACAGTCCTTGCCGCCGCTCCAGGACATGACGGCTTGCGGAAGGTCCATCAATTGCCACCTGTTTCACTTGTATCCGGTTGCGAGTCCTGGCCACGTTGAATTAAACGCGCCAGCGATCGCGCCGAGTCGATGGTTTCGCGGAAGTGATCGGCATCGCGCGCGAGAGCGGCAAAGTGCTTTTGAAAGCTCGCTTCGGAATATCCCTGCTGGCGCATGAGTGCTCGGACGCGCGGGTTGGCATCCGCGGTATCGGGGAACTGCTCGCGGATAATCAATAACTCGACGTAGGTTTCGAGGAACACCTGCTCCTGCCTTTCTTCCTCGGCGGACCGGCCGCCACAGCCGGGAACAATAAACAGAACGAACAAACTACACAACATCGAGAAATATAAAACAGGCCGGATGGAACGCGGCGCAACTGTTTCGGACATACGATCTATCATCAAAGTTCCTTGCGGAGACGCGCCACGGGAATGTTTAACTGCTCGCGATATTTAGCGACGGTGCGGCGCGCTACATTAAATCCACTTTCCTTCAACTGCTCACCGAGCTTCTGATCACTCAGCGGTTTGTTTTTGTTCTCGGCTTCTATCAACTCGCGCAACTTGTTTTTGATGATGCGCGTTGACACCTCTTCGCCGTCGTCCGTGCTGAGCGACTCACTGAAAAAATACTTCAACTCAAATACGCCGTACTCGGTCTGCACGTATTTGCCGTTGACAACGCGACTGATAGTAGAGATATCCAGCCCGGTATCTTCGGCGACGTCTTTCTGGATCATAGGTTTGATACCGCTCTCACCCTGTTTAAAGAATTCGCGTTGGCGGTGCACCAGCGCCGTGATCACTTTCCTCATCGTCTCGCGGCGTTGTTTAAGCGCGTGCAGCAGGAACTTGGCGTCGTCGTGCTTGCGGCGCAGCCACTGGCGCGTCTCGGTATTGTACTTGCGTTTGCGCGCCTCGACGCGCATTTGTTCGTAGTCGCGGTTAATACTGATTGCCGGAATGCGGCTGTCGTTCAGGTACACCAGGAAGTCGTCTTTGTCCTCGTCGTGCACCACAAAAAAATCGGGGATAATTGTCTCGGTTGAGAGTGTCGCCTCGCCGCCGCCCGGCTTGGGATTGAGCGTGCGAATCAGGTCCAGCGCCTCGCGCAGGTAATCCTCGCTGACGCGCAGCTCGCGCAGAATAATATCAAAGTGTTTTTTGGTGAAAGCTTCGTAACAGCACTCCAGGACCAGTCGCGCCAGCTTTTGGGCGGCATTGCGCCGCGGCATGGCGTCCAGCTGTGCAATTAAACACTCGCGAAGATTGCGGGAGCCGATCCCGGGCGGATCGAGTTGTTGAATCTTGTGCAAAATGCGTTCGGCATCCGCAAGGGTCTTGCGGCCGGGCTCAGTTGCCGTCAGAGTATCAACGTCGCTACCCGCATCCGTTTCAAGTGCGGCATTCTCGTATGCAAAGCCCGAATGCACATGCTCGCCGCTGTTCCACCTGTCGGCGGATGCAAGGGCGGCAGTTGTTGTATTTTCGCCCCAGGCTGTTGCGTGGTTAACACCTGCGTGTGAGTCCGCCTCCAGAACTGTTGCAAGACTGTTTAAGTCGCGGTTTTCACCAACGGCGGCGATGATAGCATTTGCGTTGACAACTATATCTTCCAGACTGCGCAACAGGTAGCCGTTGGGCTCTATACTCCAGATAATTTCTTCCGCCAGAATCAGATCGCTGTCGCTCAGGTTGAGCAGCCGCACCTGATCCAGCAGCTCTTCAACAAAGGTCTGTGTATCGCGAATGGGTATCGGCTCGCGATCGTCGTTAAACTGCGCGGGCACGCCGCTTTCATCTTCGATGTACTCCTGCCAGTCGTCGTCTTCACTGCTGTCGTTTACCTCGGTCAACTCACCGTCGGCGGCATCCTCACTGTCGCTGACAGGCTCGTCATCGCTATCGTTCTGCTCCTGGCTGATCTCATCTTCGGTGTTTTGCTCCAATTCATTTTCGACTTCGAGCATGGGATTGAGTTCGAGTTCCTGACGCAAATACTGCTCCAACTGCAGGCTGTTAAGCTGCAGGAGCTTCAGATACTGCACCTGCTGCGGCGTCAGTTTCTGGGTCAGACTCGTACTTAAACTCAATCCGATATTCATGGGCGCGACACCGACATTTGTTTAACTTTCTTCCCGTTTAACTTTTTCCTGAATTTTCTTGTTTGTTTCCGGGCGCGAAGCGTCGGGTTTGGTCAGATTGCGATACCAGGCGGTGCCATAAGCCCGTTCGAGCGCTTCGCGCGCCATGCCGGCCAGTTTAACGCCATTTTTGCGGCCATTCTCGATGGCCGGACGGCATTCGGTGGCGTGTTCGTAGTAGAGATAGTCCTGACCGAAGTCGACCACGCGAATCGGGAATAGATGGCAGGAGAGCGGTTTGCGGAATTCCGACTTGCCGTCCAGCCAGGCGCGTTCGAGTGCACATTTGGCTACGTCGCCGTCGTAAAACACAAAGACGCAGTCGCGATCATCGATGCAGACGGTTTCGAACGCGCCTTCGCGGCCCAGATATCCGGGGCGCTTTTTAAGGATGGCGCGGGAGCGGCGGTCCAGATATTCGAGGGTGGCCGGTGTGGACGCCTCGATTTCCGCCACTTCCTCATCGAGCAGGGGTGCACCGCTGCCGCCCTCAATGGTACAGCACGCACCTTTACACCTGGACACATCGCACAAAAACGGGCTGTCCAGAATGGCTTCTTCCACGAGAACACCGTCAATCGGCCGCACGATTTTCTTCCTCACTGCTGGTTTATTTCACCTGATTCACAGGTCGCCAAAAAGTTGGCACAATTTTCGCGGTAAAGTAAGGATTTTTTGAGCAGAAATAAAAGATTGCGGGTCGCGTGTTACGATTTTCAGGCAGGCGATCCAGCAGCCAGATCAGATTGCGGAGAAATCATGTTTACCGGACTCATAGAAAAAATCGGCCGCGTGCAGAGCGTAGCGGAGCGCAACGGCGGCCGCGATCTGCGAATCGAAACCGCGACGGCATTTTTTGACCTCGAAGTCGATCATTCAATTGCCATCAACGGCGTCTGCCACACGGTGACGGCGTTGGGGGCCGACTGGTTTGAGGTGCACAGCGTGGCGGAGACACTGCGCAAGACGACAACAGGCGCACTGACGCCGGGCCGGCCGGTGAATCTGGAGGGCGCGGTGACGCTCAACACGCGCCTGGGCGGACATCTGGTTCAGGGGCACGTGGACTGCCGCGGCCAAATCATTTCGATCGAGCCGGACGGCGACTCCCATCTTGTTACAGTGGAGCTGCCGGACGGTTTTGAGCGCTACGTTATACCGGTTGGATCAATCTGCATCGACGGCATCAGCCTGACGGCGGCACGCGTCGAAGGCAATCGCGTCGGAGTGGCGATTATTCCGCACACCTGGAACAACACCACGATCGGCTTTGCCAAAGTCGGTGACAAGGTCAACATCGAGGTTGACATGCTCAGTAAATACGTCGAAAAACTGTTGGGCGGACGACCCGGCGACAAACAAAAAAATCAAGCCGGGTAAGATCCGGCAAGGGCGCAATCAGATCCAGGTGCCTATATAAGGTCTTTTCAGTAAAAAAAACGGCGATTTGCACGAGATGAAACCACATGGTCCGTGTCTTGCTCGCGTCGCCGCATCCCTGCAAGGACGGCTTTAAAATGAGAACGGAGTTCCGGTCGGGACGGTGCGGCCTGTCGCAGCCTGTGCCCGACGCTCCAGCCAGATCATTGAAAAGCTGTGTACCCGGCGACTTGATGCGGAAACACTATGAAAGACCGGCTCTCCAAAGGATCTGAAACTATAACGTCGACACAGGAGCGCGATGCGCTCTCACGTGTGGTCGTTGCGCCGGATCATGGAAAGCGGAAACGGATGGCGAAACCAACCCGATACGGAGATCTGGACGATGGGGGCCTGTACACCTGCCTGACTGCGGGCGGCAGCGAAGCCGAATTGGCTTTTGCGGAGTTGTACTCGCGCTACTCTCACCGGATCTACGGTTACTGCATGACGATGCTGGGACATGCCGAAGAAGCGAACGACGTGTTCCAGGACACCTTCGTCAAGTTCTACAACAGTGCGGTGAAAGGCCAGACGGTCGCCAACGTACCCGGGTATCTGTTTCGCATCGCGCGCAATCTGTGTCTGAACCACAAGCGCGACAGCAAAGTCACGATTGAATTCGATGAAATCCAGTTCCTGTCCTTCGACGACAGCTACGAGAAAAAAGAGCTGCTCAAGCTGTTGCAAACGTCGATCGACCTGCTGGAAGACGAGTACCGCGAGGCATTGATCCTGCGGGAAATCTACGGCATGAATTATGCCGAGATGGCGGAGATAACCGAAGATTCGATTCCGGCGCTGCGCAACCGCGTGTGGCGCGCCAAGGATAAACTTCGCGAGATCCTGTCCCCTTATTTATCGGAGTTGTCTAATCTTAAATAACGGCAAAAACACCATGGACCAAGGCTACTTGCCTCCTGAAGACCTGATGCACGGCTACCTTGACGGCGGCATCGATCCCGAGCAGGAGAGCGCCTTATTCGAAGAATTGGGGCGCAATCCCGACCTGCGTCGCCGATTCAACGAACAGCAGAACATTCGGTCCTCGCTGAAATACTACGGCGGCAAGCTGACGGTACCTGCCGCGGCCACCAGCGCCGTATTCGAAAAATTGGGAATGGCCACGCCCGTTGCGTCCGTTCCCACTCCCATCCCGCCTCCGGCCAATTCGGCTGCCACAGTAGCGGACTCGGTAATGCACAGCTCGTTGGTTCGCTATGGACTGACGGCGGCGCTTGCCGTTGTGGTTACACTCGTCACTCTCCTTTTGATGGATGACGATACCGGCGGCGCGTTGACGTCCACGGCGTCCGACATTGTATCCAAAACCCCTGCAAGAACCTTGGATATGGACGTTCCCGTCGATGGTACTCTTCAACGCGTCGCCGGAGCCTCGGAGACCGGTATAACTGCGGCCGGTTCGGCACTGGCCGACCTGCATTCAAGCTCAGCGGATGGCGCCGGTTACGACGATGCGCCGGCTGCGATGGTCGCAAGCGACGAAGGTTCAAGCGAAACGGTCAGTCTGCAAGAACTGGCCAACGCTCAGGCCAATTTCGGCGAGTCGGATAGCTTTGCAGCTGAAAGTCTGAGCAAAGGCGCGCTGCTGGCCGTATCCCTGCCCCATTTGGGCGCTCCTCACGGCAGCCGCTCGGTTCCGACGGTCGGCGACTTCCAGGCTGCTGATTTTCCGGCAGTCCTCCTGCCGGATGCGCGTCGCTTCAAGATGCGCGTCAACTACATCGGCGGCGTTTCCAGCCCCGATGCGACGCTCAACACGGACAACCCCGCTCTGAGCAATTCACAGTCGACAGAAAATGTCTCGATCGACCTCATGTACGCGCTTGACGAAGACTGGTCGCTCGGTCTGGCCTACGGTCACGAGCAATTCGGACAAGTCTTCCGTTTTCGCAATGAGGACAACCGACTGCTGGAATTCCGCCAGAACCCGATCATCGACTGGGTTGGCGTGACGGGACGCTACCGCCATTCCGACTTCAGTCTGTTTGACGCAACCGCGCCCTATGCCGAAGTGCAATTGGGTTACGGAACGACCGACGCATTCCTTGGACGCATTTCCGCCGGCGTGTCGACCCGCTTGTTCAACCTGGTTGAACTGGACGCCGCCTGGCACTACTCCGAATTGATGTATTCGATTCCCGGCGGCCGCAGCAGCTCGCTGAAACGCGGCTTTACTCTTGGATTTTCATACGCCGTATACTAAAGCGTATGACTTGTCGTTTGGCGTAGTATGACGTCGCAAGTTTCAAAAATCAGCCCTGCAGGCTCACCTCGCAAAACGCACGCAATCGCGTGCGTTTTTTTTCTGTGCGCTTTTTTGCTGGTCGGCGGGCTGAACGGCTGCGACGACGCCAGCGCCCCCAACCTCACCGACGCGCGCGACATCCGCGACCTGAGCACGTTTACGCTCGATGAAAACGACGTAGAATCGTTTCAAGCTGAAATGGTCGGCGTGAGTGCGGACAAGAATCAGAATTTCAACGACATCGAGCTGACGATCGTATTCGACTCCGCACCGGAACCGCCGGTACTCGACATTACATTGAGCACTCGGCGCACGCCGGCCAACGGATCCGACGATCTGGAACGCCCCGGCAATCCAGAAGAATGGGCTCTGGACGAGCTGGAATTTTCCTGCAAAGCCGTTCCGGCCAATGGAAGTCCGATCGTGCTGAGCGCCGATCCACGCGTCGCGGACGACCGCGCCGCAGGTTTTGAATTCGGCATCTTGTCGCCGCCGGATCAGAGCTACATCATACCTTCCGGCGCTACGCCGGTAGAGCTGTGTGAGCTCAGAGCAGTCTGGAATCCGGCCACTCGCCGTATAGAATTCCGACTTACAACAACAACGCGACAACTCCTGCCCTCAACCGACCTGGAGCTCGTTTTCACGATGACCGCGATTGTCCCGGCCGACTGAGTCGAAAAATTTCGGCAGAAGCGAGAAAAATCCATTCCATTGGACAATAACAGCAGCAGTCAGTCGTGATTGCTGTGCCGTTCAACAGAGATTTTCTTTGGACGGAAATTAAAATACCTGTACATTTGAAATCTGTCTTTAATAAAAACCAGATGGTGGATCATGAAAGATTTAGCCATTATAGATGAGCTGGCAATCGCCGAAAGCCACGCGCAGCGCAAAGCAAAAAACAACGGCGAAGACGTGGTGATTCCTGACTTTCGCCCCGGCGACACGGTAGAAGTAGCCGTGCGCGTTGTCGAGGGTGAAAAGGAGCGTATCCAGAAATTCAAAGGCGTCGTCATCGGTCGCCGCGGATCTGGAATGAGCGAGACCTTCCGCGTTCGCAAACTGTCGAACGGCGTTGGCGTCGAGCGCGTCTTCCCGCTGCACTCGCCGATCATCCAGGGCATCGACATTGTCTCTCGTGGCAATGTCCGTCGCGCCAAGTTGTACTTCCTGCGCGGTATGACGAACAAACAGATGCGTCAGAAAATCAACTGATCGCAGATTGCCGCGGCTGGTCCCGGCATACACAAAAAATCAAAAGGCCGTCCCTCAGGGCGGCCTTTTTGTGTTTCCTGCATGTGCGCCGGGCATGAACGCGCCGGCACTCAGGGCGTAATCGCGATGCCGACGGACAGTTTAACGGCTGCACTGCTCAGGCGGACGGCGTAGACACCGGCGGGCAGGCGGCCCGGCAAATCAAGCACCTTCGATTCTCCCGCGTTGAGCCGTACGTGATCACCGGCCACGCGGACTCCACGCAGACTGAAGACTTCCAACTTGAGGTTTTGACCTGAATCGCCGTCGTTGACGACCGTTAACCGACCTTCGGCACTCCGGATTCGCAGATCCGTCGCCGCGGTGTCTGTAGACTCTGAAACGTCGAGTACAACGTTCTGAAGATCGCGACTGTACAAACCATCGCCGAGACCGCCGACAAAGAGCGTCGTGCCGACCGTCATCAGAACGGCCGGTTGCAGGCTGGCCGGCAGACCGGTTCCAATGTTGTGCCAGCTCTGCAGCCAGGGCTCCCAGGCGACCACTTCCCCACCCAGTGTAGTTGCGGCAACACTGCCATCGTAGTGTGTCATATCGGCCACGGCTGAACCGCCGCTGAATCCCGTGCTGAGTTTTTGCCAGAACGACAGATCCGACGTGCGGACATAAATGCCGTCGGAATCGCTGCCCGCGTACAGTCTGTCTTCAGTGCTCTGCAAACTGTAAATGCGACGTCCCGTCAGGCCGTCGCTGATGTACTCCCAACGTCCGGCGTTTTCATTCCAGCGTGCCACGCCGGTCGGCGTACCGGCGTAGAGTTCATTTTCATGGGCGGCCAGCGTCGTCACGACCTCGCCATCGCGCAGACCGTCATGCGCAGCGGACCATTGCAGTCCGTCCACGGAGCGCAGCATAAAACGATCCGAGGTCGCCAACCAGAGGTATCCGTCGTGACTGTAAATCACATTGACGGTCGGCTGGTCGGGTTGACGCGACAGAGGTTCCCAAACCGCACCGGCATCCGTACTGCGGAACACGGCGCCGCGGTAGGTTACCGCTATCAGCGCGTCATCGTGTTCCGTGAAACTGAAAATCTGTTCCGATTCGCCGAGGCCGAAATCGCGCCGTTGCCAGTTGTCGCCGCCGTCGGTCGAGCGCATCACCGTTTTAGTGCGCAAGGACACAAAGAGCCCGGTCGCTCCGGCGTTGTGCAATGCGACAACGGATTGATCGCCGAATCCCGCTACGCTGCGCCATTGGGCAGGCGATGGGCGACACGTGAGCATGACAACCGCGAGACAAACAAAAATGGGTTTGGATTGAGATAGCAGTTTTTGCAGTATTTTCATGCCCGTACAGTCAGATGAGCAAACACAAGCAGCGGCGGGACGAATCCCACAGGAAAAATACGCGTGGCCTTTGTTTTACACAACCGGCGAATTTCAAGGCAACACCGGCTCGACAAACAGTTTGAGTTCATTTTTGAGGATGCGGTCAAAGAACGTGCGCTCGACAGGACGGTGTTTATCGTTCCGACGGGCCGCCGCGGACGCCTGCTGCAACGAACGGCCGTACAGACCAGCGCCCGCATCGGCGATGCTCAGACCGGCTCCGTTGTCCAGGGGCACATGCGCATACACACGTTGGAGTCATTTATCTCCGAATGCGCACGCAATATTTTCGGCAATGCTTTGCTGCGCCTTTCGGATGCCTACGTAGCCGCGCTGATGGAAGAAGCTGCGTCCAAGGCCGATCTGCAGTTTTTCAGCCGACCTGAGCAGGAACTGGGGCCCGCAACGCTGGAGCGACTGACCAACGTGGTGCTGGGCCTGAAGGAAGACGGCGTGACGCCGGAATCGCTGCGGCTGGATATCCGCAATGCGCGCCTGGGCGACGAAGACATCACCGACATCAAGCGGCTGAGCGACATTGAGCGACTCTTTGCAGCTTACGAAGCGCTGCTGGGGGACCACCTGGCGGACCGCTCGCGTCTGCTGATTTACAGCAACGAGTACCTGCGCGGCGAACGCGATAAGGATGGGAGGCGCATTGCCTCCAAACAGGCCGAGACACCATCCACGCCGGATGTACTCAAATCCGCCGAGCGCCTTAAGACCACGGAGCGCTGGGACGAAATACTCAAAGGCGTGGACGCCATTTACATCGACGGCTTCAGCGAATTCAAACCGCCGGAGATCGACTTCCTGGCTTTGCTCTCGGCCGCGCAGCCGCATGTGCGCATCTTTCTCGACTATTCCGAACGCAACGGACCGCTGTTCGGCAACCTGCAGTCCACCTTTGAGCTGCTGCGCACGGTGGGGTATAACGACTATACGGAAGACCAGAACGAACGCAACCTGTTCTACGAGCCGGAGGAACACACGCCGCCGGATTCCTACCTGCGCCGCTGGCTTTTCAACACCGAACTCGACATCCGGAATACGGGCCTGGACGAGGTAACGCAGGTGTGGGGCGCGGCGTCCCGGATAGAAGAAGTTCGGCTGATTGCACGTGAAATCAAGCACCTGACGCTCAAGGCGGACGAAGGAATTGCCGCGGCGGAGATATGCATCGTGATGCGCCGTCCGGAATTCTACGCCGACCTGTTCCGCGAAGTCTTTGCCGAATACGACATTCCGTCGAATGTAACGGACCGATTTTCCATGGCCTCCTCACCCGTGGCGGTGGCTATTTTTGCCGTCATCGACCTGGCGCTGCAGGGGTTCCGGCGCGAGGACGTGGGCCGCGCGCTGCAAAATCCCTACATCAGTTTTGCCGGCGGTCGACAGGGCAAAGAACGGAAGGGCGGTCTTGACGGCACCAACCTGCTGAAAGTGGCGCAGCGCCTGCGCATCGCCGGCGGGCACCGCAACGGCGGAGCGTCAGCCTGGGTACGGCGCATCGAAAGCCGCCTGGAGGTATTGCGACGTCGCCTCGAACAAAGCGTTCACGACGCGGCGCGCGACGAAGACGAGCTGCGCGAACTGCGCCGCGAACAACGCGAATGCGAGCGCGCCCTCGACGACTTCAGCGTCCTGCGCAACGCCGTGCCGCCGGCGGACGAGCACCTGACGCCCTTTGAATTCGCCGCGAGCGTCAAACGCCGCATCATCCGGGACCTGGGCATCCGCGAGTCAATCATCCGCTTCCAGGCGGCGGCCGGCAACATCGAACAAAACAACCAGGTTCGCCGCGCACAGACCGTTGCCGAAGTTGAAAAAGACGCGCGCGCGTACACGGCCATGCTGGAGCTGATCGACGAACTGGCTTATATTCAACAAGAGCGCGGCGGCGGCCCCGAACTAACGGCCACAAAAGCGTTTCGTTTTTACGCCGACCGTTTGCGGACGGCGGCGCGCGCGCGGCGCTACCAGGTGCGCGAACAGATCGGCTTCGGCGTCACGATCACCTCGTTGGAGCAGATCCGCAACATTCCCTTCCGCGTGACTTTTATCTGCGGCCTGGTCGACGGCGAGTTCCCGGCGGTTTATGTGCCCGAGGCATTTCTGGGCAAAGACCTGCCGCAGACGGAAGATCGCTTTATGCGTTCGGAGCGCATGCAATTTTACCAGGCACTGACAAACGCGCCAAAACTGATCGCCGCCGGCGACAAACGGCTCTATCTGACCTACCCGCGCTTTCGCGGCGCGGACGAACTGGTTCGCTCGCCTTTTGTGGACGCTCTGCTGAAAATCACGAATCTTGAAGCCGTCGGCCGTGTAATTGAACTTGACGTCGACGACGCTTCGACGGGCGACGCCGCGCGACACGTTTTGGGGCTGAGGCAAGCGATTGCCGGATCGGAAGAACTGCTTGCGGCGATGGGTCGCATAAGCGTTCAAGCCGATACAACCGGCGATGATGAAGCAATGGAACACCTGGCGGCGGCGGCCGAGGACCTGAACCGGGCAGCCGAGGCGCGGCGCGTAAGGCGTGGAGCGCGGCAGCCGATTCTGACAGCGCGGGTAGACCTGCAGAAAAACAAGCTGACGGCGCCGGCCGCCGACGTGTTCAACGCGCGCGTTCACAAACCCACGTCGATTTCGGCCCTGGAACAGTACGCGCAATGTCCCTACCAGTATTTTGCCGATCGCGTGCTGCGGCTGGAGGTGCAGGAAGAATTCGATAACGCTTTGTCGCCGCTGGAGCGCGGCGCGCTGCTGCACCGCATCCTGTTCCACTTCTACCGCGAGCAGCAGGTCGATCAGCTTGCCGACGGACATACGTTTGCCCTGCCCGCGGCGGATCCCGCGCTGCCGGTTCTTGCACCGGTCTTTCTGGACCGCAACAAACAGGCGCACTATCAACAACGCCTGCGCGCCATCGGCGAACGCGAGTTTGAGCACCTGCGCTTTGAGCATCCGCTGTTTGACGTCGAGCGCGAGGAGATTCTGGGCGGCGACAAACAACGCGGCCTGCTCGACATCTGGCTGCACGAAGAACTTAAACGCAGCGAAACTCCGGAGTGGAATTATGCGCCCGCTTTGTTTGAGTGGGCTTTCGGTCGCGACGACACGGATAAACAAGGAGGCGTCATTCCGGCAGCCGACCTGGGCGACGGCCTTAAACTGACCGGAAAAATCGACCGCGTCGACGCCGACATTCGCGGACTGGACGGCGGCGCTCCGCTGGACGCTGCAATCATCGACTACAAAAGCGGACAGGCGTCCAAACAGCCGGGCAACAGTCGAATTAAACGCGGCCTCTCGCTGCAAATGCCGCTGTATTCACTTGTTCTTGAGAAGGTCCTGCACGAGAATTACAACATCGACGGCGCCGTGCGCGCCGCGCTCTACCTGGCCCTGACGCCCGACCCACGCCCCGCCGCCGGACGCGATATTGACGCCCGCACTTTGAAGGCGGTGTTAACCGACAAGGAAACCGGCAAGACGCTGGGGCTTTCCACGCGCAGCCTGTTACCCGACACTACGGACGCGATCGATTTGCGCACCGAGGCTTTAAACTTTGCACGCGGCTACATTGCGAATATCGCCGGCGGTGCATTTAACATCACACCGGTTGAAACTGCGACCTGCACCTTCTGCGACTACGCTCCACTGTGTCGAATTCGCGAACTGCGCGGCAACTTTCAGGCTGAGGGCTGAAATGACGGGCGTTTGTTTAAGCTCAACTCCCACAGTACCGCCGCGAAGCCGGCGCCCCACGCGATGTATTCCAGCACATAGGCTTCGGCCGGCGGACTGACCGCGTAAATCGCATATGTTAACATGGAAAAGCCCGCAAAGAAGGGCAGCCAGCGAAATCCGATCATCACGTTCAACAGAAGCAGCGGCGCAAAATACCAGGTGTGCACCTTGGACGAAATCAACAATGCGGCGCACAGCACCCAGAACATTGCCCGAACCAGCTCATCTCTCCCCCGCACTTTTAAACGCAACAACAGAACGGCAACCAGCAGCATCCGCAACGCACTTAACAGATTCGGCGCCCACTCCCAGTAGTCCGGCGCTTCAACAAAATCAAGCAAGGCTTTCAGCACGTACAGAGGCACGCCGTTAAACTCCAGCACATTGCTGTAGTAGGCCGCGGTTTCGCGCAAATTGTCTATTGCCTGCACCTCGCTGAAAAATGGAACGGCAAACAACAACAGACAAATTAAACAACCGGCCAGCAGCGCGGCACGTTGTTTAACACCGCGAATACAACGCCACCACAGTGCAAGCAGAACTATCGGCAGGACTTTGACCAGAGCGGCTGCACCGATGACGGCGCCCGCTTTAAAGGCATTCTTTTGTTTGCCAATGTGCTGTATACCGCGAGCGGCAAAGACAATCCCGAGCAATACAGCCAACAGCGGCAGCAGCCAGGCGTCCAGGTGTCCCTGGCCTGCAAACTCGATGACAGGCAAAGGAGAAAACAGGTAGTATCCCAGAGCCGACGGTGGCGCATGTGCAGAACGGCGGTGACGCAACATTCGCAGCAACAGCAACAGGGCAAAAATTTCCGTCCCGACGAGCAGCACTTTGAGGCAGACAAACTGCGCAAACGCTCCGCCGCCGAAGGGCTGCGCCATCAGGACGGCAGCGGCAAAACCAAGCTGCGCCAGCGGCGGATAAATTGTTTTGACATCGCGATAATCAACAAAATCGAATACCTCGCCGCGCAGATGCTCCAGCGCCGGATCCGCCGGTGCGTAGAGATACACATTTTTACCGTCCAGCACGAGTCCGCCGTCCCACATATAGCGCCAGGCATCGTCGGACAGCCATGGGTGCATCGGCAGGCAGACAAGACGCGGAAGGAAGATCAGGGCAAGGATCCACAGAGTCCGCCGCCGCATTCCTCCCGCCAGAACGGGCAGCAGCGCCAGCCCCAGCAGAACGTGAAGGCCGCATACAATCGTAAAAGCCAATCCGGAATCGCGCGTGGCGGGCAGGAAGGGGTACACGAGAAAAGCGGCAAGATACAGCAGCAAGCCGCTGATTCGCATTGACATGGCGGAGATCGTCAGGCGCCTGTTTTCAGGCTGATTTTGGTACGTGTGCCGCTGCCAGTGTTCTCAAATTCCACCGTCTCGCTGAAGGCGCGGATGAGAAAGACACCACGGCCGCCTTCGCGCAGGAGATTGTCCGGATGCAACGGGTCGGGCAAGGCCGAGGCGTCAAAGCCGCTGCCTTCGTCCAGAATTTCCAACTGGAGTTTGCCTTCAATCACTGCCGCGGCGACGTAGACCTGCTTGGCCGGGTCGCGCTTGTTGCCGTGGTTGATCGCGTTGTTGACGGCTTCCGTCAGCACGACCATGGCATTGTGATAGGCGGTTTCCGTCACATCGTGGCCTTTGAATACTTCGGCCAGGAAGGGCTCCAACTGATTCAGTTTTTTTGTATCACTCGGAATCGTGAGTGTGTGATTCATTGCTTTCGTCGATTCATCCAGGCTTTGTACAGAGACTCAGCGCCGCGCCTGTGTGCGGTCTTTCAGAGTCGGACGGTCGATTGCAGGAACACATTGGGAAAGCGCCTGACTTCTTTGCCCCTGTCGAATTCGATTTCGTACCAGCCACGCAACTCCAGGTCCGTATGAGGACCGGCCGAAAATCTGATGACGGTTTCCGGAGCGAACGACTGCCGCAGCGTTTCCTGCCCCGGAAGCGGCGTACCGGCGGGGCTGCTGCTGAGGGAGTAAACACGGGCGCCAACCCCTACTTGCGTGCCGTTCGGATCGGAAAAATTCGGGGTATGAAAGAGCAATAATCTACAAAAAAGTTCAACGTTTTCATCTTGCGGCGTTTCCGAAAAGCTGTTCCAGCGGAAGCGGGCGCGCTCGTAGTAACGCGTCACAATTCCCAGGTCCAGATACTCCTGCGAACTCAGTCGCCAGATCAACGAATCTCGGTACGACACCTGGCGGAAGCTGAAACTGGGCGAGGTGATAATCTGATTCTCAAAGTCGTAGCTTGTGAAGTTGGCCAATACCTCAAAGGTGGGCCGCGCAATAAAACGGCGGGTAGTGATTTCGACGCGTGGGATCAGGCGGATGACGCGATTCCAGTTGTTCTGGGCGCTGCGCTCGGCGCGCAGGAAAACCAGGTGCTCCAGCTGCGTCTCCAGCGTCACGCGCGAAGTCAGCATGTCCGAGTGGCGGTGACTGAAGCTCAGCGCGGTTATCAGCGACAGCTCGTCGCGGTCGTCGTTGTTTTCGTCGCTGGGTGTGTCGTATCGCAACACAATACCTGAAAACGACGCGCTGACTGTGTCGCGACCAAATACCGGCCACTCGGAGCGCAGGGTCAAGCCGGAACGCGTCGACGAGTTGTCGCGCTGCCGCTCGCTCTCGCGCAGACGCGTCAACTCGCTCGGATTGACGTCAAAACGCTGTGTGACGGAATTGCTTTCGTCGCGCCCATTGACAAAAATTCCCATCGAATGGAGGCCGCCGGCCCAGCGGCCGCGGGCGATTGCCTCGATATCCAGGCGCAATTCATCACGAGCCCGTGTGACCGCCGTAACGGAGTTCTCTTGAAATGCCGCACCGTAAAATCGCTCGATAGCCTCGCTTCGTATGGCGGTGCGCAGATCCAGGTCGATGTCGTCGCTCAACTCAAACGCGGCGTGCGCTTCGACGGCCCAGTTGTTGCGTTTACGCGTTTCCAGCGCCGCCGTGCTGCCGGAGCCAACGAAAGTATAGAAGTCGCGACGCGAATCTTCAACCTCGCCGACAACCGAAATGGCTGCCCCTTCCGGAAATAGGCGGCTAATTTCCCCATCACCGCCGACGGTAAAGTTGAGGCGCTCTCCTGAAAGCTGCGAGAGATCGGCCAGAGCGTCGAATTGCACGTCGAATTCGTCCAATTTCAGCCCCCTGCCGCGCAGGAAACCGCCGTACTCGCTACCGCGGTCGGCAATACCGAGCTGTTCGCTGTAAACCGCCGCCGCCGCCGCTTCCGCCTGAATGCGCTCGTCCAGAGACTGGTAACGCAAGCCGCTGCGCAGGTTTCCGTTGAGCAATTTGTTGATGGTGAGACTGCGGCTGTCGTCGGAAATCAGACCGCCGGCAGACACAAAGGCAAACCACTCCGGCGCCAGCCCCAGGCGTTGCTCCAGCAATGCTTCGGCGTCGTCGCGAACAGAAGTATTGAAACCGCGAATGGTATTGGCGCGATAGCGGAGATCGAACAGAAACCAGGCGTCATCGGCGATAAAGGTGGGGATGCTGCCGCGCAGAAGACCGTTGAAAACAATGGTGTTGGCGTTTTTGTCAAATCCCTGGGAGAACAAAGGCTCAATCAGCAAACTGTCGCGCGCATTCGACTGCACCTGAGCCTGCAACGCCGCCGCGCCAAAGCACAGCATGAGCGCCGTCAAGAAACAGCTTCGAATCATTCCTGTGCGGGCGTCTGATAACATTTGCGCCGGTACTCTATTACGCGAGCGGTAATAACGTCGGCCGACTCGCGCACGAGCAAGTTGCGACCGCTGCACAGGCGGATCTGCGAGTCGTGCGTCGACGTGACAGTTTCGATTTCATCGGCATTGACAACAATTTCCGTGCCGTCAAGTTTCGTGAGTCGGATCATAATACAGATACACGCATCGTGGAATAAGGCTAAAATTCATCCGCAGGCGGCTCAGGCCGGCGGCGGACTTGCGTCGGCTGCGCGAACCCGCATCATTTCCGGCCGCATGATAGTTTCGATTTCCAGCGCCGCGCCACTCTGTTCATCTACTTCAACGTGCACGCCGCAAATGCGCAGATCGCTCGTCGCCGATTCGTATTTGTGCGGCGTCTGCAGCAGAAAACGGCGCAGAGCGATGTCCGTGCGCATACCGAGCACAGAGTCGTAGGGTCCGGTCATTCCGGCGTCCGTCAGGTAAGCCGTGCCGCGCGGCATGATGCGAGCATCGGCTGTCTGCACATGCGTGTGCGTTCCGACGAGGGCCGAGACCTTTCCGTCCAGAAAATTGGCCAATGCCATTTTTTCGGCGGTCGCCTCGGCATGCATGTCAACGAAAATGATGTTCGTTTCCGCCTGCAGGCGCGGCAGCGCTTTTTCGGCCGCGCGGAAGGGACAGTCGATGGGCTGCATAAAGACGCGGCCCTGCAGGTGGAGAACCGCCGCTTTGCGGCCGTCGGGCAGTTCAACGACAACGGAGCCGTTGCCGGGATTGTTCGGCGGATAATTCAGCGGTCGCAGGACTTTGGGATTTTTACTGAGCAGCGGACGCGCTTTCCAGTTTTCCCAGACGTGATTGCCCGTCGTAATGACATGCGCTCCCAGCCCAAAAATGACATCGGCTTCTTTTTCCGACAGACCTTTGCCATTGACAATGTTTTCACCATTGACAATAACGAAGTCGGATTTGTATTCCGCAATCAGATCCGGCAGGTACGCGGTGAGCGTTTCCAGTCCAGCCATTCCCACTAAATCGCCAATAAACAGAATTCGTAGTGTTCGCGCCACGGTGCTTTTACTTCCTCTTGCCGGCAGTTGTGCATAAACAGGTAAATTACGAATATATTACTAGTCGCTGATTGACCAGAATTTTTTTGAACCAGCAGGGCGGGAAGCAAGACGGTGAAAATTTATACACGCACGGGCGACAAGGGAAAGACCGCGCTCTTTGGCGGTCGTCGCGTCGCCAAACACGACGCACGCATTGAAGCTTACGGCACGGTGGACGAACTGAATTCTCACATCGGCATTGCCCTGACCTTTGCGATGCCGGACGAGTTGCGGGGCGAACTGACAAATATCAGTGCGTTATTGTTTTCACTCGGCTCCGACCTGGCGACGCCGCTTTCACCTCCACCGAAGTACGCCATTCCGCGCATCCAGGCCGAGCAGGCCGCCACGCTGGAGCGCAGCATCGATGTTATGGAACAGCAACTTGCACCGCTGAAAAGTTTTATTCTGCCGGGCGGCACGCCGGCGGCGGCGCAGCTGCATCTGGCGCGCACTGTTTGCCGCCGCGCCGAACGACGCGTGACCGAGCTCTCGGAACGCGAGGAAATCAACCTCGAGGTGCAGGTCTATCTGAACAGATTATCGGATTATTTGTTCGTGGCGGCGCGCCTGGCGAACAAACACGCGGGTATAGAAGATACGCCGTGGACCAATCCGGCATTGTGAGCTGCGAACAACATCTCCAAATTTCCTCTTAAACAGGAAAACTAACCGGTCAACCACACCTTTGGCGACGTTCAGTCTTTTCTCTTTTATTAAACGGTTTCGCTTGATCTTTTCTTGCTGCATCCACTAAGGCAAGCGGCTTCGGGCAATTCGGATTAACATACAAGGATTAAGTCCGGCTTGTGGGAGGAAGGGCGTGAAGTAAAATCCAACCGATCCGTCCGCTTAAACAGAAAAACAACCCGGTCAACCACGTTTTACTCCACGTTCAGTCTTTTACGCTTGTCAAGCTGCGCATGACACCCTATCCTTGTTGCGTATGCCGGGAGAAAAGCGAAGTCCCAGGATCGTTATCGAAGCAGAAATTAACAACAGAGAAGCAGGTGCATCGATGGTAGGAATTCTACTTAAATCAAACTTAAAACAACAACCTACGGGTGAAGCGACGATTGATCGTGTGGTGTCGGCATCTCATGCGGGATCTTGCTTGAGGCTCAGGAACAGCACACACAAGACATCGCCCGTCGGAGTTCCATGAACGAAGCATTGGCCGGGCACTACGCTCTTCGGGACTTTCTCACGTTTTGATAACATGTAACTCGCTGACAAACAAGAAAGTCAGACAGCAAGCCCGCAGGGCGAAGCTGGTTTGCATTTGATCAACGCGTCAATAGTAAAACACGTAAATAAACGGCGCGAGCAGAAAGGAAAATACCGCGATGTAAAAATCGCCGATGCCCGGCATATTCATCAGCAGGATGAGGATAATGATCCCCATAAAACCGATCTGCCGCAGAATCATCGAGTACTTCTCGGGCAGGTAGTTGATCAGAATATGCGAGCCGTCCAGCGGCGGCACGGGCATCATGTTAAAAAAGGCCAGACCTATGTTCAATGCCACGGCGCCGAACAGGTAAGCGCCTACGCCCGAACCGGAAAAGAGAATTTCTTCCAGCGGGCCGGACGGCGCAGCCGCAAGGCCCACAGCGTGCAAAACGACAAACAGCAGGGTGAACACGACGGCGAGCAACAGGTTTGACGCCGGACCGGCAAGCGCCACGAGCGTTGAGTCGCGACGCCAGTTGTCGAAGTTGGCAGGATTGAACGGCACTGGTTTGGCCCAGCCGATCAGTGTAAATCCCGAAAGCAATATTGCCATAAACGGAATGATGATCGTGCCGAAAAGATCTATATGCTTTGCGGGATCCAACGTGATACGGCCCAGGTAGCGGGCCGTCGGATCGCCGAGTCGGTTGGATGTCCAGGCGTGCGCCATTTCGTGAAATGACAACGAGAAAAGCAGAACCGGGCCCATGATCAGCAAACGCTGCAAACCAAGGACTATATCCATTTCATTAAACATCGGGGGACTGCCGCACAGCTACAATTGAGGAAAACACCAGGCCGCTCATCAATGGTAGCGGTTCTGAATCCGGAATATTTCGTGGACATTGCTGCGCATGGCATACAGCAGGCTGCGGTCGGCGTCGGTGGCCAATCCGTGCTCATCGAGTTCGCGCAGGTAGCGCGATGCGCTCAGACACAGGAGGACGGCCTGGTCGTAATCGCGTTCCTTCATTGATCGTTTCAGCGCCAACAGAGTCTGTTTTAATTCTTCCTGAATTCCGTCGCGCAACTCGCGCTCTTCGGGGTCAAATTCGTTGCTTTCGGCTTTCATAAATCCGTACCTCTCAATTTTCAACCGTTGCGTTCTTTTTCTTGGCTTCCTGACGGCACTCGTTCCAATATCTTGCAATCTCGGCGGAAATCAGCAGGATGAGCGACGAGTAATACAGCCACAACGCCACGGCCACCAGAACGGCGTATGTCCCGTAGATTCGGCCGTACGACGCAAAATTGCTGGTGTACCATGTGAACAGAAAACGAGCGGCAACCCAAAGCAGCGTACAGATCAGCGTCGAGACATTGATGACAAATGCGGGCTGGCGACGGCTCGGAATGATCAGATACATCAGGTAGAAAAACAAGGCCGTCACCAGAAACTGAGCGCCGAAACTGATGAACTGCGCCATGCCGTCCTGAAACATCTCCGGCGCTATCTGCCTGCCCGCCGACTCCACCAGGGCGTAGGCGGTGTTGGCAAAATTGGACACGAGCAACAGCATCAGCAGGATGGCCAGCATGCCGAAATCGCGCAGCTTGTATTTGAGGAACAGGCCGGTTTCAGCCACGTTGTACACGCGGTTCAGGCCCGTGCGGATGGCCCCGAACAAGGCGCTGGAAATCCAGATGAGCGAGGGAATACCAACCAGGCCAAAAGACGACGACTTTTTGAATACCTGCTCTATCTCCAGCGTCAGCGCATGCAGCATGTCCGCCGATGCCTTGTTCTCCGGCAGCGTCCTTTCGATCAGCTCGCGGAAAGCCAGCGCGACCGATGTAGCATCGGTGAACATGTCGACCACAAATACAATCGTCAGCAACGTCGGCAGCACGGCGAGGAAAACGTTGAAGCTGATGCCCGCCGCGAGCAGAAAGGAGTGGTGGTTACCCGCCCGATCGATTACCGTGCCCGCATGAATGTAGATCGCTCGCAGCACACGGTAGATCGCGTGCAAAATGCGGAGGGTCCATTCAAGCCGTATATTTCGCTGCCCCATGTATTTTCAGTGCCATTCGCTTGGATTCGGGCGGGATTGCACGGATTTTTGTGAACATGTCGATGGAACAACAATCCCCTGGCGCTCAAAATACGTCTGGACGCAGTCTTGCCAAAGCTGTTGCAAGGCTGTTTTCGGCCGATGTGCTTGTGGCCGCGGCGGGAATGGCGCTCAGCGTGGTCGTGGCGCGCCTCGGCGGAGCGGACGAGCTGGCACTCTTCGCCCTGGCTTTTGCCGTCATTACCGTCGTGGAAATGCTGGTCGACTTCGGCAGCGACCTGCACGTCGCCCGCTCAATCGGCCGCAGGCCGGGCCTGACCTATTCTGTCGTGCGCGAAGCATTGCGATTCAAGTTGTTCAGCTGCGCACTCCTCGTCCCCGGTTTTTCGATCGGAATTTTTGTCGCCGCCACAGATCCTTCCGCTGCATTATTCCTGGCCTTGTCAATTTTGCTCGTCCCCGCGCGCGCCCACGTAGCCACATCGTCGGCAGCACTGCGAGCCCTTGAGGCCACGCGCGTCCTGGCGCGAATTCAGGGAGTGATCGGCGTCCTGCAGTTCCTGTCCGCAGCCGTCCTGATGTGGCGGACCGGTGAACTCGGCCACGCCATGCTTGCCATTTTTTGCGGCGATATCTTTCGCGCCCTCGTTCTGCGGCGCGCCCTCAATGGCATCATGCCGGCGGAGGAAACATCGCGCAGGGCACCGTCGCTGATTGAAGCGCTGCGGCGCAATGCGGGACTTGCCTTCATCAACATCACGTCCGTCCTGAGTGTACGCGCACCGCTGTTTTTGCTCGATCACGGCGCGGACCGCAGCAGCGTCGGTTATTACGCCGGCGCGGCGCGTTTCATCAACATCCTGCGCATGCTGCCGGGCGTTTTGTTCAACGTGCTCCTGCCCGGATTTGCCGCGGAGAAAAGCGGCGGCAGCCTGCTGCGCAACTCGTTGCTGGGCGGCATGATTGTCGGCTTTCCCATCGCCGCAGCATTGGCTCTGGCCGCACCCTGGCTTGTTCCGTGGCTGCTTGGCCCTGAGTTTGTGTACTCGATCGTTGTGCTGCAGATTCTGGCGGGACGATTTGTGATTCACCTGTTGGTGCACGTGTTTGAAGCGCATCTGCTGGCGGCTGGACGCGAACGGTGGGTCAACAGCGTATTTTTCAGCGAACTGGCGCTGCTGGCAGTCGGCGCGCTGTACATCCTCAATCTGAATGCAGAAGTTGACGTGGTCCCGGCCGCCGAACAAATGGCCTGGCTGACAGTGATTACACATGCAATCAGTTGCATCGCCTTGGCTTTTTTAACGAAATTGCAGCTTTCCCGACGTCAGGATTTCCCGGAGCCGGATTCGTCGGAGCACTCCTCGACACGCACAGACACATGAAAATCCGCCTCCTTTGTTTTGCCCTTCTCCTGGCCGCGAGCGCCTGCGCCAACCCCGAGATGCCGCCGGGCGGCCCGGCCGACAAAGAAGCGCCCGCGATTCTGATGGTCGATCCCGCCGCCGGAACCACGCTGTTCGACGGCAGGTCTGTCAAAATCGAATTCGACGAGTGGGTGCGCGGCGAATCCCTGACGGAGAACGTCTTTGTTTCGCCGCCGATCGAGTTCGACATCAACTGGTCCGGCCCTGAAGTTGAGATTGAGTTCACCGAAGATCTGGCGGCAAATACGACCTATGCCTTAACTATCGGCGCGGAGGTGAGCGACTACCGCGGCAACAAGGGCGATCGGTCAACCACGATCATATTTGCAACGGGTGCGGTGCTCGACTCCGGCAGCATTCGCGGTCGCGTGTTCGACGCACAATCATCCGGCGCGTTTGTGTACCTCTATCCCCTCAACGATCTCGATCGCGACACACTCGATCCGCGCCACACGCCGCCGCGTTACCTCACACAGCTCGGTAAAACGGGCGACTTCGAATTCCAGGCGCTTGCGCCGGGCGACTATCGCATTCTGGTGGTGGACGATGAGTTCCGCGACCGCCTCTTTGAACCCGGCGTCGACGGCTGGGGCGCAGCGGCGGGCGACATCACGCTCAAGACCGGCGAACAGCGGAGCAGCCTGCCCTTGCGACTGCGGCCGGCCGAAGACCTGCGCGCGCCGCAGCTCTACGAAGTGCGGCCGCTGGCGGAAAACAAATTTGCCGCGGTTTTCAACGAAAAACCTGACCCACAAACGATCAGCAGAGAATCCTTTGCGTTGCGCGATTCGGCGGGCGCGCAGGCGGTGGATATTGAAACGGCGCACCTCGATGCGGAAAATCCGCTGGCGGTAATCCTGCGCAGCGCACGCGCGCTGGACGCCGACCGCCGCTGGGTACTCGACGCCCCGGCCGTGCGCGACTCGTCCGGCAATCCGATTGCCGACACGGCTTCCAGCGCTATTTTCAGTGCCGCGACGCGGCCAGACAGCGGCGCGGTGCGCCTGGTCAACTGGCCTTTCTCACCCGACGCCAAGGGCGTGCCGCGCAGCGGACCGTTTGACCTGGTGTTCAGCGAGGCGATGGCGCTGCCGGACAACGACAGTTCGGATCCGGCGATCCGGCTGATCAACAGCCTTGACAGCGCCGCCGGGCCGATCGGCGTCACGCTGGAGCTGCCGGCCGACAACGTGATTCGCATTCTTCCCACCGCGGAACTCGAGCCGGGCGTGCTGTACCACCTGAATCTGGATGGACCGCGACTGAAAGCGCGCAACGGGCGCGCCGCGGCGGACTCGCTGGTACAGCGCTCGTTCATTACCGCCGATCCGCGCGAACTGGGCGACGCCATGGGTACGCTCATAAACTCGACCGGCTACGAAGGAGCATTTATCGTTCAACTGCGGCCCGCCGCCGGCGACAATGAAAAAATGAACCGCAGTCTGATACTGGAGCGCGTCGACGGCAAAGGTGCGTGGCAGTTCGACGGGCTGCTGCCGGCGCAGTACGACATCATTGTGATCCAGGACAAAAACGGCAACGGACGCTACGACTTCGGCCGGGTATTCCCTTTTGAACCCGCTGAAGAATTCCGCATTTTTCCGTCGATTCTGCGCGTCAAACCGCGTTGGACCACACAGGATATCAACCTCACTTTTTAGGCGGCACAGCGGACATGAAACAGCAACAGTCGGATTCCGATGACAAACCGCATGTAGTCGCCGACGGCGCGCTGCCGGGCATCAGCGAGGCGTTGCGCGACTGCGCCCGCGTTTCCCTCTACAACAGTCGGCTGCCGGATCGCGACCTCCTGGCCGGCGCGGACGCCCTGCTCGTCCGTTCGCTCACACCGGTCAACGAACAACTGCTGAAGAACAGCCCGGCGACATTTGTAGGCACTGCGACTTCCGGCATCGATCACGTCGACACGGACTACCTGCAGCAGCGCGGAGTCACCTTTGCCGATGCTCACGGTTGCAACGCCAACGCCGTGGCCGAATACGTCCTGTTCAGCATCTGCGCGCATGCACACACCCATGACTACGACCCCGCCGGCTGCACGCTCGGCATCTTCGGGTTCGGCGCGGTGGGCAGTCTGCTGGCGGCCTACGCCCTCAAACTCGGCATGAAAGTCCTGATAAACGATCCGCCGTTGCGGGAGAGCGACGCACACTTTCCGGCGGGCTGCACCTATGTGGAGCCGGACGAGTTATGCGCCGAGAGCGACGTTGTTTCCACCCACGTACCACTGACGCACGACGGGCCGCATCCGACAAGCGGGTTGATCGACGCGGAGCGCCTGGAACTGTTCCGGCCGCGCGCCCTGCTGGTGCACGCTTCACGCGGCGGCGTCGTTGACGAACGCGCCCTGCTGGAAACGCTGCTGACCAAACAGCTGGGCATGGCGCTGGACGTGTGGCAGTACGAACCGCTGGCGAGCGTCATGTTGGCGCGAGCGGCGTTCCCCGCGACGCCGCACATCGCCGGTTATACGCTGGACGCCAAGCTGGAAGGTTCGCGCATGGTTACGGCGGCGCTGGCTCAGCACTTCGGGTTGCAGCCGCGCATGCAGGCCTTTGACCTGCCTTCCAACGACATCGAGCTGGACATGCGCAAAGCGGACGACATTTACCGCGTGCTGGACAAGTCGCGCCGCCTGGCGGACGACACACAGCTGTTCCGACAAAGCCTGTTTGCCGACGACAGTCGTCGCGCCGACGCATTTGAACGCATGCGACGTCAGTACACACTCCGCCGCGAGTCGCTGCGACGCCCCACACCCGGCGACTAACAAGAGGGGATTTAAAAAGTCAGCCGCCGTCGTGAGATTTTTGGCATGGAATTTTCGTATCAGGTTGGTGCCTGAGCTCCCCGGAGCGCAAAAACAGCAGGCAATTGCGGACAACGAGAGCAGCTATTCGGCTATTATTCGCCAATTGGTGGTTTGTAGCGTTTTTTTATTACGCTTTTATACGCGTGCAGCCGATACATGATTAGATGCGGTGTCCGCACGACCGATAATCAGCACATTCGGAGCAGGCTATGGCTGATGATAATGACGCCCCGGAAAAGGACGCGGGGGAAAACAAAAAATCCGGCTTGTCGACAGGCGCCATCATCGGCATTATCGGCGGTGCGTTGCTGCTGCAGGCCCTGGTTGTGGTGTTTGCCCTGAAATGGGTGGTAAACGACGCACCCGCCGGCGACAAGGCCAAGACTGAACACGCGGCCGATGATCACGGCGACGATCACGTAGACGACATGGATCACGGCGAGGAGGCGATGAACCACGAACCGGAATTGCCGCGGCACAAACGACCGGTCAATCACGTGGTGGCGCTGGAAGACATTATCGTCAATCCGGCTGACCAGGCGGGCAAATTCGTGGTGGCCGGAATCGGTCTGGAGTTTGCCAATGCGGAGGAAGCCGCCGAGCTTGAAAAAGTCCTGATTCCCGTTCGCACCGTGATTTCCAGACAATTTGCATCGATGACCGTCGACAGGTTAAGAGATGTGACCGTGCGCGATTCGATCGCCAAAGTGCTGCGGCGCGACCTTTCGCCCTTCTTCAGCGAGGCAAAGCTGTACGAAGTCTACATCTCGAAATTTCTGATCCAGTAAGCAGCGGGCCGCAAGGCAACGTTCAGGCGAGAAGCCCCGCGGGGCACAGGTTGGGGAGAATGCATCATGTCAATGGGCGACGTACTATCCCAGCAGGAAATCGACAACCTGCTTTCAGGCATGTCCGCCGGAACGATCCAGGTGGAGGACATGCTCAGCCAGCAGTTGGGCCAGCGCGAAGTCGCCACCTACGACTTCCGGCGCCCGAGCCGCCTCTCCAAAAATCAGATCCGCACGTTCCAGAACGTGCATGAAAGCCTGGCCGAGTCATTTGCCTACTACCTGGTGCAGCGCCTGCAGAGCATCGTCTCGATTTCCGTCACTTCGGTCGATCAGCTTTTTTACTCCGAGTTTATTCTCTCGGTCTCGACGCCGAGCTGTCTGTACGTGTTCGACATCGAGGGCACGGACGGCAGCGGCATTCTGGAAATCAGCCCTCAGCTGGCTTTCACGATGGTCGAGCGTCTTTTGGGCGGCGGCACGGACGCCACGAAAAAAGCGCGCGCCATCTCGAGCATCGAGCAGGCGGTGATTCGCGGCATTATCGAGCGGCTGCTGGGCGACCTGACGACGGCCTGGCGCTCGATCGGCGATCTGCGTTTTTCCTTCTCGCGATTTGAGTCGGAGGCGGATTTTGTGCAGATCGCGCCGGGCTCAGAGATTGTGCTGGTGACGTCGTTCGACGTGAACATCGGAACGAACTCCTACCTGATGAATCTGTGTTTTCCGACGTTTGCGCTCGAGGACATCATCGCCGGTCTGTCGCGACGACAGCTGACGGCGGGCATCAAGTCCACGCAGGAACGCGTACCGGAAAACGAACAGATGGTGCGCAAGCAGATTTCAACCACGACGCTGCCGGTGATAGCCGAGCTGGGCCGCGCCGAGCTGACCGTGCGCGACATCGTCGAGTTGAAAGAGGGCGACATCATCCGGCTGGATACCAAGATCGACCAGGAAATTCACATGTCGATCGGCGGACGCAAAAAACTGGCGGTGCGCCCGGGCGTGGTCGACGGCAAAAAAGCCGTCAAGATCATACGCAAGCTGCATCCCGACGAAATTATCAACGAGTGAACGATTCGGCAGCGGCAGACACAGGATGGTGCGCCGCAGTGAACCGGGTTTGCCGGGCGACGTGTTAAACGCCCGCTCGTTAGCACAAAGGAGTTGTTGTCATGACACAAGAAGAAATCGATGCCTTGATCAACAGCGGCGGAGCCGGCGGTGATGGAGACGGTCCCGGCGCCGGCGATGAAAGCGCCGCGCCCGCACCCGTCGAAATCAACGAAGCCGATTTCCCGGATCTGGACGCCCCCAGCACCGGCAGCACGGCCAAGGGCGGTCCTTCCCCACTCGACCCCAAGATGGAACTGCTCTACGACCTGCAGTTGCCGGTGTCGATTGAACTCGGGCGCACGAACATGTTGATTCGCGACATCCTGCGCATGGGCCGCGGTTACGTCGTGGAGTTCGACAAACTCGCCAGCGAGCCGGTCGATTTGCTGGTAAACGGTAAAAAGATTGCCGAGGGTGAAGTTGTCGTCATCGATAAACATTTCGGGATCCGCATCACGACGCTGATCGACCCGGCCGACCGCATTAAAATCGGCGGCAAACGTTAATCCGTCGCAGCCGACGGAACGCGCGGAGAAAACATGCAGGAAGAACTGCTCAGGGCCTTCGGCACGCTGGTATTTATCGTCATCGCACTCGCCGCGGTCCTGTTTTTTGTGAAGCGCTATGCGGCGCGCAAACAAAAGGGACCGGTTGACGGCCCTGACATGCGCGTGCTCAACCGCGTCAACCTGCAAACGCGCAAACAGGTTTACATGCTCCAGGTCGGCCAGCGCATTTTGATCGTCGGTGCAAGCGAGCAGGGAATCAACATCCTGAGCGAAATCACCGACCCGGACGAAGTGGCGCGACTGTCGGGCACCAGCGTCAACGGAGCGATGAACGCGTTCACAGCTGCGCCGAACCCGGAGGCGCAGCGCATTCCATCCGGCCGCACGCAGGCGGCACTGTCACAGACGGGAACGCAGCAACACACGGTTGACAGACAGCTGCAGGCGGGCGCACCACCGCGCGCCGAGACCCCGTCCGATCTCAGCTTCAGCGACTTCGTGAAATCGATGCGGATCAAAGTGACGCCGCCGCGGAAAAACTCTTGAAAAATCGCCGCCAAATCCGCATATTTACAGAGTTTTTGTGACGTAGGCAGTAATCGCATTTCAACGCACACTGCAAATTCGTCGGCGGCGCGCAGCTTATAATCCTCCTACCGGAAACAGCACTAATCGTTGGGAACGATTGAACAGTCGGCTTCTACATGTCGTGTTAAACATGCAAGTGCAAAGTCGCAGCGCCGCATTTTGTTTAAGTCGTCAGTTCTCCGCATCGGCTATCGAGGAACCCACACGTGGCTTTCAGCTTCCTGTCAAACGACATCGCTATTGACCTTGGAACCGCCAATACGCTCATCTGGATGAAGGGCAAAGGCATTGTGCTGAACCAGCCGTCCATTGTGGCTTTCGACCGCACCACCAAGCGCATTGTCGCCATCGGGGAAGAAGCCAAAAACATGGTGGGTAAAACACACCGCGACATCCGCACCATTCGCCCGCTCAAGGACGGCGTCATTGCCGACTTTGAAATTGCCGAAGGCATGCTGCGCGCCTTTATCCGCAAAATTTCCCCGGCCTGGCAGCCCGCACGCCGCGTCGTGATCTGCGTGCCCTCCGGCATTACGGAAGTGGAAAAACGCGCCGTTCGCGACAGCGCCGAACACGCCGGCGCCAAGGAAGTCTACCTCATCGCGGAACCCATGGCAGCGGCCATCGGCGTCGGCCTCAACGTCAGCGAACCCGTCGGCAACGTCATTGTCGACATCGGCGGCGGTACGACCGAAATCGCCGTGATCGCGCTCTCCGGCATCGTCAACGACGAATCCATCCGCATTGCGGGCGACGAGATGACCAACGCCGTTGTGCAGTTCTTCAAGAAAAACTACAACATCCTGATCGGCGAACGCACCGCCGAGATGATCAAGTGCCAGGTCGGCTCGGCCATGCCGCTCGACCCCGAGATTGAAATCGAAGTCAAGGGCCGTGACCTGGTCAACGGCATTCCGCGCATGACACAGGTCTCCAGCAAGGACATCCGCGAAGCGCTCAACGAAGCCGTATCCGTCATGGTCGACGCCATCCGCGCCCTGCTGGAACGCACACCACCGGAATTGGCCGCCGATATCTTTGACCGCGGCATCATGCTGACGGGCGGCGGAGCGCTGCTGAAAGGCCTGAGCGAACGCATCCAGCTGGAAACCAATCTGCCGGTGCACGTAGCTGAAGACCCGCTCACAGCTGTGGTGCGCGGCACGGGCAAGGTGCTCGACAACCTGAGTGAATTCTCCGGCGTTTTGATCAAAAGCCGGCGCTATTGATACCTTGTTCAACGGATGCCGCCGCACTGATGGCTGCGCGCTCCACCCGCAAACGACGGTCGCGTAACCGGTATGTATAAACTCCTGCGTTTTGTCGTCAACTTCAAGGAATACATCACGCTTTCCGTCCTGATCGTGATCTGCATCGCGCTCATGAGCGTCGGCAATCCGGCTGAGCTGCGCGGTTTCCGCACGCTTGTCGTCGGCACCATCGGGGTAGCTCAGAATCTCTTTTCCTGGGTGCCCAATCCGGTTAAACTCAAAAGCGAAAACGAAGCGCTGCGCGAGCTCAACCTCTACCTGAGCCGCGAATACGCCAAATCGCGCCGCGCCGTGGTGGAAAACGAGCGCCTGCGCCGCGCACTGGACTTCAAGGAAAACAGCGAATACCCTGTGATAACCGCCGAAGTCATAGGTCGCATCTCCAGCAGCCTGAACAACTTTATTACGCTCGACGTCGGAACAAACGACGGAATCAGCCCGGGCATGGCCGTCATTACGGATCGCGGCCTGGTCGGCACAATTATCACCGCCAGCGACAACTACTGTCAGGTGCGCCTGCTGGTGGACACGGACAGCCGCGTGGCCGTGCAGGTGGAAAGCACGCGCGTCAATGGAATTTTAACCTGGGAAGGCGGTGAGAACCTGCTGGTGCACAAAGTTGCCAAGGCATTCGACGTCGCCGCCGGCGATCGCATCGTCACATCCGGTTTCAGCACCAAATTTCCCGAGGGGATTGTCGTCGGCCGTATCAGCGAAGTGCGCGACGACGCCACCTCGCTCTTCCGCACAATCGTTGTGCGCCCATTTGTTAACTTTGAAACGCTCGAACAGGTTTTTGTCAGCACGCAGATGCCCGATCCGGAACGCGTTGAACTGCGCCGGCAGCTGCAGGCCGAACTGAACGAAAACCATTAATTCTGTTTAACTGCGGAGCCAGGCCCGGTCGTGACGGACAGTTCAATTTTCGATACCCCGCTCATCCGATACATTGCGTACGCAATCGCCATTCTCTTGCTGGCCATCGCGCAGTTGCTCGTTTCTCCGTTAATTGCCTTCGAAAACATCTATCCCAATTTCCTGCTGATTTTCACGGTTGCCGTCGCGCTGCGGGAGGGGCAACTTGTCGGCCTGGGCGCGGCATTTCTGGCTGGTTTAACCTACGACGTCATCGGCAATGTTTTACTGGGCGTCAACGCCATGGCTTCGATTCTGGCGGTTTTCCTGGCGGGTTACTTTTACCGCGAAGGCCGTTTCCGCCAGACGGTCGGCAGCTACAAATTCCCCATCGTCATTGCCTTGAGCGCTTTTGTTTACAACCTGGTTTACCACATTCTGTTAATCGAGCCGACGGAGCTGGACTTCATGGCGCTGTTCACGACCTACGGCATTGCGTCGACGCTGTACACGACGGTTATCAGCGTTATTCCGATGTTGATTGTAGCGCGCAAATCGCAGTATTGAATTTGGTGGATTCCGGCGAATAACACGGTGGAGTGTTCCGGGTTTTCAACTTGACATTCTTCGCGTACGCTGTGGTGAAATACTCCTTTATTTCTGTTTAACTTTGCACTTGACGCCTTATGACTGAGCGCTTCGCCTCCGGCGTTTCACTTGGCGGCTTGCTTTTTTCCTTTTGCTCATCAGCGAGTTTGATGAGCGCATGTTTAAAGCCCGTTTAACACAATGGAGCCAAACAGCCTCAAGCATCAGCGACAAATCACCGCGCGACAAACAAAAAAGTCACAAGAGCCTGAGTGAGGAGCGCAGCGAGGAACTCAAAGCGATCAAAAAACCAGCCCAAAGCCGCAGATGCAAGTCCATCAACTGCAAGATTGTTGCCTGGGCAACTAAATTTACGGCGACGCAAATCCACCTGAAAAGCATGCCACCTCTCCGCCGACATGTTAAACAAAGAGTGTTAACGCAGCACCTGCACCGAATGATCCAGGCGCAGTCCACCCTGCTCCAATTGCAGCACATACAATCCGGAGCGCAGCCCGCCCAGATCGAGTTCTATGTGCCCGGCGGCATTGACTGTATAAGCGCCGGTGAGCACGCTGCGTCCCATCAGATCGACAACAGCCAAGTTAATGGCTCGCTGCGGATTGAAGGCGGCGGGTACTGTGACGAGCAGTCTGTCATCGGTGGGATTGGGGAAAATTAACAGCCCGGAATTTGTTAAGTCGGAATGTTCCGTCTCGGCCACATCCGTGACAGGCTCGCCGTAACGCAGAATAAATCCATTCGCGCCTGCAAACCAGGTGGAGCCGCCGGGCAGGGCAAAGATGTCGAAAAGATTACTTTCACCGATGTCGAGGAAGTGAGTTTGTTTTTCCCACGTCCGCCCGGCGTCCGTCGTGCGGTAGATTTCATTGTCCCAGCCAAACAACCAGCCGTTGTTGCGGTCGTTAAACGCAATGCGGCGCATCGGTCCCCTGGTAAAATCCGATTCGGGATCGCCGGCCAGCAGATCGGTCCAGTTCCTGCCCGCGTCGTTGGTGAAATATACGGTGGAGCGCGTGCCCGAACGTATGCGCGAGGCCGTAACCCAACCGGTCGACTCGTCAATGAAATCAATACCAATCAGAAAGTGATCCGACATGTGTAGTTGCACGTCCCAGGACTCGCCGAAATTCTTCGTGTGCAGAATCTCGTGTTCGGTCAGCGCCCAACCGGTGCTGTCGTTGACAAAGGTGATCAAGCCGGGCGGATCGGCGGTCTCCGTCTGGACCGTCCAGGATTCGCCGCCGTCGACGGTGCGTTGGATGGATCGGTCAGGGAACTTGCCATAGGTCATCCAGCCGTTGTTCTCATCGATAAATGCGAACTGAGCGACAGCGCCCTGCGGAACCTCAAATATCTTAGCCCAGGTTTCACCTGCGTCGTCCGTTCGCTGAATGTAACCGCCGCCGACGAGCCAACCACGCCGATCATTAACAAAGTGCAGTGAGCTGATCAGTCTGTCTGCTCCAATATCGAGGGGCTTCCAGTGCAAACCGCCGTCGGCCGTGCGCAGCAGCGTGCCGTCGGTGCCGCTCGCCATGCCGCGTAATTCGTCGATCATGAAGATCGAGTACAAGGTTCGAATGACGCCGCGCGTCATTTGCGTCCATGAGTCGCCGCCGTCGGCCGTTCTGAACAGCCCGGCATTTGAGCCAACCGCCCAGCCGTTGTTCTCATCGGCAAAGTCGACGCCCTGAAAGCTGAAGACCTGATCAAAACTCTCGTCATTGTCTTCATGCACCTGATTCCAGTTTGCGCCATTGTCGGTCGAGCGAAATACCCGACGTTTTCCGCCGACCGCGCAAGCCGCCGTCCCTTGCGCGGTTATACAGTTCAACTGCACTCCGATAGACGTCTCCGACTGCACCTGTTGCCAGTTCTCACCGCCATCGATTGAACGCAGCAGGGTCCCGCTCGCACCGGCAGCCAGGAATGTGCCATCGTCCGTGCGGACAAAATCTATAATGTTTCCCGCCTGGCCGATGTCCACCTGCCTGAAGGAATCGCCGCCGTCCGTCGTATGTAGAATCACACCTTCATTGCCGCCGATCAGACCGCCAAATAACCATCCCTCTGAGGGATTGTCAAAATGCACCGCATTGAGCGAGGAGATCAGCGAGTCCGCAGCCTGAATATCTTCAAATTTTACTTTCGGAATGTCTACCTGTGTCCAGCTCTTCCCGCCGTCGGCGGTTTTAGCGGCGAAGGCGACATAAGAATCAAATTCGCGCTGCTGATATCCGCGCCCGACAACCCAGCCGTGCAGTTCATCCGTAAAATGCACGGCAAGAAATTCGATGTACGGGCCTTCAAATCCGCTCGGCACAGATTCCCAAGACCGCACACCGTCGCTGGAGTGCAACAGCGATGCATCATAACCCGCTGCCCAGATGTCCGATTCGGACAAGACAAAAAGATCGTTGACTTTCCATTTCGTCGGCAGGTCGATGAAGTCCCAGGATTCGCCGGCGTCTTCGCTGCGCAATATGATCGGCGACTGGACGGCCATTTCGGAACCCGAGATTAAGATCGTCCGGCTGTCCAGCAAGGCCACGTCGCTGTAATAGGCCGGCAATGGAAGAGGGTGCTGCACGGTGAAGGACTGCGCGGCCGCCATGGAAAGAGAAAACAGAAATGCCGCAAACAGGATGATGTATTTCATGGTTGAATATTGAGCGATAGTAGGGAGTGCTGGAATGCGTGGCACACGTTCTATTGGATATTAACTACCCGGCCAAGCAATGAGCCGGGTAGCACGGAACAAACCGGTCAGAGGCAAATGGAAACACAGTCGGGCGGCTGCGACGGTGGACACTCGCCCGGCACAACTGTTTGCAGAATGGGCGTCGTACCCGGGCCGCAAAGCCTGTAGTTAAATCGACAGCAGGTCGATTCGTAACATGGAGTAATGATAGCCTCCGAGGGAAAAGCGGGCGGATTTTCAATGCGCCGCCAACAACCCGACATGTAAACCCTCACGCCCACCAGGCAGGCCGGCGGCGGCGGAATTGTCCAGCCCATGGGGTTCTGGATCAGCAAATCCCTGGCCGCAAATTCAAGGATGGCCGGGATGTCCGCCGCCTGGCAGGCCGGGGAATTATCCACAATCAGCGTTACTATTTGAATGTCATAGCGCTCGCGCCCGAAACAGAGCCCCTCCCTGACGCGGTACAGAACTTCATAGTCGCAGCCGTTGAACGAGGAATTGTGGCTCAGAAATCCGTTTGTCGGCTCCCAGACTGGATTGTCGCAGTCGCCCGGATCACAGACGTAGGGGTCCTGAGCCTGCAGCGGCGAAGCGGCCTGCAGCAAGACTCCGAGCAGCAAACACGCTGTAAACAGAGAAATTTTTTGATTCATTGTTTCACCTGAATAGTGGTTGTGGTTTAACAGTTAAATCGGCAGTGCAATGCCAAAGGCTTCTTATAATGATGACAAACATACACAATTCTCTTCGACTCACAATATCTCGGTGTGTTTTAAATAACTGACTCATTGAAGTCGCAACTCTGCCTACCTGACTTCAAAACAGGCATCCAACCTCGTTGACAACTCCGAGCTTCCAAGCCGCATGAGCAAAGATTTTGCGGCTATGACTGATGCATTAACCGGCAAGATTTCGAGCTGAACCGCGATATACTGGCGGCAGGTTAACTTGACGCCCCTCTCAGATCATCAGGAAATTCACCTCATAACAATATTGGAGATTCGCCGCGTAAGACGAGACCTCGGCTGGCGATCAGTCATTGAGTGCATTCAGTGTTTTCAGCTCAGCGGCACGTGTTTCACACCGGATGTTAACTTCGAACGGCATCTGATCGCCTGTGCATTACAGCGAATACGTCGCTTAAACACAAACTCTGAACTCCGCGTACTCCACTCACCTGCCACAGAGTCTAAAGAGCGCTCGTTTAAAGCCTGTTTAACACAAAGGAGTTAAACAGGCTCGAGCCTCAGCGACAAATCACCGCACGACAAACAAAACAGTCAAAAGAGCCTGAGTGAGGAGCGCAGCGAGGAACTCAAAGCGGTCAGGAATGGCCGAAACATCCGGATGTTTCAAAGCAGACAACATCGCGAGCCTGCAAGTCCTGAACAAGCGGAAAAAGGTGAACGGCCGCACAGCGCGGTTGAACGGTCAAAATGCGTGGAAGATCGCACCAGTTTTATTCACTGATAAAAGCCCGACGCCGCTTCAACTGCGCCTGGTGACGCAACTGCAGCCCGCGACCCGCCAGAGTGGTTTCCAGCAGCGCGATGACGTCGAAAAAGCTGTTAAACGGAAAATGCGGCAGACGCTCTTTGTTGCAGTAAGCCGCCAGCCTGTCCCGCGCAAAAATCACGTCGGCGTGCTCCGCCGCGCAGGTGTCGGAAAGTCCGTCGCCGACGTAAATGACGATCGCATCGTCCGGGATCTGAGTGATGAGCACATTGCGTTTGCAGGAAGCACAGAAACAGCCGCAGGCTTCGTCGGCATTGGGAAAATGCGCCGTTGGTGCGGCGTCTTGGCTGAAAAGTGCGCGGTTGGCGAAGACCGGCAGATCGTCCAGCCCGGCCGCGGCCAGCATCGGACGAATGTAATTTTCAAAGCCGTCGCTCACCACCGTCAAGGGCCATCCATGCTTCCTGCAGAACTCCACAAAACGTGCAAAGTAGGCGTCGAGCTGGAAGTCGCGTGTGAAATCATCCACGTCGCTCTGCTGCAATCCGGCGGGAAACGTCGCGAGTGAGGCGCGCCAGTACTGCGCCACGCTCATCTTCCCGTCCATCAGCTCGGCGTGCAGACGCTCAAACTCGCCAAAGCGTCGCACGATCGCATCGCCGATGTCGTCGCGCGCTATCGTGCCGTCAAAATCGCAGAATACGTAGACTGGCGCTGCGCCGTCGTCGCGGATGGTCATTAAAACTCGCCGACCGCGCCGGGGTGTTCGTAAAAACCGGAACCGGACACCACGCCCAGCTCGCTGTTGTGCATCATCTGCAGCAGGAGCTGGCAGGGACGGTAGCGTTCCTGGCGGTACTCGTTTTCCAGCATCATCAGGATAGCGGCAACCACGTCGATGCCGATTTCGTCCGCCCAGGCCAGCGGCCCTTTGGGATAGTTGGTGCCGAGTTTCATTGCCGTATCGATGGCCTCGGGTTCGGCCACGCCTTCCATCACGCAGAACGCCGCTTCGTTAATGATCATGCTGATGATTCGCGGAAGTACGTAGCCGGGGCGGTCTTCGATCACTTCGGTCTCGAAACCCAGCGTGCGGAAAAAGCGTTTGGCCATCGCCAGCGCCTCCGGATCTGTGCCGCGCGGCGGCGCCACTTCCACGGATTTGCCCAGTGGGAAAAAGCCCGGCAGGCCGTTGAAGCCGACAAAATCAAACTCGGGAAGAAGTTCGCTTGCCGACCCCGTCGTCTCACTGGCGTTGGTCGTAAGAATCAGAGGCGGCGTATCCACGTCGAAGTCGTTCAAGATCAGGATGGTGTCGTCGGTCAACGGCACGCTCCAGGTCATGTCCACGACAATGCCGATGGTTTTGTCCAGATCCAGGGCGGTCTCGCGCCAGTATTTGCGCACGTTTTCAGGCAGCAGCTCCGGCTCGGGACTGATGAAAGTGAAGTCGACTCTGGCCTCGATCATTTTTTTAGCCAGCTCTACCGACGGCCGGCGCTGATCCGCGTCGACAATGACAACATGCGGCAGGGAAGCCGGAAGCGTGTGAATATCCATAAAATGCCCAAAATGCACGATCGTGAATAGTAACCCGCAAACTTAGGACAAATGCACGACATGGTAAAAACTCGAAGCGGACGTCGGCGGCCCCGGCACGCCGCGCTGCAGATGCTCATCATCCTGGGAGCGCTGTTGCTGTCCTGCGACGCCCCCGCCGCGAACGTCCCCGCACCGGAAATACAAGCGTCGCACGACACTGTCCCGGCCGCCGCGGACGATCTGTTCACCGCGCTTCTGCGCGAACATGTGCGCGGCGGACACGTCGATTACAGCCGTATGAAAGACGATCCGCACCTGACGCAGGTATGCGACAGCCTGGCGCGCGTGCGGCCGCAAACGCTTGTCGACTCAAATTCCCTCAAGGCCTTCTGGATCAACGTCTACAACGCCTTCACACTCAAACTGATCTGCGACAACTATCCGGTCGAGAGCATCAACGACCTGCACTTCCTGGGCAGTCTCTACATCTCCGTGCCGCTGGGACTCAGCGTCTGGGACAGCTACGAATTTGAGATCGACGGCAACGAATACACGCTTAACAAGGTCGAGCACGAGATTCTGCGTAAGAACTACGCCGACTTCCGCATTCACGCCGCCGTCGTCTGCGCCTCGGTGTCCTGCCCGCCGCTGCGCAACGAAGCATATGCGGCCGGGCGGCTGGATAGTCAGCTGGACGACAACATGCGCGCCTGGTGCGCCGACACAAATAAAATTCGCTACGACGCCGCGGCCGGCACACTCTATCTCTCGAAAATTTTCGACTGGTACGAATCCGATTTCGGCGCATCGCGGGAGGCCATGGCCCGCGCGGTGCTGCAGTACTTCCCCACGCCGGCCCGCAACGCCGTCGCGGCAGCCGCGGAGGCGCGCAACAACTTTCCCGACATCGAATTCCTCGACTACGATTGGTCTCTGAACGAGTAAAGCCTATTTTTGCACAGGAAACAATCGAGAAGAGCGGCGGGCGATCAACGTGAGCAATGTGACCAAGCGTATTCTGGTGGGGATTATCGGTGCCCCCATCATCGTGGCGACAATTATTCTGGGCGGCTGGTGGTTTTTTGCCTTTGTGCAGGTAATCGCGCTGTTGGGTCTGTACGAGTTCTATCAGATGGCCGAGAACAAGGCGCGCGGCAATCGCGTGGCCGGTTATACCGCCGGCATCGCGGCGGGTTTTATTCTGCAGTTCACCGGCGACCTCTACGGTCTGGCCGCGCACGAAGGCGCGCGCCTCTTTCTGCTTATTTCCATTCTGCTCCTGTTTACCATCGTCGTTTTATCGATGGAGCTGTGGCGGGCGCGCCCCAACGCCATCGTCAACGTCAGCGTTACCGTCTTCGGCGTGCTCTACGTCTCGCTCGGCATGGAAAGTCTCATCGGTTTGCGCTCGCTTTTTGAAGCGCCCTGGCTGCGTTTTGACGCCGACGGCGGCGATCCTTCGACCTTTCCCGACATATTCGGCATGTGGCTGGTGCTTAACATGCTCGGCGCCATCTGGACCTGCGATACGGTGGCCTACTTTATCGGCTCCAAATTCGGTCGCCACAAACTCTTCGAACGCATAAGCCCTAAAAAATCCTGGGAAGGCGCGCTGAGCGGATTTATCGGTTCGATTGTGTTTTTCACGGTGATGTCGCACATTTTTCTTCCCGTCCTGCCCGTCTGGCACGCCATCATTATCGGCGGTCTCATCGGCGCGGCCGGTCAACTGGGCGACCTGGCGGAGTCACTGCTTAAACGCGACGCGGGCGTCAAGGACAGCTCCAACCTCATCCCCGGCCACGGCGGCATTCTGGACCGCTCCGACAGCGTGCTCTTTGTCGCGCCGCTCGTTTACATCTACGTCTGCCTGTTTCTGCTCTTCACAAGCGTTTAATACGCGGGCGCGCATTGCCGTATCTTTCCCGACTTTTCCCAAATCCATTCTTGTTTGTCAGCGGGATGGAAGTTCTGCGTTGCCGCACCGGCAAGCCTTTCCCTGACAGCTCGGCATAGTTAAACCGAGCTGTCGTACACCTGTACACAAATGGATACGTCGTCAGTGCGCTTCATCCCAGTTGTCGCCGATGCCGATATTAACTTCCACCGGCACTTCGCCCAAGGGCATGGCGCTTTCCATGCGCGTTTTCACCAGTTCGTTCAGTTCGTCGATCTCCTGCTGAGGCACTTCGAACACAAGCTCATCGTGCACCTGCAACATCATCAGCGACTTCATGTTGCGCTCTTTCATTTCGCGGTAGATCGTCACTGTGGCGAGTTTTAACATGTCGGCCGCGCTGCCCTGGATCGGCATATTGATTGCGGCGCGTTCGGCGGCGCTGCGCAGCGCGCGGTTGCTCGCCTTGATATTCGGGAAATAGCGCCTGCGACCAAGCAGCGTCTCGCCGTAGCCTTTTTCGCCTGCGGCGGCAATCGACGAGTCGATGTATTCCTTGATGCGCGGGTACTTGGCAAAATAGGCGTCGATGATCTCTTTGCCTTCCGTGCGCGAAATGCCGAGGCGCTGCGCCAGTCCAAAGGCTCCGAGTCCGTACATGAGCCCGAAGTTTACCGTCTTGGCGCGGCGGCGCATCTCCGAGTCCACATCTTCCAGCGCCACGCCGAACAGATTCGCCGCCGTCGCCGCGTGAATGTCCAGTCCGTTCTGGAAAGCGTGCGTCAGCGTCTCGTCGCCACAAATATGCGCCATGATGCGCAGCTCAATCTGCGAGTAGTCGGCCGAAAGGATTTTTGAGCCTTCCGCCGGAATAAATGCCTGGCGGATGCGCCGCCCCAGCTCCGTGCGGATCGGAATGTTCTGCAGGTTCGGGTCGGTCGACGAAAGACGCCCCGTGCTCGCCACGGTCTGGTTGTAGGTCGTGTGAATGCGTCCGGTTGCAGCGTTGATCATCTTCGGCAGAGCGTCGACATATGTGGAGCGCAGCTTGGTCATCTGGCGATAGTCCTGCACCATCGTGGCGATGGGAAAGCTGTGCGCCAGCTCCTCCAGCACGGACGAGTCGGTACTGAACCCCGTCTTGGTCTTTTTGACCGGCGGGATGCCCATCTTGTCGAAGAGAATTTCACTTAACTGTTTGGGCGAATCGATATTAAACTCGCTGCCGGCTTCCTCGTAGATTTCGGCCTTTTTGGCTTCGATCATTTCGCCCAGCTCGACGCTGAATTGTTTAAGCGCTTCGGGGTCGATGCCGACGCCGTTGAATTCCATCTGCGTCAGCGGCAGCACCAGCTCAAATTCGGTGCTGCGTGCCAGTTCTTCCAGCTTGTCTTCCCGCAGTTTATCCTGCAGTTTTTCGTAGAGCCGCCAAGTGATATCTGCGTCTTCGGCGGCGTACTTCGCCACGTCGGCCACCGGAACTTCGCTCATCGACTTTTGTGTACTTTTCTTCTCGCCGATCAATGTCGTGATCGAAATCGGCTGGTAGTTTAACCACACGCGCGAAAGCTCGTCCATACCGTGTTTGTTGTCGGCATTGAGCACGTAGCTGGCCAGCATCGTGTCAAAGGCCACCGGCGCCGCGTCGATGCCGTAGCGTTTAAGCACCAGCAGATCGTATTTGATGTTCTGTCCGACTTTGCCGACGGCCGGATCTTCGAGCAGCGGCTTTAACAATTCCAGCACGGCGCGGCACTCGTTGTACTGGTGCACGGGTTTGCTGTCTTCTGCAAAGAGCGTGCCGCTGTTCGTCTCTTCTTCCGTCGCCGGAATGTTTAACTCGTCGAACCCGGCGATGTCCTCGCGCGGACGGAACAGCGGAATGTAATACGCTTCGCCCGCTTTGGCGGCGAAAGAGACTCCAACCAGGTCGCACGACATGGGATCGAGGCCCGTGGTCTCCGTATCAAAAGCGAGCATCTTCACATCGGCCAGTTGTTTAATCGCCGCGCGAATCTTTGCGAGCGAGTCCAACAAGAGGTAGTTGTGGTCGACCCCGTCCAGAGTGTCCGGTCCGACCTGCCCTGCCGTTGCACCATTTTCATCCGCCGCGCCGTCGCCATCCATGTCGATGCCGAAGCGCTGCGGAATCATGCGCCGGAAATTCAGCGTGGTGAACAGTTGTTTAAGTCCGTCCACGTCCTTGTCGCGCAGTCTACAGCCGTTAATATCGACTTCGATCGGCACGTTAACATCGATGGTAACAAGTTCCTTTGACATGAAGGCATTGTCGCGGTCGGCTTCGAGTTTTTTCAACACGGCGGCGCGCTGTACTTTGTCCAGGTTCTCATAGAGATTTTCGAGCGAACCGAATTCCTGGATCAGCGGAATGGCCGTTTTTTCGCCGATGCCTTTGACGCCCGGCACGTTGTCGACCGAGTCGCCGATCAGCGCCTGCACGTCGATGACGCGTTCCGGCGCCACGCCGAATTTTTTGGCGACGCCCTCGATGTCGACCACTTCGTAGTCGCCCGCGCCTTTGCCGGTCGGGCGGAAGAGTTTAACGCGGTCGCTGACGAGCTGCATGTAATCCTTGTCGGAGGTCACGCAGAAGACGTCCAGGTCGTGTTCCACGGCCCATTTTGTCATGGTGCCGATAATATCGTCGGCCTCGTAGCCGTCGCGTTCCACGCGGCAGTAGCCCAGCAGGTCGATCATTTCCTTGATGCGTTTAACCTGCGGCACGAGGTCTTCTGGAAATTCGGGCCGATTGGCTTTGTATTCTTCGTATTGTTCGTGGCGGAAGGTCGGCGCGGCGGTGTCGAACACGACTGACAGATAGTCGGGTTTTTCGTTGTCGATGATGGTGGAGATGATGTTCGCGAATCCAAACACCGCCCCCGTCGGCTCGCCGTCGGGCGTCGACAAACCGGAGCGCGACATGGCGTGATAGGCGCGGAAGACAAGAGACATCGCATCGATCAGGAACAAACGGGGCATAGGGGAGCCGTCGGAGAAACGTGAGAAATTGCGGCGTGTGGAATTGCGGGCGGCCGGGTTGCACGGCCGCGGAATCACCGTAAATTGCGACGAAATTTACGCCTTTCGAGGCCAAAAACCAATGGAGCGAACGCGTGGCAGTCGGCAGTCTGAAATCAGTTTTTGACGAAATCAAAGGCGCAAACGGCCTGTTTATCGCCATCAGCGGCGGCATTGGCAGCGGCAAGAGCGCCGCGGCGGACATAGTGCGCGAAGCCGGATACGACGTCCTGCAGTCGGACGCGATCGCGACCGAATTGATCGCACAGCACGGTGAGATCCGCCGCGAAATCGCCGAGGCTCTGGGCGATAAAGTACTGAACGCGGACGGCACGCTCAACAAAGCGGTTGTTGCGGGGCTCGTCTTTGGACCTGACGCCACGCATGTTTCACGCCTGCGCACGCTGAACAGTGTTGTGCACCCTTACGTCGTGCAGGAAATCGCCGAGCGGCTGCAGCGGCTCTACGAGTCCGGCAAACGCTGCGTTTTCAACGAAACCGCCATTGTGTTTGAGGCCGGACTGGAGGCGCTCTACGACTACGTCATGGTCATCGATGCGCCGGAAGACCTGCGTGTCCAGCGCCTGCTGGCGTCGCGTTCCATGAGCGAGGCGGACATTCGTGCGCGGATGGCCACGCAGATGAGTTCGGAGGAAAAACGCCGCCGCGCAGACTTTGTGATCGACAACTCCCACGGCGTGGAACAACTGCGAAATGCCCTCGGCAAGCTGCTGCCGATCCTGCCCTTCCTTCCCGCTAAACGCGGCGAAAGTGACGAAGAGGAGTGAAAAATGACCGATGGTGCGGAATTCCGTGCAGTCAATTAAAAAGATTGAATAACCGAAGGGAAAAGCCTACTTTTCATCTGGTTTTCCGGCGCATTTTGGCCAATGATGAAGGAAGAAGAAAGATGGAACAGGGGCTTACTCACACTGCAGAAGAAGGCGACATCAAAAACGCCATGGTCGCGGTCGTCAAGGCCGCGGGACGCAACGGCATGCGCGTCCCAGCAATGATCGCCGCCGTACAAAAACACTTTGCCGAAACCGAATACACCCGGATCAACGAATCCGAGATCCGCCGCCTGATGCAGGACCTTCTGGAGTTCAACGAACTCGATCTCAACTTCAAATGGCACCTGATCGATCCGGATATTATGAGGGAGATATTGCGGGAGCCGCGTAACTGGCAATGCAACGAGCGCAATTTTGCCATGTGGAGTTAGCGACTTAACCAAATCAATCAGTAATTAACATTCTGAAAAACTCAAACGGAACTGGCATCCAGATAGGGGAGCCGGCACGATGCATCATGCGCAAAGTGAATTCGGGACGATTAAGGAATCGCGAAAAGCGCGATTTTATCAGGACCGACAAAGTGAAGACGACAGCAGGAGTCCATTTCAGCGCGATCGCGATCGGATTCTGTACAGTACGGCGCTACGTCGACTGGCAAATATCACTCAAGTTGTTTCCGCCGACAAAGGTTATTCTGTCCACAACCGCCTCACACATTCAATCAAAGTGGCTCAGGTCGCGCGCCGATTCGCTGAGCGATTTGTCAGCCTCCATGATCCAGAGTTAATCCATACAATTGGCCTGGATCCGGATGTCGTTGAAACGGCCGCACTGGCACACGACCTGGGACATCCACCGTTTGGGCACGTCCGCGAAGAAGTGTTAAACTCCTGTCTGCAAAAACGGTTAAACAACGACGGCTATGAAGGAAATGCACAGAGCTTCAGAATCGTAACCAGACTCGAACTCAGCCGCAATCACTACCACGGCCTTAACCTAACACGCGCCAGCCTCAACGCCGTGTTAAAATACCCTTGGTTGCGAAGCGCCGGGACTCAAACGGAATCAAAGTGGGGTGCTTACATTGAGGACCGAGACATGTTCGAGTGGGTGCGTGCTCCGCTCAGTCAGAATGAGACGTGTCCGCAAAGGACATTTGAAGCTGAAATCATGAATCTGGCCGATGATATAACGTACAGCGTGCACGATATGGATGACTTTTATCGTGCCGGCATCTTGCCATTGAATGAATTGCTCAGCAATCCCGACGAACGCGAAAAATTTCTCGATCATTGCTGTGAAAAACTGGACATACAAAACCAGGGATTGACCTCCGACGATGTTTACTGGGCATTCATCGATTTGTTCGGAACATACCCAAAAGAACTGGAAACGCCTTTCCACGGATATTTGAATGAAGTCGGCAATCAGGTACTGTTTGTCTCTCGGCTCATTGGCAAATTCTCCCGGACATTCAGCCTTGAAATCAAGGACGGACTAACGTCATTGAACTCCGATGTTCACACGCGGCTCTCCATCAAAATCCTTAAACAGATGATGCACTACTACGTCTACGACCACCCCTCACTCGCCGCACAACAACAGGGCGAACGTCGCCTGTTGAAGGAACTCTTCGACATCATATACGACGCCACCGGATCACAAAAAGACATTAACATTCTCGCCCCGCGCCACAAAAGCCTGGTCGAACACGAGTTAAACAATGCGCATTCAAACGGCAGTTTCAACGAGACGTGCCTGCGCTCACGCCTCACGGCCGATATTATTTCCAGCTTCTCCGAGAGCGAGGCCATCACGCTCTATCACCAACTTACGGGAGTTGCTGTCGACCGACTGACTCATCCGCCGCGCCGCTGACTGCAACACTTCTTTTAACAGCCGCTTTTTGTTTGTCCCGCAGCCAGAAACCGCCGATCCACAAGTACGTCCCAGGCTCGCTAATCCTGAGCGCTCAGCAAGTCTTTAAACGACAAGTCTTGCGCGTGCAACGCCTGCCTGCGACGCGCTCCATGAGCGAGGCTGACATACGCGCGCGTATGGCCACTGAAATGAGCTCCCTTTGTTCTCCCCGGCCCAAATTGCACAAAACGGCGCCAGGAACCTGTGAATGGTTCAGAGACCCGGAAGTCATTGATTGACAATCAACTTCCGGGTTGTTTCAGAGCCTGGAACTTTAACAGTTCAGTTTATTCAACAAATACCACCGGCGCCGACTTGACCTGTCCTTGCGCATACACGCGCAGCACATAAACGCCGCTGACGTAAACCTGCGGTCGTAGACTGATGACATTCTCAGCGCCGGCAGTGGTGCGCACTGTTTTTAACAACTCGCGACCACGCATATCGCTGAGCGTTACGCTGACTTCGCCGGAAGGAGCGTTTTGCAGACTAAAACTTAGCGGATCGCCGGGTTTAAGCGGCTGCGCGTGGACAATTAACTCAAGCTCCATGGTATTTGAACCACCCACGAAATCCTCCTGCGTTGCCGCGGACTTTGCAAAGGGCGGCATAAAAACTCCAGGACAAATTTCGTTGGGCGAGAAAGCCTGCTCAAAGCCCATTGAATGTGGATACGCTCCGAGAAATGGTTGAACGGCCATCGGATACGGGATTGATTCGGCGAGTGGTTGAATTGTGATCGGGCTTTCCAGCGCACAGGCGGTCCTGCCGGTTAAATTGGTGCGAACCAAATACTGACTCAGGATTCCCGCGCCGCCGCTCGGCTGATTGGTTACACCTACGGCCCAATAACCTCGCTCAGTCGGAGGTGTTGTAGTTATGTCGCCAGGCGAAAAAGCTACTGCATAGAGCGCGTCGGAAAACTCTGTTCCAATCGCCTTATAATTCACTACCGTACTGAGATCCGGGCTGATCTCCAGAAAAAATGCGTCATCCAGTGGAGCGGAAATTATACCGGAATTTTCGCCTACCAGCACCAGATTGTCGGGCGTGACGGAAGTTGTGATATCCCAGGCGCCTTCAAGTGTTCCACTGTCATAGGTTCTTCCGTTAATCAGCGCTCCGGTCAGAACGTCGGTTTGCACAACCCAAACATCGGCAATCGGATCAGCCCGGTAAATACCGGTCGCGTACAAAAAACCGTTGGTGTTTTGCACTACCGAAGAAAAACCTTCACCGCCGAATTCTGTACCATGCAAGTTTGACCATACAAGTGTACCTGTGCCATCAACAGCGAACTGCAACGCATCATATGCAAGCGCCACAACGTCGGCTTCGCCGGCAACCACAAACAGGCCTTCGGCAGTTTCGCGAATGCAGCGCGGCAATTCATCTCTTCCGCCGTCGTAGATTCTGGACCAGTTCAGATTCCCCACAGCGTCGAACTGAGCCACAATAGCATCTGTACCTGTGCCCGGCGACGGTTTTTCAACATAACCCGTAATCCAGATGTTGCCGTCGCCGCTCTCGATTATTGAGCTGGAAAAGTCGTCCTCCATGTTGTCGACGCCTATTAATCGCGTCCAGATCGGCATACCGAAAGGTGAAATACGCATCACCAAAATGTCTGCCGGTATTCCCGGTTGCAACACAATTCCGGTCGTCAGAACCATGTCGCCGTTCATACATTCGCTGATCGACATTATTGGTTCTTGAGCGCTGGAATTGAATTCTGTGGCTACCATTGTGTGATGAACGAACTCCCAAACTGAATTGCCAAAGAGATCGCAGTGAACAATGTGCAAATTTGGCGCCAGCGACGCATCGCCAAAACTTTGTGTCAATCCAATGTGGGTAACGCTGCCATCGGCATGACTTACCAGACTAAACGCTTCCGCGTTATCATCCCCGCCGAAGCTTTCTTCAATCGCCCAGGACTGCGCATGCAGGCCGGTACAAACAAAAAAAAACAGAGCTGCAATTGCAGGTATGCAGAGCTTTGAATGTGAAATCATCTGAGTCTCCTTAAATGAGAGAACATTACAAAATAGTAGTTGGTACAGGCAGGGGTAAGTCGGCAGATGTCGGCATGGCCCGCAAGAGCACTGAAGCGCAAGGAATTGTTGACAAACAATCATGACGGCTACAGTTGTCCGCAGGCCGGAAGACTTGTTAAACCAGGCACATGAAGTTTTCTTCAATCACCCAGGACTGCGAAGGCACAGTCAAACAACCACAATAGAGCGCAAGCGCAACGCTCGGCATAAGGCTGGACATCGAGTGAAAATTCATTGAAATCTCCAATTGTAAAACAATGAGTGATGTGCCATGCATGTTAATCTATCGGGCAATACTACGTGCGCCGGGCCCGGCCGCACCTGATCAAATGCAGACCAATCTGTTACCCCGGGCAGCAAGGCTGCGCGAGCACATGGCCGCCGGGCAGTGAATTGAGCTTTGGTCTACGTGTGCGTTTAATCTCCTTGATGGTCACTCTCGACGGAACTAACACAGTGTGCAGGAATTTTAACATGCAGCCGTCATCGGCGTAGAATTTAACATCTCTCGGTTTGAGAATTGCTGTGATCTTGACAACTGCAAACCCAATACGATACAGAGCAGACCGTGGCAAACACGCCGCAAAGCTATTAAACGACAAACGGCGGCCCAAACCCATTGGGACGCCGCCGTTTGTTGAAGTCGCACGCGCGGAAAGCGCCGCAACACAATAGTTCTGATGTTAACTCTAGCCGTCGGACTCTTCCATCATCGCAGCAATCTTGCCTTCGATAATGTTGTACAACTTCTCTTCCAGAATGCGGTTGGATTCGAAGTAGTGGAACTTGGAAGTAACGTGATCCTCGTAGCCGCTCAGCTCGCCCTTCAGACGCACGTTGACGTCGCCGTTGTCCTTTTCCACCACGTAAAAGGTGTACTGCATCCGGCCCGAAGTCCAGACGCCCGCGCGGATGTAGGGCACTTCCATTGCGTAGCGCTCCAGCACGACGTCCGTCGTGTCGTCGCTGCGCACCAGAATGCAGAAGGTCGACTGAATCTTGCCTTTGTACGTGCCTTCGTCCGTGGTAATCGGCTTGGCGGATTCGATCTGGCAACCGATTTCGTTGATCGATTCCTTGATGATATTCCACACATCCGGGAAGGGCAATTGATAGGTGCCTTCGTAGGTTTCTTTGCGGCCGTCCAGTTTGTCTTCCGTCAGTTTGTCTTTGCGCGAGTGACCCTGCGCGTCGGCGGATTGCAGCGCCAGGCAGAAACAGAGCAGTACGAGCGCGGATTTGAGTGCTATTTTCATCGACTTCATTCTCCAAACTTGCAATGTAAACGGGATGCAAATCCCCAAAATGCCGGGTTGTGTGGGCTGGTACTCCGGAGTCGCATCAGTATGCTTGTCCTCAGGCTTCCACGGCGGCGGGCCGCCCGTTGCCTGCGTGTTCAATCGGACGTCCGTGCTTGCGCGGCTCGATCGACACCAGTCGGGAGACGCTGTCCTGCATCGACACGCCATACATCGTATCGGCGGCTTCCATGGTACGCTTATTGTGCGTGATCATGATAAACTGCGTCTCCTTGCTGAACTCGCGAATCAATCGCAGATAGCGATCAATGTTGGCGTCGTCCAGCGGCGCGTCGACCTCGTCCAAAATACAAAACGGGCTTGGTTTGACAAGGTAGATGGCAAAGAGCAGCGCAATGGCCGTCAGCGTTTTTTCACCGCCCGAGAGCATGTCGATCGACGCCGGACGTTTGCCGCGCGGCTTGGCGATAATCTCCACCTTCGCCTCCAGCGGATCGCCCTCTTCCAGCAGCAGGTCCGCCTCGTCGCCCGCCTCAAACAGCGTGCGGAAAATGCGCACGAAGTTTTCGCGGATCTGCGCAAAGGTCTCCGAAAACTTCTGTTTCACCGTCGCGTTGATTTCCGCAATCGTCGTTGAAAGCGTCTTCTGCGACTCCAGCAGATCGGAGAGCTGCTCGTCCAGGAATTTCTTCCGCTCGCTCTCTTTTTCGAATTCGTCAAAAGCCAGCAGGTTGACTGCGCCCATGCCGGTGAGACGCCGCTTCAATTCGGCAATCTCGCCGCGCGCCGACTCCACGCGGAACGGTCTGTCGCCCTCGGGATGGTCGGCCGGCGGCTCCTCGCCCGTCAGCTCAAGCTCGAACTCTTCCTCCGCGCGTTTTTTGCAGCGGGCTGCGTCGCCGCGCAGACGTTCCAGCTCAAGCTCCAGCTTGTGGATTGTGTTGACGCTGCCGTCGTGCTCGCGGCGCTGCGCGCGCAGCGTCTCGGCCTGTTTGTGTATCGTCTTGCGCAGTTCACTCTGCTCCGCGGCGACGGCGTTGCGGCGTTCGCGCGCGCCTTCCAGCACTTTCTGCGCTTCCTGCACCGCCGTTTCCATGCGCCCCAGCTCACCGCTGAGGTGCTCGTATTCCGTCGCAGAGGATTCAATCTCCTTGGTGCGAAACTCCAGTCGGCGTTTGGCGCCCGCCAACTGAGAGTTGAGGCGGTCCAGCTCCTGATCAAGCGATTTCGCCTCGCCGCGCAGCTGCACCAGCTTCATCTCGGCGCGATGCGACTCGCCTGAATCCACCTCGAACTTCTCTTCGGCCTGGCGCAGCTCGTCTTCGGTCGCCGCCAGATCTTTTTCGAGCGATTCCTTTTTCTCGATCAGGCCGGAAAGCTCCGGCAGGTCGTCGCCGCCTTTTTCACTCAGTTTTTCGATTTCCGCCTGGAAACTGGCGATGCTCTCCTCCGTGCGCGCCAGGCTCTGCTCCGTCCGCTCCAGATCGTAGCGCAGCTTGCCGACCAGTTGATCGTAGCGGGAGCGCTCGCCCTCCGCGCGGCGGATCGCATCCGAATATTCGCGCAGATTTATGTTGTTATACTCGGCGCGCTTTTCGTTGCGACGGCGCTGCAGCTGGTCCAGCTCACTTTCCAGCGTGGCGATGTCTTTTTCCAGCAGCGCCATTTTCTCACGGCGGCCTATCATCGCACCTTCCGTGTTTTTGCTGCTGCCGCCGCCCAGGAAGGCGGCGTGCGTGCCGACGATGTCGCCCTCGAGCGTCACGGCGCGCACGACGCCGTTTTCGAGCGCGGCCGTATCCGCATCGGCGGCGGAGCGCACCAGCAGCGTACCGTTCAGCAGGAGGCGCAGCGCGTGGCGCAGACGCTCATCCTCAACGCGCACAATTTCCGAGGCCCAGCCAAGGATGCCTTCGCCCGCCGGTGCGGCGGGCGGCGCGGCGCTTTCCGGCACGTTTTCCAGGCAGACAAAACTCGCCTTGCCTTTGTCGCTCTCGCGCAGTTGCTGGATGCCGGAGCGCGCCTCGCGCGGGCTGGCCACCACAAAGTAGTCGCCTGCCGGGCCCAGAGCCGCCGCCAGCGCCACGCGCAGTTCTTCATCCGCGCCGATGGCTTCCGCCAGAATCAGCGGTTTACTGGTTGAGAGCCAGTTGGTGTTGCCCAGCAGAAACTCCGAGCTTTCGCTCATGTCCACCAGACCGCCCAGAAACTCCAGTGAGGCGCGCTTGTGGCTCAGGTCGCGCTGGCGCTCGCTCATGTTGCGCTGGATGTCTTCCGTTTCCTCGCGCAGCTTCACCTGAAACTCCTGCACGTCGGCCAGTTTTTTCTCGGCGTCTTCGACCGCTTGGTCGTGGCGCGCCTTTTGCGGCGCCTGTTCGTCCAGCTGACCGCGCAGTTCGTCGCGTCGCGCGCTGCTGGTCTCGCCCGTCTGGCGCGTTTCCTCGATGCGGCGCTGCAGCGACTCAATGCGCGCGCGATTGCGCTCGGTCGTGGCGCGGACGTTGTTGATCTCGTCCATCGAGTTCATCACTTTGGACTTGATGTCTCTGGCGCGGGCGCGGACTTCCTGCACGTGCGCCATACTCTCGTCCTGGTGGCTTTTGCGCGTGTCGAATTCCCGCTGCGCTTCGCCCAGGTCTTCTCCCAGCTTCTCGCGCGTCTGCTCGGCTTCCGCCAGCCCGTCGCTTACCTTTGCGATGTGACTGATCAGCTCCGCCTTGTCCTGCTCCGAGCGACCTCGCGCAGTCTGGATCGAGATCATGCGCTCTTTGCTGACGGCCAGCTCGCGCGTCGCGTCGGACATCGACTTGTTGGCTGTGGCCAGTTCTTCTTCCGCGCCGCTCAGGCGCTCTTCCACGTCGCTCTGTTGCTCTTCAAGTTTGGCTACAACCTCTTCCTGCTGAACAAGGTCGCGCTGCACGGTGTTGCGCTGAATCACCTGTTCTTCGCGTTGTTTCTCCAGCGGCTCCAGCTGACGCCGCAGGTTGAAGTACTCGTGCTGCAGCAGCAGGATTTCAAGCGCTTTCAGTTGGTCGGTGATTTCCTTGTGGCGTTTGGCCTTCGAAGCCTGGCGCGCCAGCGAACGCACGTTTTTCTCCACTTCCGTCAGGATGTCGCGCACGCGCGAAAGGTCCGTCTCGATGGCGTCCATGCGGCGCAGCGCCTCGCGGCGGCGCGTCTTGTACTTGGTGATGCCCGCGGCTTCTTCAAACAATCGGCGGCGCTCGTCGGTTTTGTCGCTCAGGATCGTCTCGATCATCTTCAGCTCGATGACCGAGTACGCATTGGCGCCCATCCCGGTATCCATGAAAAGATCGAGGATGTCGCGCAGGCGGCAGACCGTTTTGTTCAGCAGGTACTGGCTGTCGCCGTTGCGGAACAGACGCCGCGTCAGGGTCACTTCCGAATACTCCGTCGGCAGCACGCCGCGCGAATTCTGGATGGTCATCGACACTTCGGCCATACCGAGCGGCTTGCGTTTGCGCGTGCCGTTGAAGATCACGTCTTCCATTTTGTCCGAGCGCAGCGTCGACGACTTCTGCTCGCCCAGCACCCAGCGGATGCTGTCCACCACGTTCGTTTTACCGCAGCCGTTCGGGCCCACAATTGCCGTAATGCCCTCGTTGAACAGCAGCTTGGTCTTGTCCGCGAACGACTTGAACCCGACTATATCGAGATTCGATAAATACATGCGTTAATCCACTCTCAACTGTGATAACCAGCCCTGACAAATACCTTTTAAATGCCTTCTTGTTTGTCAACGGGTTTGAAGTTCCGCGCCCGCCGGCAAACCAGTTGCGCTGCGCGCCCCGGACAGCCGGAGAGCGACATGCGCGCTAAACTCAAGCGACGTCAGCGTTTACGCCGAAAGCGACTGACGTCGATACCGTGTTTTTTAATGCGATTGTGGAGGGTCTCGCGGCTGATACCCAGTTTTGCCGCTGCTTTGCTGACGTTGCCTTTGTTGGCTTCAAGCACGTCTTCAATCTTGATTTTATTCAGCATGTCCACGTCTTCGCGCAGAGTGTTGCCGGAGTCCAGAAAGGACTGCACGTTGCTGCGCTCGTTGCGCTTGCCGTTGGGCTGCGGCGATTCCACGCGCGCCACGTCGGCCACTTCCACCCTGTCGCTGTTGCTGGTCTGCAGCACTACGCGCACCATGTTTTCCAGCTGGCGCACGTTGCCCGGCCAGGGCAGTTCGGACAGATATTCCAGCGCGGCGCTGCTGAACATTTTCTGCTCGTCCATTTTGCTGTTGTGCGCCTGCGTGTAGTGCTCAACAATCAGCGGAATGTCCTCGCGCCGGTCGCGCAGCGGCGGCAGCGTGATTTCACATTCGCGCAGACGATGGTAGAGCTGCTCGCGGTACTTGCCTTCTTCAATTGCGCCGACGAGGTTGCGGTCCGTCGCCGAGACAAAACGCACGTCGATCGGCGTGGACTTGATCGAGCCCAGGCGCCGCACCGTTTTTTCCTCGATCGGCACGAGCAGGTTGGCCTGCAGCTCCAGCGGCAGATCGCCGATTTCATCCAGGAAAATCGTGCCTTTGTTGGCCTGCTGGAAGAGACCGTTTTTATCTTCGGTCGCGTGCGTAAACGATCCTTTGGTGTGGCCGAACAGTTCGCTCTGGAACAGCGGCGCGGGAATGTTCGGAATGTCGACCGTCACGAAGGGTTTGCCGTTGCGCGCACTGGCGGCGTGCAGCGCACGCGCCACCAGTTTTTTACCGGTGCCGGTCTCGCCCAGGATCAGGATGTTGAGTTCCGTGCGGCCGTAGCGGTAGATGTTGTCGGCCACGTCCAGCATGGCGCGGCTGCGGCCTATCAGTCCCTGATCGCTCATCAACTGCATGGCCTCCTTGGCGGCCGAACGCACATTGACTTTTTCCATCGCCGTGTACAGCACTTCTTTCAGCCGTGCGCGGTCGATGGCGCTTTTTTCAATGAAGTTCATCGCGCCGAGCTGCGTGGCGCGCACGGCGATGCTGATCGTGCCCACACCCGTGATCATCACAACCGGGATCTGCGGCCAGTTGCGCACCGAGCGCTCCAGCACGTCGATGCCCGTCAGCGTCGGATGGTTGAACTCCACGTCCAGCAGCAGCACGCCGACGCGGTCCGCGTGTACCTCCAGGTACTGCAGCGTGTCCTGCGGCGTGTTCGTAATTTTGTACTCCCACCCCTCCGACGCGATGATATCGGCGATCGTCGTGCAAAACTCGTGATTGTCATCTGCAATCAGGATCTTCATAGTTTCTGACGCGTTTTTGTCGCTGAGACAAGTGACGTACGGTCTCCGCGGGGACGGGGAGCGGAAGACCGCAACAGCATCGAACCCGGAAAATAGCATTTTGAGCCAGAACGACCGAAGGAAATCGGCCGCATGCGGTCGCCGCCCGCGGGCCGCGATCCGACGCACCGCAGGCGGAGAGATTGCACAATTCCGGACGCCGCGCGCTTGAATGCACTCAGGCGAGACTTCCCAGGAATGCGTCGATGCGCCGCATGCAGGTGTCGCGGCCCAGCAGTTCCATCGTCTCAAACATGCCCGCACCCGCGCCTTTGCCGGTCAGCATCAGGCGGATCGGATTCATCAGTTTGCCGAAGCCGATCTCGTGTTCGGCGGTGTAGGCTTCAGCCAGTTTGTGCAGCGATTCGTGGTCGAAGGCTTCGGCGCTGCGCAGCTGCTCCACAAAGGGTTTGACCAGCTCGGCCGTGTTGTCCTTCCAGTGTTTTTTGCGGAATTTTTCCTCGAATTCCTGCGGGTCGGCGAACATGTAGTCGCCAACAGTCAACAGGTCGGCGGTAAAACGCAGGCGCTCGCGCAGCAGCGCAAAACAGCGCGCCACGAAGTCGGTATCGGCATCGTAGCCGGCGGCCTGCACGGCGGGCATCAATTCCTGCGCCGCGCGCTGCGGATCCAGATTTTTCAGGTACTCGAAGTTCATCCAGTCCAGTTTCTGCAGGTCGAAGACCGCGCCGGCTTTGTTGACTTTGGACAGGTCGAAGAGGTCGATCATTTCCTGCATCGAGTACACTTCGCGGTCGCCCGTCGGGTTGTAGCCCAGCAGCGCCACGAAGTTCACCAGCGCTTCAGGCAGATACCCCTTGGCCAGGTAGTCTTCCACCGCCACGTCGCCCTGGCGTTTGCTCATCTTGCTGCGATCGGGATTGAGCAACAGCGGCAGGTGCGCCACATGCGGCGCTTCCCAGCCGAACGCTTCGTAGAGCAGCATGTGTTTGGCCGTGGACGGCAGCCATTCCTCACCGCGGATGATGTGTGTGATTTCCATCAAATGGTCATCGACCACGTTGGCCAGGTGATAGGTCGGGAATCCGTCCGACTTCAGCAGCACCTGGTCGTCGATGTCGCCGCTCTGCACGCTGATGCGACCGCGCACGACGTCCTCGAATTCGACGGTTTTGTTTTCCGGCACGAGCAGACGCAACACGTGGTCCGCGCCGTCGGCGATCAATTTCTGCGTGGCTTCCGCCCCGAGGGTTATCTCGTTGCGCATCGTCTTCCGGTCGTAACCGCCGCCGCCCTCCTGCTCCTGGCGTCGCTCGCGCATGGCCTGCAGTTCTTCGGCGGTGTCGAAAGCAAAATAGGCTTTGCCGGATTGGTGGAGTTTTTCAGCGTACGTTTTGTACAGATCGAGCCGTTCGGACTGAATATAAGGCCCGTGATTGCCGGGTCTGACCGGGCTTTCGTCAAATTCAATGCCGCATGCCGCCAGCGATTCAATCAGTTTTTCCATGGCGCCTTCCACCAGGCGCGTGCGGTCCGTATCCTCCAGCCGCAGAATGCAGACGCCGCCGTGATGGCGTGCAAAGAGGTAGTTGTACAGCGCCGTGCGCAGGCCGCCGACGTGCAGATAACCCGTGGGCGAGGGAGCAAAACGTACGCGAACACTCATATCTATTCAGTCCTGTTTTGTGGTTGCAAATCCGTTTTCCGGCCTCAGGCCAGGCGTTTGCTGACGGAGGCAAAGGTGCGCTCGGTTTCCTGCAGAAAGACGCTGATTTCCGTCAGTTTGCTGTATTTGGCCAGCGCGACGGAGATGCGATCCAGCAGGAAAGACGCGATGTTTTCCGCCGTGGATGGAAAAGGCACCATCACGACTTTCATGGGGTTCTGCGCGAAGAGCGCACGCATGACCGCGTCGTTTTCATCGCAGAGAAAAGCGTGGTCCAGCTCCTGCACGATGGGCTCCACGGCCGCCTTCAGGTCAAAATAGTCGACGACCATGCCGCGCTCGTCGATCTCACCGACGATTTCCACACGCATGCGATAGGAGTGCCCGTGCACGTTGCTGCAGCCGCCCTCGTGGTACGGCAGCCTGTGCCCCATTTCCCAATGAAAATCCTTGCCGATTCGCGCCTGCATGGCCGCTCTCCCTGATAATATTCACTTCTGAAAAATCCGCTCAAGCCGATTTTTGTTCGTCGGCGCGCCAGGAAACTTCAATAATCGAGTGTATGCCGCCGCGCGTGGACCACTCGGATTTGACGTGCATTTCCCTTGGGTTGCAGGCCGCCACCAGATCGTCGAGAATTTTGTTCGTCACGGCTTCATAGAAGATGCCTTCGTTGCGGAAGGCCAGGTAGTAGTACTTGAGCGATTTGAGCTCGATGCACGTGTCGGCCGGGATATAACGCAGCGTAATCGTGCCGAAGTCGGGCAGGCCCGTCTTGGGGCAGACCGAGTTGAATTCGGGGTTGACGTGCGTGATTGTGTAGGGACGCGTGGGCTCCGGGTTCGGAAATGTTTCGATCGTCACAGTTTGATTCCTGACTTGAAGTCCGTAGTACATGGCTTCGGCACGGCGCGCCGAACGTAAAAATACGACCGCGCGCGCACATGGCCATCATCGCCGGGCGGCGCGCACTGTTTTCGCGTTTGTTTTACGCCCGATAAGCCGCTAGATTGCCGCATCTTCGCTTCGTTCCGCTCCGGAAATTTGAAGCGGATTCCCTCTACAATCATCGGTCCGCCGAGCGTGAAAATTACGATCAACAACATGCGCGTGTACGCGCACCACGGCGTCCTGCCGGAAGAACAAAGCCTGGGCGGCCGCTTTGCCGTCGACCTGGAGCTGGAGTACAACGCCTCGGCCGCGGCCGACAGCGACGACCTGCACCATGCGGTCGACTATCAGAGCGTAGCTTCGGCGGTGCAGTCGATCATGCAGCAGCAGCGCTTCAAACTTCTGGAGGCGCTGGCCGGACACATCGTCGACCAGCTGCTGCGCAGCTTCCCGCGGCTGAACACAGTCGGCATACGCCTGCGCAAATTGCACCTGCCGCTGGAGCAGATGCCCGATTTTGTCCAGGTGGAACACAGTCGCTCGCGCTCGCAGATATGAACACGACAGCACAGCGGAACGAGGACGTAGACATTCTGCTGGGTTTCGGCAGCAATCTGGGCGACCGCCGCGCGGCACTGGTCGGTTCGCTGCGACGCCTGGAGCAGACGGCGGCCCTGCGCCGGGTGCGTTGCTCGCGGCTCTACGCCACCGCGCCCTACGGCGTCGAGGACCAGCCGGACTTCCTCAACATGGCGGTCCGCGCGCAGTGCGCACTCCCGGCGGAAGAGCTGTTGAGGCTCTGCAAAACAATCGAAAAGGAATTCGGGCGGCGGCCGCGTGCGCGCTGGCACGCCCGCGAGATCGACATCGACATCCTGCTGTACGGCCGCGAGCAGATATCCACGGCCGAACTGACTCTGCCGCATGCGCAGATGCACCTGCGTCGTTTTGTCCTGCTGCCCGCGGCGGAGATTGCGGCGGATATGATCCACGCCGGGTTCGACGCGGACGTGGCGCAATTGCTGGAACAATGCGACGACGCGGGGCGGGTGGACGTGCACGACGCGGCGCCCTGTTCCCCGGATTCCGATCATCAGGCGACTGTTGCGCGTGAGCGAGGTTAAATATATCGCGATAGAAGGGCCGATCGGCGCGGGTAAAACCACGCTGGCGGAGAAACTGTCGGCCGACCTGAACGCACGCGCAGTGCTGGAGCAGTTTGAGGAAAATCCCTTTCTGGCGCAGTTCTACGAGAGGCCGGAACAGTTTGCTTTCCAGGCGCAGATGTTTTTCCTGCTGAGCCGCTACAAACAGCAGTTGAGCCTGAACGAGCTGGACCTCTTCCACGAGCGCATCGTCAGCGACTACACCTTCCAGAAAGACGAAATCTTTGCACGACTGACGCTGTCGTCGGCGGAGTTCAATCTCTACCGCCAGGTGGCCGAAAGTCTGGAGCCGAATCTTGCGCGCCCGGACGTCATTGTCTATCTGCAGAACGACGTGCAGCGCCTGCTGCGCAACATCCGCAAACGCGGGCGCATCTACGAGCGCACCATCACGGCGGACTATTTGCAGCGTCTTCATGAAGCTTACATTCAGCTCTTCTGGAACCGGCGCGACCTGACCATCCTGATCGTGGACTGCACCCACGTGGAGTTTGTGGACAACGACCGGCACTATGCGCTGCTGCGCGACCGCATTCTGCGGCCGCTGGAGCCGGGCGTACACTATTTTACGGCCGACCGCGAACTGTTCGGCTGAGCTGAAGGCTTGGGATTGGCGCCCGGCAATTTCCGGGCCTGACGACTTTGCGCTTTAGGCCGCACTCTGCAACTGTATGAATTCTCGCTCGATGACTCGCCTGCTTGTACTGCTCTGCTGTGCGCCCGTCTTCTTCTGTCTGGGCGACGGCGAGCTGCAATCCTGGGACGAGGGACTGTACGCGCTGCGCGCGGAGGCGGTGCTCGATCACGGTAAGGTCTGGGACCAGACGCGCTGGTCGCCCGGCGGCCTGTACTCGTCCACGCAGCCGCCGCTGAACGTTTGGGGCATAAGCGCTTGCATGACGCTGTTCGGCCGGAACCTGTGGGGCGTGCGGATCTTCGCGGCGCTCTGCGGCGCGGGCGGCGTGGTTCTCATGTTTCTGATTGCACGTACGCGACTGGGCGAATGGGGCGGCGTCCTGGCTGCGGCGCTCCTGAGCGGCGCACTCAGCTGGCAGATCTACGCGCACTTCGGCATGACCGACGTTCCGCTGCTGTTCTTCTGTCTGCTGGCGCTGCGGGCCGCACTGATGCTGCGCGAGGCAGACGACCGCAAATCCATGCTGCGGGCCGCACTGCTTTTCACCTTCGCTTTTGCCGCGGCGCTGATGACCAAGATTGTCGTTTCTCTCCTGCCGCTGCTCTTTACCCTGCATTTTTGTTTTTCACCGGGTGAAAAACCAGAGCGCCGCAGGTACTTCCTGCTTGCGAGTCTGGCGGCGCTGATGCTGGCGGCCCCGTGGTACAGTTATATGTGGTTGCGCTACGGCGCGGAGTTCTACGGCGCGCTGGCGCCGCCGCACGTGTTCGGCATGGCGGAAGGCGGACCGGCGCTGCGCGGCTGGTGGTACTACGTCAACCGCCTGTTGGTCGATGTGCCGCTGCTGGCGGGCGCAGTGCTTGCGCTCGGGATCGGCAGACGCCGCGCAGCCGGCACAAAACAGCCGCTGGAAAATCTGAGCGCGATGTGGTTCAGCCTGGCTTTCATCGTGTTTTCCATCGCGCAGACCAAAATGCCGCACTACACGCTGCTGATGCTGCCGCCGCTGGTATTCGGCGCGGCGCTGTTCATCGTCGGCATCGTGCGCAACACAAATACACTGCCGCTTGCGGTGCGGACAGCATTGGCATCGATTCCGGCCTTGCTTGCCTGGTCACTCGCGCCGCAGTGGCGCGCGGGCGCCGTACAGATTCTGCGCGCCAATCCCGAAATGTTGGTCTGGCCCGCGCTGCTTATCACCCTGGGCGTCGTCATTTTCGTCGGCACTAAACTGCCGCGTTTTGCGGCGCGCAGCGCGATACTCCTGGCCGCGGCGACGGCGCTCTGCCTGAATGCGCGCGCGCTGGTTTATCATCTGCAAGCCGGCGAGCGCGGGACGGACGGCGCGGCGCAGACGGCGGCCGCGCTCGAAAGCAGCGGCGCGGACAGCCTGCTCGTGCTGGTGCATGCGCGCAATGAAGGCGATCTGCTCGTTCCGCAGCTGGCCTGGTACACGCGCGGCTGGGCGCTCAACCAACGCGAGGGCAAGTTTGCCGAGGTGCGCGGCCTGAACGAATGGCTCTTCGACCGCGAGTTGCTGGTTCAGGCCGAAGCCGCGCAACCAAACGCGCACCTGGTTTATCACTTTTCGCCGGCTTACGGCAGAGCGTACGACAGCACAAAAACCTACCTGGGGCAGCGCAGGCCGCTGCTGCTGGAAACAAAACGATATTTGCTCTTCGGCGCGGCGCAGGCAGCGGCCGGCTTATCCGCCGACACAGACTTTTCACTAAACGACATCGGACATGAAGACTCGACAGGAATTGCTCGCTGAATACGATCCCAACGGCGTGGGCCTGGTAAACGCCGGACTCTACGGTCTGCCTTTCGGCGTGGAACAGGCGCGCATCGTTATAATCCCGATGCCCTGGGACGTGACGGTCTCCTACGGTCACGGCACCGCGCGCGGACCGGAAGCGATTCTGGCGGCTTCGCCGCAGCTGGACCTGCACATTCCGGGCATTGAGCGCGCCTGGGAACTGGGCCTGGCGCTGGACGAAGCCGACACAGAGACTGCCGCGCGTTCGCGCCAGCTGCGCAGCGCGGCGGAGCGCATTATTCAGATGCTGGAGAGCGGCGCTGACGCGACGGCGAGTCACGGCGCGCTCTACGCCGAACTCAATCAGGCCTGCGAGGACATGAGCGCGCGCCTGCAGCGTCGCGCCGGCGAGCTGCTGGACCAGGGCAAAGTCGTCGGCGTGCTGGGCGGCGATCACTCGACGCCGCTGGGACTGATACGCGCGCTGGCGGAGCGCCACGAGCAGTTCGGCATTTTGCAGATCGACGCACACGCCGACCTGCGCGACGCCTACGAGGGTTTTGCGCAGTCGCACGCCAGCATCATGTTCAACGCGCTCAAAATCCCGCAAATTCAACGACTTACACAGGTGGGCGTGCGCGATATCTGCGCGGCCGAAGTGGAGCTGGCGGCGAGCGACGAGCGCATCCGCCTGTTTCACGATGAAGAGATTCAGGCGCGACGCTTTGAGGGCGAGAGCTGGCGCGCACAATGCGAAAGGATCGCGGCCACGCTGCCGGACAAGGTTTACATCAGCTTTGACATCGACGGACTGGACCCGGTGCTTTGTCCAAACACGGGCACGCCGGTACCGGGCGGCCTGCAGTTCAACGAGGCAATTTATCTGATTGAGCAGGTCGTGCGCAGCGGCCGCACAATCATCGGTTTTGATCTGGTGGAAGTCAATCCGGCTGAGGGCGGCGATGAATGGGACGCCAACGTGGGGGCGCGCATCCTCTACCGCATGGCCTGCCTCTGCGGCGTCTCACACGACATGCTGCGACGAACAAAAGCGGATTTATCTGGTCAGTAATCAGGTCAGAAACAAGCCAATTTCGGCATCAGTTGAGCGAGGGGTGCGCCGGTGCGTGGATGAGCATGGCGTAGTCGCCGCCCATGTCCCGCAGGATATTGCCCCAGAGTTCTTTGGTGGCGTCGTCGAAGATGTAGCGTTTGCGCATGCCGGTGACGAACCAGGAGTTTTCGTCGAGTTCGCGCTGCAGGTGTGATTTTGACGACCAGCCGGCGTAACCGAGAAAAAAGCGATAGTCGTCGGGCGAGACTTCGCCGTTGCGGATCATGGCGATCATCAGTTCGAAGTCGCCGCCCCAGAAGACGCCGTTGCCGATTTCGGTCGACTCGGGAATGCGGTCGCCCAGGCGATGCACAAAGTTGAGCGATTCGGGTTCGACGGGGCCGCCGAGGTAGAGCGGCACGTCGATGTCCGTCAGGTTTTCGATGGCCTGGCTGAGTTTGAGGGTGGTGGGATTGTTGAGCACAAAACCGACGACGCCTTCCTCGGCGTACTCCGTAACGAGGATAACGGAACGCTGGAAGTTGGGATCCAACAGGAAGGGATCCGCGAGGAGAATCGATCCTTTGCCGACGGTCGGCGAGACATCTTGCATCGGTTAAACATTCTGCGTATTTGAACGGAAATTTGCGCCAAAACTAGGAAAATTCTGCGCACCCTGCAAGCAGTTGAGGAGGCCCTGAATTCGGCCGGGCAACGGGCGTTCCGATGCGGTAGTAATGCCGCCGACAGGCCGCCGCAGCCGGAACGCTGCAGACGTAAAAAAAAGAGGGCGGTCGGGTCTGTGTCACTTGTACACAACGGCGTACAAGTTGTGATCAACACAGATGTTGCCGCGCGGGCCGAATCGCACGAAATTTCCAAGTTCCGGGGTCGGTAAAATGGGCCCGGGCATCAATGGGGAAAATTGACATGTCGGTTTAGCGGGCATCGCTATGAAGTGATCCACTGCTGCGGGATTTTCAATGCAGCGCCGCGCGGATCGGCAGCCCCTGCAGAATCGGCGCTTCCTCGGCTGTTAACTCGCGCAGGCGGCGGTAGACGTCATCTTCCGGTGCGTAGTTCAGCGCCATCACCACAAAGATATTGCCGTGTTTTGCTTCGGACGCCCACAGGCGGTGGTAGAATTGTTTAAGTTCGCCCGCGGGCAGGGCCTCGTAAACAAGCCGGAAGCGTTCAGCGCCGCGACACTCGACGACCGAGGCCAACAGCAGGCGGTCGATAAAACGCTCAAAACGCCCGCTGCGGCAGCGTTTCAACAACTGGTTAACGTAATCGTCCGCCTGGATCTCGTGGCGCAGCTGTATGCCACGCTGCTGCATGATTCTGTAAACATCCTGAAAATGTTCCAACTCCTCCACCGCCGTGGCGATCAGCTCCGGAATTATTTCCGTGCGGTCCGGGTACTTGGCGACAAAACTCATCGCCATGGCCGAGGCTTTGCGCTCGCAGTCGGCATGATCCTGCAGGAAAGCGTTAAAATCCTGCATCACGGCGTCGAGCCATTCCGGCGGCGACGCGCAGGCCATATCCAGCGAAAACTTCATAGTTGCTCGTTTTTACGTCCCTCAAAACCCGTTTCGTTTAACACCCACTCCAGGTACTCGGCATTGCCGCCGACGACGGAGAGGCTGACCACGCAGGGACATTCATAACTGTGGATTTGTTTAACTTTTTCAACGACCGCTTCCACGCGCGCCTGCCGCGTTTTGGCGATTAACACAGTTTCCGTATCACGGCGAATTTCACCTTCCCACCAGTACATGCTGCGCATGCCGTCCATGATGTTAACACATGCCACCAGGTGGTTTTCGAGCAATTCTCTGCCGATCTTTTCGGCCTCGTCGTTGTCTTTGCAGGTTATGTAGACGAATTGTGCACTCATGCCGCCGAGCTCCCAATTCTGTTTGTTCAACATCCTTCCTTGCGGCAAAGGTACAAAACTCCCTGTTGCAAGCGGGTACATTGTTTCGGTGGACGGCGGCAAGACTGAGATTACGTCGCTTTTTAAATCCTTTTTTGTTTGCCAACGCGGTGGATGTGGACAAACACAGAGACCGAGGGCTTTTTTGTTCGACGGTAAACAAGAGAAAAAGGGACCAGCCACCGCAGGGGGCGCAGGCCGGATTGGCCAGGTTTGGAAGTAAACGAAACAAACGTCACCGCATCCGTCGTTCGCGAAAAGCTTTGGTCCAGACAGTGTGAACCTCGATCGGTCGACGCGCCGGGATGCAGTGACGCTCGTTGCGTGTTGTACAGTGCCGCTACGGAAGCACATGTGGGTATGAACACGAGTCGAGTAATAAACAACAAGTATCGTGCCATTCCCACATGCGCCCTCCGCGGGCCTGCTCCTGAAAGTTTATTGCCAACAAGGGGACAAATCTGTGGATGTTTTAACCACGAAGTGTGAAAAGTGTCAGGAAATCACACAGACACGTTCAATGGCGCACCACGAGGTTAAGCGTGGTCGGTGCGCGGCTGCCGCCCTGGAACCGGATCATGTACATTCCGTTGGCTACGTCGCTCAGGTCCAGGCGAATATCGCGCGTACCCGGATTCATGTTGCCGCTGAAGATCTCGCGCTCCAGGCCGCCCTGCATGTTGTACAGGCCGATCAATGCGTAGGTGCTGACGCGGCACTCAAACTCCAGGGTCGCTTCGCTCGACGCCGGATTGGGATAAACTCGTGCATTTTCGATTGCGTCCGCGTTCTCTTCGGGCGCCGTATATTGGTCGTCGCCATCCTCCGCCGTCGCATCCGCCACGCCGACGGTTGCGCCGGCAAACAGATACTCGAGTTCCGCACGGAAGCGTTGCGGCAGGTGTTCGATCAATTGTTTGTTTAATTCATACCACAGCACGACGGTAAACTCGGTTGTTGAACACTTCATCGGAACCTGAACCGCCACTACAAGCCCGGAACCGAGACTGATGCCGTCTTCCAGCTCATAGCCGTCGCGTTCCATCCGAATGCGGTTGAGCTGTTTGCCGCGCGAGTCAAAATGCATTGTGGGGCCGTAGACCCTCCCCGCCTGCGCGGCCATGACGAGCAGCGGTTTGGGGCCTTCAATCAACTCGCGCGGCGGATATGGTTTGTCGACTTTGTCGCCGCCGACGCTCAGGTATTCGGCCACGGTTTTGTTGATGTAAAAAGGCTCGTCCGGAGACATGCCGTTTTCGATCCATTTCCGACGCACCAGTTCGTCGCTCAGGTCAACTTCAACGCGACGGAAAAAGTGCAGTCCGCATTCCTGTTCGACGAGACCGAGCGCCGCCAGCTCGGACGCACGAAGTTTAACATTGGCTTTGACCGTGTTTAACATGTCTCGGGCAGACTTTTGCGCAGGCCGTGCCGACAGACGCCGCTGAACGGATGGCGTATCTGCGTCCAGTTCAACATCGTATCCATCAACTGCTCCACGATATTCTGGCTCCGCACTCCCTGGAGCCGGGCCCGAATACGTGAGAACGCTGTCCAATTCGATGTCGATCGGATTTGACACTTCGGGAAAAGGAAAGTATTCAACGCTGTACTTGTCTGCAATGCTGTCCACGACACCGGCCTGTTCCGTGCCGGTCATGGTATTCTCCACCATCTGCTGGTCAGGGTCGGCGGGCGTCAGCAGATAAAGGAATAGCAGCGCACCGAATCCCGCGCTTACCATCCCGATCAGAATTTTTTTCACACTCCTGGCGCTGGAGACCGCTGCCATTCTGCCCGCCAGCTGTTCGCGCGTGGGCGGCTGAATGTGGTCGCGCGCCTCGCTAAAAAAGTCATCGAGTTTTTGTTTGGATGTTTTCATGTATGCCGTATTTGCTGTTTAAGTTTTCTGTTGGAGTTGTGTTTAACAGTTGGTGAGTCTCTCATCGTTCGGCGGACGGCGCGTCCTCGACGCCCAGGATTTCAGCCAGCTTTGCGCGGCCGCGCCGCAGGCGCGACTTAACGCCCGAAAGCGAGCCGCCCTGCAGCGCCTGGATTTCGTTCAGGCTGAAGCCGCTCAGTTCAAACAGCGCCACTGCTTCGCGCTGTTTGCGCGGCAGTTGTTTAAGCGCCGCCTGCAGGCGGCCGATGTCGCTGCGCACATCCGGCGGCGTTGCGTCGGAGAGCAGCTCGGTCCACTGATCGCTCGCGGCCTGACGGCTGCGCCGCCGCCAGATGGAAGCGGCCGCGCGGCGCGCAATTGTTAAACAGAATTTGGGGAAGGCCTTGGGGTCGCGTAGCGAGGCAAAATTCTGCCAGGCCTGCATCACCGTGTCGCTCAGCAGGTCGGCGGCGTCCTGTTCGTCGCGCGTCATTGCCCAGCAGAAGCGCGTCAGGCCGGGTTTGGCCTTTTCCAGCAGCGCGAGGAATCGCTCCTCGCTTTCCTGCCTGCCTGCCGCGCCCGGCGGTCGCATCGCCTGTGTCTCAGCTGTTTCTGTCATGTATCGTATCCCGATTCGGGGTCCGCAATGTTGTTCATTTGCCGCCAAGGTGGTGCACACGCGCTGAAAAGTTTCACCGGCGCCGCGCAGCATCCAAAAAATCCTCGCTTAACGCGGCGCGCAGTATCTTTGCAGTCCATGCAAAAGCTGTTCAGTCATTACCGCAGCCGATTCGGGGCCGCGCCGCCTTTTCTCGACGCTCCGCCGGCGCGCAACCTGCGCCTGGCCGTCACGATCCCCGCGCATCGCGAGGAGAATATATTATCTACGCTGGAATCGCTGCAGGCCTGTCGCCTGCCCGAGGGCGACGTCGAAATCCTCGTCTGCGTCAATGGCGGCGCTGATTCCGACGCCGACACACGTGCGCTCAACTCCGCCACCGTCGAGCAGGTTAATTCCATTTCCGATCGGCACTCAACCTCGCAGCGCGCCTACCACGTCTTTTTGGCCGACGATCTGCCGCCGCGCCACGCCGGCGTCGGTCTGGCACGCAAACTGGTCATGGACGAGGCCGCCTCTCGTTTTGCGGCGGGCGGATTTGACGACGGGATCATAGCCGGGCTGGACGCCGACTCGCTGGTCGATATCGACTATCTCCGTGCCATCGAGCGGGCCTTTCGGCGCGCGCCGGCCATGCCCGCCGCGTCGATCCACTACGAACATCCGCTGAACGGCGCGGACTTTGCACCGGACGTGTACAGAGCGATCGTCGAATACGAGCTGCATCTGCGCACTTATGTGGAAGGTCTGCGCGCGGCCGACTACCCCTGGGCTTTTCACACCATCGGCTCCAGTTTTGCCGTGCGCGCCGCGGTCTACTGCCGCGAAGGCGGCATGAACAAACGCAAGGCCGCCGAGGACTTTTACTTCCTGCAGAAGCTCTTTCCGCTGGGCGACTACGGCGAGATTCTCGACACGCGCGTGATTCCGTCTCCACGCATCTCCGACCGCGTTCCCTTCGGCACGGGCAAAGCCGTCGGCGACCGCATCGAATCGGGCGCGGGCATCACCAGCTACGACCCACGCACCTGGCGGCACCTGCGCCATTTCTGCCGTGCCGTTCGCAGCCTGCACACTCTGGAGACCGCCGACTTTGTGGGATATCTGCGCCGCGACGATCTGCTCGACGACTTCCTGCGGAGCGCGGACTTTTACGAGGCGCTTGAGCATCTGCGCGCCAACAGCGGCGGGGCGGCCATGCTGCGCCGCAAAATCTTCACCTGGTTCAACAACCTGCGCGCGCTCAAATTTGTGCATCGTCTGCGCGATGAAGTTTACCCGGTACTGCCGGCCGAGCAGAGCGCGGCGGAACTCTTTGAGCTCGAGTCGCTGGAAATTTCTCACGCCGGGCCGCAACAAAATCGCGCAATCGGTTTACTTCTGGAACTGCGCCGCCGGCAATCCACCCCGCCCGGCTGGACGTCAAAATGTTGACACCGCACCGCATCGCACGATCACCAGACTGGCCGAATGGAGCGCCAAGCTGCAGACTTCACTTTGCCTGACTGTGGATAACCTCATGTTTTTCAATCTTTTAGGCTCGGCAACCTCAAGAACTCTCTGAGTTCAAACTGTCGCAATGTGGAAAAAGTCAAGCCGTAGTTTGTCATTTTCACGCCGATGTGGGCAGCCGTAAGCTGTTTCTATTCAATGGTTTAGCGAATTATTCACAGCGAGAGCCCGCACAAAACCCACACTTTTCCACCAGTTTTCCACCGACTTTTACACTTATCCACATCGTCTGCTCACTTTTCCACAGCGCATGTGGAAGACGCGCACCGCACTTTTTAGCCGCGCTTCCGTAATTTTGGCGGCGGAACCGACCTCTAAAGTCCAGTCCGCCCGAAAAATCCGCTTTAAAGGCAATTTTTTGTTTTGCACCGGGTTGTCAACCGTCAATCATCGAATGGGAGTCGAAGTGCCGCAGGAATACAAAACCGCAATGGACATGCTGCACGCCGTAACGCGCACATTGGGTCATGCCGGCTGGTTGGTGGGAGAGCCGCGCGCAATCAGTTATGGTTTGCAGGCCGAAGTGGGTAACGGAGAGCAAAAATTCACGATTCGCATCTACGCCGGCAAAAAAGGCGTCAAGCTTGACCTCTCGCAGGTCAGGCCGCCGGCGTTGCGCACTAAGATCGAAAACATCCTCGGGCAGGAAGCAGCACCGCCCAAAGGCGCGGACGCCGATCTCTCGATGCCGGAGTTGCCGTCGCTCATCGGTGTGGACGAATCCGGCAAGGGCGACTACTTCGGGCCGCTGGTAATCGCCGGCGCGCACGTGCGCCGCGAAGACGTGGCCGACCTGCACAAACTGAACGTGCGCGACAGCAAGAGCCTGACCGACCCGCAGATCGTGTCTATCGCCGCGCGCCTCAAAAAGCGCCTTGAGTTTTCAGTCGTGGCGATCAACAATGTCAGATACAACGAACTCTACGCCAAAATCGGCAATCTGAACCAGTTGCTCGGCTGGGGCCACGCCCGCGTCATCGAAAATCTGCTGGAAAAAGTCGACTGCGACACGGTGCTCTCGGACAAGTTTGCGCATGAATTCATGATCAAACGCAACCTGATGCAGCGCGGACGCAAGATCACACTGAGGCAGGAGGTACGCGCGGAGCGCAACGTGGCGGTCGCGGCGGCCAGCATCCTGGCGCGCGCGGCCTACGTGGAGCACATGGCCGCGCTGGAGAAGGAATTCGGCATGGCGCTGCCCAAGGGCGCGAGCGGCAAAGTCATCAAGGCGGCGCAGGAGCTGGTCAAACGCCACGGCTCTTCAGCCCTGGGCAAGGTCGCCAAGTTGCATTTCAAGAGTACGCAGAAGGTTTTGGGGTAGAAGCCTGAAACCTCCCCCATTTCCGGGGTTACTGTCTATGTGCTCCTGAATACGAATGAGGCTGCTTTCCGCGGGTGGAAAGCAGCCTCATTTGATTTTCAGCAGACCTGAAACACAAAGGCCCCGCGCAGCGGATGTTCAATCCGCCGCGCGGGGCCTTTGCAATTAGAGGCAATTTTTAACTACGGCCGTGACAGGCCTTGTACTTCTTGCCGCTGCCGCAGGGACAGGGATCGTTGCGACCGATTCGCGGCGTCTCGCGCGTCACGGGACGGCGCTTGGCGGACTGGCCATTGGCGCTCGTCTGCTCCTGCTGCGCCTCGCCGTCGCCGATCGGCATGCTCGTCGTGGGACGCGAGAAGTTCATCGAACTCATGCTGACGCTGCTGACGCGCGGCGCATCGCCCGCCGGGGCCGGAGCTGCGGCGCCGGCTCCACTTTTGGAGGCCGCCGCGGCAACCGCATCCGCCACGCGCGGATCGTTTTCGCGCACGCGCGTGCGGCGGTCCACCACCCGCGGGAAAAACTTGAAGGCAAAGTTAACCGTGTCGCGGTTGATGTCGCGGATCAGGTCCTGGAACAGACCAAATGCCTCGGCCTTGTACTCGACAATCGGGTTTTTCTGCGCGTAGCCGCGCAGACCGATGCCTTCCTTCAGGTCGTCCATCGCGCGCAGGTGATCGCGCCATTTTTCATCGATCGTCTGCAGGAAAGCCACGCGCTCCAGCTGCAACATGAAGTCGGGCCCGAGCATCTCTTCCTTGCGTTTGTAGTATTTTTCGGCCGCTTCAACCACCATTTTGATGCACTGCTCCTGGCCCATCTCGCCGAACTGCTTGGCGTCCAGGTCGAGGTCGATCAGCAGCGTCGTGCGCAGCATGTCGCGGAATTCGTCGATATCCGCTTCGGGCTGGAATTTGTCGTACCACTCGCCCGCCATCTCCTCGATGTACTCAAACAGCTCGCCGCGCATGCGCTCGCCCTGCAGCACGTGGCGACGGCGGTCGTAGATGACCGTCCGCTGCGAGTTCATGACGTCGTCGTATTCGAGCAGGCGCTTGCGCACGGAGAAGTTGTTCTCTTCAACTTTTTTCTGGGCGCGCTCCACCGCATTCGTCATCATCTTGTGCTCAATCGGCTCGCCTTCCGGCACCTTGAGGCGCTGCATCATATTGCCGACGCGCTCACCGCCGAAGAGACGCATGAGTTTGTCTTCAAGCGAGAGGTAAAAACGCGAGCTGCCGGGGTCGCCCTGACGGCCGGAACGCCCGCGCAGCTGGCGGTCGATGCGGCGCGAGTCGTGGCGTTCGGTACCGACGATCGCCAGGCCGCCCAGTTCTTTGGTCTCGGGCGTCAGTTTGATGTCCGTACCGCGGCCGGCCATGTTCGTGGCGATCGTCACCGCGCTGCGGCGGCCGGCTTCGGCCACGATTTCAGCTTCGCGCTGATGCTGCTTGGCGTTTAGCACATTGTGTTTCACGCCGGCGCGCTTGAGCAGCTTGCTCAGTTTTTCTGATTCCTCCACGGCCACCGTACCGACCAGCACAGGCCGCCCCTCGTCGTTGAGGCGTTTGATTTCGTCCACCACCGCGTTGTATTTCTCGCGTTTGGTGCGGTAAATCTGGTCGTTCATGTCGTCGCGCGCAATCGGACGGTTCGTCGGCACAACAACCACGTCGAGTTTGTAAATCTCAAAAAACTCGGCGGATTCGGTTTCGGCCGTACCGGTCATACCGGCCATTTTGCGGTAGAGGCGGAAGTAGTTCTGCAGCGTCACCGTGGCAAAAGTCTGCGTGTCCTTTTCAATTTTGACGCCCTCTTTGGCCTCGATGGCCTGGTGCAGGCCGTCCGAGTATCGACGTCCGTCCAGGATGCGACCGGTGTTCTCGTCGACGATCTGGACTTTGTTGTTCTGCACCACGTACTCGATGTCGTTCTCGTAGAGCGAGTAGGCGCGCAGCAGCTGGGAGGTCACGTGGATGCGCTCGCTGCGTTCCGAGTACTGGCGCATCAATTCGTCTTTTTTCAGCTGTTTGTCTTCTTCGCTGCTCTCCTGATCGCCTTCGATGGCGCTCATTTCCGTCGCCATGTCGATCATCAGGAACATGTCGGCGTCTTCGTGCGCGCCGGAGAGGAATTCGCGGCCCTTTTCGGTCAGGTCGATCTGGTGCTGTTTTTCCTCGATCGAGTAGTACAGATCTTCGTCGATCTCGGCCATGCGGCGGCCCTGATCGCGCAGGTACTCCAGTTCGGTCTCGGTGCGCAGTTTGATGAACTGCGGCTCCTGCACCAGCTTCATGTAGCGTTTGTTTTTGGGGAAGCCGCGGTAGGCACGCAGGATATTGACGCCGGCTTCGGCCAGCAGTTCTTTATCCGGTTTGTCCTCGCTGCCTTTTTTGACCGCCTCGTTGTAGAGGCGCTCGGCTTCCACCACGTAGTGCGCCACCTGGCGCTTCTGCATTTCCACCAGGCGGCGGACCGCCGGGTTGAGTTTTTCGTACTGGTGACCGGTCTGCTGCTGCACCGGACCGGAGATGATCAGCGGCGTGCGCGCTTCGTCGATCAGCGCCGAGTCGATCTCGTCAACGATACAGTAGTAATGTTCGCGCTGGACCATGGATTCGCGGTTGCCCACCATGTTGTCGCGCAAATAATCAAAACCAAACTCGCTGTTGGTGCCGTACGTAATGTCGCACTCGTACTGCGCCTTGCGTTTGTCCTGCGGCATGTTGGACTGCACGCAGCCGATCGTGATGCCGTGGAAGTCGAATACCGGCTGCATCCACTCGGCGTCGCGGCGCGCCAGGTAATCGTTGACCGTGACGAGGTGCACGCCCTTGGCCGGCAATGCGTTCAGGTAGAGCGGCATGACGGAGGTGAGCGTTTTACCTTCACCAGTGGCCATCTCGGCAATTTTGCCCTGGTGCAGCACGATGGCGCCCATCAGCTGGACGTCGTAGGGAACTTCCTTCCACTCGACCTTGGTATCGGCGGCGCTGTACACGTGGCCCACCATGCGGCGGCAGGTTTCCTTGACGACTGCAAACGCTTCGGGAAGAATTTCTTCCAGCGTATCCTGAACCGACTCGTATTCTTCGTCTTCCAGCCGCGCCAGTTCGTCGTAGGTGTCGAGTTTATCGTCGTGGCTCAAGTCTTCGGTGCGGATTTTTTCGCGCAGAGTTTCGATGTCGGCGCGCACTTCGGCGGCGCGTTCGTTTATCAGCGCGCGGAACGCCGTGGTTTTTGCTTTAAGCTCTTCATCGCTCAGGGATTCGAGCGTTGCGTAGATCTCGTTGATCTCTTCGACCAGCGGCAGCAGATGCTGAACGTCTTTCGAGCGTTTACTGCCGAAGAGTTTTTCGATGAACTTTAACATAATATTTTGTGTCTCTTCGTGAGTGCAATTGCGTCCGCCGCGCGTGCGACGGAAAAAGAGAGTTCAAAGACTGTCCGCCGCCAAATAAATTGTGGTTCGCCGCGTTAGCCGTGAACACGTCCGGCAGTGATATTGGACGCCGCCATAGGGCGTGGATTTCTTTGCAGTCAGGCAGTCCCGAATTTACGCTTATTCGCCGCAGCGGCCAAAGCGCGGCGCTCTTTCCTTCGGATCCATTTCCCATGCCAAATCAACAGCCCGATACGGACCTCCACCTCTTTTCCGACGACAACCTGAAGCGGCAGCTGCAGACGGCCGACGAACACCTGGGCTACAAAATCCTGCGCTTCTACGTGGACGAACGCGGCGTGATTTCGCGCGACGTCACCGACACAACTTCGACTTTTTACTTTTTGCCTTCCGGCGGTACGCTGCGCGACAGCGACTTCAACCTGGTGGCGTACAAAGCGCGTTTCGACCTCTACAAAGGCATGGGCCGCACCTGACGCCACGCCTCGTTTTTTCCCCGCAAAGACGAGCAAAAAGCTCAGAAAAACGAGCCGGAACGGCGCTGTAATCAGGCAGTTGATCCTCGGACGAGAACCCTATTTTTGCTCCTGTTCGCGCTGCAGGCGTTCGTTTTCCAGGCGGTTGCGCTCCAGCATGCCCGCAATGACCTCGTCAATACTCTTCCTGAAATCCTCTTCTTCAGCAACAGCCATCTTGTTGGTCTCGCCGCTTGAATCGACCGGCAATTGAGCCGCGTTACCGGCCGGCCAGCTGTCGATGTGAATAGTCTCCGTCGGGAAGGCAAATTCAACGCCCAGAGCTTTGGCCAGATTCATAATGGCCAGCAGAACGTCGTGGCGCGCGCGCAGCTCCTCCGTCCAGTCCGGCACCTCAAAAAAGATGTAGAAGAGCACGTCGAGCGAGGTGGCGCTCATGTCGTTGAAAAAGATCTGATAGTAGTCCTTGCGCGTGTTGGGATGTGTGTCCACGATGCGCCGCAGCCCCTGTACAAAGGCGTCCACCTGCGCCGGGCTCGTGCTGTAGGTGATGTTGATCTTGGTGTTGTAGCGGCGGTAGTGGCGCAGCCCCATGTTGTCCACCATCATGTCCGCCAGCTTGCCGTTGGGCACGTAGACCAGCGAATTGTAAAAGGTGCGCACGCGCGTGCTGCGGATGCCGACTTCCTCCACCGTGCCCTCGCCGCCGTCGAACACCACCCAGTCGCCGATCTGGAAGGGTTTGTCGACAAAAATCATGATCGAGCCGAAGAAGTTGCGGATGGTGTCCTGCGCGGCAAAGGCAAAGGCCAGACCGCCGATGGACAGACCGGCCAGCAGCGCCGTGATGTTGATGCCCCAGTTCTGCAGGATCAATGCTATTCCGCCGAGCACCACGAGGATTTTTGTGAGCGTCCGCGCCAGCGGCACCAGATGATCGTCCAGCGTGCTTTCGGTCTTTTCGGCGATTTTCTCAAAGTACGCGCCGAGCAGGTCGACGACGCGGTAGAAAATCATGATGCCGTAGATCGACACCATCAGCTGCAGCAGCAACTGCAGGTATTTCTGGTGGAAAGGCGGAAGTTTGAGCGTCGGCACCAATATTATGATCGCCAGGTAGACGATCAGGTAGCTGAGCGGGCGCGCCACCTGACGGATGAAATCGACCGCCACCGCGCCTTTGAGCCACTTTTCCAGATAGCGCAGGATCACGCTCGTGAGCACAAAGGACAGGATGCGGTGGAATACAAAAGCCAGCGCCAGAATCAGAAACAGCGTGACGTAGTGACCGAGTTTGAGGCCGAGATAACGATCGGCGTCGATGGAGTCGAAGGTGTCGATGAATTCCTCAAAGGTCCAGGTCTGCGTCTGCTCCCACAGCACCGGCACGGCGTTGACCGTGGTCTCCGAATACAACCAGCGCTTGCCGACTTTTTCAACGTAGATCGTCGGGTAGTCGTGGAACGGCGTGAATGTCGCTTCGCCGGTGCTTGTGTCGACGTAGCCGGGATTGGCCGGGACGTTGTCCATCTCCACGAGCAGGCCGCGGAAGTCGAGAAATTCCTTGAGTTTGATGGCGATTTCGCGCGCCTCGCTGGTGCGATTATCCACCATGTTCAGCGTGGCCGCGGCCGAATCCGGCTTGTAGTTTTTTTCCTGCAGGAAAATCAGATGCGTGCGGATCGTGCCGTAGGGCGAGCTGAGATCGACGCGGTTGGCCGCGTCCTGCGCGGCGAGCGGTTGTGCCGCGGCGCAAAAAATCAGCAGGCAGACGACCAACAGAATAAAGCGGAAACAGCGCTGGAAATGTCGCATGAACTATCGTGGTTTGTGGTTGGAAGCAGCGGGACAGCGTTGCCGCAGCTGCGGCGGCGCTGCGCAAAAGTACACAAAAGCAGGCTAACGACATGGCGGCGCGCTTCAGGCGGAAGACGAGGCCAGACGGTTGTAGAGCGCGGTGAGTTGACGCAGGTCCGCCGCGACATCGGACGCCAGGTCTTCGGCCTCGATGCGGTAGGACCAGTTGCCGCGCGCCTGCCCGGGTTCGTTCATACGACGGCTCTTGCCCTGCGCCAGTACGTCCTGCATCGGGAAGAGACAGAGGCCGGCGGGCGAAGCCAGTGCGGCGCGGATCAGCTCGCGCACGACGCGCGTTGAGCTGCGCATACCGGTGTACTGTTCAACAAAATCCCTGACCTCATTCGAGGCGTCGCGGTGCCAGGCGGCCGTCGGCGCATTGTCGTGCGTGCCGGTGTAGACCACGCAGTTGCGCTCAAAGTTGTGCGGCAGGAAGTCGTTACGCGGGTCGCGGCTCTCAAAACCGAACTGCAGGACTTTCATGCCGGGGAATCCACATTCGCGCAGCAGGGCCACGACTTCCGGCGTTATAAGGCCCAGGTCTTCGGCCACGAGCGGCAGCGCGCCGTGGCGGCGGCGGATTTCGGCGAACAGCTCGCTGCCGGGCGCTTTGACCCAGCGGCCGTTGACGGCGGTGTCATCGGCGGCGGGAATCGCCCAAAAGGCTTCAAATCCGCGAAAGTGATCGATGCGCAACAGATCAAAACATTCGAGCATGCGCCGCAGACGTGCGTCCCACCAGCCGAAGTTGTCGCGGCGCATCGCGTCCCAGTCGTAGAGCGGGTTGCCCCAGCGCTGACCGGTTCTGGAGAAATAGTCGGGCGGCACGCCGGCCACGACGGTCGGGCGGCGTTCGCCGTCCAGCAGAAACTGGTCCGGATGCGCCCAGACGTCGGCCGAGTCATCCGCGGCAAAGATCGGGATGTCGCCCATCAACTGCACGCCGCGCGCGGCGGCATAGGCGCGCAGGCTGCGCCATTGCTCGCTGAACAGCCATTGCAGCCAGCGGTGAAAATCGAAGAGTTCGCCCTGCGTGCGCCGCAGCGCCTGCAGCGCAGCCGAATCGCGCAGTTTGTATTCGCGCGGCCAGCTATACCAGGCGCCGCCGCCGTGCAAGTCTTTCAGCGTCATGAACAGTGCAAAGTCGTCCAGCCAGTCGCCCTGCTGCGCAGCCCAATGATGAAAAGCGCCGCTCTCGGCGGAGGTGCGCGCGCTGCAGAAACGCTGCCAGGCGCGCCGCAGCGCCGGCATTTTCACTTCGCGCGCAGCGCCGATATGCGCGTGTTTGCGCGTGCGCGCCAGGTCCGGCAGCTCGGAGGCGCTCAGATAGCCGCGACGCTGCAGGTCGTCGAGACTGATGAAATCGGGATTGCCGGCAAAAGCCGAATACGAGGCGTAGGGACTGTCCCCGTAGCCTGTCGGGCCGATCGGCAGCACCTGCCAGCAGCTCTGCCCGGCCGCCTGTAAAAAATCGACAAAGGCGCGGGCGCCGTCGCCCAGGTCGCCAATGCCCTGATCGGCTTCACCCGCGGCGGCGGGCAGCGAAGAAATATGCAGCAGAATGCCGGACAGTCGCAGGGTCGAGAAATTCATGGAGAGGTCTTTCAATTTTCTGGTTTGGCGGCTCAGACCTGCGCCTCATTCGGTCGACAGAGTGCGGCATAGGCCGAGGGGACGCGGTCACGGCGCACGTCGTTGAAGGCGTTGAACGACTTGTCGCGTGTTTTGGCGGGCAGGATGTCGGCGTAGATCACGATGTTGCTCTGCGGGTCGGCCAGGGCCAGCTCGTCGCCGTTGTAGCCGTAGACGGCTGAATCGCCCTTGAACACAAGTGTTTCGTCGCCGCGCGTTTCCGTTCCGGCGCGGTTCGCAACGGCCATGTAGACTTTGTTTTCGATGGCGCGCGCGGGCATGACCTTGCGCCAGGCTTCGGTGACGAGATTGGACGGGCAGACGACCAGGTCGGCGCCGGCGAGCATCAGGCTGCGCGCCGCCTCGGGGAAACGCCAGTCGTAACAGACCATCATGCCGATGTTGACGTCGCGCGCGGCGTTGTACACGCTGAACCAGGGTTTGTCGCCCACGTCAAAGGCAAATTTCTCGCGGTAAAACAGGTGGATTTTGCGGTAGACCTGCACCTCCGCGTCTTCGGGTGCAATGAGCGCACAACTGTTGAAAATCTGTGCGCCGGCGCGCTCGGCAAAACCGCCCACAACAACGGCATTTTTAGCGGCGGCCGTGCGCCGGAACAGATTGCAGGAGGGACCGTCGACGGTCTCGGCGTACTGCGCCGCCTCGTCGCGCGACTGAAAAAAGTAGCCGGTGGTACACAGCTCCGGCAGCACGATAATATCGGCTTCCACCGGTGCCAGCAGTGCTTCCAGCGACGCAATATTTGCCTCAGTCTCACCAAATTGCGCCGAAAACTGAACTACGGCCAGTCGCAAACTCGTCATGAAATCCTCCCGCCTGTCGGCGCATCAAACGATCGCACCGACATTTGCCGGGCGCAGCGTCGCCTCTCAAAAAATGAGCGGCAATTTACGCCCGGAAGGGGAATTGGGACAAATTCGCCGCGGCCGGGTTCTCTCTGCGATCGAATGAAATGACCACGTAAAGAGCCTCGAAACCGACAGGCTCATAAATATGCACGGCATTACGGATTGTTTATGTTTCGCTTGCAACGTACATTGCCGACCTGCCTGCCCTCTCAGCCGTCACCCAGCCGGGATTCCGATCCCGCAAACCGAATATTTTTTTTCGCCGACATGCTGCCAGTCACACAACCGTTTTCACTGCGGTACCGCAAACGGGGTCTTGCCGCGGACCTGCTCCTGACCTGTTTCCTTGCGATTTTTTTGTTTGTCGTCGCGCCGGAAGGCACGAGCGCTCAGGACGTCTTTTTCCGTCAGGTGGTCCACGGCGGCGCTACGGGCGGCGGATATTCACCTCCGGCTACCAGCGCAGGCTCGGGCGTAATTACCATTGCCATCCCGGCAGACTGCACGATACGACAGGCCTACCTCCTGGCGGGGCGTCACGGCCCGGTCAAACCGCTGACGATCACCTTTGACGGCGCGCCGCTGCAGCTGGACGCCGCCAATCAGGTGTCCGACAACTTCGACACCAATTTCGGCGTCAATTCCGGCGTGCACGCGGTAGACGTGACCGGTCGTGTACAATCAAATCGCAACACCTACCTGATCGACATCCCGCCGCAGAACGAAAGCTCCAACCGCTACGCCGATTTCTATCTGTGGGTGTGTTTTGAGCGAACCGATCTGAAGGCGACGCACGTCGAGATTCTGCTCAACGACTACAATTTCAGCAACGATCCGCTTGACTACCTTTTTGATCTGACGCCGCCCAATTGTTTCGACCTTGGCCTGGGACTCATGTGCGGCTACATCTGCAACGATGAACTGGACGCCGCCAGAATTTTTATCGACGACAACCTTCTGGGGAGCATCGGCGGCAACGACCCGCAGTCGGGCGTCTGCGGCGGACCCGCTGCGAACTTCACCTACTTTGACGGCATCCTGCGCGGCCTGCTGGAAGATACGGCCGACCCGCAGATGGGCGGCAACGACGTCCTGGCCAAACTGAACAACTTCGTGCAGGCCGGTGCCACAAGTTTCAAAATGACGCTGCGTAGCAAACCCGACAATGCGCTGTGGGCCATGTTCCTGAACTACGGCATTCCCGAGCTTGACATCGTGCCGACCGAGGGCAGCCTGCCGCTCTGCGTCGGTGAGACGGTCACACTGAGAGCCGTCGGCGACTTCGACAGCTACCTGTGGTCGACGGAAAGCCAGTCTCCTTCCATCGAGGTCGACAAAGCGGGCATCTACACCGTTATCGGATTCGGCGCCAACGGCTGCACCAAAACGGCGAGCATCGAAGTGCGCCAGCGCACCCCGGGACGCCTCGTGCTGGTCGGCGGGCCGACGGACGTTTTGATCGGAGCCTGTGAAGAAGAAAAAACTGTGCAGCTGACCATTCAGAACGACGGAATTGAAGATATCCAGTGGGCCGGCGCCGAGAGCCGCAATCCGTCCGTGCTGCAGATTTTGTCGCAACCACCAGCGGACAGCGAAATCGCCGCGCGGGCCACGGTTCAGGTGGAGGTACGCGTGACCAAAGATTCGCCCGGCCGCGTGACCGCCGTCCTCGATCTGCAGGGACGCCCCTGCGTGCGCGACCTGGCGCTGACAATCCAGGTGGAAAAAGCCGACGAAGCACTGCTGGCGCAGCCGGACAAAGTCGACTTCGGCAATGTGCCGCTCTGCGCCACGCCGCAGGCGCGCACCTTGCGCATCACAAATACGGCGGAAGAGGAACTCAATGTCGGCGAGATTCGAATCAGCCCCGCTTTCAGCGTCACACCGAACGTCATCGACGATCCGATCCCGGCGGGTGAAAGCGTCGACCTGTCCATCCGGCCGCTGAGCGGCGTCAATCTGGTGGTCGGGCAGCTGGGCATCGATTACGCGCTCAGCATTTCCGACTGTTCCGGCACGCTGGAGGTGGATCTGAGCGCCAGGTTTATTGACGACGTCCTGCCGCTGGATGCGAAGCAGATCAACTTTCCGCCGCTGCTAAGCTGCGAACGCAGTTCGGAGTCTGAAGTCGTTTTCAACAATCGCGGCGCCCAGCCGATCAGCATCGTGCGCATCGTCAAACCGCTGACGATCGAACCCATCGACGCGCTGCCGCTGCAGGTGCCGCCCAACGGCGTGGCGGCGCTGCGCCTGCGCTACAAACCGACGCAGCCGACGCAGGAAATCGCTGCGGTACAGTTTGAGGTCGATTTCTGCGAGGAAAATCTGTTTGTTCCGTACAGCGGCCGCAGCGAAGCGCCGCACCTGGGACTGCCGGACAGCCTCGATTTCGGCGACCCGCTGGCCTGCGGCCGGCGCGACTCGACGATCACGTTGAGCCTGCTGCCCGCGCCCGATCGCGCCGGCGAATTTGAGATCGACCTGGTGGAGATCAGCGAGCCGTTCAGCACGACACTGCAGGCGGGCAGCACCCTGAATGCGGGAGAACTGCAGGATGTGGACATTCGTTTTGAGCCGACCGCCACGGGCGACTACAGCGGCACACTCACCATCCATTTTGAACCCTGCGACATCACACAAGTCGTGCACCTCAAAGGCAGCCTGTTCGGCACGGGACTGGCGGCTACACCGACGGAAGTGGACTTCGGCATCCTCAAGCCGGGGCAGAACGGAACACAAAGTTTTGAACTGAAAAATGAGGGTTCCGCACCGCTGCGCATTGTCAGACTGAGCGGAATCGGCGCACCGTTTACCATCGATGCGGATTTTGTCCTTCCGATCGACATCAACCCCGCGGAAAGCCATCTGTTCACGGTCAGACTGCAGTCTGCGCAGGAAGGCAGTTTCAGCGACGAACTGAACATTTATACACTCGGCGGCATCTGCGGACCCGCGCTGCGGATTCCACTGCGCGGCGTGGTCACCGAACGCGAAGTTATGCTCGTCGAGTATCCCGATCTGCGTTTTGCGCCCGACAATTCAATCGTGACGCTGCCGCTGCTGCTGAGCGAACTGAGTCTGCCGCGTCTGATGCCCGGCAGCTTTGACATTACCGTGCGCATCGATCGGCGCGTTTTTCTGCCCGAATCTTTCCGTTTTGCGGCCGCCACGACGCGAAGCCGCGACGGCGACGATCATCTGCTGACGACCTCGTTCACGATGCCGTCCTCCGCCGTCCCCGGCGACACCTTGCTTTACCTGGACGGCCGCGTGATGTACGACGAGAACTTCCCCGTCACGCCGATCATCATCGAAGACTTTACATGGACCGGCAGCGAGGACCTTGCCGTCGAAACGGAAAACGGTCAGCTGTCGGTCGATCCGTTCTGTGTCAACTTCGGGCTGGATTTTACGACCGCTTTCGGCATTCAGAGTGTGACGCCCAACCCGGCGGACGGCCAGGTTGCAATCGGCGCGGTGGTGTCGCGCAGCGAGGAGACGGTGCTCACAATGTTCAACAGCGCAGGCATGGCAATTCTCGAACGGCGCTGGCCGGCCGCGGGTCACGGCACCGACAGTTTCAGAGTCCTGGAGTTGAGTGAAGATTTTGCGCGCGGGGTGTATCACGTTCAGCTGCGCGCCGGAGCGCTGCGGGATCATCGGCTTTTGATGCTCAGGTGAGTTTGGAACTTCTCCCCCATTGACAAACAAAAAAGTCAGAAGAGCCTGCCCCAAATGCCAATGCCGGGGCAAAGCGATCAGTCGAGGAGCCTAACGCGGAAAGCGAATCAAGAGGTCCGCCAGCCAGAATCCGGCCAACGAGAGAACCACGCTCGCGCCCACGTAGAGCAGCGCCGTGGCCGTCTGCCCGTCGCGCAGCAGGCGCAGCGCTTCCATGCTGAAGGTCGAAAATGTCGTGAATCCGCCGCAGAAACCGACCGCCGCGCCCAGACGCAGCGCTTCCGGCAGCTCCTCAAAATGACGCGCCGCCGCCGCCACGATCAGACCGATCAGAAAGGAACCAATGACATTGACCGCCAACGTGCCCCAGGGGAAGGCGCCCGAGCTGCGCTCCGCCACAAAAAGCGAAATCAGATAACGGCAGACGCTGCCCAGGCCGCCGCCGATGAATATCGCCGTCAGCGTCAACATTGCTCAGACTCTCCTGCGGAGCGGAAAACATTGCTCACCAGACGTTTACCTCCCATGCCAGCTGAAAACCGAACTTCCGCTTGACCGTTCGGCGCACGTACTGCGCAAAACGCCAGATTTCTTCGCCCGTGGCGCCACCGTAATTGACAATTACCAGAGCTTGTTTTTCATAGGTGCCCGTCTTGCCCTGCTGCACACCTTTCAGGCCGCATTGTTCGATCATCCAGCCCGCCGGAATTTTATAGGTGTCTTCGTCCACCTGCCAGGCGGGAATGTCGGGGTAGTCCTGACGCAGATTTTCCATGAGCGAGACGTGGACGTTCGGATTCTTGAAAAAACTGCCGGCATTGCCGATTTTTTGGGGGTCGGGCAGTTTGGATTGGCGGATGCGAATCACGGCCTCGAACACGTCGCGGAAACTGCGTTTGTCGGCCGGGACCGCGGCAAGTTCCTGTTCGATTGCGCCGTATGACGTGTTCAGCGCGGCCGTGCGAGAGAGTCGCAGGGAAACAGAAGTGATGATCCGCCTTTGGCTTCGGTCCTGTTTGAAGATGCTGTCGCGATAGCTGAAATAACACTCGGCCGGCGTCATGGAACACGATTCGCCGCGCGCGGTGTCGTAGACCGTCACGCGCTCCACGACGTCGGCCAGTTCCACGCCGTAGGCGCCGATGTTCTGGACGGGCGCCGCGCCGACGGAGCCGGGAATCAGCGCCAGGTTTTCGATGCCGCCCCAGCCGCGCTCCACGCAGTATTCCACCAGCTCGTGCCAGTTTTCGCCCGCCGCGGCCGTCACAATTACCTCGTCGCCGTGTTCCTCCGTCTCGATGCCGCGCAGACCGATAGAAAGTACCGCGCCGGCCAGGTCTTCGGTAATCAGCACATTGCTGCCGCCGCCCAGGATATAGGGCGCTTTGCCGGAACCGCCGGCGATTTCCAGCGCGGCCGGAATATCAACTACATCCTCGACCCGGATGAACTGCGCCGCCCGTGCAGTGACGCCGAAGGTCGTATGGGAATCCAGGGGATGGTCAAAATAGATTTTCATGGAATCGTCGCCATGCTGCGGGACCGCATCTGCGTCGCGCAGCTGATTTCATTACTGAGGGGGAGTTTGCCGCCCGCCCGCGGACATTCAGCCGCGGCAAACAATTGACTCTCATCGTTCGGAACGCTATTTTCCGCGTCCTGTCGTCCCGGCAGGCCCTGACTACTCGGATTGATCACATGCCTGCGGCACAACGGGCGTGCGGAATCAAAAATATGAAATAAACACCAGTCGTCCGGTGCGGCTTTTTGTCGTTCCCGGATTTGAACTCCCGAGCCAAAGCGCTCAACGTCATCAGCCGGCACTTCAGTCCGGGCCGCCCGGCGGTTCGGCCAACATGCGGGATTCCGTCAATTTGAGTCAGAGAGGTATCGTGATAGCTTCGCTCCTGCTTTCGCTGCGCCGCGCGTCGTTCGTGGGCGTTGTCAGTTTCCTGCTTGCCCTTCCCGCTTTGGCGCAAAACTCCGGCGCTGCGTCTGCCGCAGCCGCTCCCGCCTTGTCGCGGACCGTAGCCGTGCCCGAGCATCATCGCTGTGATGACAATTGCCGTCACACGCATGGGCAGTCCGGCGACTCGGCTTATGTCTACATTCCCGGCCTTCCCGATCGCTATCGCAATTTTCAGTTCGTGGATCCCGCCGTCCCGGTTGACGGCTACAAAGTTCCCTGCGACGTCAACAGCGTGGAGGGCGCGCTTTTCCGCGAGGTTCCACGGCCCGAAACGGACACACTTCCAACCGAGGCCGCATTTCTGCAGGTCAATCCGGTTGAATTCTCTTTGCAGCTTGACGGCTTCCCCGTCGCTGCTGAACGGCCATTTTGTTTGCCGTTGAGTCCGACGCGCACGGTGCGCGTGTGGGTCAAACGCTTCAAAGTTCTCGAGGAAGACGCCCGCGTGGTGGCGGCGGACGGCGAGACGGAACTGCCGTACAGCCCGGACCCGGCGCTGTTTCTTTCCGGCATGGTCGCGGGCGAGCCGCGCTCCTTTGTTTATCTGGCCGTGTTCAGCGGCTACGTCAGCGGCTACGTGGACCTGCCCGAAGAGCAGGGACGGCCCGCGCGGCGCTACATGATCGCGCCCCTCGGCGAGCCCTCGCAGCAAACCTCGACGGTCATTGTCTATGACGAAACGCTCGTCGACCTGCCGCAGCGCCCCGGCGTCGCGGAAACGGGCTGTTCAAGCGAACTGCTCGACGACTACGACGAGCGCGTTCAGGAATCTCTGACGAATCGCGGTGCGCAGCAGAAAGGCTCCAAAGACCGCCTGAACAGCAGCGACATCCTCGTCGCGTCCATCGCCATCGACTGCGACTCTCAGTTCTACGCCGACCACGGCTCCAATCTCTCGCGCTCGGTCAACTACGCGCGCACCGTCATGGGCGCGGTCTCGGCCGTGTACACGCGCGACGTCAACGTGCGACTGCGCGTGCCCTACCTGCGCGTCTGGCGCAGCGGCGACCCCTATGACGACACCGATGCGACGGAGATGCTGTTCGACATGCGGCCGCACTGGAACACAAACATGCGCGACGTCAATCGCAGCCTGGCGCACCTCTTTTCGGGGCGCAACGGCATCGGCGGCGTGGCATGGGTAAATGTCTTGTGCAGCAGCCTGCTCAGCGGCTACGGCTACGGCGTCAGCGGCCTGAACAACAACGTGAGTTACCCCACGACGAGCTACGTGTGGGACACGGACGTCACGGCGCACGAGCTGGGACACAACTTCGGCTCGTCGCACACACACAACTGCAACTGGAATCCGGCCATCGACTCCTGCTGGACAGCCGAAGGCGGTTGTTTTCCAACGCGCATCGACCGCCGCGGCACGATCATGAGTTACTGTCACCTGCAGCCTTCCGGCAAGGGCCTCTACCTGCATCCGATCGTCTCGACGCTGATTCGCTTCCGCTGCGAAAACGGCGCCTGTGTGTACCGCGAGGAAGAGTCGGCCGCAAAAGACGTCGCTGTAATGGACATCACTCTGCCCGCGCCGGGCGCATCCGTGGAAGACGACACCTGGTTTGTGCCGGAAGCAGTCGTGAAAAACGTCGGCACGGACGACCAGACCGATCTGGTCGTCACATTTACGATTGAGGAATTCGACGGAACGGATGTCTGGAGCACGACGGCAAACGTTGATCTTGACGCGGGCGAAGTTAAACACGTCACGTTTGCTTCGACCTCGCTGGCTACGCTCGGCGATTATTTTTCGCGCGTGGACATCGCCCTCACCGGCGACTCAAAAACTGTTAACAATGAACTTAAACAACCCTTTGCGGTGGTGGGCTCGTTCTCCGGCACACTGGAGTTAACAAGTCACAACAAAGACACGACATATGTCTCCGGATCGACAAGCAAAATAGAATGGGACAGAACGGTCATCAGCACCGTCATGATCGAGTTTTCGCCTGACGACGGCGCCAGCTGGTATTCGGTGCGCACAAACCAGACGGCCAGCACGGAACAGTACAACTGGACGGTGCCGGCGATCAACACGGACCTGGGGCGCTTGCGCATCTACGACCGCAACAACGCCGGGCTGATAGATGTGAGCGACACGGCGTTCAGCATCACCGTCAACAACGATATTGAAGTGCGCGAGATCCTGTTCCCAACGCCGGGCGGCGACGACACCGCTTCTTTTGTGCCGCGCGTGGAAATCCGCAACAACGGCAGCAATGCGGTTAAAAACCTGCCGGTCACCTTCCGCATGGTGAGCCAGCCGCTGCGTGCGGAAGTGTTCTCCACTTCCGGCACGATTCCGCTGATCAGCGCCAATTCGATCGATACGGTCGACTTCCCCGAAGCCTCTGTAGCGGTTAACAGCCGATACATCATGTACGCACGCGCTTTTCTGGCGAGCGACACAGACAACAGCAATGATTCGGCGGCGCGCTACAACGACGTCATCGCCCCGACGCTGGCGCTGCAGACGCCCAACGGCGGCGAGAGCTGGCAGGTGGGCGCGCGTAAAACAATTCAGTGGAGTAATGCCGTCGGCAATATTTCCGCCATCCGCCTGGACTATTCCGAAAACGGCGGAGTCAACTGGCACAAAATTGAACGCGCCACCGCCAATACAGGAAGTTATAGCTGGCGCGTGCCGGATGTACCCGGCAGCAGCCTGCGCGTGCGCGCGGCCGATTCCAGACATCCGATCGTGTTCGACAACAGCAACTTCAACTTCGCCGTCGTGCCAATTCCCGCGCCGATAAATGTTAACGTCTACACCGACGGCGACAGCGTGCGCATTGAGTGGCAGGACGCCGGCGTTGAAGATCTCGACGCCTTCCGCATCTACCGCGGCACCTCGCCCGGCAGTTTAAGTGAAATTGCATCCGTCGGACCGACGAACATCAGTTATGCCCACGGCCTGTTAACATTCGGCCAGAAGTACTACTACGACGTGCGCGCCGTCGCCGGCCCCTATGAGTCCGACGCCGCTACGCCGATTGAATACTGCCGCTTTTTTGTGACCGTTACGCCCGAGGGACCAACAACATTCTGCGCCGACGATTCAGTCGTGCTTGACGCGGGGGCGGGGCATTTAAACTATCTGTGGAGCAATGGCGCACTTACACAGAAAATCACGGTGAACCAGAGCGGGCAGTACTCGGTCAGCGTCACGGCCCTTGGCGGCTGCACGGCCGAAGCGACTTCTCCGACGATCACCGTTTTTGAGCTGCCGGTGGTAAACATCAACGCCGACGGGCCGACAAGTTTTTGTTCGGGCGGAAGCGTGACGCTTGACGCCGGCGAGGGTTGGACGTCGGTCCTGTGGAGCAACGGTTTAACGACGCCGGAAATCACCGTGAGTGAAGGCGGCCTCTACAGCGTCACAGCCACCAACGCCAATGGCTGCAGCGACACGGATTCGATTAACATCACGGTGTTTGACAATCCCGATCCCCTTGTTGTCGCTGACGGGCCGACAAGTTTCTGCGCCGACAGCGACGTCACGCTCGACGTCGGCGACACTTTTACGTCTGTTTTGTGGTCCAACGGTTCGACATCAAATAGTATTAGTGTTAATCAATCCGGCGTTTATACGTCAATCGTAACAAATGCAAACGGATGTTCGGCGACAACGTCGATTTCAGTCACAGTGTTTAACCTGCCCGAACCTGTAATTACTCCTGACGGACCAACGACATTCTGCGCCGATGAAAGTGTTACGCTCGACCTCGGCGAGTCTTTTGCATCGATTTTATGGTCCAACGGTTCGACCTTAAATAGTATCAACATAAATCAATCCGGTATTTATTCGGCAACCGTAACAAATGCAAACGGATGTTCGGCGACAACGTCGATTTCAGTCACAGTGTTTAACCTGCCCGAACCTGTAATTACTCCTGACGGACCAACGACATTCTGCGCCGATGAAAGTGTTACGCTCGACCTCGGCGAGTCTTTTGCATCGATTTTATGGTCCAACGGTTCGACCTTAAATAGTATCAACATAAATCAATCCGGTATTTATTCGGCAACCGTAACAAATGCAAACGGATGTTCGGCGACAACGTCGATTTCAGTCACAGTGTTTAACCTGCCCGAGCCGATCATTGCAGCCGACGGACCGACAAACTTCTGCGCCGACAGCGACGTCACGCTCGACGTCGGTGTGTTGTTTGCGTCAGTATTGTGGTCCAGCGGTTCAACCGACAACTCAATTACGGTTAATCAAAGCGGCCTCTATACGGCCACTGTAACCAATGCAAACGGATGCTCCGCTTCGACGTCGATCTCCGTCACGGTATTTAATCTGCCCGAACCTGTAATTGCAGCCGACGGACCGACAACATTCTGTGCCGACGAGGATGTCACGCTCGACGTCGGCGACACTTTCACATCTGTTTTATGGTCCAACGGTTTAACATCCAATAATATCACGGTAAATCAATCCGGCGTTTATTCGGCCACGGTCACAAACGCCGATGGCTGTTCGGCGTCGACATCGATTTCAGTCACGGTATTTGACCTGCCCGAGCCTGCAATTGCAGCCGACGGACCGACATCATTCTGTGCCGACGAGGACGTCACGCTCGACGTCGGCCAGTCGTTTGAGTCTGTCCTCTGGTCCAACGGCGCGACAGCTTCCAGCATTGTTGTTAATCAAACCGGCATTTACACGGCGACGGTCGCGAATGCCGACGGATGTTCAGCCGCTACTTCAATCTCCGTGACCGTCTTTGAACTGCCGCAACCAATGATCACGCCAGACGGACCGACCGAGTTCTGCGCCGACGAGGACGTCACACTCGACGTCGGCGACTCGTTTACGGCCGTCCTCTGGTCCAACGGTGCGACGACTTCCAGCATTGTTGTTAACCAAAGCGGCATTTTTGAGGCAACCGTAACAAATGCCAACGGATGTTCGGCGAGCACGTCGATTGCAGTCACGGTGTTTAAGCTGCCGCAACCGGAAATTACACCCGACGGACCGACAACATTCTGTGCCGACGAAGACGTCACGCTCGACCTGGGACCATCGTTTAACTCTGTCTTATGGTCCAACGGCGCAACAACAACAGCAATAACTGTTAATCAAAGCGGTGTTTACACCGCGACCGTCGCAAACATTGATGGTTGTTCCGCCACGACCTCCATTTCCGTGACGGTCTTTGAATTGCCCGAGCCGACAATTACGACCGACGGTCCAACCGAGTTCTGTGCCGGCGAAGACCTCACGCTCGACGTCGGCAATTCCTTTGCGTCTGTGTTGTGGTCCAACGGCGCAACAACAACAGCAATAACTGTTAACCAAAGCGGGACCTACTCAGCGATCGTCACGACGGCCAACGGATGTTCGGCGTCGACATCGATCTCGGTGACCGTCTTTGAACTGCCCCAGCCAACGATTACTCCCGACGGACCGACCGAATTCTGCGCCGACGAGAACGTCACACTCGACGTCGGTCAGTCGTTTGAATCTGTTCTCTGGTCCAACGGCGCGACAACTCATTCCATCACGGTCAACCGGAGTGGACTCTTTACTGTCACTGTTGTAAACGCAAACGGCTGCGCGGCCTCAAGCTCTGTTTCCGTGACGGTTTTTGAATTGCCCGCCCCGACAATTACAACCGACGGGCCGACCGAATTCTGCGCCGACGAGGACCTCACACTCGACGTCGGCAATTCCTTTGCGTCCGTTTTGTGGTCGAACGGCGCAACAACTGCAAGTATTACTGTTAACCAAACAGGCGTCTATTCGGCGACGGTCACAACGGCCAATGGCTGCACGGCGTCAACTTCAATCTCCGTGACGGTCTTTGAGCTGCCGGCGCCAACAATCACAACCGACGGGCCGACTGAGTTCTGCGCCAACGAAGACGTCACGCTGGATGTCGGCGACTCCTTTGCGTCCGTACTGTGGTCCAATGGTGCGACAACGAATGCAATCACGGTTAATCAGAGCGGTCTGTTTACAGCCACTGTTGTAAACACAAACGACTGCGTCGCTTCGACTTCGGTCTCGGTGACGGTTTTTGATTTGCCCGAGCCGACGATTACGCCGGACGGACCGACCGAATTCTGTGCCGGTGACGACGTCACGATCGACGTCGGAAATTCCTACGCCTCGGTGCTCTGGTCCAACGGTTTAACAACGCCTGCGATTTCTGTTGACACGGGTGGAATTTATACGGCAATTGTTACCACGGCCAACGGATGCACGGCGGCGACATCGATTACCATTACGGTGTATGACCTGCCTGCCCCGATGATCTCGCCGGACGGACCGACCGAATTCTGCGCCGACGAGGACGTCACGCTCGACGTCGGCGACTCCTTTGCGTCTGTGCTGTGGTCCAACGGCGCGACGACAAATGCAATTGCGGTAAATCAGAGCGGCGTGTACACGGCGACGGTATTCAACGACAGCGGCTGCCAGGCCTCAAGTTCGATGACGGTCACCGTGTTTAACTTGCCGGAGCCGACGATCACGCCCAATGGTCCAACAGAATTCTGCGACGGCAGGAGTGTTAAACTCGACGTCGGCAACACCTGGGCGAGCATCCTGTGGAGCGACGGCTCGACGAACCGCGCAATCACTGTGCGCGAGACGGGTTTGTACACGGCGACAGTCGCGACGCTCGACGGCTGCACGGCTTCGACTTCAATCTCGGTGACTGTGTACTCCGCGCCCGACCCGCAAATCTCAGCCGACGGTCCGACGGAATTCTGTGCAGGCGGTGACGTCACGCTCGACGTCGGCGACAACTGGGCTGAGGTGCTGTGGAGCACGGGCTCGCTCGACAATTCCATAACCGTCAACGAGAGCGGAGTTTACAGCGCGCTCGTCAGTACGGCGTTCGGCTGCAGCGAAGCGACGACCGTCACTGTCACCGTGTTTGACAATCCGAGTCCGCAGATTACAGCCGACGGGCCCACAACAATTTGTCCGAAGGACGACGTCACGCTCGACGTCGGCGATAATTGGGCCGAGGTGCTGTGGAGCAACGGCGCGACAGATGCATCGATCACGGTCAATACGAGTGGAGTGTACAGTGCGCTCGTCACAAATGCCAATGGATGTTCCGCGAGCACATCGATCACCGTCACCCTGCGTTTAAGTCCCACGCCGCGTATTACGGCCGACGGACCGACGGCTTTCTGCCAGGGCGAAGACGTCACGCTTGATGTCGGCGGCGAATGGTCCGCCGTGCAGTGGTCCAACGGCGCGACGGCGTCAAACATTACAGTTAACCAGAGCGGCACGTTTGAAGCGACGGTAACAAACGACGAGGGCTGCAGCGCGGGCACTTCAATCACTGTCACCGTGTTCAACCTGCCGCAGCCGACAATTGCGCCCGACGGACCGACTGAATTCTGTCTGGGGGATGACGTCACACTCGACCTCGGCGAGCAGTACACAAACATCCTCTGGTCCAACGGCGCGACGACGTCAAACATTACGGTTAACCAAAGCGGCATTTTTGAGGTGACCGTGACAAACAACAACGGATGCTCCGCGAGCACGTCGATTGTCGTCACTGTGTTTAACCTGCCGCAACCGACAATTACACCCGACGGGCCGACAGCGTTCTGCCTGGGTGAGGACGTCACGCTCGACCTCGGCGAGCAGTACACAAACATCCTCTGGTCCAACGGCGCGACAACGTCAAACATTACGGTTAACCAAAGCGGCATTTTTGCGGCGACAGTGACAAACAGCAACGGATGTTCCGCGAGCACATCGATAGCAGTCACTGTGTTTAACCTGCCGCAACCGAACATTTCCGCCGATGGACCGACCGAATTCTGCCAGGGTGAAGACGTCACGCTGGATGTCGGCGACGAATTTTCAAGCATTCAGTGGTCCAACGGTGCGACGAGCTCCAGCATTGTGGTTAACCAAAGCGGCATTTTTGAGGTAACCGTAACAAACAACAACGGATGCTCGGCGAGTACGTCCATCAGCATTACCGTCAACAGCCTGCCGACCGCGCAGATTACAAGCGGCGGTGTGACCGAAATTTGCGAAGACGAGACTCTGCTGCTCGACGCCGGCCCAGGGTTCAGCGCCTACCTCTGGAGCAACGGCGCTACGACGCAGACCATTAACGTACAGCAAGCGCTCAGCGGCGTGACGTCCGCCGTTTTAACATTCAGCGTCACCGTCGCCAATGCACAACTCTGCCAATCCCGCGCCTCAATTGAGTTAACAATCCACGCTCTGCCGCAGACGACGGTAACATCGGACGGACCGACGACACTTTGCCCCGGCGAAGATGTCACGCTGTTTGCTCCGGCCGGATATGACGCTTATGAATGGAGCGACGGCACGCTCGGACGGACAATCACGCTTAACTCGACGGCGGCGGTATACTGTACAATCACGAGCGATTTCGGCTGCGAGGCCACAACGGAGATTGTTGAAATACGACTTAACACATTTCTGCAGCCCCGCATAGCTACGGATGGTTCAACGGATTTTTGTGCAGGTGAAACGCGCTTGCTGGACGCCGGCTGGGGCTTCACTTCTTATCTGTGGAATAACGGCGCGACAAGTCAGACGATCATCGTGGACGCGAGCGGAACGTACAGCGTCATGGTGACAAATGCCAACAATTGTTCCGGTTCAACGAGCATCAGTTTAACGCGGCACGACCTGCCCGTGGCGGCAATTGTTAACAGCGGCCCGGTCGAATTCTGCGAGGGCGAAGACGTAGAGCTGGACGCCGGCGACGGATTTGCGAGTTACATGTGGAATACCGGTGAGACGACGCAGACAATTGTTGCGGCGCAGAGCGGCGTCTACCGCGTTACCGTCGCCAACGTGCACGGTTGCACGCAGTCCAGCGCTGTCACGGTGACCGTCTATGCGCTGCCGCAGCCGAACATTCACGCAGACGGGCCGACCGAGTTCTGTGCCGGCGGCGACGTAAGGCTCAGCATAGGCTCACAATACCCGTTCATTCTGTGGAATAACGGCGCGACTTCACCGAGTATAACGGTTGCCGCGAGCGGCGTCTACCACGTCACCGTCGGCACGATCCACGGCTGCAGGCAGTCGACGTCGATCACGGTCACCGTTAACGAATTGCCGGCACCGCAGATAACGGCTGACGGGCCGCTCGAATTCTGCGGTGGTCAATCGGTGGAACTCGACGCCGGAAGTGGCTTTGCCGCTTACCTCTGGAGTAACGGCGCCACGTCGCAGACAATAGTCGTCGCGAGCAGCGGAACCTACCGCGTTACCGTCGCCACGATCCACGGCTGCGACGCCGACGATCAGGTGACGGTGACCGTCAATGCCATTCATCTGTCAATCGACCTGCTGCTCGAAGGCGCGTACGACGGCGGCGCAATGCGCACGGACCTGCGCGACAACGGACTACTACCAACCGAGCAGCCTTTCGGCGGCGCACCGCACAACTACGGCGGCACGGAGGCAATCGGCTTTGCCGCGGCGCAGATCAGCGACTGGATTTTGGTCGAATTGCGCGATCCGGACGATGCCACAACGGTGCTGTTGCGCCGCGCCGCCCTGCTCGACCGGGAAGGTATTGTGCGCGATCACGACGGTACCAACGGTATACTGTTGCCGGCCGACTTTGGCTTTGATTCCGTTCTGGTCGTGGTTCACATGCCGAGCCATCTTTCGATCATGTCCGCCGCCGCTCTGATTCGCAGCGAGGACTGCCGCGCCGAGATCGACTTCCGCGCGGCGGGAGCGGCGTTCCGCGACTTTCAGGATCCGACGCTGGAACTGGAACCCGATCTCTATGGCGCGTTCGGCGGCGACGTCACGCAGGACGGTTTCATTAATGCGCGCGACCGCGTGGAAGTGCGCCGCCACAGCTTCGAGGTTGGTTACCTGCCCTGGGACGCCAACCGCGACGGCGTGGTGACTTCGCTCGACCGCGTTATCGTTCGCAACAACTCCTTCAGGATCTCTCAGGTGCCTTGATACGACGGCCCGGCAGGCGCAGGCATACCCCGCTCGCAGGGCCGATTCTTTGTTCACTTGTTAAAAAAGGATATTTTCGGGCGACCAGGATATGCCTTTTTCATCGATAGTGGATGCACTGCATGAATACAGATTTTCAGGAGCGCCTGAAAGCGACTCAGTCGATCCTGTCGGGTATTACCATTCCCGCTCAGCTTGCGATTATCAAGGACCTCATGGCGGAGCAGGCCAAAGAGGATCCGGATATGCAACGCATTACGGATATTATCGGCTCGGATGTGCGCATCAGCGCTGCGACGATTAAACGCGCCAACTCGCCATTTTTCGGCGCGCGGGGTAAAATCGGTTCAATTCAGCACGCCGTCCTGCAGCTCGGCTACCGCAACGTATTTTGTGTTGTCATGAGCCTTTCACTCCAGGCCGCCTCCAGTTTTATCAAGGGCCAGTTTATGCAGGATTTCTGGGCGCGTTCCAACGCGGTGGCGGGTGCGGCGCTCTTCCTGGCGCGCAAGCTGCGACTGACGGTAGCGCCGGACGAGGCCTATGTGGCCGGCCTGTTTATGAACTGCGGCATTCCACTTCTCAGCCAGCGATTCAAGGATTACGAGGAAGTCTATACCGCGGCGCAGGCTTCGTCCGAACGCAAAATAACGGACGTCGAGAACGAAAAATACGGCAGCGATCACGCCATCGTCGGTTATGTGGTCTGCAAATCCTGGGATCTGCCCGAGGAGCACCTGCGCTGCGTGCTTTTGCATCACGATCTGACGGCCGCCACGCTGCAGGGCGACGAAGAATCCAAAAAGACGATCGACATGCTGACGGTTGTTAAAATGGCCGAACACGCTGTTAACATTATTCGCGAAACGCCCGACGTAGCCGAATGGGCCGAGATCAGCGAGGCCGTTCTGGCCAATGCGGGCATCGACGCATCCAAATTGGACAGCCTGGTCAAGGACGTCGAGGAAATGCTCGAAGACGGCGGCGCCGACTTCTGATTTAAGACGTTTAATAGCGACCAAAACTCCCATGGCGTCGTGAAGCACTCACGGCGCCATTTTTGTTTAACACACTCCGGACACCTGACTCAGACCGCTGCGCCGTTTCTCAACGGCTGGCTTTTCTCTTTTGTTAACCACGGTATTTGGAACCCACAGTCTGTGGGTTTCAGGTTTCTTTATTGGCAGGCCTTGCGTTGCAGGCTGAAGGACTGTCGGCGGGATTTAAACACAGCGATGGGCACTGTTGCCGCAGCGCCCATCGCTACTTCAGACTCAATCACTGCGCCCCCTCGCGCAATGCGAACAGACTCACGTCTTGGATCTGTCGCACAGCGGCGGCGTTTGACTAACAGACAAAGCCGCCGGAAGATGAGCTGAAGGTACAGATTCAACGGGTTTTAACGAACAACCACAAAGCCCGCCGTCTGATGTCCATCGCCCGAACTTAAACGGCAAAAATACGAGCCCGCCGCCAGGTCGTCCAGCACAAGCGTGAACGACTGCTGTTGCGCCGAAGCACGCACTCGCTGCGTCATCAGCGTGCGACCCGCCTGATCCAGAATGTCTACTGTGTATTGTGTCCCGGACGTCTCCGGCGTGAACGCTATGTTTAACTGATCGCGCGCGGGATTGGGACTCAGTGACAAACCAAAGTCGGCTGCCTCGGCATGGTCGACGCCGGAAACGACGCGGCCGCTCCACAACTCATGACCTTTATCAACTTCCGCTATCAACCCGGCCAGATCCTCAAGTGAACCGTCGGGCACGCCTGAAATGCCGGGAGCAAAGAAAAACCCGAACACAAAACGCGCCGTTTCGCCGGCGCGCAGATTAAACGGACCACTCGCAAGCATTACCCGTTTGTCACCTCCGTCGGGCGCGTGGGTATCTTTGATTCGCGCCGATATAAAATCATAGCGCTCTTCAGTAGTCGCCGGATCGTTCTGGATAACCCAGTTGCGCACGGTTGCCAGGCCGACCTGCGATTCCAGATCAGTCGGGTCGGCATTCGCAACGATATATTCATCAGCGTCTACCGACGGCGACTGCATCAACGCCACGGCAAAATACCCGTAGTTCTGATCGTCAACGTCCACCCCATTGTCCGACCACATCACGACCATCTGACGTCCATCCAGTTCTTTGTGGTAGGCAAAACGATCATTCGCCCCGGCGCGGAACTCACCATTCGCGGGATCGCCAATGTCGTAGTCGCCCGCATGCCCAAAGAAACAACTGAACAGATCCTGACCGCTGACGTTGGTCACGTCGTAGCGCAGCAACACGAAGTTTTCGTGGTCGCTGTCGGCCCATGAATACACCGCCTGTTCAAACTGCAAACCGATCGGTTGCGGATCGTCCGATCCATTTTCGTACAGCCCTTCATCCGTATCCTTGTAACGACAGACAAGATCCTGATCGGAAACGACGACAGGACCGCCGCCCTGGTCGGCCGAATTGCGCCGGTTAATATTGCTGACATATTCTCCCAGATTGCCGGACATTGATCCAACATCTGTCTGATCGATATTCCACAGCGGCCAGGCCGGAGCTTCGCCGTCCAGAGCAGAGCCGTCGGCATCGTAATCGGTTGACGCATACACGCGGTATTTTGAAATGGATGCAGCGTCCTCCTGCATCTCCGGGCCATCGGATATGTCGCCCGGCGCCATCCAGGAGTGGCCGGAATTCGGGTTGTAACTGATTGAGACGCGCTTTTCCAACACGTCCTCACCCTGAATCAATGCGCCAAACCACACGCCGCCGCCAAGCATGTAAGCGCCAGGCATTGCGCTTGAACGCGGCCAGAACAAAGAAGCGGAAGGCGCGGCAGTGACCGGCACAATGTTGCCGATGTTCGTGACATTCATTTCAACTTCATTCGCATCCGTCATTCGTTGGTCAAACAACTGTTGCGCCACGCCAACAGGCGGCAGAAGGAAAAACATAGTAGTTAACAATCCCAATGCAAGGGGATGCCTTAAGACAGAGTAGAGAGCATTCATTGTAGCCTCCTGGAGTGTAGATAACCGTGTGTTTGTCTGCGCGGCTTTAAACAGCTGATGTGAGTCGAGTAAATATGGCAGAGTGTTGCAAGCGCGGCAGTGCATGAGTTGATGAATCCCACAACACTTTGGTTACACGGAATGTTAATTTTCAGCCGGAGAAAGGAAAAAAGAGATGAATATCCGTCACACTCAATTAATCCTGCAACGAACTGCACCTATCCCTGTTATTATGTATTTTGTTTGTTTTGGCATTCTGTTTAAATCGCCCCGGTGCGCAGCCGACTCTCAGTTAAATAGTTCTCTTCAACGCGCAACACGAGATTCAGACTGTTTCAAGGCCACGAACATCGTCCCAGCCTTTAAAACAACAAGGGCGCGCGGCACAATGCCGCGCGCCCTTAATCTGTGAATAGTACTGAAGGCCGTCAGGCTTCAGGTCTGAAACTCTGCTTCACGCGTACAGACTAACGCACAACCACAAATCCCGCCGTCTGATGTCCGTCGCCCGAACTTAAACGACAAAAATACGAGCCCGCCGCCAGGTCGTCCAGCAAAAGTGTGACCGACTCCTGTTGCGCCGCCGCACGCACTCGCTGCGTCAACAACCTGCGGCCGGTCTGGTCCAGAATCTCGATCGTCATGTCTGCACCGGGCCTATCCGTGTTAAACTCCACGTTTAACTGATCGCGTGCGGGATTGGGACTTAACTGCAGACCGTAATCGGCGGCGGCGTTATTGCCGACGCTGGAAACCACATGGCCGCTCCACAGTTCGTGGCCTTTATCCACTTCGTCCACCAGGAGTTCGACGTCCGTCAACAGGCCGTTGGGTATGCCGCTGGCGCTGGGAGCAAAGAAAAACCCGAAGACAAAACGCGCCGTTTCGCCCGCGCGCAGGTTAAACGAACCGCAGGAGAACATCAGCCGTTTGTCGCCCGACCCGGACTGACTGTCAAACATATTTCCGGAGATAAAGTCGTAGGCTTCTTCGGCCCCCGTCGGATCGTTTTGAATCACCCAGTTTCGCACCGAAGTTAAACCGATTTGCGAGCGGTAATCCGTTGGATCGGCGTCCTGAATCACAAAATTGTCGTCGTCAACCGTCGGCGACTGCATCATCGACACGCCGAAATAGCCATAATCCATCCCCTGCACATCTTCGTCATTCTCCGACCACAGTACCACCATCTGACGCCCCGACAGCTGCTCGAAGTACGTGATGTGATCGTTGCTGGCCGCACGCACCGAACTGACCGCCGGATTGCCTATATCAAAATCGCCGGCGTGCCCGATAAAACAGTCGTACAGATCTTCACCGCTGACGTTGGTCACGTCGTAGCGCAGGAGCACGAAATTTTCGTGATCGGTGTCGGTCCAGGAGTAAATCGCCTGTTCAAATTGCAAACCGATTGGATTTGCGTTTGCCGAGACGCCCTCGTACAGGCTGACGTCGCTGTCCTTGAAACGGCAGACCAGATCTTCGTCCGAAACAAAGGCCGGACCTGCGCTCATTGCATCCATGTTGCGATCGTTAACATCGCTCACATAGTCGCCCAGATTCCCCGTCTTTGATCCGACTTCGCCCTGACCGGTGCTCCACAGCGGCCAGCCCGGCGCATCGCCGCTCAAAGGCTGCCCATCCGCGCCGTAGTCGACCGAACTGTAAATGCGGTATTTGGACACGGACGCAGCATCGGTTTGTATCGCCGGCCCGTCGGAAATATCGCCGGGCGCCGCCCAGGAATTGCCGGAATTTGGATTGTAGCTCTTGAATATGCGTTTAACCGGCGCGCCGTCCACATCCACAATCGTCCCGAACCACACGCCGGCGCCAAACATATATGCGCCCGGCTGCGCGCTGGAACGCGGCCAGAATCCACCGGCGGAGGTGCCGGCGATGTTTAAGCCCGTTACGCCGTAGTTGGTGGTAAACAATTCAACTTCATTGGCGCCCGTGGCGCGCTGCTCGAACAACTGCTGCGCTGAGCTGTTAAACGGCGTCAGGCATACACCGGCTGCAATCAGCAGTACCGGCAAACAGGTTTTCAATACGTTGTAAAAACTTCTCATCGTAGCCTCTCAAATGTGTGCTTGTGTTGTTTCGCCCCTGGAGCAATCTCCGGCCAACAGCATGCAGGTTGATAAATCCGGACAGACCGTGCAACTCTCAGGGAGCTCTGTGTTGAATATCGGGGCAAGGATCCAGGTCCAACGATACAGGAACGTCCAAAAAGTTGCGCGGATCAAGAAAAACATCGATTTCCGCCCAAAACGGTACGACCAGGTCGTCTACAAACGGCAAATACAGCTTCCCGTCGCCAACACATCCAGCGACGCGTTAATTGTCTCCTTCCGCGCAGAGACGCCTTTGTTAAACAGAAAGACAACAACAACGTCGCAAATGCAAAGTGTAAGGCGCGGGTAAGGAACTTCATTGCAGCCTCTGAACGTGTACATGTGTGTTTAAACTCTCCCGCGCCGAGCCGGCTGATGATTCGTGCGTTGCTTAAACAGGGTCAGCTGTGCATCGCAACAGTGCCTGGGTTGATGATCCTGCCGTCACATCGGTTACACGCCGCGGCTATTTTAGTTGGATTGACAAAAAAAGTGCACAAATCCCCTCCCAACACCTCAATTTCATCTGAAACTGCGTAACGTTTTGCTTTGCAAACGGTTGTTGGTTGGTTTTGCATCGGCGCAAGCTCGCAATTCCCACAGATTTCACTCCGACCTGACTGCTGATTCTTCCATGAAATTTTGCTTGTCAACGAGCTGGAATTACACAGTCGCCGCGCCGCGTCGTCGAGGTTAAAACAGCACGGGCGGCCTGCATCCGCCGCCCGCCCGTTTACAACCTCCAACCTGTTAACAATCGCCGCATCCTCCGGCCCAGGGTCCAACCGCGTCGCCGGATGAATTGCTGCAAACTTCGCCCGTACTCTCGTTTATCGCACAAGCACAAATCCGCGCGTCTGCTGCCGCTCGCCCGTGCGCAAGCGACAGAAATACGACCCCGCCGCCAGCCCGTCCAGCGACAACGTGACACTCTCATGCTGCGCCCGCGCGCGCAGCTGCCGCGTTAACAACATGCGCCCAGCCTGGTCGAGAATTTCAATTGACGACTGCGCACCGGACGTTTCCGTGTTAAACAAAACAGTCAACTGATCTTTGACCGGATTGGGACTTAATTGCAGACCAAAATCATATTCGGCGGATAGATCAACACTCGACTCCACGCGGCCGCTCCAGCGCTTGTGTCCTTTGTCGACTTCCGCGATTAAACGCTCCAGGTCCGCCGGCGATCCGTCGGGAACACCGGAAACGCTCGGTGCAAAAAACAGCCCGATGACAAAACGCGCCGTCTCGCCCGCACGCAGATTAAACGTTCCGCCGCCAAACCAAACGCGATAGTCGTCAGGCGCAAAAGCCGACTCAAAAACGCCTGAAGTCATAAAGTCGTAGCGATCCTCGTCGGTCGTTGGATTGTTGCCCAGATCGGAGTACCGCACTGTTGTTAAACCGATCTGCGAGTCGTAGTCGGTCGGGTCGCCATCCTGAATCACATAGTTGTCGTCGTCCAGCATCGGCGACTGCAACATCGCCATGCCGAAATACCCATAACCCTGGAACTTCACATCGCTGCCGTTTTCCGACCACATTACCACCATTTGACGCGCCGCCAGTTCCTCGTGGTAAACCATGCGATCGTTTAAGGACGGGTGCGTGGAATTGAGCGGCTCGCCTATATCAAAGTCGTTCATCAGACCGAACACGCAGTCCTGCAGATCGGCCCCGCTGACGTTGGTGATGTCGTAGCGCAACATCACATAATTTTCATTCTCCGGGTCCGCCCAGGAGTATAGCGCCTGTTCAAACTGCAATCCAATCGGGCGCGCGGTCGCCGCCCCGCCTTCGTACAGATTGACATCCGTGTCTTTGAACCGACAGACAAGATCCTCGTCGGAGACAAACACCGGTTCGGAATGCTGCAAGGCAATACTGCGCTCCTCGATATTGCTCACATAGCGGCCCAGCTCGCCCGTCAACACTCCGGTTTCAAGCTGATCCGGGTTCCACAGCGGCCAGGCCGGCGCTTCTCCGTCCAGCGGCTGCCCCGCCGGATTGTAATCGGTCGAACGGTAAATGCGGTATTTGGCAATGGACGCCGCGTCGTCCTGCAGCGCGGGACCGTCCGAAACATCGCCCGGCGCCGCCCAGGACAAACTCGTATTTGGGTTGAAACTCATGAAAACGCGTTTTTCCGGTTTGTCATTCTCACGTGTAATCGCCCCGAACCACACGCCGGCGCCGAACATGTATGCTCCCGGAAAATCATTGGATCGCGGCCAGAATGCGCCTGCCGTGGTGCTCTGCACATCCAGCCCCACAATGCCGTAATTGGTAGTAAACAATTCAACCTGATTGGCATCCGTGCTGAGCTGCTCAAACAGCATCTGTGCCGCAGCGTTCGTCGGCGGCAGCGTTAATCCTATCAACAGCAAACTGAATGCCGCCCGGCGCGGCAATAACGGAAGTAAAGTTCTCATTGTAGCCTCTGAGAAAGTGCATGATTGTGTGTAAGTCGCTGCGCGAATCCGGCGTGGAGCCGGAGGGGATGTGTGTCTGGCGCGTAATCTGGTTCGGCAACGGTACTGGAATTGATAACCTCGGCGCGCAATCTGTTACATGCCGTTCGGCGGGTTGTGGAATGTCCGCCCACCGCCCGGATCGATCGCGACGAACCTGACTTGACGCACATGACCGCCTGTGTTAACTTCACGCTTTTGCCGGTCAATCGGAATATTCCACATGAAGCCTCGCACGGTACTCCTTTGTTTGCTGACTATTGTTTGTCACTGTGTTTTGTACCATCCACTGTCGGGTCGTACACTCTACGTCGGCCCGAGCGACGAATTCACCTCGATCGTCGCCGGCGTGGAAGCCGCGCAGCCGGGCGACAGCGTCATTGTACGCGCCGGCGAGTGGCCCGGCGGAAACTTCCTGACGGACATCCAGGGCTCGGCCGGAGCGCGCATCTACCTCCTGGGCGAACGCGGTGAGGGAGAAGTGATAATCAGCGGGGGCACCGAAGCGATGCACATCAGCAATCCGACCTGGCTGCATATCAGTGGTTTTGTCTTTGAAGGACAGCGCGGCAACGGCGTTAATATTGACGACGGCGGCGACTACGCAACGCCGGCGCAACAGGTGGAAATTGAAGGCTGCATCTTCCGCAATATCGACGCCGACGGCAACAACGACCTGCTCAAACTCTCGGGACTGGATAACTTCAGCGTGCGTCAGTGTACTTTTGTCAACGGCGCCGCGGGCGGCTCGGGCATAGACATGGTCGGCTGCCACGAGGGCGTCATCGAAGGCAATATTTTCAGCAATCTGGGCGCGAGCGGCATTCAGGCCAAGGGCGGCACGCAGTTTATCACAATCCGCCGCAACCGTTTTGACGAGGCGGGTGCACGCGCCGTCAACCTGGGCGGCAGCACGGGGCTGGCATTTTTCCGCCCGATCGACGCGCCGTTTGAAGCCGCCGACCTCTATGTGTACGCCAATATCTTCACAGGCAGCGAAGCGCCGGTGGCTTACGTCGGCAGCGTGCGCGTGGAAGTCGTCAACAATACAATTATCAAACCGGACAAGTGGGTCTTCCGCGTCCTGCAGGAAAATGTGGATCCACAGCGTTTTGTACTGAACGGCGACAACACCTTCCGCAACAACCTGGTCGTAACGGACGCCCGGCTCAGCGCCGTGGCGAACATCGGACCGGACACGCGGCCGGAGAGTTATACCGTCGATCACAATCTGTGGTTCGACAACGACCGACCGGATGTCTTCCGCCTGGAAGACATCATCTTTGACGCCAGGTCCGTCTGGGCTCTGGACCCGCGCCTTGAAGATGCAACGGGAGATGAGTTCAAATTGCGCGCCGGCAGCCCCGCCATAGGCCGGGGCCGTGCGGTCGAATTTCCCCAGTTCGATCACGAAGGCCGGCGCTACGGTCTGCCGCGTTCAATCGGCGCTTTTGAGTTTGACGACGCCGTGGCAACCACGGTACAGGCCCTCAACGAATCCAATGGACAAAGTAAGGTGCGCCGCCTCCACCTCTATCCAAACCCGGCGGGCGACGTTCTGCGATTCGAGCTGCCGCCGGAATGTTTAAACAGCGACCTCACCGTCCGGCTGATGTCGGTTAGTGGAAAAACGATCAAACACGAGATCCTGAGTGCGGATATCGGACGGAACGACTTCGGCATGGCGCTCGCCGATCTTGCTCCGGGAGTTTACCTGCTTTTTTTGTCGGGTAACGGAATTCAAATGCTTGGACACTTTCTACACAATTAACTGAAAACAGATTTGTTTTTTTATTCAGCTTTTACAATCTTCGCAGTGTCGCGTCGCAGAAGAGCATAGGGGGCTCTTCTCGCCACTGCCCGGTAAGCGACGAGGCAATTCGTCAGCCGACGCATTTCATCCACAAAAACCGTGAAAAGCGTCCGAAATTTGCCACACTCTGTCTACACTATTGAAGTGTTGCTTGGCATTACCAGAATTCGCTCGGCGCGGTGTGACAACACCGGCCTGAATATTGTAACCACGTAAAACTGAAAGTGCGGTTTAAAGCTTGTAATTCGCTGCCTTTTTGAGTTCGGGTCCGCTGCCGCCTGAAAACACCAACATATTAAACATTTCTGATTCAGGGAGTTCCAATGAAACGCCTCCTGCCCGTGTGCGCTGTAGTGTGCTGTTTACTCTTTGCTGCGGCCGTCGTCCCCGCAAATATCAATGCCGACTGCGCCGATAGCGGTTGGACATTTGTTAACGACGGCCCCTGCCCCATAATTATAACCGTCACTCCGACGGGCGACTGCATCGGTGCGGACCTGAGCTTCACCGTTCCGGCGCACGACCGCATTCGCCACCGTGAAGTTTGCTGTATCAAAGAAGTTAAAATCCAGGTCGGCGACCCATGCTTCGGCGTGGACGAAGGCTGGCCGGTGTATTGCCAGGCCAATACTATCTGTGATCTGCCTGCACCGTTTAACGCTGTCAGCGTCGGCGAGTGCGGCGTCAAATTATACTGAGTTTTACTGTTGCGGGCGTACAGCCTGCAGCGCCGACAAAGGGTGCGGCGCTGCGCGCGCGCAATTGGAATACAGTCAGGTTACTCGTGTTAATTAACGCTTTATCAACTGTTTACCAATGGAGACATCATGCAACGCATGTATGCTGTACTTACTGCACTGTGTTTGACTTTTGTCGTCGCGGCATTGACGCCCGCGGCAACCCTGGCGGACTGCCCGGACGGCTGGACCTTTGTCAATGACGGCCCCTGCGCCGTTGAAATCACTGTAACGCCCGACGGCACATGCGTCGGAGCCCAAACGACATTCAGGGTCCGCGCCCACGACCGCATTCACGTTGACGAAGTTTGCTGCATTACGGCAGTTAAAATCCAGGTTATCGGGCCTTGCACCGGTACGGACATTTTGCCGGTGCGCTGTCTTGTCGGTCAAACCTGCCCCATGCCGTCACCGTTTACCTCGGTTACGGTTGAAGAATGCAAGGTCTCGATTGATTAACATCGGACCTGATGCACTACGAATTTTTAGTGGAGTAATTGTTCATTCGGCGGACTTTGCGGTATCGGAAGCCGAGAGCCGATCCGCATTGCGCTGCCGTCCGCCGAGTGAACTTGTTTATACTGCTCATCAACCTGTCACTTCACCGACTCACCACGCGATACTCTGTCGGCCCCAGCACCGTTCCCGACGCAAATTCCGCCTCATCAGCATGTCAAACACTTTTAGCGTTTGCTGCGATATTCAGTCGTATTAACAAACGTCGAGGGTGCTTCCATGCATTGCGGCATGGCCCTCGCCGACAAACAAGAATTTCAAAAGAGCCTGAGATGCCGCAGGCAGCTCAAAGCGATCTTAAAACAACCCGGCTACACTTCACGAGCGCTTCGCCCGGCTATGCCGTGGCTTGCTTTTTCCCTTTGTTTGTCGTGCAGACCAAAGTGCATAAACAAAAAAAGCCGGGAACAATCTTGCTCCCGGCTTTTAATTAACAGTTGCTCAGCATCAGTTGTTTAAGAGTTTGAGCGTCAGAGTTTCTTCGTTGCCGTTGCTGTAGCGCAGTCGCGCCGTCAGGAAATATGCACCGGATTCTGCCGGAGCGCCGTTCGGAGCCACGGCCGCCCACTTAAACTGATGGCGACCCGCAATACACGCGTCATCGTGCAGCAGTGCCATGCGACGACCCAGGATGTCGATCACCTGCAGTTGAACATGTGCGTCGGCGTCCAGGTGCAGAGCAATGGCAACCTGATCCACAAAGGGGTTCGGCGTGGCGCTTACGCGGGCACTCGCTCCCATCGACGACGGATCGGTTTCAACCGACAGCGCCGACTTGCTGTTAACAATCTGCACGCTGACCGTCGCCGTGGATTCACCGCCGCGCCCGTCGCTGATCGTATAGGTAAACGTGTCGTTGCCGGTTGAAGGACCGGAGAAATACGTCACCTTGTTGCCCGAACCCGCGATGCTGACCGAGCCGAGCGATCCGTCCGTCTTCGAGATAACCGTCAGCGGATCGGAGTCGGGATCGGAGTCGTTGCCCAGCACAAGAATGTCGATGTCGGAGTTGGTCCCCAGGCTGCCGCCGTTGTCGTTGACGGCCGTGGGTTTGAGATTAACGGAAAACTGTGAAATGGCGTCGTCGTACTGTCCGGCGCAATACATGTTTTCCGTCAGCGGGTCGATCAGCACACATTTGGCGCGTTTGAGTCCGTCCACGCCGCCGACGCCGTCGTAGCGCGTCTCCAGATAATTCAACAAACCGCTGTGCTGATTGCGTTTAAAGACTACCAGCGCATTGTCGGCCTCGCCCGTAACCAGAACTTCCGATCCGCGCGGACTGACGGCAATACCGCTGATGCCGTCCAGACCGTCAATCCCGTTGCGGTACGACGTCAGAAATGACAACTCGCCGGTCGAACTATTGCGATTAAACACCACCACTGCGTCGTGGCCGATGGAGCCGACATACACGTGTTTCCCGTTGGGCGAAACAGTGACAACTCCCGGACCCTTCATGTAAACCACGCCATCCTGGCCGTTCTTCTGGCGTTCGACATACGTCAGCCGGCCGTCGTAGGGATCACGTGAAAATACCGCCACGGCATTATCCTTGTATCCACAGGCGTACACGTGTTTGCCGTCGGGGCTGACGGTGACATCCAGAGCGCATTTAAGCCCGTCGACGCCGCCCTGACCGTCCTTGAAACACTCCATATAACAGAGCGATCCCGTCGTAACAGTGCGATGGAAAACAGCTACGGCGTTGTCGTTTTTACCCGCTGCATAGACATTGCGTCCGTCGGGGCTCATGGCGAGCGCCGTGGCGCGGTTAAGACCTTTAACGATCAGTCCGCCTGACAGGTCGCCTTGTTTAATGTCGTCGAGAAATGTTAAAGAGCCGTCAATCTGGTTGCGCTCAAATATCTGGATCGATTTGCCGACCTCCGCCGACACGTACACGTGCGCGCCTTTGGGGCTGACCACGGCATCGGAGGGATAGCGCATTGACGTGATGCCGTTGCGTTTGTCGCGTTCGCGTTCGACGTAAAATAGATCGCCGGTTTCCGTGTTGCGTGCAAATACGGCCACGGAATGGTCGTTGCGACCCGCGGCGTAGACATTGCTGCCGTCGGGAGTGATTGCCAGACAGTTGACGCGTTTAAGTCCGCGCACGCCGTCGCTGTTATTGCGTTGTTGGTCAAACCAGGAAGCGGAGACATCCGCACCGGAGGATCGTTCAACAGAAATGACGATGGTACCGATGGAGCTGCAGAGGCTGGCGTTCTGTGCGATGTACTGGAAACTCTCCAGGCCTGAGAAACCAGCGTCCGGCGTGTAGGTCACATTGGGGCTGCCCGGCGTGTAAGAAACCGAACCGTGAGCCGGATCCTCGACAAACTGAATGGTTATTCCACTGGCCGGGAGGTCGTTGCTTAAAGGCGTCACAACCACGGAATTACCGGCGGTTATTGCCGCATAGTCGAGCGCGGCATTGACGTTGCTGTTAACCAGGCTGATGTCGCTGCCCGTCACCGGCGGCCAGAAACCGCTCTCCACAGTATATGTGGCCGAGGTACTGGCAGTCGAGAGCGGCTGTGCGGCGGTGCCGCGCAACAGAATGTCACAATCGCCGACACCAAAACCGGCGGGCCCGATAAAGCTGCTTTCGATGCTGTATTGCGCTGACAATTTGCCGGGCATAAACAAGGCCAGACAGGCGACCGGAAGGAGAATGAAAATGCGTGCCAAGCGGAGCTGCATAAATTTCACCAGCATTATTGCATCATGAAACTGCCGTAACTGCTGTTGCGGCCTGTTGTTGTGTCGCCTCCGCCTGTGCGTCGTCGACGAGAATATCATGGTCGGTCTTGTGCCAGCGCAGAGGCGCCAGTACGTATTCGGCGTAGGCCCGCAGGCCGGCCCAAAGGAACATTGTCCAGTAACAGAGTATGCCGAGCGTCAAGCGCCACGGACTGGAAGGCAAACCCATGTGCCGCATGTTTAATCCGTCGGTCTTGTAGGCCACGACGAAAGACACCAGCAGGTTGCCGATCATCAGAACGTTAAGTACGGTCAGATGCCATTCGGCTCCGAAGTGCGCAATCCACGTTCCCGTTATGAGTGTAAACAGGAAGGCGTAGGGCACCAGGCCGCCGCACAACATGCGATACCAGAAGTTGTACCACTGCGCACGGTTAAACGTTTTGAAGCCGAAGCCGGGTTTACTCAGGTGCAGCAACTTGGTGACCATCAGACCTTTGTTCCAGCGGACGCGTTGTTTAACCCAGGCGTCCAGCGTGCGCGGACAGGGTTCAAAGGTCACGCTGTTGAGGTGCTCAAATCGCACGCCGCGCTCCACCAGGCGCACGGCCAGGTCCGCATCCTCGGTCACGTTGTACATGTCCCAGCCGCCGATGCTGCGCAGCAGCTCCGTCGACAGGTAGAAGGAGTTGCCGGCCAGTCCGAGCGGCATGCCCTCGACCACCAGGCGGCGCTGGTGTTTGTAAAACCACTCGATGTACTCGGCGGCAAACCAGCGCGTAATAATGTTGTCGTTTTTGTTCTCGATCTTGATGACGGCCTGGGCGCACACGGGGCCGTCGGCGGTCTCCAGCACGCGCGCCGCCTTGAGCAGCTGATACTCTTCAGGGCGGCTCTCGGCATCCAGAATCGTCAGGTACTTGCCGCGCGCCAGCGGCAGCGCGTGCTGCAGGGCGCGTCCCTTGGTAAAGGGCGGGCGGCAGGGAATTCTGACGACGTGGAAATTGCGCGGCAGGTCATAGCTGTTGATCGTCGCATGCGTCAGCGCGTCGTTGTCTTCGACCGTTACCAGCACCTGAATGCGCTCGACCGGATACTCCAGCGCGCGCACGGCGTCGAAGGTGCGATGCACCACGCGGCCTTCGTTTTTGAGCGGAATGATGATCGTAAAGGACGGCAGAGCGTCGATGGCCGCATCCGGCGCATCGGTTTCGCCGCCCTCCTGGATCGGGTCATTGCGCAGGCGCCAGCGGTACCAGTTCAGCGAACTGAAGACCATAACTGCCAGCACGAAACCAACGGACCCGACGCTGAGCGGAAACAGCAGCGCCAGCACAAGAAATGCCGCGGGCAGGAGAACAAAAAGCAGGCGGACGTGCGGCCGGATGACCGAGCGCGCCGAATCGGCGAGTGGAAACTCGTAGGGTCCGGCGTCGCGGATGCGCTCGCGCAGATCCGCTCCTGCTGTCTGGGAGTCGATGTGCACAGGCCGCCTACCGGATTACGGTGATGTAAAACTCCATCGAGGCCGGGTCAATCGGCGATCCGGTCGCATTGTAAAAACGAATGGTCACGCTGCCGTTGTTCGACTTTGTCGAGGCGATCATCAGTCCGGCAGGCAGCAGGTTTTCCGTCGAAACGCTGACCGTGGCCTGCGTCGCCGCACCGCTGAAGGTAATGACTTCGTCGCCGGAGCTGTTCGCGGCAATCGAACTCACGTCGACCGTCACTGTGCGTTTGATGACGTCGGTCAGGACCACGCCGCTCGTACCGACGCTGAGGTTTGCGGCGGTAACACCGACGCTGACGGTCAGGCTGGTGGCACAGACATCTCCGTAGATGTCGACTTTGCCGCTTTTCCAGATCGTGAGAGCGTCGGCGCGATTGAGCTCGTCAACGCCGTTGCCGATCACCAGCAATCGGTCGTTGTCATCGCGTGCAATCGTGCTGTTGGCCGTGTAGCGCGTGGGATAAATACCCAGCGCCGTTTCACCGTAAGATTCGGAGGAAGTTCCGCGACCGATTGCGATCGAGCTGGTTGCGTCGGCCAGGTTGTTGTAACCGAGAGCGACCGAGTTCGCGCCCAGGGCGATGTTTTCATTGGAACCGAAGGCCAGCGAGTTATTGCCTTCAGCGCGGTTTTTGCTGCTGCCGAATGCAAGGCTGTTGTTGCCCGTAGCGTGGTTTTCGTTTAAACCGAAGGCCATTGAATAATCGCCATCGGCGTGGTTGCTGCTTTTACCATGCGCCATCGAATAGTTGCCGTTGGCTTTGTTGTCGTTGGAGCCCATCGCAAAGGTATAGGTCGCGCCGGCCAGGTTGTTGGCACTGCCGACCGCCAGCGAATATGTGCCGGTAGCTTTGTTGTCGGCGTAGCCGAGCGCCATCGTGTACATCGCGGTCGCACGGTTGTCGTTCTGACCAAAGGCGAGGCTGTAGCTTGCGCCGGCCTGATTGAAGTTGTTGCCGATGGCCAGGGAGTAGCTCGCATTGGCGCGGTTGTCGCTCTGACCCATGGCCAGGGTGTAATTGCCGACGGTACGGTTGTAGTTGTTGCCGATCGCAATAGAATATTGCGAGGCGTTGTTGGAAGCCGTGCCGAGCGCCATCGAGTAGGCCGCCGAGTGGTTGTCGTTCGACCCCATGGCGATGCTGAAATCGCCGTCGGTCATGTTGCTGTTGTTACCGAGAGCAATCGAGTGATTGCCGTTGGCGCGGTTGTCGTTGCGTCCCATCGCCAGGCTGAAATCGCCCACCGAGCGGTTGGCATCATGACCAAAAGCGATGGAATAGTCGCCCTCGGAGATGTTGTACTTGCTGCCGACAGCCAGAGAGTTATTGCCCTCGGCGCGGTTGTAGTCGTCGAGCCCAAAGCCGTCGGTGCGGGCGCCGAGCGCGATGGAACCGATGCCGATGGCGCGGTTGCCGCCGCCCATGGCCACCGATCGATCGCCTTCGGCGATGTTGTTGTAGCCCATCGAAACGGCGTTGTCGCCGATCAGATCGTTGTCCCAGTCAAAGGGATTGTTTTCTTCGAAGGTCCCGGCAAAAAACGCGCCTTTGTCGCGGTCGAAAAAGAAACGCGTGTCATCGTATGTACCGTTGGGATTGTCCTCCAGTGTACGCGCACCGAAGACAAACACACTGGCCGCCGTGTTGACATTGGCGATCGTCGCCGTTGTGTTGGCGGTCAGGTCAAAGACGGCGCTCGAAACAGAAGCCCAGGTGACGCCTGTGCTGCTCGTGGTGCTGTAGGTCAGCACCTGCCCGGCCGCTCCGTCGCCCGGCGTAGCCAGTTGATTTGCGCCGATGGCGCCGGCCGCCACCTGAAGCGAGTAGGGCACCGCCTTGACTTCCTGGCGCGGCGAAAGCGTCGTATACACACCGCCTCCGCTGGCGCGCACTTCGATTTCCAGCCAGCGCTGCGAACCGTCGAATGCCGACGAGCCGAAGTCCAGCATGACCGTAAACACGCCGTTCGTGACCGTCACGTTCGCCGAAGAAACCGTTGTGGAAACCGGCGTGCCCGCAATGGACGCGTCGTACAGGCTGAAGCGAAAGTCAAAGGAGCCCGATTGCGGCGTTCCGCCGTTGTCGGTCAGCCGGCCCTGATAACTGAAGGCCGAGCCGATATTGGAAACACCATTTGCCAGCAGGCTGGAACTCGCCATCAGCACGATGACGATCGCGGAGAATAACCGTACAGTATGCAACATTGTACCTTACCGGAACTTGTATAAAGCGGCAATTGAATTCTATGGAGTTGTTGGTCGTTCGCACGCACGACCGGGCTGGTGAAACCCCTACGTGCCGGTTAAATGAAATTGACGGGACGCACGCGCAAAACACTTCCCTTGCACGCCAGAATACGATAATGACTGAGAGTAGATGACCCGGCACATGGTTCACCAAGGCGGAAAGATAGGTTTCTGCATGTTTCCGTGCAATTATTTATCTATGACCATCCCGAAGTTTGTTTGCGATGCCGGCCGGCCCTAGATTGCCGCTCGACGATGCGCATCCACCGACGGCGGCCGACAGGTGCACCAAACAACGCCGCGGATGGATTTGCCGCCCTTCGCATTGCGGTTGACCATACCCGCAGCGCCTGATCCGCCACTTGATCGTTCGGACCGGCGGCCGGCGATTGCTTCGTCGCAAGCTCACAGTTTCTTCACTGTTCGATTTATCCGGGAGACTACCATGTCGACTTCTTCAGGCGGCGCGGCGCACGCGCCCAATGTTCTGATTATTATTACGGACCAGGACCGCGCGACGCAGCACTACCCCGAAGGATGGGAGGCAAAGTACCAGCCCAACCTGACCCTGCTTAAACAAAACGGCGTCACGTATGCGAATGCTTTCTGCAATACCTGCATGTGCTCGCCCAGCCGCTCCACGCTGCTGACCAGTCTGTATCCGGCGCAGCACGGCGTCAAGGACACACTCACATACGGCAGCATATACTCGCCGCCGGAACCCACGTTGGATCCCTCCACGCCCAACCTGGCCACGATGATGCGCGGAGCGTATCGCAACTACTATCGCGGCAAGTGGCACTTAAACAAAGGCGGAGAAAACCACGTGCATCCGGAAAAATCGCTGATGCGCGCCGACATTGCGCTCTACGGTTTTGAGGGTTGGGTGGCGCCGGATGCCGGCGAAGATGTTAAACTGGAAAACTGCGGCGGCGGTTTTGCCAATCACGACGCCGAATACATTGCCCAGACAATTCAGGCGATTAAACAGCACCAGGCCGAACAGGAGGCGCGCGTACAGCAAGGGCAGGCGGCACAACCTTTTTTCATGATCGTCTCGCTTGTCAATCCGCACGACGTGTTAACCTACCCCGACACGTATGTGCAGGCCGGTTACTGTGCCGACGACCTGATCAATGAAATCCCGCTGCCCGCCAGTTCGACGGAACAACTTGTCACCAACTTCAAACCGAGCGCGCACTGGCTGCAGAAAGTCGGCGCACTCAAGGGCCTGGGTGGACTGATCGACCCCAAACAGCAACTGGAATACATCAACTTTTACGGCAACCTGCAAAGCCTGGTCGACAGCGAAATCGGCAAATTGCTCAACCTGTTTTACGACGCTCCCGACAGCAGCGGCGAGCGCCGGCCGACCGCACTCGGCAAGGACACCGTCATTGTCAAGCTTGCCGATCACGGCGAAATGGGTATGGCGCACGGCGGCATGCGCCAGAAAGCGTACAACACCTACGAAGAGACAATCCGCATTCCGATGGTATTTTCCAACCCGGTGTTGTTTAACAAACGCCGCGGCCAGACCGACAACCGCCAGCTCATCAGTCTGATCGACATGATGCCCACGCTCGCGGGCATGGTTAATGCCGTTGCCGGCAAGGACCTCGTCACGGTACCCGACGGCACAAAAGGCGTCGACATGTCGCCCAGTTTGTTTAACGACATCAGCGAACCGATTCAGACCTCGGTCATGTTTACCTACGACGACATTCGCGCCGGGCAGACGGGCAGCGCCGAGCCGATTCCCGCGGCGGACCGCCTGCGCAGCATACGTTCGCACAAATGGAAATACGCGCATTACTTCCGCGCCGACTCGGCCTACAAGGATGAGTACGAACTGTATTTTCTGGTCGGCGTACACACGGAGGACGAGCTCTCGCAGGAAGCGATCGACGCGGAAAAGGCGCTGCTTAAACAGCACTACGAAGACGACATGGACGACAGCAAGGCTCAGCAGTTTTTAACGAACTATCTGCGTCGTTATCCCTTCGAGTACGTCAACCTGGCATATCCCGACAACCCGCTCGTGCAGGATCTGCCGAAGGCCGTACAGCGTTTTGTAGCGCGCAAACGCGTTGAGATGGCTGCTCTGCTTAAACAACGCGAGGAAGACCTGCTGCGCAATGACATCCCGATGGTTTAAGACTGCCACAATGACCTGACGCTTCGCTCCCGCTGACAAACAAAAATGGCTTTATCGGGTTGTTAATGCGGCGGGAGTAGTAGCACATCGTTTAACAATTTATTCGGAAATAGGCGCTGTAGCTTCGCTGGGCGCCTTTTTCTTTTTGTTTGCCATGCAGTGAGAAGTTGTGAGAGCGTCCACCGCCCCGGAATAATTGCGGGTCAAACCGCCATCCAACGGCGCGTGAGACATCTGCTTCCTCGTCAGTTTTGACTTTCCGGCAACACAGTCGTAGATTGAGCGTTTACAGGCGACGGCGCACCTCTCCTCCTACCTCTTAACAATGCCGTCGCCCGGTAATATATTTCAACGGAAATCCGGAGACGAGTGATCATGAGTTTAACACGGCACACGGCCAAACACCTGCGCGAAGTATTTTTCAGCGGCAACTGGACCGTCACGAACCTCAGAGACCAGACGGCGGACGTCACCTGGCAGCAGGCGACCAAAAAGATCGAGGGGTTTAACACGATCGCGGCTTTGTTTTACCACATTAACTATTACGTGGGCGCAATCCTGCCGGTGCTGGAGGGCGGCAAGCTGGACGCGCACGACAAATACAGTTGGGAGCACCCGCCGATCGAGAGCGAGGAAGACTGGCAGAACATGCGCGCGGCGGCCTTCAGCAAAGTGGAACAACTGGCGGCGCGGATCGAGGCGCTGCCGGACGAGACGATGTGGACGGAGTTTCAGGACCCCAAGTACGGCGACTATTACAGGAACCTGCACGGGCTGATCGAGCACACGCATTATCATCTGGGGCAGATTGCGCTTTTGAAGAAGATGAGTTAACACAACCTGACACAGGCAAACAATACCAGATGAGCCGATTGTGTATAACTGCGATACGGTGGACCGAAAGTCCGCTGTATCGCAGCCCTGTTGTACCATACGGAGGCCTGTGGCCGCAACCTACCGCCAATAATAACTTGCGCGGCACATCCCGGAAAAGCACCACTTTGTTTCAGCATACAGGCAGTTATTCTCTGATGTTTTCACCATCCGGCACAATTCCCACATTGAAATAATAAAGGCATGCAGGGGCCGGTGACGGATTCCCAGGCTCAAAAAGTCGGGAAAAATCAGGTAGACTCGCAGCCTCCACCAACCTCGTAAGTCGTTGTGCATCAATGGACAATCACAAGTACAGCCACGGCAGAACTACTTCCTGCGGTCAGAAATAAGGAACAATTCGAAAATATTTCTTGCAGATTAATCTCCGGTCACGTAAGATTGTAGTCATTAAAATGATGCAAGCTATTGTAAAGCCGCACATTTCTACTCCGCCCGGAATCCGCCAAATAAATTTCCGGCATTATCAAATGATTCTGCTAATTACACCTGAGGCCGACGCCCCCCAGCAAAGTCGACCAGGGTGTGGTCTATCCGCCAAACTCACTTGATCATTAATAACATCAGACTTGGCAACTCATGATCCAAAAACTGGCAAAACTGGGTGCGATTCTGCCGGATGATCTCGTCGACATCGATCCATTCGGCACGATCAAAGACTACCAGAAACGACCAATTGTTTTTATCCTGTTCAAGCAGAAAGGCGGAACCTGGGAATTTGCAGGTACTGACCAGGAGGAGTATCAACCTGCAAAAGCCGGAAAGTATCTGCTGATTCCCAAACCAGGGCAGCAAACCTCGGAATTCCCGGCCATCGACGTGTTTAAAACATCCGAACTCATCGTCAAAGGCAAAGCCGATTTCATCAGGAGCAAGCCCGGCAAGAAACTGGTTAAAATCCTCGGTAAGTTCGACAACACATTTACCGACATCATCGATCTGCTGCAGAACAGTGAAGCACTTGCCCTGGCCCTGGCAAAGGAAATCGGCGAGATTCCGCGCTGCGCGCTCTCGATTAAACTCGACGGCAAGTACATCGGACAGTCGCCTTTTCTTAAATCAAAAGTGGACGAAGTGCGCAACCGCACGGTCGATCCGAACTACTATCAGGACGGAAACGAGGCCGTGACCGCGCCTGACAAACTCTGTGTGATCACCGGCGAGCGTGACGAGGTTTTTGGATTCAGCAACTTCTACAACTTTTACGCTCCCAAGACAGAAATTTCGGTTGTCGCCGGTGGATTTAACAAAAAGCTGGCGTGGCGCAACTTCCCGACATCGCGTGCAGGTGTGGAGATTGTCGAACGCGGCAAGTGGTTTGTTGAAAACAACATGCAGTTCCGCTTTTCGGGCCTGAGTTATTTCCTCGTGCCGGAAATGGTTCTGGACCTCGATCCCGACGGGTTCTTCGACGACATCGAAGACATTTCCCGCAAATACTCGCTGAGTGATGAGGACGCTCACCAGGCAGAAATCGACATTGTCGACGCTCTCGCCGAGCAACACAACAGCGCAACTTTTACGATGTTTTTCTTCGAAAAAAATAACTCGGAGTTTAAAATCCTCTCGTCTATCGACGACATTGCGCCATCGCATGTATCACGCTTGCGGGAAATCATCAAGCACAATGAGAAGGACTCAATTTACCATGACCTCCACGGCAAACAAGGCAAGTTTAACGTCGAGTTCCGGTCCTTCAAGGCTTTGCGCACCTTCTTCCCGAATTCAAAAATTGAGGGCGACCACACCGCGAGATTCCTCGAAGTGGTACGCGCCGTACTGATGCAGCGCCGGGTTTCTTACGACTTTCTGTTGCGCTACATCATGATGAAACTGCGCCGGGTGTTTGTCGAGGAAGGCTACCTGAAGATGTTCGCGTTACAAGGGTGGCTGATCCTGAATGTTTTTGAACAAATGAAAATTGTCAACCCCAACCATGTTAAAACGGAAACCATACACATGAATGTGGCCAAGGGCAAGATGCGCGACATCGTAAACAAATTCTTCGATGATCGCCCGAAATTCAACGACCTCCCGGCAGCGCAACGCGCAGTCTTTCTGCTTGGAGTTTTGACTGACAAACTACTCGACACACAGCAGATGGAACGGGGCGCGCAGCCGTTCAGAGCGCGGCTCAACGGCATGCATATCAGTCGCAAAGTCGCCGAACGGCTCCTGCCGGAAATCATAGAGAAATTCAAAGCCTATGAAAAGTACTTCAAATCATACCAGGATCTCGCCGCAATAATCTCCGAGTTGTTTACTCATCTGGACGACAATATGTCCGATGACGAACGCAGCTTCTACTTTGCGCTCGGCATGTCGCTCGAAGAACACTTCCGCGTCGGCAAAGAGGAAAAAGCAGTCGAAGAAGTCGAGTAAACCTGTCAACCAAACAACTATCATACATTTGATTCAGTGGAGTTTTAAACATGAGCGTTATCGACAAACGCGAGGAATTCCTGTTCCTGTACGACATCAAGGACAACAACCCCAACGGCGATCCGATGGACGAAAACAAGCCGCGGATCGACGAGGAAAGCGGTCACAACTTCGTGACGGACGTGCGTCTCAAACGCACCATCCGCGATTATCTCTTTGAATACAAGGGATTCAACGGCAGCAAGGACAAGGACAAGGACATCTTTGTCCGCAGTAAAGAGTCTGAGTCCAAAGGCAAGGGCCTGCAGGACGGCAAGGAACGCGCAAGCGACTTCGGCAATGACGCGGAGTCAATTATTAAACAGTGCATCGATATTCGCCTCTTCGGCGGTGTAATTCCGCTTGCCGGGGATTCCATCCGCTACACCGGCCCGGTCCAGATGCGCATGGGCCGCAGCCTGCACCGCGTGGAACTTAAACACGTGAAGGGCACCGGTGCTTTTGCGTCCAAGGCCGGAGCTACGCAACGCACGTTTCGCGAGGAATACATTCTGCCCTACTCCCTGATCGGTTTCTACGGCGTCGTCAACGACGTCGCCGCCCAACACACGGGCCTGAGCAGCGCCGATCTGGACCTGTTTTACGACGCGATGTGGGAAGGCACGCGCAACCTTGTCAGCCGCACCAAGGTTGGACAGTCGCCGCGCCTGCTCCTGCGCATCCAGTATAAAACTCCCGGCTTTTTCCTTGGCGACCTGGACCGCCGTGTGAAGTTCGACATCGGCTCGAACAAACGCGAAGAAGAAGTTCGCGACATCACGGACGGCGTCGTTAACCTGAGTGAGCTGAGCGAAACAATCAAGAGCAATAAAAAACACGTGGCGTCCAGCGTACTCCGCACAGATGACCGAGTGAAAACCGAGGGGTGGAACAGTTGATGAAACGACCACGTGAAGTGCTTGAATTCAGGTTGTGGGGCGACCTGGCGCACTACAAAAAGTACTACACGACCATGTCCCCACTCAGCTTCTCAATTCCGACCGGTACGGTGTTGCGCGGCATTCTCGGGGCCATCCTCGGCGTTCCCGCCGACGAGGCTCCGGAGCATTTCCACGACACGTACATCGGACTCGCACTGGAAAAGCCGGTGAAAAAAGTCACCATACCGCTTAACAATGTCAAGGTGACGTCAAAGAAACACTTCAGCCGTTACGAATCGCACAAACCGAGCAACTACGAGTTTGTAAAGGATCCGGCCTACATAGTGTATGTCAATTGCGAAAAAGCGGAAATGCAAACCGAACTTTACAAGCGCCTGAGTGAACACAGGTCGGAGTACACCGTATCCCTTGGTCTGTCGGAAACTCTGGCAAATTTTGGCGGGGCAAAGATGTTGAAGGTTGGTCGTGTTGGGAAAGCAACAAAGGACATTCGCACGATCGTTCCTCGTTCAATGATGAGTCCGACAATCGACACCTTTGACAACGCACGCATATTTGCGGAAAAAGTCCCGGTGCGCATGCTGAACAACCGTGAAGTCATTCAATACGAGGAATACCTGTTCGACGCCGACGGCGCTGCGATAGATGCAGAGGTGGAAAGTGCCATCACGCTCGAAGATGGAAGCCGCATCGTCCTTGTTTAACATATATATTGCAACAGGAATCAGTCCAGAGTGCAGGATTTACTGAGCCACCCCGACAAAACACTACTGCGGCATCTGCGCGGCGTATTGGACAATTGCCGCACATTTGCCGCAGAGCTATCGCTTCATGGCGATCTGTTACGAGTAATCGAGTTATGCGCCGTACTGCACGATCTGGGCAAAGCCAGCAGCTATTTCCAGTCCTACATACGCACGCGCACGCCCGACGGCGGGCCGGCCCTGGGTGTAAAAGAACGCAAACTGACCAACCACGCGCGAATTTCTGCCTGGTGGACTTTTTTCATCGTTCGGCGGGAGCTGGAGTCCGACCGCCTGGCACTGCTGGCCTGTATTGCCGTGCTTAAACATCACGGCAACTTCAGCGACGTGGAAACAATGTTAAACGTCGCCGGAGATGACGACAAAGAAGACATGATAACCATCAGCGGAGCCGTAGACTACAAGGGCTTCCGCGCCGTTCTTCACGAGCTGGGCTTTGACCCGGAGGGACTTGACCACGCACATTTTTGTGAACAGGTCGACGTATTCTACAGTAGAACAATCAGGCGCCTTCGCAAGACATTCAGCAAATCACCTGATGTCGGCAACTTCTTCGACCTCAACCTCTTGTTCTCCATCCTGCTCTCAGCCGACAAAGGTGAAGTTATTTTCGATGGGAACGTCCATCGCCGCGGCGACAATCGGATTGGAAGCGCAGTCGTGGATGCATTCAAGTCACACAGGTTTCCAGACAGAGCCGTCGGCCTGAATATCCTGCGCGAACAGGTCTACCAGTCGGCAGCGACGAACATCGCGAAACATGCGGACAAGTGTTTTCTGAGCGTCAACGTCCCGACCGGCATCGGCAAGACTTTTACGGTGTTAAACGCCGCGCTTAAACTGCGTGTCGACAGGCCGGACCTAAAGAAAATCATCTATTGCCTACCGTTTACATCGGTCATCGATCAGAATGCGCGTGTTTTTCAGGACATATTGGAAACCCGCGCCGGTACGTCTGTCGGAAGCGACACGCTCATGATCTACCACCACCTTTCGGAACGGTCGTACAAACCACACAGTGACACAGACGACAAAACCATCGAAATCGACGACAACAGGGCGGAATACCTGCTGCATGCCTTTGAGTCCGAGATCTCGGTTACGACATTTTACCAACTGCTGCACGGCATTCTGTCCGGCCGCAACCGCGAAGTGCGCAAACTGCACAGCTTTGCCAATTCGATCATAATCCTCGACGAAGTGCAGAGCATTCCGATAGAATACTGGCCGCTTGTTAACACAATCTTCAGCGAAATGGCGCAGCGCTTTAACATCACGTTTATTCTCGTTACCGCCACTATGCCGCTGATTTTCGACGAATCAAAGGGTGAGATCATCGAACTCGTCGACAACAAAGAAGATGTGTTTCGGCAAATGGATCGAATCGATCTGGATTGTTCAATGCTGGATGCCGCCATGTCCACTGAAGAGTTTGCGGATCACCTGGTGAACGACTTTGAGGAGAATCCCGACCGGTCGTTTCTCGTCGTGGTCAACACGCGCAAGTGCGCTCGTGATCTTTTCGAAATTATTCGTCAGCAACTGGATTTTAACGAAGACGACAAGCTTTTTTTCCTTTCGACCAATGTCTACCCAAAAGAACGCCTGCGGCGCATCAAAGAAATCAAACAGCGCTGCGACTCCAGAAATACTTCCGGCCAGGTACAAGGGCGAACAATTGTTGTCTCGACGCAGCTCGTCGAGGCGGGCGTCGACATAGATCTGGACGTCGTCTACCGGGACATCGCGCCGCTCGATTCGATATTTCAGGCCTGCGGCCGCTGTAATCGCAATATGCGCAATGGATTCCGGGGTCGCGTAAAACTGATCAAGCTGTTAAACGACAAGGGGAAATTAATGGCCGGAAAACTCTACGGACATACCCTGATCAACAAAACGCTCAAGGTACTGGAAAGCGCGGACACGCTGATCCCCGAAGCCGACTTCTACGAGCTGTCGCAGTCGTACCAGAATGAAGTTGCCAACAAAATTGACAACACAGATTCGCTCTGCCTGCTCGAAGCAATCAAGCGATTGCAGTACGACTCGGCCTTTGATGCATCCAGCCCCAGGGAGAGAAAGTGTCCAAAATACAAAGTGAGCTACAAAGCCTTTGAGCTAATCAAACAACTTGAAACGGTCCCGGTGTTTGTTAAAAGCCTCGACACAGAGGCGCAGGATCTACATCTGGAATTTCTGGCTTTGCTTGAAAATACCGGGATGGAAAAGTTCGAACGCATGCGCGCAATCAAGAACATTAACAGGGCGATGTCGCAGTTCATAGTCAACGTGCCGGCGCACTACATGCCCAAAGACGAAAACAAACGTTTTTTCATCGTCGATGAGTACATCCAGGACTTGCCCTACGACGAGGAAACGGGAATTCAATACGGCGCACAGGAAATCGGACTTGCATCTATTTAACGGAACAACCTGTGCAAACTCTCCCAATCACCAGCATTGAATTTCCCGACACACATCTCTCCACGCGCGACGGCCACAAGCTGCGCGGTTACTTCGGCAATGTCTTCCGCGAGCACTCGACGCTGCTGCACAATCATTTTGAAGACGGGACGCTGCGCCACGAATATCCGCTGGTTCAGTACAAGGTTGTACAACACCGAGGTACACTCGTCGGCCTGGGCGAAGGTGCAGAGCTGCTGCGCGATCTGTTTCTGGACATCAATGAGATTAACATCGAAGGCCTGCTGATACAGGTCAACAGTAAAAACATTCACTACCGGGAGGAGACCATCGGCCCCTGCGACGGTCTGCGATCCTATTCGTTTAACACGCTCTGGATGGCGCTCAACCAGCAGAACTACCGCGAGTATCTGGACATGTCCGCGGCGGAGCGCCACGAGAAGTTAACCCGCATCCTGGTCGGCAACATACTGGTGTTTTTCCGCCGCTTTGGACTGGAAGTGCGGGAACGCATTCTGGCACGGCCGGAAGTTGTGGAACGTTCAACGATGTTTAAAGATCAAAAAATGCTGGCATTTCAGGGCGGATTTGTCGCCAACGTACAGCTTCCGGACTTGATCGGCCTGGGCAAGTCCGTCTCACGTGGATTTGGCTGTATTACAGGTGAAGTTCCCGCAGAAACGCCGCGCAGAGAACCGGCACAACAACCGCTGTTCAAACAACTGCGACACCCAGGAGAGAATTGACCATGGACCTGCACATTCACAGTTACGGCGCTTATATGCACGTGCGCGACAGCATGTTTGAAGTGATAGTCAAAGGCGAAGCGGGTGATCGCAAGCGGCATCAATTTGCGCCCAAACGCATTCGGTCGATCCTGCTCGATGAAGGCACAGCGCTCTCCACCGAGTGCATTTCACTGGCAATGCAACATCATATCACAATCCACATCCTGCAGGGTAGCGGCGATCCGATCGCGCGCATCTGGCACAGTCGACCCGGCAGCACCACCGCCATACGCAAGCGCCAGCTGGAAACGAGCATGCAGCCGGAGGCGGTGCAACACGTCAAACATTGGGTTTGCGCCAAACTTGCCAATCAAATCGCATTTCTTAACGATTTAAAGAGCAGGCGCAGCGGTAAAACTGCCGACCAACTGCAAAGTGCGGTGGAACGCATTGTTAAACTTTCCGCCTCGATTGCAGCGCTGCAGGGAAATCAGGTCGACGACATTGCCGATTCACTCCGCGGCTATGAAGGCAACGCCGGCAAAACATACTTCGGCGCTTTGTCGGCGCTCCTGCCTGAGCGCTATGCTTTCGAAGGCCGAAGCGGTCGCCCCGCCAAAGACGCATTTAATGCGATGTTAAACTACGCCTACGGCATACTCTACAGCCGCGTAGAACGCATTGTAAACCTCGCGGGCCTGGATCCCTTTTGTGGATTCCTGCATCGCGACGACTACAATACGCGCAGTTTTGTTTTTGACTTTATCGAACCATGGCGACCGCACGCCGACCGCGCAGTGTTCCAATTATTCAGCACCAAAAAAGTTAACGAAACACATACCGAGTTGGTCTCCGGCGGCGTTCAACTGGTAAAAGAGGGCAAACAACTGTGCGCCACTGTTTTCCACAAGGCTTTTGACGAAGACCGGGTGCGGATCAGTCATCGCAATACCACGCGCGGCATGGCCATGCAACGCGACGCTCACGCCTTTGCCAACCTGCTTATTGGCCTGCCTGAAGAAAGTGAACACGAACTGGTGGAGATCAAATGATTGTCTGGACGTTATACGACATAGAAAACGACAGAACGCGCAATAAAGTCAGCAAGATATGCCAAAAAATGGGGTTGATGCGCGTGCAGTATTCAGTGTTTCTCGGCACATTAAACAAAAACGACAAGGACAGTCTGGAGCTTCAAATTGCGGATCTCATAGATGAGAACAGCGACAAAGTCTACATTTTCCCCATGAGCCGCGACGAATTGCGCGACTCTGTTTTACTCGGCCAGGCCTTTGACAAAAAAATGATCACCAACGAAGTTCAGGCTTTGTTCCTATGAGTATTACTCCCTCCCATATTATCCAGTATCTCTACTGCCCGCGCTACATTTTCTACGAGTATGTGCAGCGCCTGTCGGAACACGAAGAAAAGTACTACAAGGTGCTCAAGGGTCGCGAGATGCACGAAGTTAAACAACAGGTCAACGCGGACTACCTGCGCAAGGACCTGGGTGTCACGAAACGTCTCAATGCCCAATACCTGACCAACGACTTGCTGCGCGGCGAGGTTGACGAAATCCTGGAATTAAACGACGGCACAATGGCGCCGCTTGACTACAAGTTTGCAAAGTGGGAGGACAAGATTTATCCCGGCTATCGCACCCAGTTGCATTGTTATGCAATGTTGATTGAGGAGAACTTCGGTTTACCGGTACGGCGTGGTTTTCTGGTGTACACCCGCAGCAAAAACAGGGTTGTTGAGGTTCCGATAGAGGCGAAGTACACGGAACAGCTCAAGCGGTGCATTGACGCGATTCTCGAGATCATCAAGCTCAATCGCTTTCCCGCGGGCACAAGCAATCGAGGATCCTGCCGGAGTTGTACGTTTCGTTCAATATGTCCTCAATGACGCGTTCCCGGGTGGCAATTTATGGCGCTTTAGCTTCGCTGTGCGCCTATCTTCTTGTTTATCATTGGGTTAGGAGCTTCAAACCGAGCGCACGGAGCCAAAATATCGTCATATTTGTTGATTATGAGCCACAAAAACACTAGATTCGACCTGCAGTTTGAAACGCGCAGTTCATTGAAAACACAAGACTTAGGGCAAATCACGGGTCCGAGACCAACTATCCGATTAACAAGGATTGAAACTGGGAATGCAGGCGCAGGCCCCTGAATTATTAACAAAGTCCGAGACCAACTATCCGATTAACAAGGATTGAAACATCGCGTCGCTGATCTTCTGCAGCAGCAGCGCGCCCGGTCCGAGACCAACTATCCGATTAACAAGGATTGAAACCTCAAGGGCGTGCGGTCGCTCATTGTTGACGAATCACAGTCCGAGACCAACTATCCGATTAACAAGGATTGAAACCCGGCATATGCTTTTGCCGGTGGCCGCGTGGTAATGAGTCCGAGACCAACTATCCGATTAACAAGGATTGAAACCGGAAAGCAGGCTAAAAATTCGCAGTCTCTCAGATTGGTCCGAGACCAACTATCCGATTAACAAGGATTGAAACTTGAAAGCCGCGACCCCGCAGACGCCAACGCATCGATGTCCGAGACCAACTATCCGATTAACAAGGATTGAAACTTCGACAAGTACGGCAACGTCGGGCCGCGAAAAAACCGGTCCGAGACCAACTATCCGATTAACAAGGATTGAAACATCAACATTAACGAACGGCGACAAGACATTGAGCGCCGGTCCGAGACCAACTATCCGATTAACAAGGATTGAAACATGTAAAGGTCGACGCGGACAATATCAGCCGTTCGAGTCCGAGACCTCCTATCCGATTAACAAGGATTGAAACGATTGCTTAAATTGTGTCCCGGTATCACCCTAGACAGTCCGAGACCTCCTATCCGATTAACAAGGATTGAAACTTAACTCTTTTGCGCCCTGACTGCTCGCGCTGAACGTTGTCCGAGACCTCCTATCCGATTAACAAGGATTGAAACCAAGCGAATCAAACCCGATCGTAACCCCTGAAGCCGGTCCGAGACCTCCTATCCGATTAACAAGGATTGAAACACAACGGAGTTGAAGGACGGCACCGGATCATATGCAGTCCGAGACCTCCTATCCGATTAACAAGGATTGAAACCCGGTCCTGATGACGCCACCATCAAGGCCGTAAAGGTCCGAGACCTCCTATCCGATTAACAAGGATTGAAACATATGAAGAAAGTGAAGTTGCCGGAAGAATTGGAGCGGGTCCGAGACCTCCTATCCGATTAACAAGGATTGAAACTCGTATGACGTCTCATATGCCAAGATCCCCGTGGTCTGTCCGAGACCTCCTATCCGATTAACAAGGATTGAAACAACATACGCCGAATAGCGCGGCCGTTATGTCGTAGGAGTCCGAGACCTCCTATCCGATTAACAAGGATTGAAACAGTCGAAACAGTCCGCCCCGACCGCCTGACAACCCTTGTCCCAGACCTACTATCCGATTAACAAGGATTGAAACGCTCGGAAGACGTCGGAAACTGGCTTGCGGAAACGGTCCCAGACCTACTATCCGATTAACAAGGATTGAAACCCGGAAAATGTCCTTAGTCTCGATCCGGGCGGGATTGTCCCAGACCTACTATCCGATTAACAAGGATTGAAACGAAACATTTTCACGAGTAGAAACCCAAATAGAGTACGTCCCAGACCTACTATCCGATTAACAAGGATTGAAACTTCCTCGGTTCGCCGGAATTCGACACTTAACATATGGTCCCAGACCTACTATCCGATTAACAAGGATTGAAACAGTGCGCCGCATTATGTCAACTCACGCATCCGCAACGTCCCAGACCTACTATCCGATTAACAAGGATTGAAACGCGAGCCTATATTGGATGAATGCATTTCGAAACGGAAAGTCCCAGACCTACTATCCGATTAACAAGGATTGAAACCTGGAAATAGAAGTGTTAACCGCCTCGAATGTGGCAGGTCCCAGACCTACTATCCGATTAACAAGGATTGAAACAAAAAGTGGAAATATTTTTTCAATCGACGCGCGACGGTCCCAGACCTACTATCCGATTAACAAGGATTGAAACAAATCCGACTCGACATCCTGCGCCTGCGTATGGTGGGTCCCAGACCTACTATCCGATTAACAAGAATTGAAACAACAAACTCAGCTTGTTTATTAATTTTCTCTCCCCATGTCCCAGACCTACTATCCGATTAACAAGGATTGAAACAAATAGCGGTCGAATACTTCGGATTCGACGGCGATAGTCCCAGACCTACTATCCGATTAACAAGGATTGAAACAGTTCGCGCTCGCTCGTCGGCGGCAACTCTGTCCCATGGTCCCAGACCTACTATCCGATTAACAAGGATTGAAACACTGATGGAGCGACACATGAGATCTTGCAAGGACGGCGCGTCCCAGACCTACTATCCGATTAACAAGGATTGAAACTCCGAATTCAAAAACGGGCGGTAAAGCCACTTTAACGTCCCAGACCTACTATCCGATTAACAAGGATTGAAACATGTCGACAATGTCGAAGCGTCGCCGAACGCCGTCGGTCCCAGACCTACTATCCGATTAACAAGGATTGAAACATCTTCGCGTCTTTTTCCAAGTCTTCTGATTTCAGGTCCCAGACCTACTATCCGATTAACAAGGATTGAAACTTCCACTTTTCCTGCGACAGCGTCAGCGAAGCCAGACCGTCCCAGACCTACTATCCGATTAACAAGGATTGAAACATGTCGACAATGTCGAAGCGTCGCCGAACGCCGTCGGTCCCAGACCTACTATCCGATTAACAAGGATTGAAACCGGTTGTTTAAGCCGTCATCGATTGAATAGAAGTCAATCCGAGACCGACGATCCGAGTAACATGGATTGAAACATCCATATTAAGACACCTACTGAGGTCGTTTTCCCATTGCCCGAGACCGACGATCCGAGTAACATGGATTGAAACTTGAAACGTCTTTCACACTCAACAATAGGAATTTCTAAGCCCGAGACCGACGATCCGATTAACAAGGATTGAAACAAACCCAGACAGCAATTCATCATTATTTGGTTTACCGTCCCAGACCGACGATCCGATTAACAAGGATTGAAACCAGAATTTAAATACATCCTGGACGGTTCGATTTTGAGTCCGAGGCCAACTATCCGAGTAACAAGGATTGAAACCAACCTGGCCGATGGAGTTTTCGTGGGCCGACCAATCGGTGCGAGACCAACTATCCGAGTAACAAGGATTGAAACCAACCTGGCCGATGGAGTTTTCGTGGGCCGACCAATCGGTCCCAGACCTACTATCCGATTAACAAGGATTGAAACTCGCCTAAACCCGCGGTAGATGCACCGCCGTATGATTCGGTCCCAGACCTACTATCCGATTAACAAGGATTGAAACTCGAGCGGCAGAAACAGGACGAACAGAATGTCGCCGAGTCCCAGACCTACTATCCGATTAACAAGGATTGAAACCGGCTGACGGGGCCGCCGGGCTGGTCGCGGCGCTGAAGGTCCCAGACCTACTATCCGATTAACAAGGATTGAAACATGTCCAGCATAGGGAATATCTGAGTTTCATCAGGAAGTCCCAGACCTACTATCCGATTAACAAGGATTGAAACAGTTCTCGCTGTTGTGCAACCACTTGCTGCGTAGCGTCCCAGACCTACTATCCGATTAACAAGGATTGAAACTCGATCTGTAAGCGTACAGGTTGTAGATCACAACCCGTCCCAGACCTACTATCCGATTAACAAGGATTGAAACACATTCGCGTGTCAATCCCAACCGGCATGCGGTCGATTGTCCCAGACCTACTATCCGATTAACAAGGATTGAAACTTGTTTTTGTCGATGCGATTCGGCAGTGCGCACACCAGTCCCAGACCTACTATCCGATTAACAAGGATTGAAACACAAGATAACTTTCCCCAGCAATGCCCTTATGTTGGGTCCCAGACCTACTATCCGATTAACAAGGATTGAAACACTCGGTAGCCTCTTCAACCCAGACACCGGTTATGCCAGTCCCAGACCTACTATCCGATTAACAGGGATTGAAACACGTTTTTTTTGCGGTGTCTGTGCGGGTGTTGAATGGCCCCAGACCTACTATCCGATTAACAAGGATTGAAACTAAGGCGCACTACCTGTATATATTGGACGTCGTCCAATGTCCCAGACCTACTATCCGATTAACAAGGATTGAAACAATTGTGTTGATATAAAAAGGCCCGGACAAGCGAGAAGTCCCAGACCTACTATCCGATTAACAAGGATTGAAACTCGCTTTTTGCGATCAAGTAGCCATGCCAGATAATCGGTCCCAGACCTACTATCCGATTAACAAGGATTGAAACTCGAATGCGAGTTCGGGCGCGACGGCTTCGATGATGGTCCCAGACCTACTATCCGATTAACAAGGATTGAAACAACAAAGTCGGTTCGGACGCGATACAAGTGCTGAAGGTCCCAGACCTACTATCCGATTAACAAGGATTGAAACAAACCCAGACAGCAATTCATCACTACCTGGTTTACCGTCCCAGACCGACGATCCGATTAACAAGGATTGAAACCAGAATTTAAATACATCCTGGACGGTTCGATTTTGAGTCCGAGGCCAACTATCCGAGTAACAAGGATTGAAACCAACCTGGCCGATGGAGTTTTCGTGGGCCGACCAATCGGTCCCAGACCTACTATCCGATTAACAAGGATTGAAACTACTGGTCCATAGAACGTAAGAATACGAAAATGGCCCGTTCGAGACCAACTATCCGATTAACAAGGACTGAAACACGTGATGTGCTTGCCCTGCTGACCACCACCGGTCCGAGACCTACTATCCGATCAACAAGGATTGAAACTCGTTCACGTCGATCCCGGCCCAAATTGGAGTCACTGTCCGAGACCTACTATCCGATAAACAAGGATTGAAACGCGATTTCTTCGGCCACGTCGGCAGCAGGCTCCCACTGTCCCAGACCTACTATCCGATTAACAAGGATTGAAACGCGTCGCGTTGGTGTCAGGCCAAACACAAAGAAAAAAGTCCCAGACCTACTATCCGATTAACAAGGATTGAAACTTGCTGTTTTTCTTTAGGTACAATCCTGCCAGCCCACAGTCCCAGACCTACTATCCGATTAACAAGGATTGAAACAGATCATAAAACCCTTCCTCATCGACTATAACTTCGTGATCCCAGACCTACTATCCGATTAACAAGGATTGAAACCCATAAATGGCGTATCCGCCCTCTTGTTCCTCGAGAAGTCCGAGACCTACTATCCGATTAACAAGGATTGAAACTATATATGATAAGTAGCGATGATTGACATACTTGGAGTCCGAGACCTACTATCCGATTAACAAGGATTGAAACAACATGGGCTAGACTATATTAACATCTCGACGCGCAATGTCCGAGACCTACTATCCGATAAACAAGGATTGAAACGCCCTATCATGCCCGCAATCCCAATTGGGACGACATAGTCCGAGACCTGCTATCCGATAAACAAGGATTGAAACAGGCTACCGACAATCGTTTGAATCTCCGTTATGTGCTGTCCGAGACCTACTATCCGATAAACAGGGATTGAAACATGAAGTACGCATAGCGCCCGGCAATTCGTTTTTCCGTCCGAGACCGACGATCCGATTAACAAGGATTGAAACTAATCGAAATTAGCTTCCACCTGAGTGAGCCCATTGGTCCGAGACCGACGATCCGATTAACAAGGATTGAAACTATTATAATCCCACGGCATTTTACAACGCCGCCAAAGTCCGAGACCAACTATCCGATCAACAAGGATTGAAACCTTCGATGGTGGCGGAGTGGAGGAACAGTAGGAAGAGTCCGAGACCAAATATCCGATTAACAAGGATTGAAACGTTTCCGGCAGCTCCTGCAGGCGCTGAACGCAGGCAGGTCCGAGACCAACTATCCGATTAACAAGGATTGAAACTCCAGCAGAGCTGGAGCGTCCGGCGCGGTGGCGAAAGGTCCGAGACCAATTATCCGATTAACAAGGATTGAAACTCCAGCAGAGCTGGAGCGTCCGGCGCGGTGGCGAAAGGTCCGAGACCAATTATCCGATTAACAAGGATTGAAACCAGAATCTGGTCTAGGCTGAATGCGTCTCTGGGCATTGTCCGAGACCGACTATCCGATTAACAAGGATTGAAACACGATGGGTTGACTACATTTGCTGTTCGGTGCGGTGGGTCCGAGACCGACTATCCGATTAACAAGGATTGAAACCCGTTCGCGCAACCTCGTGAAGGACACCGCGAACGATCGTCCGAGACCGACTATCCGATTAACAAGGATTGAAACAACAAAAGTTCGCCGACGTACACGGCGGCAGCGACTGTCCCAGACCTACTATCCGATTAACAAGGATTGAAACTGTGTGTGACTGTGTTTCAATCACACACGCAATATAGTCCCAGACCTACTATCCGATTAACAAGGATTGAAACTAGCTCCGCCTCTAATTTCAGTTGCGATTCGGCCCGTGTCCCAGACCTACTATCCGATTAACAAGGATTGAAACAACTTGACCGTGTCGTCTGTCCGATGCTCTATCATGTCCCAGACCTACTATCCGATTAACAAGGATTGAAACAGTGTGCCGCTATGTTCGCGCTCGGCTGGCACGACCTGGTCCCAGACCCACTATCCGATTAACAAGGATTGAAACCAGGGAAAATACTGTTCTCAAAAACGTTCTCAAACAGTCCCAGACCTACTATCCGATTAACAAGGATTGAAACCTTTATAGCAGCCATGTTAAAACTCCGTTTATGTGGTCCGAGACCAACTATCCGATTAACAAGGATTGAAACTGCAAATTCTTCCGCTTTCATTTCCCTATCTCCTAAGTCCCAGACCGACTATCCGATTAACAAGGATTGAAACTGAAAGTTGGGGCGGGTGAAGTCCCAACGGATGCCGGTCCGAGACCGACTATCCGAGTAACAAGGATCAATACAACAATTGAATTTCCCAAACCGATTGAAAACGAGAAGTCCGAGACCGACTATCCGAGTAACATGGATTGTAACACGAGCAAAATGCCCGTCGCGCGTTCGTGGCCGTTGAGTCCGAGACCGACTATCCGAGTAACATGGATTGAAACAATCGTTCTGGTGGAAGAAATATTGCAAGTATGAAAGCACAGTCCGAGACCGACTATCCGAGTAACATGGATTGAAACCTGTTGGTCGCGAGCACGGCGCGCGCTGCCGTCTGGTCCCAGACCTACTATCCGATTAGCAAGGATTGAAACTAAGCAGTACATGGCGAAGGCCCTATGCAATCGCGCGTCCCAGACTACTATCCGATTAACATGGATTGAAACATGGCTTGCTTGCCAATCCCGATGCCCGCTGCACCGGCCCGAGACCTCCTATCCGATTAACAAGGATTGAATACCAGACAAACTGTACAGCACGGCACATGAACAGCCGCTTTAAACAACTCCAACCCCGCCCCGATCTCAATCGATCAGGACGGGGTTGTACACTCACACACTGTTAATGACAATCCCGTTTATTGCGGACAGGGAAACACACGCACCGAGTTAACAGGCCGCGCGCCGTCCTCCAGCTGAAATTCCAGTTCAACACAGAATCCGCCGCTCTGAGCGCGCTTTAACTCGTCCAGTTGCGCCTGCGTCAGGTCGTCAGGAAAATAGAAGTAATTAGTCAGCGGAGTGGGCTCGCCGGGACGCGGCGCGCCGCCCGTGGCGGTCGACTCTATGGCTACCTGCGCCGTACCGTCGCGGTTGGTTTTAATGTATCCCACGCGGCCGGCGATAGTCGCGAACTCCTTGGCGCGCGCCTGCTGCCAGAATTTGGCCTGTACGGCCGGATCGACATTGGCGCGCGTAAACAGTTCACAAATGATATTGGCGGGCAAGCCGCCGACGTTCTGGAATTTACTGACAACATCGTTCGGTGCGGGCACTTCGGCGCTGGATTGCGGTCTGGATTGAGCCATGACAAACTCCAAATTACAATGTGGGTAATAGTGATGCTCTGACCGCAGTGTCCTGCGGTCGGTATCGTTCATAACGGCATGTGTAATCCATAGCGGCAAGTGCCCGAAAGCGACGGGATTGGTGCATGTGGTCCCCGCCGAATTCGGCCCGGTTAAAGTACATTTAAAAAGTCGGCATTGCAATTTTTATTTTTGCGCCGGTAGCGCCGGACCACGCTCGCAGAGACGAGGCAGGCCTTGACGCTACGGGCGTTAAACTTCACCAATCATTACTTCGCACTCTTTGTCGCGAAGCCGTGCATCATCATGGCCTGATACATCAGCACCGGCGTCTCAAAACCGGCCGACTCGATCAACGCGCCCAACTCCGCCGGCGGCAGCACCGCCACGTGCTCGCGGAAACGCTCCACGTATCCCTCGATGTCTTCATCCGTCGAACCCGCAAAACGCATGGCGTTCAGCCAAAAGTTAAACAACTGTGAATGTGTTTGGCTCTGTGTGTCGCCCGCGATGTCCGCGCTGATTAAGGTGCCGCCGGCTTTGAGGCGAGATCTAATCTGCTTAAACAAATCGCGACGTTCGTCCTTGTTTGTTAAAAAGTGAGAAACAAGTAGACAGGTCGCCGCGTCGAACAGGCCCAGGTCCGGCAGCGCGTCCAGGTAGCCCACACGAATGTCGATGCGATCTTCAATACCGTTTTCCGCCGCGTGGCGACGGCAGACTTCCAGCATCGCCGCCGAAGGATCCGCCGCGGTAAAACGCCAGCCCGGAAACTCCTGTGCCAGGTACATGATCTCCGCACCCGTGCCGGCGCCGACGCAGAGAATATTGGCATCTTCCGGCAAATCTTCCATCGCCTGGCGCATGCAGAGGTGCAGGCCGTCTTTCATGGCTCCCAGCTTGACAAAGCGCTGATCGTAGCTGGCCGCGCGTTCGGCGTCAAAACAGATTCCGGCTTTCTTTTCAGACATAAAACTCTCCGATTGAAGTGTTAAGTAGCTCGTGGTCTTTCAACCTGTGTGTTGTACTCCCGCCGACCAACAAAAGAAAAAAACAAGCCGTGCAGTGCAACGAAGTCGGCGAAGTGTTCAAAAGTCATGCGTCGCCGCCGGAACGTGCCGGATGCGGACGCTATTAAACAAAAAAAGCCGCCCAAATACCGGACGGCTTTTATGTAATCGATATCTTCCGATCTGCTTTAAAACGGCAGATCGTCGGCATCGTCCTGTCCACCGCCGCCGCCGGAGTTGTAGCTGTCGGGCGGAGGAGGCACGTCGCCCGCGGCGCTGCTGCGTTCCAGACGCCAGGCATTCAGATTGGTGAAGTACAGGACCTTGCCCTCGGGGTTAACATAACGGCGACCGGTCAGGTTAAACGAAACCTTCAGCTCATCGCCGACCGAGAACTGGTCGATAGCGGCGCAGCGATCCTGCGTCATCTGGAACTTAACGTGCTGTGTGTAGTTGCCGTCGAGCATTTCCAGAATGAACTCGCGCTTGCGGAAGCTGTCCGTAACCTGCTGTTCATCAAAGACTTCAAAAAGTTTACCCGTTACTTCGAGAGATGCCATAGTATGTAGTATTCCCTTGTTTAAGTGCCGGAACGGCGAGTGTTAATACATTTACGCCGTCGCAAAGCCCTTGGCTTGCATCCAGGCATCATTATACATTTTACTGAGATAGCGGGAGCCGGAGTCCGGCAGAATAATCACGATCGATTTATCCTCGTCAATGCCGCGGGCCAGTTTAAGTGCGCCGCTTAACGCGCTGCCGCTGGAACCGCCGGCAAACAGCCCTTCCTGGTTTGCCAACGCGCGCGCGTACTTGAACGATTCCTCGTCATTCACCTGGACAATATCGTCCAGCAGACTGAAGTCGACAGCCTCGACCACGTAGTCCTCGCCGATGCCTTCAACCGCGTAAACACTCGGCTCGCCCGGTTTGCCGTGATAGTGGTAGTCGTAAAACACCGAACCTACGGGGTCCACAGCAATAATTTTAACATCGGGGTTCTGTTCTTTGAGGTAGCGCCCCGCCCCGCTGAGCGTGCCGCCCGTGCCGATGCCCGCCACGAGGTAGTCGATTTTGCCATCCATCTGACGCCAGATTTCCGGGCCCGTCGTTTCGTAGTGCGCGTCGATATTGCGCGGATTGTTGTACTGGTCCGGGTACCAGGCCCCCGGCGTCTCCGAAGCAATGCGCCGCGCCGTGGAATAATAACTTTCGGGCGAGTCCGCCGGCACATCCGTCGGCGTCACAACCACCGTCGCGCCGAACGCGCGCATGAGGTTTTGTTTTTCATCGCTCATTTTATCCGGCATCGTGATGATGCAGCGATACCCTTTCACCGCGGCGATCATGGCCAGCGCGGAGCCGGTATTGCCGGAGGAATTCTCCACGATCGTGCCGCCCGGTTTGAGCAGGCCGCGCCGTTCCGCATCTTCCACCAGGTAACGCGCCATGCGGTCCTTGACGCTGCCGGAGGGATTCATGAATTCTACCTTGGCGTAGAGCCGCGGTTTTACGTCCGCCGCCACGCGATTGAGCCGCACCATCGGCGTTGTGCCGATGGCATCGAGAATCGTGTTCTGTACTTCCATAGAGCTGTCCTGCGTTCAGCAGCCGGACTTTCCGGCGCTTGATAAAACTGACGGCGCTGGCCCGCTGTGCGGTCCGCTTTTCTGCAAAGCCATTTTTGTTTGCCGTCGCGTTTGGGGCGACGGGCCGCTGGGACTGCCCCCGCGTTACACGGCCTCCTGTGTCCGGCGAGAGTTGACGGTGCGGTAGACGCCGAATGCCAGGCCGGCCATGATCAGGATATTGACGATGAGCGCCAGGGTCTTGATCCACTCCCAGTTCGATTCGTAGCGGAACTGGATCGTGTGCTCGCCCGCGGGCACGACGACCGAACGGAAGGCAAAATTGGTTTTGTGAATTGGAATTTCTTCGCCGTCGATGTAGGCACGCCATGCGACGGGGTAAAAAATCTCGCTCAGGAAGAGCAGGTTGTTGCCCGTGGCATTGACCTTGACGTCGATTTCGTGGTTGCCGAACTTCGTAATTTCAGCCGTCGCTCCACGCGCCGGTTCGATCGTCTGCCCGCCGGGCAGGTCTTCTTCCAGGAAGGCCACCTGCCGCGGGTCAAAGTTGCCTTCGCGAATGTGTCCCAGAATGTCGGCCGGCGCGGCCGTGGCCACGCTGTCCACAAAAAATGCGCGCGGCAGCATCGTCTCGTTGCGGTAGACGAACTCGCCCGTACTCGAAGATTGAAACAGCTCCTGACGCCCCGGCAACTGCTGCGGGAACATGATGTATTTTACGTTCAGCATGTCCCACAAAAAGGGATTTGTGATGAAGCTGACGCCGCTCTTCAGCTGGGGTTTTTCACCCGGGCGCGAGGGCGTACCGGCCATGTCCATCAGATCCTGATACACGCGCAGCTTGGCCGAGCTGTAGCCGTGAATGTTCTGCAGGAAGAAGTAGGCGGCCTGGTTCTGACGCCGGAACTCGGCGATGCGGAAGAGGTCGTCGTCTTTCATCAGGAAAGTCTCGACGTCGCCGGCCTGAATGCCCGAACGCAGGCGGCCCTCCGACACTTCCATCGGACGGTAGTCCACGCGCCACAGGTCGACGACGAGCAGCAGGAGCATCAGCGGCACAAAGATCGTGGACGTGATCGTGCGGCGCACGTAGAGCCAGGCGGCCAGCATAAAGGCGATCGCCAGGAAGGCCGTCTGGTACCAGTCGCTGATCATGTTGTCGTACACGAACTGCGTGATGAATTCGGGATACTGGCGCGCGCCCAGCACCTCGCGTGCGTCCATCATATAACTCTCGCCGAACATGCCCGCGTAGGCCACACCCAAGAGCAGGAATACCACCGCGACGCCCAGTCCGTAGAGCAGATGCCGCGAGCGTTCCTTGCCCAGTTCCTTGTCGCGTGCGGCGGCGATCAATCCGGCGATGCCGTGACCGCTCAGGATGGCGATGCCGAAGGAAAAGAGCACGAGCATTGTTTCCGGCGCGCGGAAGGACTTGAAGCCCGGCAGACCGTAGTACAACAGATCGTAGAGCAGCGGCAGATGTGAGCCGAAGGACGTCAGCAGCGAGATGCCGCAGACGATCAGCAGGAACTTGACGCGCCCTTCTTTCCAGTACCAGACTGCGCCGAAGACCGCGAGAAACAGCACGCCGATGCCCCAGTAGAGCGCGGCGTCCGAAATAGGTTTGCTACCCCAATACGTGTTGAGCGGCGTCGGCTGCGGCACTTCCGGACCTTCGTAGGTCATGCGGCCGAAACCGTAGAAATTCGGCACAAACCAGGTGCGCAGTTCGAGCGGATCAAAGCTGTAGCTCGTGGCGTAGTCGTAGTCGCCTTTTTCGTCGGTTTCGCTGTGGTCGCCGCCGGACTGCAGCGTGTTGACCAGCGGAGCGGTGCCGCGCGTCGAGTAGGACAGGTAGTCCAGATTGCTCAGGAAACGATCGCCGGCCATGGTAAAGGCCAGCACGCCGGCCAGCGCCAGCATCGACACTGCGCGGCCCCAGCCTTTGAGCTGCGCGCGGTCGCGCAGCGCGCCCACCAGGTGATACACGAAGTATATCGCGATCATCATCAGCGCGTAGTAGGCCATTTGGTGGTGGATATAGGCCGGGTCGAACATCACGTGTGTGACGATCATCAGGAGCGCGGCGTAAAGCCAGGAAAAACGCTCCCTGAGTTTTTCGAGGCAGAGCAGCATGTATGGAAAGGTCATGATCATGACGGGCTTGGTATTGTGCCCTATCATGATCCAGGCTATCACCAGCGTGGCAAAGACTGCCGCGAACGAGGTGAAAAAGGCCGCAAAGCGCTCCTGTTTCCAGTGGCGCATCAGTATGTACATGCCGATGGCGTAGAACATGTAGAACACACTCACGCGCGCCGCTTCCGAGTCGAAGAGTCCACCGACGATCTTCGGAATGCTGAAAAAGCTATTGCTCAGCAGGTCCCACCAGCGGTCGCCCGTGATCATCTGCGCGGGGTAACCGGGAAAACCGGAGAAGATATACGGCACCCACTCCGGGAATTCACCCTTGTCCGACGCTTTGTTCAGGAAGGGTTCAAAGCTGAGCGACGCGACGTTGTCCGAGGTCAGGAAACTGCCGCTGAAAATGGCTTCGTGGAAAAACACGATGATGCTGAGGACCAGCAGGCCGCACCAGGCGGCATCCTGATATTTTTCCGGAATCAGTGGTTTTTTAGCTGCCCGGGGAGCGGTTTTGCGCGGCGCGGACGAGGTACGACCGCGAGGATTCTGTTTCGCCATTCTGTTTTGTGTCAGTGTAGAGTTGCGTCGAGCGGTCTTTGGATCGGAGCGACCGGAGCCGGGAGCGGGCCTGGCCGGTCCCGACTGGAATCGAAACCAAAATATACCACTAATGCGGCAATTTTGGGGCAGCGATCATGGCAACCGTCGGCCTGATCGTGTTCAGCGGTCGTCAGGACTGTACAAGCGGGCGAACAATCGGTTCGGCGGCCGGCTGCAAATCACTTGTCCGTGGGTTTGATGTTGATATTGAGCGAGCGGATGGCTTTGGCTGAAAGCGCGTCAAAAGGCAGCATTTCGACGTCGCCGCTGCCGGAGAGTTCCTTGTCGGGCAGGAGCGGCAGCACATCGGCCTGGTGCGGTGTTTCATCGGCGGCAGGCGCAGATGACTCTTCGGCGGCTGGCGCTTCTTCGACCGTTGAAATTTCTTCGATCGAAGCAATTGTTTTGGAGGACGAAGCGGCAGCGGCCGTGTCTGTTTCCTCGCCCAGCAGCAGCCAGTTCAGGTCGCAGCCGACGCGGGCCAGGGCGCGCAGCAGGTCGACGGTTGGTTCTTCGCGGTCGTGCAGAATGGGATAGAGGCGATGCGGTCGCCAGTTGGTGTCGGCCGCCAGGGCTTCGATCCCGCCGGGATACTCGCGTGCAAACTTTTTGAGGCGTTCACCGATCGTCATGCCGATTCTCCGCTGCGCCGTCGAATGTCTGGTTTGGGGCTGCACTGCGCGTTCGCGGACTGTATGCCGCGCGGCGCAGATTGTCGTTTCGGGCTTGGACGATTATGGCGGCCTCGTCGTGGGAAGTCTTCTCTCCCGCTGACAAACAAAAGATCAAATCAGGGGAAGGCCTTCTTCGTCGGCGTCGGGTGAACGCCATTTACGTAATTTCCGTAAATTATGGGCCCTGCAAAGCCGTGCATCCGTTCCGTGCGGCGCAACGGCATCGTGAGACGCTCGCCTCCTCCGCGTGCACGTTCCAAACAATCCGACAGTTACAGTGAATTTGCGAGGTACAGAGTCGTGCTGAAATCTGTGAACCTGTTTTGCCTGACGGCCCTGTTTGTGCTGGCGAGCGCCTGCACCCAGGGCGACGGTCCCGAAGAACCAACAAAACCGGAAGTGCCGGAAAACCTGGTCGAAATGCCTTCCGGCCTGCAGTATTTTGACAACGACGTCGGAACCGGCGAAGTGGTCGAGGCGGGCGTCATGCTGCGCACGCACTACCTGGGCTGGGTGATCAAGGACGGCACAAAAGACCTTTACCACGACTGGAGCAAGGACTCCACCAAGCTGCAGTGGCTGGTGGACGATTCTTACGAAGCGAACCGCCCCTTTATCTTCACGATCGGGCAGAGCGAAGCGATCAAAGGCTGGGAAGAGGGCCTGATCGGCATGCGCGAGGGCGGCACGCGCACATTGATTATTCCGGACAGTCTGGCCTACGGCGACGAGGGCGTCGGCAACGACGTTCCGCCCAACTCCAACCTGCGCTACGTGGTGGAGCTGCTGGACCTGCGCCGTCACGCCATTCCTTTTGAGGTTCCGGCGGACGCCAGACGCGAGACGTCGCCCGAAGGCGTGGAAGTGATCCACGTGCAGGAAGGCGAGGGCCGCCAGCCCGGCAAAGGCGACTTGGCTGTGTTCCATGTGAATGTATGGGGCATGGCCGACACGACGCTGTACAACAGCACGGTGGAGGTGGAGATGAAACAGACGGTTCCGGTGGGCGTCAGCCCGACAATCGAAGGTCTGGACATCGGCCTGCTGCGGATGAAGGCGGGCGGCAAGGCGCGCCTGATCGTGCCGCCGAGCCTGGCATTCGGCACGAAGGAAGAAGTCAACGGCGTCCCGCCGAACACGACGCTGATGCTGGACGTGGAGTTGTTTGAGGTGCGCGACGCCCCGAACGAAGACTTCTGATGCGGGTGTTTAACTGACCGCAGATCGATTGAAGACTTTAAACAAGCCGTCGGGTTTTGAACTCGGCGGCTTTGTTGTTTATGGGCGTTTGAGTGCTGTGTGATTTTTTTGGCGTGGATTGATTGTGGCTGTTTGGCTGTGTGTGTGTGCGGGCGGGTTTAATCGTTTAACGGGCGGTTTGGGACTGTGAACGGGAGCGTCGAAAATTTTGGGCGTACTTTCCGCTTGATCTAAGGGGTCCTCCCCACCGCCGCCTCGACAAGTCCTTATACCAATCTACATACTCCTCCCACCCTGAATTTTTCAGGTTGTTTGAGCTTCTCAGCTCGCCCGACAGATCACTAGTACCTCCACCGTCGCAAGCAGTCTACAAACTCCCGCACCATTTTCCATGCGCAAAAAACTGAACGTATATCGCCGCGTGGTTAAACGGTCGCTAAAACGTCCTGAACGTACTCGATTTTCCTCGGCAACCTGAGTCTCTGACCGCTGCGCCCTCTCGCTCCACTCGCCGGCTTGCTTTTTTCTTCTTGTTCGTCAACGAGCAAAAAACAACAAACCACACAGTGGGAATAATTGCAGCCAAGAAACCATCAGATATTAGTCCGTCCAGTACGGCTTCAGCTCCTGAATGTTAAGCACCTGACCGTGCGGCAGCGCGGACAGGACGTGATCAAGCAGCAGCGTATCGAGTTGCAGGTAATCCTGATTGTACCTGAAGCACGTGAAGTTGTTAAAACTCAGCGTATCAACCGCGCCGGACTTGCGCTCAACAAAAAAGACGGTGCGCACGTCCATCGGAAATGTTGGCGCGTCCTCGTAGTCCTCGCACTTTTGGCTTAACATTTCACGCAGCATGCGGCAGAATTGAGAATCTGTGATGATCGTCGTAAAACCCATTGACCGACTAATTTCAACCAGCGCCTCAACCGTCAACGCGTCGTTGGTCAACGTGTCCCAATACATAGAATAGACACGAACAGACACGACTTCCGAATTGTGCTTGTCTGCATCGCGCGCAATCATCCCAACGCCGGCGCAGGCAAGACACACGAATAAAAAACAAACGCTGCGAGAGATCCAGTACATTTTTGCACTTTTCTGGGTTAAGGTATTTCTTGGATGTTTAAGAGTTTTCACCGAGACTTCAGCGCTAAACTCTGAGGCTCCATGTCACAGTTTCTCCAGCGTTTCCACTGAGAACAGATACAAGGCAGTGTCCGCAACGATAAAAGTTTCTCTTTTCAAAACACCGCTTCAGATGATATTGAACTAATAGTTCAGATGCGCCCTCAACAACAAAACCCGCCCGGCGCGCAGCACCGGACGGGTTTGTTCTGTTTAACTCTTCACATCACACGCGTTTATTCACCGCGCACCACCAGGCGTCCCGCCGCCGTAGCATCCGTCCGGCGAAGTCGACGATGAACTCGCCGATGAGTTCGTATTCGATTTTATTGAATTGTTGTTACGACGCGGGCAATCACTCCAAAGTGACAAGCATGGCCTACGGTAAAATTACTAGCTAGAGTCACCTGCCTATTCGAATGCTACACCCATTAAACATGTTCAGTAGGGCATTTTGGGAGTGTCTCTGCTACTTCGTACAAACGAGATTGTATCCACGATTTCCAACCTATCCATATCAAGAACGAATTCGCGCCCTTCATAACAGCGCAGAAATGCTTTGCCATTACTCGGGATCCAGGCACAGTATTCCGAAGAATTCACTTCGATTCGTTTAAGAAACCTGGTGCTATCTGATTGTATTTCACTGCATAATATCATCGTTTTCCACTGCAACGAGGTGCCAATAGCCCGTTCAACAACGAACAGAGTGCTTCCGTGAAAGCTGTATTCCGTATCGACAGGACCAAGTTCAAAAACCAAAAATGAATCTACGACATGATTGGAATCATTTCGAACGGTCATTAGAAAATCATAGTCGTCAAAACGAATTTGACCGTCCTGCTCAATTGCTATACTTTTCCTATCGATCCAATATTTATGTGACTTATCACAAGCAGTCACTAGCATCAAGACAAATAGCGTTACAAGGACAACTTTCCACTTGATATGATATACTCTATTCATAACTGTATTAGTTCTCCCTTACGGTTCGCATTATACCGTTAACCATCATACGAAATGCGAACTTTGAACAGGGTTGCCAGCAACGTTTCGCCATCCTTCCAATGTACCACGATCAAGAGGGGTTGCCACACCACCGGCTGGAAGCTGCGCCAAGCCGGCGTAGTCGACGATTTAACTCGCCGAAAGGTTCGTATTCGAAGGAATTGCTCATGAGGCCGTTCTGTTTAACCGCCACGCGCACCGAGCCAAGATGGTCGTGGATGTAGTATGTCTTACCGAGCGTCGGGTTCTCGGAAATGGCGGCGCAATAAGAAATGTCTACAAGTTGCACCGTCATCTGTTGGGGGTCTTCATCTTTAACTGATTGGTGATTTTCCTGATCACGCTTATCGTAATGAATACTGCCGCAGACGAAGCTATAGCAACATACCATCTGAGACCCAAAAAAACTTCTGCTTTGGGCTGACCGACAAAGGTATATTGTAGAATTGGAAATTCAGTTTCATTGAACATTGCAAATGTGAAATTGCCCGAGTAAAGACCGGCATAGCTTGCCGGAAGCGAAATCAATAGTAGAACTACAAAGTACACGTACAGCTTGGGCTGGGAATATTTTGGCTTAACTGCGAAATGAAGTAGCACTGCTCCCACTATCAATGGGATTGCAATGGAAACCACACGTAGGTTCATAATCCATGCATCAATTGGATTCCTAATACTAGTTGCCGTTACCACACTATTAAGGCACTCAGCTACAGTAATGGAAGCAGTAATGATCAGCAGGACTCTAAAGACTTTCAAAATATTACCTCACAAGTCTTAGTTTGCAGGTGTGTCTCTTACTGGATGTTGAATCCGGCTTTTGAAATACCTTCGCGAATTTACGTGCCTAATGTATTCTAAGTTTGGCACCCGCTTAAATTTATCGTCTACCTTGTAGAACTCGTACACATTGATCTTACTACCATCAATACCATTACCTTCAATCTGTTGCTCTAGTTCATCCATCTGTTTATTCGGAATCGTAACATCATCAAACTCCATTCCCCAAACCTTAGCGGTACCCTTTGAGTTTTTCAGATTAACCCCAACTGATTGTAGAGTTTCATCAAGGACGTCGCCACAATTACAAGTTCTCGCGTCATACTCTCTATCTAGCGCTTCTTTTGCCGCAAGTTTTGCTTTAACATCTTGGTCGACTGTCGTAACTACAGCATATCCATATTGATAGCGGCTGTTATACTTGGGGCTTTCCATGAACTCTTCAAGTGTTGCATATGTGTTGGTATAATCTTTGTCAGGACCACCGAGCCCCAAAGGGAAAGATTCACCATATGCATCGACATAAAGCCATCCATCTGTATTATTTCCTACCAGCACTGCTACGTGGCCGTTACCTTCAGCGCCGCTTGGTACAAAAAGTGCAATAATGTCCATTCCTGAAGGATCTTTTCCAGTTAATGGTGAGCTATCAGTGTAGTGGTATATTGATTGCGCCCTATACTCCTCCCACAACGCATCCCCGCTCAAAAACCGGCCCGTCCCAAACTCATAGTTCCTCACCCCGAAGTTCCCGAAATCTGTCTCGGCATCGCGCTCCTTGCCGATCCAGCCAAGGCGCGGAAGTTGCGCCAGGCCCGCGTAATCGACGATGAACTCGCCGAAGGGTTCGTATTCGATTGAATTGCTCATGATGCCGTTTTGTTTAACCGCCACGCGCACCGATCCAAGATGGTCGTGGATGTAGTAAGTCTTGCCGAGCGTCGGGTTCTCGGAAATGGCGGCGACGTCGGAAAGTCCATAAGATAGATACTCCGCAGGATACATCCACACGTTTCGTTCCGGCAACCCGGAATTATTGCACTGATCGGTCTTTTGCTGCACGCCGTGCCAGACGGTGTGCTGCCGCGTGCCGGCCAGACCGTAGTAGGTCCAGAAATAGCTGTGCGCCGTCTCGACCGTGCCGTCCATGTACCACTGACGTTTCTGCTCGCGCTCGCCGCTGGGGGCGGTGCGGTAGTGCCACAGCTCCGAGGGCTCGAAGCTGCTGCCGTTGATGATTCCTTTCTCGAATTGTACCGGCAGGCCGTTCATGTCGTAGGCCAGACGTTTTTCCTCGGGAGCGGGACCAAAGGGGCCGCCGCCCTGCCAGGTCTTGCGGATGCGTTTGGTCGCGCCGTTGGCATTGTACCAGTACGCCGTGTTCCAGCTCACCGAATTGACGGTACTGAGCTGATTCGGGTGATTCACGTCGGTATAGGAATAGCTGTTCGGATCGCTCGGCCGCGACTCGCTCAGGCGGTTGCCGACCTCGTCGTAGCTCATCCCGAAGTTCGCCGTCGTCGACGGGTCGGTATGCGCCCAGTTCGTCAAACGCCGGACCCGGTCGTAGCTGAAATTGTGCGTATGGCTGACCGCGCCTTTCAGGTGGCTGTTGACCTGCTGGGTAATCTGCCCTGCCTGGTCAAAGCTCAGCGTTTCGCTGAAGCCGTCCTGCGGTCCCGGCCCGGCCGCCGTCAGGTTTGTCATGCGTCCACGCACATCATAGCTGTAGTCCACCGTCCAGCCGATCTGCCCGTAGGTGCGCGCGGCGACAAGATTGCGGGTCGTGTAGCTGCAAGTCAGGTCGGGCGTCACTGACGGTCTGGCCAGCGGCGTCGGGTATCCCGGCGTGGCCGTACTTGCGCCCGTCAGGACGGTCCCCAGCGTGCTCCAGACTTCGTCGATGCGGCCGTTGTGGTCGGTGCCGTAGAAGACCGCGTGCTGACGCAGCGCGTCGACGTTGCGCACGGCGATGACCTGATTCATTGCATTGTATTCGTAATAGGTCGCGTCAAAACCGATGTTCTCGGTGTAGCGGATCAGCGCCTCGACGCGGCCGCGTTCGTCGTAACTCATCACCTGATAGTGAAAGGGCTGGTTATCGTCGTTGCGGTAAGCCACGGCCGCCTCGCGGCCCTTCAGATTGCGCACGGTGCCGGTCGGCGCCATGCGGTTCCAGTCGTCGTGCGACGGAAAGTGCCCGAAGGCCACGCCTGTGCGCGGCGGCAGCTCGTCGTAGTGAATCACCGTGCGCACGAACTGCGGGAAGATCGAGGCGTCTTCGAAGTTGTACAGTTCGGGCTGCTGCGCCAGGGCCTGCGTCACCGGCATCTGCACCAGATGCATCAGAAAAGGCGCGGCGGCCGGAGCGTCTCGCCCATCCGGTCAACCCAGGATTACGCACTGGAATCGGCGCACAGCAGAACGGCAAGGAGAAAAACTGTCAGTATTTTCGCGGCTGCCTGATATGTGTTTAACATCGGTAAGATTAATCCACTCTCAGCACTTCCGTCCATACGCCCACCGCGCCGTGCAGACTGCAGAAATACAGCCCCGGCGACAGCTTAATGTCACGGAGGTTAAATTCTCTCACACCGGGCTCAAGTTCACCACTGAACACGGTCGCAACCCGGCGGCCGAGCACATCGCTGAGCACGATGCGCGCCTGCATTTGGTACGGCGCGTTGACTGAAACGCGCACTGTGCCGCCATCGACCTGAACAACTCCAAACGTCAAGGGCGCACCCAAAACAATCTGTCTGTGATCGGCGGCGCAGACATCCGAGGCCGTGAACTCAAGGGCGATACGTCCCGCTGTTAAACACTCGTCAAGCGTGAAGTCGAACACTTCTACCCTGCTTTGGGCCGTGTCCCCCAGGAGCGCCATAAATTCCAGCTCCAGCAGCGTTTCGCCGTCATATCCGGCTTGGCGCAGGCCGCGCAACTCGTGTTCGGCGAATCGGCGTGCACCGGCGACCACGGTACGCGGCGCGGCCGGACTCAAAAGCTCCAACATGGTCTGGTCGTAGCGCAGCGTGAGGCTGAAACTGCGCGCTTGGCCGGACGGCGCAGGCATATGTTGTTTAACTGTCGCGCGGAAGGTTTCGCCCGGATCGGCGGACACGGCCGCCGGTTCAACTACCAATTGAATGCGTTCGGCCTGCTCGACGAGCACGGCATCCCGGTGTTCACATCCGCCGGCATCAATAGCCGAGAGTGTCAGGATTCCTTCAGGCGTGGAGTTGTTTAACTCGATCGTCGGCGTCGCCGCTCCATTCGACCATTGGTAGGAACTGTACACATCGGTTACGCCGAGCTGGAGCGGCGTATCGCAGAGCAGGACGTCACCGCCCAGATCGACGCTGTTTTCCACGACCGATACGTTGTTGGTCGAACTGCGGGCACAGCCGGAGGGCGGCACAACTTCGGCGCTTATTTCGACTGATTGTGTCGACGGCAGAAGCGGCGCATTTAATCGTACTTCTAGGCGCGGGCGCGGCGGATCACCGGTCGGCGAAGCGCCTTGCAGCGAAAGGTTGTTTAACACGATTCCGGTCGCATCCGCGCTGAAGTCGGTCCAGGATGCGCCGTTTACGAATACTTGCGTTGGCGGAGCCGCCAGGGGCGGCGTGCACGTAATGCGCAGCTCAAAACCAGGCAGCGGCGCAAGACTGGTATTCGACAAGTCGAGCGCATACAACAGCCCGTTGTTGCGGCAGGCGTTTATATCCTGGCGCAATCGCAGACCGGAACGACGCGGCCGAAGTTCGGCGGCGGCCAGCACAAATTCCTCCGCTCCGCGCCGCACGATGTTGATGTAGTGCGGAAGACCGTCGGCCAATGCAGGATCGACGGCGACACGCATGTTGAAAAAGCCGCAGCCGATACTGTCGAATTGCAGGTCGGCCGGACGCGCCAGCAGCTCGCCGTTGTTTAAGTCAAAATCGCCGCTCAGGTACTGCACGCCCGGCGGCAGCAGAGCTTTCAGTTCAAAGTTGAGATCGCTGTCCTCGAAGTCTTTGCACACGCGTACCTGGACATCGACCGGCGCGCCGGCGCAGTCATTTATCTGGTCTACAAAGGTTTTCAACTGAGCCGGAACGTAAGCGGCCAGGGGAATAAATTCGAGGTCGTCGAGGAGCATGTTAATAAACGCGTCCGGATTACGTACCGGATCATGCGGTAAAAAAAGTACCCAGTTGTCGTTTGCATCCAGCGTAAACGGTTCGCTCACAGCTGTCGACCACTCAAAGAGCGGTATGCCGGTGGCAAGCTTTATGTAAGGGTCATTGAAACGCCTGGTGCGATACACATCGTTTTCATCACAAAACGAGATTGAGTCAAAATAGACGCGAACTTCAGGAATGTCATAGGGCTGCTCTGAGTTGCCAAACCTGATTGGGTAACACTTAGCCCTGACAAGGAATTGCGTGTTGAGTTGTGACTGTGCCGGGTCAATAGGCTGGAACACGCCTTCAGATCCGCTGATTCCGTACAGATAGAAACGATTCTCAGGATTCTTATCCCACGAATCAGGTCCAAATCTGTGAGAATCTGAATCATTAAAAACAAATTGATCGTCACGAATGAATACGGAGCTGTCCTTAATTCTCTCGTAAAGGTCTGGAGAATATGTTGGTTGCCACTCCTGAGTAATTGTCAATCCGTTTAAGCAAGTTCCTCTATCCGGGATATTCAGGTAGCCACTGGTCAAGGAGTTCTCAAAATCCCCATTACACAGCAAATTGGCTGTTGGCCACGTGCAGGGCGGCAAGGCCGGAAACTCCACATCAATAAACACATAGGTGATGTTACCACTAATTCCACCGCGTTGCGGCAGGTAGCGCAGCACAATCGTGCCGCGAAAACCCGGATCGGGACTAACAATCAGTTGCTCGCCGTTGTTTAAGTCCGTTTGAGAGAGCAGTGCGCCGCTGGTTCCGAGCACTTCAAGACAGGCAATCTTGTCAATGTTGCTATCGTTGGCGGCCAGATTGTTGAACCCCAGCACTATAGGCTCTGTCGATACAAAAGGCCCCGACGGCCGGTCGTTCACGCCCGCGGGCAATCCGCCGCAGACGGCATAGTCGTCGCGAAAGCGCGTTGCATTAACCGGCGCGCCGTAGACGCCGCTGACCGTATAGCCCAGGTCGCAAAGTGCGGCGACCTCGTCGGCATGCGGCAGGCGTTTCATTTCACCGGGTCTGATTTCGTGATGCAGGACCCGTCCCATACCGTCGGTGGCGCAGTCTTCATCAAAATGACTCAGACTGCCGCCCGCGCGCCAGGGTTGCGGCGTGTAAACGGCCGCGTTCTGCAGACTTGCACCGGCAAAGACGACCCGCGCGTCGGATTTTGTACAGGGCGTCTGCAGCAATGCGCGATCGTACGACGAGGGCTTCAGCTCGAAACAACCGTCAATTTGCGCGACAAGTGGCGTCAGGCCCGCATTGGAGTTTGCCTGCAGAAAAGAGTCGTAGCGCGTGAACCAGGCGGTTCCGGCGAGTACCGAGTTGCCGTCCGTGCCGATGAAAGAGGCCAGGCCAAGTGCGTGCAGCATCTCGTGCAGGACAACCGAATAGAGGTCGACATCGCCAAAACCGACGGCGTCGGGATCGAGGTTGAAGGCGTGCGCAAAGTTGATCACGATGCGCGCATGATGGTCGGGCGCGTCGCTCCAACCCGCATAGGGATCGCCGCTTGCATTGATCGCCTGCCAGAGTGCGCCGTCGAGCAGTCCGGAGCTGGATGTTCCATCAACCTGGTAGACCGACGAGGCAAAGGCCGCCGCATCGTCGGCCGGATCGGCGTAGGCTTCAACACGAATGCGCGCCGTGCCGGCATTAGCCGGTCGATCAAACAACTGCGACAGATCCGAGAGCACGGCGCAGACCACGGCGCAGCGCGCTTCTCCCAGCCCGCCGGGCGCGCTGAAAAGACCCGCTTCATCAGCAAATTGTACCTCAAAGAAACCGGCGCGGCAGTCGGATGAACCAAGCGTGCGATCGGGTAAACGTTTCGCGGCGGCCGGAACAGGATTGCCCAGACGATCGACCCAGGACTGCGCGCTCGACTCGGCGCAGAGCATAGCGACAAGGAGAAAAACTGTCAGTATTTGTGAGAGTGTGTATTTCATGGCACATGTTCGGGGCGCAGCATCAATCAATATCATCAATATTCGGCAAAAGGCGATTCCATTGCATTGTGCCGAGCACATATTGTGCCGGGATAAGGGCCTGACAACACGGTCCGCGGACACAGCCCTGGTCCGCGGACCGACACCGGGCTGTCGGAAGCGCCCGGTTTTTGGTTTTATTCTTTCATCACCAGGACCGTGTTGGGTGTATTGCCCGTGCTCAGGACCTGCAGGTAGTACTGCCCGTTCGGTTCAGAGGCGATGTCGACCGGGAAGTCGAAAACACCCGCACCGAGCGAGCCCAGATCGACATTCAGAATCTCAAAGCCATAAAGATCGCTGATGTTGTAGGAAACATCTTTGGGCGCGCTCAGATCGAGCCGCAGGGTAAACGCGCCGCCGGAGGGATTCGGAAGGATGAAGACGTCAGGTCGATCGTGGTCCCCATCATCCTCGATCGGGCATGCGCCCAGGTCGATGGTCGCCTGCATCGTGCAGCCGCGCGCATCAATTACCGTGACGGTAATCGGACCGCTGGGCCGCGGCACATTCGTGAACCAGTCGTAGCTGGTGGACGAATAGTGCGACCACTCGTAGGTGTAGGGTTCAACCCCGCCGCTGACCAGCGCTTTGATTGTCGCCCAGCAGTCGACGCCGTACTGGCTGCTGGCGTAGTCCACGATGTCGAAGGTGATTTCAATGGGGGGATCTTTGAGCGGGTCTTCAATTTCAATGGTGAGCAATTCAGAACATCCATGCTGGTCGGTCACAGTAGCGGTATAGTCACCAGGTTCAAGATCAACCGGATTAAGTGGATCGGCGGGAAACAGTTGTGTTCCAAACCGGTCTTTCCAGACTATTTGATACTCCGGCGTTCCGCCTGAAATCTCAATCTCAATCGCGCCGCCGCTTGTCGCACCGCAGGGAATAATGGCCGTCACTGCGGCTTCGACTGCGAGCGGATCGGGTTCCTCGATTGTGAAGAAATACCAGTTCTTGCAGCGGTTGTGAATCGTGTCGCCCCAATTGTCGATCTGATACGGCACGCCGTCGGTTATCACGATGCGGTAGTTACCGGCGGGAAGGTTGTCGTAGCGGCGCACACCCGTTGCAAAACCGTACACGGTCTTGCCGGAATCTGCGGTCTCAACCTTCGTGTGGTAGTCTGTATCAGAAAACAGGCCCGCCCGGCCGCCTTGCAGCGTAAAATCGATGCTGCCGTCGTTCAGACCCGCGCAGCTCACGTCTTTGACCTCGGCCGAAGCCACATCGACATAATCGATCAGATAATTCCAGGAATGGCTGCAGCCATTGTCGTCGGTAGCCGTGATGGTATACATGCCGCGGTCGGTCAAAATGACGTCTTCGAAACCGGACGAATGGACCACCTCGCCATCCAGTTCCCAGGTTATGGTCAGACCGCCCGCGCCGCCCCAGCCGCTTACACGGGCTTTAAACTCGTTGTGGCAGATATTACCGACACATTCGAGATTAAAGCCGATGCAGTAGGTTCCTTCGTCCAGCTCGATCGCCACGGTGTCGCAGCAGCCGTCCGCGTCGCAGACTTCAATGAAGTGGCCGCCAGGACAGTAACCGTGGACTTCAATTTCGGTCCCGGACGAATACACGTATTGTGGCTCTTTAAGATCGAGGCTTTCCCAGCCGGCAATAAACTTCCAACTGACGGGCAGCTTGTCCGCTGCGGCGTCGATACGCATACGCGCACCGGCGTCCTTGTAGCAATTTTCGACGGTACTGGGAAAAATTTCCAGCACCGTGACCGTCGGCGGCGTACAGGTTTGAGACGTGACGGTAATCGTCGTTGGCGGGCCGAGCAGGGCCAGGACAAGGCAGAACATGGCGAGGTGTCCGGGCGAAAAATTCGCCGAGCGTTTGCTTTGAAAAAACATAAAGTCATACCTTTAACACTGTATTGTTGATACGGTGATCGGCCGTCCGTGGAAATTGTCGTCAAACTGATTCCGCGGCGGTCGTTTCACCTTTAACTACGATACGTCGATCACAGTCGCCACCGTATAGCAGCGACACCGTCTGTGATTTTGAATGTGGGACGTTAAATCACTGGTCGGTGCAACGTTGAGAGTTCCTTGGTGGACGCCTGCTTCGAATTGGTACAGGCGGCCGAAGAGCATGCTGGGGAGCAATCACCGCCAAGTTATATCAATTAGGATAATTATCCAAGATAAGTTTATGGGTCGGGTAAGTTTTCCTACAGGTGATATTCTTTGCATCCAAAATCAGTCAGAGTATCAGTCGAATTGAGGTACGGCACGGCCACGACGTCACTTCACTTTTGAGTCGAAAACGCCTGGTGAAATTTCACTAAAGCGCCCCCCAACAACAAACCCGCCCGGCGCGCAGCACCGGACGGGTTTGTTCTGTTTAACTCTTCACATCACACGCGTTTACTCGCCGCGCACAACCAGACGTCCCGCCGCCGTAGCGCCGCCGCCGCTGACAAGCTGCACGTGGTACATGCCCGCCGGCAGCTGCGCCGTGTTTAACACAAACTCACGCGCGGCATGCGCCGGACGCAGCGTCAGCAGCGTGCGCCCCAGCATGTCCGTCACGCGCAGCTCCAGACGCTCGCCCTTCAGCGAAGCCGGAATGCCGATGCGACAACTGCCCGCCGCAGGGTTCGGATAAATGTTTAACACAGCTTCGTCCGTAGCAAACTCTTCGCCGTTCACGCTCGTGATCGTCCTGTCGTAGCCGTCTTCCGTGATAATCGCAATTTCGTTGATCGGCGGATCAATAACCGTCGTCGTCGGGAAACCCGCGTGCGGCCAGCGCACAACAATCGAGTCGACAGCCGTGGCGCTGCCCAGACCAAAGTTGCGAATAAAAGGCTGCTGGCCGCCGAAGTGACCGCGCCCCGCCTGGATGTCGCGTATCTGCGTGCGATCTCCCGTGTGCACAGCTATGCGCGCGCCGATGGCCGAGCGGTTTGTCCCCTCGTTTTTCGGCTGCAGACCCACCGCAATCCAGTTGTTTTTGTGCGCCACGTCGTTGCGCAACATCACCACCCGGTCGCGGTTCTCCGGCTCCCAGGTTCCGCGACGCCACTTCGCTATCAGCAGGTCGTCGTCGCCGTCCAGGTCAAAGTCGATCGGCTCCATCGCATGTGTGCTCTGGATCTCCGTGATCAGCCCCAGCGCGCCGGTGATGTCGTCGAACGTGTGGTCTTCGTTCTGGTTGAAAATGTACATGCGGTCCGTCTGCTGAATGTAGACCGACTGCGAGACCACCAGATCCAGCAGGCCGTCGTTCTCCAGGTCGAACCACACCGCGTCCTGGTCGCCCAGGTGTGTGCTGGCGGGCATCTTGCGACGCAGGCGCTCGCGTTCCCACTCGTAGCGATAGCCCGTCTCCGCGCCGCCGTTGACCGCCAGCGTCGTGCGGCCCTCGATATTGCCCAGGCCGCCGTGCACCAGAATCTGCGCCAGGTCCATGTCGCCGTCGTTGTCAAAGTCCGCCGGAAGCGCTTCCCACTGACACATCGTCTGGCCGTTGTCGCCCTGCATGTGCTGCGCGCTGTAGTTCGCCTCCGCGCTGGCCTCCGTAAACGTGCCGTCGCCGTTGTTGCGCCACAGGTTGCCGCTGTTGCGACAGTAAGGCGAGGAAATCAGGTCGGGCCAGCCGTCGTTGTTCCAGTCCGTCACGTTGCCGCCGTAATTCGGCCACGATTCGTCGCCCAGGCCTGCCGGAAAGGATATGTCAGTGAACTTGCCCGTGCCGTCGCCGCGCAACAGCAGGTCGTTGTGGAAAATACCCAGCGCGTGATTCGGCGAAAACGTCGCGACGTAGAGGTCCAGCACGCCGTCCATGTCGAAGTCCAGCCAGGCCATCTGCGTCGCCGGCACCAGGCCGATGCCCGGCAGGCCGCTCTCTTCCACCAGCGTAAAACGCCCGGTCCCGTCGTTCAACAGGATCTCGTGGCGGTGGCCCACATCGTCGTATTCGTTGGAGTCCCAGTACCACATGCCCGAGGCCGCGTCCAGGTCGCCGTCGTTGTCCAGGTCGGCAAAAGTCAGCAATTCGGTTTGGCGACCGTCAAGTCCGGCCACGCGGCCGACGTTGATGTTGGACTCTTCCGTGAAGTCGACAAACGTGCGGTCGTGGTGCGTCCATGCGCCCGGTTTCAGCACGTTCATGAAAACCCTGATCTGGTTGTTCTGCATGATCCGCCCGTCGTGCAGGATCAGGTCCGGATAAAAGTCGCCGTTCAGGTCCGCCACAAAAATGCGGAAGCCGCGCGTGTCCGCCAGGCCAACGTCCGCCGTCACGTCCGTCATCCAGCTTTCGTCCTGCGCCGACGCCGGATACGCCGCCGCCAATGCACATGCCGCTATTGAAAGTCCCAGTAAAAATCTTTGCATAAACAATGCCCTGTGTTCCTCGGCGCACGCGTTGTGGCAGCGCCGATGTGGTTTGGAGAGAATGCCTTCACCGGTCAGTCCGGCGCCCCTGCTCCTTTCGATCGGGGGCCCGCCGCCCTGCGCAAGGAACGCCCATAACGTTCCCGCCGCGCTCCGCCGCACTCAGTAAATATTCAGTATGCAGCTGCAACCAAGCGACGCAATCAGGTTTGATTATTCTTGCCGCACGTTCCGCAGGCGTTCGGCAAGACAAACTGTAAAAGCCCGGTTTAGTCTGTGCCGCAAGGCGCAAAACGAGAGTAGCCGTCCGCACCGGCTCTCTCGTTTTTTTGTTCCCTAAAATAGACATCGCGCGCAAATCTTCCGCCCCCCTTCGGCTTTTAAGCGGAGCGCCCTGCCGGTCCATCTGCGTCTTTTGCCTTCGTTTCGGCTCTACTCTTTGACTGATTTTTTTGCTTGGCCCGCTACAATCGGGAGCAGCTGAATCGTCATTCCCGGCGTGCTCAACCGGCTGTGGTCTGCAAGTAAGGAACCTGTCTCATGCGAAAATTCCCAGTGTTTGTCCTCATCGCCCTGATCTTCGGCGTCGGCCTGGCGCAGGCTCAGTTGTTCGATAAATTCAAGAAAAAACTCGGCGACGCCCTCGGCGGCGATGCCGTGCTCAGTGAAAAAGACGCCGTGGCCGGCCTCAAGGAAGCGCTCATCAAAGGCACAAATGAAAGCGTCGACGTCCTCTCCGTCACCGACGGCTATTTCGGCAACGACCTGGTGAAAATTCCCTTTCCCGAAAGCGCGCGCAAAGTTGAGCAGAATCTGCGCCGCATCGGCCTCGGCAGTCAGGTGGACGACGCCATTCTCTCGATGAACCGCGCCGCCGAGGACGCCGCATCGGAAGCCGCCGCCGTTTTTGTCGCGGCCGTCAAAGACATGACGGTCGAAGACGCCGTCGGCATCGTGCGCGGCGATTCCACCGCCGCCACGCAATACCTGCGCCGCCGCACCGGCGATACGCTGACGGCGCGCTTCCGCCCGATCATCGAAGCATCGCTCGATAAAGTCGACGCCACGCGCTACTGGGAAACCGCCATCAACAGCTACAACCGCATCCCGCTCGTCGAAGACGTCAATCCCGACCTGACCGCCTACGTGACGGACAAAGCGCTGGAAGGACTGTTCACGATGATCGCACGCGAGGAAGCCGAGATCCGCCGCGACCCGCTGGCGCGCACCTCCGAAATTCTCAAAAAGGTTTTCGGCCGCTGACGCGGCGACGCCTCGCGAATCAGCCGCGCAGCAACTGATCACGCGCCGCCGCGACGCTGATCTCCCGCCGGTTAACAAAAAAATCATGTCGGAAACCAAAAAGTCGCGCCGTGGAAACCAGCTCCCCGGCGCGAAACAGACGCGTGCGGCTCACGGTTTGAAGTTGAGCATGACGTTGACGATTTGCCACGCGCCGCCGGATTTGACGAGGCTGATGTGCTGCTCGAAGTTCAGGTCCCCGCCGCTGAAGTGCGCCACGGCTACCGCCAGACTGCCCATGATTTCGAGGCCGGAGATCTTCTGCGTGCGCGCCTCGCCGCCGATGAGTTTTTGTTCCAGCATGCCGATGTAGCCGGCTTTGTCCAGGCGGCTGAGTTCGCCTTTGAACACGTAGAAGTTCTGGAAGTCGGCGTGCAATACACGCTCAGCCAGCTGCACGTCGCGCAGATCGGCGCAGAGCCGGAAGTCGGTGATCGCCTGTTGCACCGCCTCCTCGTCGGAAGCGCTCAGCGTCGAAGCCGAGGTGATCAAAACCGCGATGCAGAGTAAACCCTTTTGAATCAACATCTTATCTCTCCATTTGCGCCTCGCCGCCCCGCGGTTCGGCTCGTGTCAAAAATGAAAAATTTGTTGCCTCGGCAACTATCCGGGCCCACTTTGGGCCGCAAATTCTGTCATCTGCTCACCGCCTCTGAGCGAGACCGGCACTCGGCTATTCGTTCTTCAACGGGCAGCCGATTTGATGTCATTTTTGTTGCCTAGGCAACTATTAATGCGCGATTTCAGCTTAAAAAGGCGCTTTTTTATACCGCCGCACAAAAGCGATGTGACCGCGTCCGTCGGCGCATGCAGGCTGCACCCCTCGTGTAAATTTTGTTGCCCAGGCAACTATCCGGGCCGTAAAAAGCGCCCAAACGGACGCTCAAAATTTTGTGCTTCAAAGCGGCGGTCAGCGATTGCGCAGCTCGCTCAGGTTTGACTCAACCTTGTCGATCACGCGGCGCAGCGCGTCCAGATCGGCCGCCGACAAGCCGTTGAAAATATCGCCGCGCGACTCCCTGATCAGCGGGGCCAGCTCGGCCAGCAGGCTTTTGCCTTCGGCCGTCAGGTAGACCAGCTTCTGGCGGCCGTCGGCGTCGTTGGCGCGGCGCTGCACCAGGTCGGCGCGCTGCAGCGCGTTGACGATCCGCGTAATGTTGGGCCGGTCGTCAAAAATGCGGTCGGAAAGCTCGCTCTGCGCCTGGCCGTCGCGTTCCCACAAACGGTACAGGACAAACCACTGCTCAGGCGTGATCTCGCGATCGACGCGCGCAAAGGTCTGCAGCAGATTCAGGCGCAGCATGCGCGCCACGTGATAAAGTCTGTATGCCGGCGCTGCGTCGAGCGGGCCCGGCGCCTGGCCGGGATCCGGCGTGTCCAAAGGCTGAACCACTGTCACTCCAAATTAGTTGCCTAAGCAACAATATGAGTCTTTTGAACGAATGAGACAAACAAATTTTTGCCTCAGCGCGCGCGGCCCAGCAGGAAGTGGTCGCGGATCTGCCCGCTGCGCATGTAATACGCCAGGATGCCGCCATTCAGACGCGCGTCGTCCTGCGCGCGCAATTCCAGCGTATAACACTCGACCGAAAAACGCACGGCGTCGCCGGCGTTTTCGCGCAGAATGCGATAGCCGAAGGAACGGTCGTCGCCCTGCACGGGCGCCGCGCTTTCGAGAGCCGTGGGCGAGTCCAGGTCCAGCTGCGCCAGGGTGTAGAGCGTAAAAAAGCGGCGGCCGCGTTCCCAGACGGAATCGGCGCGCGCCGCGTCGACCTCAAACTCCAGCGGCTGCGAGCGCACGGCGTGCAAATAGTCGCTGTCCTCGCGGCTCAGTTCCGGCGTGCAGGAAGTCAGCGCGGCAAGCAGCAGCATGAAGGAAATCGACAACAAAAACGGGCGGATGTAAACAAATTTGTGAACCATGTGCGCTCAGACGCCGTAGCTCCGGCGCTCATTGTTCCGCAGCCGGATTAACACTATATTCGGCGGCCCCCTCCAACCAAACACAGAATCACGTATGGCCGAAGCCTATTTCCCGACCCTGTTCCGCCAGATGCGCGAAGCATTTGTGCGTTTTCCGCTGCCGCTCCTGATGGCGAGCATCACGGCGCTGGCCGCTGCCGTCATCCCCTGGGTGGTTGACTCGGAGCCGCAGCTCTACCCCGTAGCCAACATCGTACTGGTGGCCGGGCCGCTCTTTCTGCTGCTGCTCAGCCGCGCCGTCGCCGGCGAATACCGCGGTTCAAACGCCGTCCAGGGCCGCATCGTCGACCTGTTGTTTATAGCGGGCGGCGTGGGCGTTTACTGGCTGCTGCCGCCCTGGCTGCCCGACATCAGCGTCATCGAGGCCGCCGTTCTGTTTATCACCATGCACGGTCTGGTGGCCGTCAGCCCGATGCTGGGCGGACTCACAGCCGACGACGCCTGGTTGTTTAACTGGAAAATGTTAATCCGCCTGCTGACGGCGGCGCTGTTTTCACATATTTTATTCGGCGGCATTGTCCTGCTCACCTGGACGGTGAGTGAAATCTTTAAACTCGACTGGCCGATGAGCGACCTCGCCTCGACGCAGTACGCGCTGGTTCTGGGCCTGTTTAACTCCTGGTTTGTCTGCGGCGGCGTGCCCAAACGCGACGAGCTGACAAACGCCGACTCTTCCGGCAAACGCGCCGTCAGGATTTTCACCTATTACATTCTCCTGCCTTTGACGCTGCTGTCCACCGTCGTCAGCCTGCTCTTTTTCCTGCGCGCCGTCAGCGACATCAGCTTTGATCTCGTTGAAGGCCTGCTGCCCAACGACATGCACGGCAGCATGGTCGTCGTCTCCAGTTTGTTTTCGGCTTTCCTCGCGCTGCTCTGTGTGTTACTGGCCTATCCGGCCGAACGCGACGGCGACTTCGGCTGGTCCAAGATGTTGACGCGCATTGTGCTGTTGTTGCTTGTACCGGCGGCGTTGATCGGCGGCATTCACAACGTCATTCTTGTTAACGCTGTCGGCAGTCAGCCGGGTTATTACTTCCTGGCGCTTGTTTTACTTTTTGCCTGCGCGGGCCTGCTGGTGAGCGCTGTTCCGGCGCTGCACGCGCGCAAAGTTGTCATAATTCCGGCCGGACTTGTCCTCGCCGGACTTGTAGCGGTTTACGGGCCGCTCAGCCTGGAAAGCGTGGTCGGCGGCGAAACCAAAGCGGAGTTACGCGCGGAGTTTGACAAATATCGCATGTTAACGGAGGACGGCCGGCTGCAGTTCGGCGATGCTTCGGTAGATCGGGAATTCGTGTACAAACTCACTCGAAGCGAAAAAATGTACGGCTACCGCTGGTTTCAGGAATTCGTCGACGTCGATCTGGACGAGGCGGTCGGCCGTTTAAGCCAGTACGGCGATCCTGAGGCGGAAGAAAGGTTGACGCGGCGCGATTCTCTGCTTGTTTTACTGCACATTCCGCGCAGCAGTATCAGCCCCTACAGACCTCCTGCGCGTGAAAAAACCGCCCGTCAGCGCATTACTCTGCATCCGGCCGAGAGCGAGCTGGAGGAGTTTAACTACTTAAACACGTCCGACTTTCGCTACACTCTGCCGCTCGCCCTGGGTCGCAAAAACAGTGATCGGCGCGACGTTCTGACCGGCTCCTCCGGCAGCGACACAATCGAGGTCTTGTACAAAGCCGACCTGGCCCGCATCGAAGTCAGCCGCAACAATGGCAAGCACATTGTGCTCGACTTCAGTACGCCGGACATTCGCGCGGCAATCCGGGACAGCGTTGATTACAATAACTCCCAACCGGGCGATTTCGTCGTCACCGGAAGCAGCGACAATTTGCGCGCCGAACTGCACATGTACTCCTTTCTCGGTTATGGCGAGATCGAAACGGACGACAACTCCGTCGACCAATTCCTGTACCGCGTGGACAACATGCGCGGCGTGTTGTTGTTGCACTGGTAAAACACTTCAACTGTGACATTCCAATCCGGCCCGGAGTTAAACACTGCGGGCCGCGCTTTGCCGATCGCCTTCGCTCCGGCAGGCTGTTCGTTTGTGTTTTTGTTAACATGGCAGCGGCAAGCCGCAATGCTCCGCGCAGCCTGCAGACGACGGGCTTGCCGCCGATGTGTATTGTTTCTCGTCGAAATGCCGGTCTGCAAAACATGCACTTATCAAACTATCGGCTAAAAATATGCCCCTCACAAAATCTGCGGGATTCCCGACCACGGGAATACAGATCGGATCCGCACATGAACCACTGTGCGGCGAATGCAAACCGCAATGCACAAATCGGCGACGCCGCAAATCGTTGCGCCGACAGCTTGCGATAGATTCACAAATCCGCGATCAGCGTGTCTGTGAAACACACGACAACGCACAACCGCAGGACCGACGGCAGCATTGAAGCTGCACACGCAGCGGCAAACAAGAGAATCAGCAGAGCCTGAGGCCGGAGCGCAAGCCCGGACTCAAAGCGATCCGGACACGACGCAACGATGTAACAACAGCATTGAATCAGCCGAACATCGCAGGTACCCGAAATTTGCACTGAGACAAATCAGGCTTTCAAGACATATAGTGTTGCACATGCGTCGCCCGGCGCCAACCAGACCCGGCACACTCCAGAAACAGAGGCGGGATCATGCCAAATCAACAGGTACTCTCTGCGGGTGTATCGATTGATGTCACAACAGTCGGTATTCCCGAGTTTGAAAAACACCTTAACAAAACGCGGCATCCGGATATTAAACTGCAACTCCTCATCCAGGCTGCCCGAGCGCTGCGCCTGCAGAATCCAAAGCAGGCCTGTGAGTTTGCTCAGCGCGCCCGGCAAACGGCACGCACAAATCCGGACGGCGAAAAGCGCGCCGCGGCACTCGTCTGCCTCGCCAGGATCCTAGTCTTGCTTAACCGCGACAGCGAAGCACTGGAATGCACCGAGAAGGCTCGCGCCGAAGCCGGCGACAACATCGGCGCGCAGCTGCTGAGCGAACTGGAGCTCGCGGCCGGACAAGCCTGCTGCAACCTGCAGCAACTGGACAAGGCGCTTAAACACCTGAATCGCGCAGTAAAAATCACAGCCGACGCGGGCGGTGCAACTTCACACGAACAACAACTGGTTGCGGCGACGGCGCGACGTCACATCGGCAGCTGTCTGGCAATTCGTTCACATTTTGATGAAGCGCTTTATTACCTTTACAGCGCCGCCGAAGATCTTGAGACTCTGGGCGAACAGCGCGAACACGCCACGTGTTTACTGGAAATTGCTTCGGTATTTGCGCAGGTGCGCAATAATGACCTGGCCGATCTGTACAACGACAAGGCGCTTGCCATTTTCACATCCTGCAATTTCCGCCGCGGAATCTGTTTAACACATGCGCGCCAGGGCAATCTGTTAATAACGCGCAATCGCGGCACGGACGCTACGGTGAACATCGACCAACTGCTGCAGGCGACGAAACTGCTCGAAGGTGTGATACACTACTGCGAGACAAACGACATGACGGATGCGCGTCTGGCCTCAATGACAAATCGCGGCGTCGCCCTTGCTCTGGCCGGGCGTATGGAGGAGGCGCTGACGCAGCTGCAAGAAGCGGCGGAGTTGGCCCGCAATGGTCACGTCGGCAGGCTCGTGTATATCTGCGGCAGCCTGGCGGAAATACACGAACGACGCGGTGAGCTCGACACGGCGCTGGAACACATAGACGAGGCTCTGGACTGCGCCGCTGAACTTAACAGCACGCTGCTGCAAGCCAAGCTGCTGCGCGATAAATCGCACTTGTTTGAACGCCTGGGCGACAGTGCCGCGGCATTGCAGGCGGCGCGGCAGGCCGATGCACTACGCGATGGCGTCGTATCCCCGCGTCAAATCCACGCCCTCAATGCACGCCACTTTGAACAGGAGCTGGAAGTAGCACGCCGCCGCTGCCGCAGCGGCATGCAGCGGATCAACTCCCTGAACGGCGCGAAGGCAAAAAGACAGGAGATGATCGGCATGGCCGGAGAACGCGAAGTTAAACAACGCGCACTCCTGCACGCACTGGAAGACGGAATACGCCGCGGCCTGCGCAACGGCGGACGATCGAGTAAAAACGTGCTGCGACAGTTAACGCAGCAAATAGACAGCAGCCTGGAACAACTCGACAAGACTTCCGATGATCTCTCGGCAACAACGGCGGACGATCAGCACTTCCTGATTGAACTGACGCAGATCTGCCCGAGTCTCAGCCGCGCGGAACTGCGCGTCAGCCTGCTCCTGCGGCTGCATCTGGATACCGCCGCCGTAGCCGACGCACTTAACATATCTCCGCGCACGGTGGAGGCGCACCGGCGCAGCATCCGCGCCAAGCTGCAACTGCCGCACGAGGCAAGTCTGACACATTGCCTGACGCGCATTGCGCCTGCCGGCGCAGATTAACAATCCCGTCAGTTTAATTCAACAACAGCGCCCGGCACGGGCGGCGGACGCTGTTAAACGTTGACTGCAAACGCTCTCCCAATCTGTAAAACCACTGGTTCACACATGGCCGACGTGCCGGGACAAATAGAACATCGGATGCGGCAGGTGCTGCACCTTGCGTCGAGCGATCCTCTGCGTGCTCCCGACGCAGCGGAGGCGCTGCTGCAAACCGCGTTGCGTGGATCCGACGACGCGGAAATCGCAGCGGCACTGACGCTGAAGGCGGAAGTCCTGACGCGCCTGAACCGCGATCACGAGGCCACGGTTTGTCTGGACCAGGCACAGGTCCTGACCCGTGGGCTCGAAGCGCCGGCCATCGAGGCGCGCATCATGCTGCAGTATGCCGTGGCGTACTACCACCTGCAAAAAACACAGGACGCCTTCCCCTGCCTGCGCCGGGCCGAAACCCTGTCCGAGGCCGCGGGCGACAGCATTCTCACGGCGGACTGCCGGCGCGTGCTCGGCGTGTGCCATTCAGTGCTGAGCGAGCACGACGCAGCGCTGCACCACCTTTATGCGGCGCTTGAAATCTACGAGCAACATGACGACAACTATCGCATCGGCCTGACCTGGATGGAGATCGGCACGGTCTATGACCTGGTGTTTAACTACGAACTCGGGCGCCTCTACTACGAAAAATCGCTGAACTACCTGTACGACCTGAACTGTCATCTTGAGATGCACATTGTCGCCACGCGCGTGGGGCAATTGTTGATAAACAAAGCGCACAGGGAACTGGCCGATGAGGACGACCCGCAGCTCAGACAGGCCGAGCGACTCCTGCGAGTATGTCTGCCGTATTTTCGTCGGATTGGCCAAAATATTTCGACGGTTTCGACCCTGACGAACCTGGCCGTGACCTGTACAATGCAGATGCGCCTGGACGAGGCGCTGACATTGCAGATGGAGGCGCTGAACATCGCCGAGGCAACGCGCCAGACGCATCGCCTGATCTATTGTTATGGCCGCATCGGTGTACTGCTCGCCTGCTCCGGCAAGGTCGCGGAGGCAGTGGAATGGGTCGAGCGCTCGCTGGCGCTCTCACGGCAACGGTCTTCGCACCTCTCCTCGATTGAATCGTGTGCATTCCTTTCACGCCTGCACGAAGACCTCGGCGATACGGACAAGGCGCTCAGGTATCAACGCGAAGCCGCCCAACTAAAAAAAGACCTGCTTAACAGTCGCAAGATTCACGCCATCGACCGCTTACACTTCGAGCGCGAAGCCGCAAAACTTGCGAACGATTATCAACGCATGTTAAACACTGCGGGAGGTTTACACGACAGCGACGCCATACTGCAATCCACGCTCAGGGAACATCACGACGCCGGGGAACGCCATAAACAGTTTCTGCAGTCGATGTCCGCACAGATCCGTGAAACGCTGCGACAGAAGGGCCGATCGGGCAAAAGTACCTTGCGCCGCCTGGCGCAGAATGTGCATGACTTTCTGGAACGCACCGCAGCCGCTTCGGACGGTAACGGATGGGACGACGCGCAGTTTCCGACGCTGCTGCACGAGCGCTTTCCGGCGCTTACGACCGCCGAATTGCGCATCTGTTTACTGCTCGCCTCGCATCTGGACAGCGGCCAGATAGCGATCATGCTGGGCGTTTCACAGCGCACAATCGAAACCCACCGCCGTCGAATTCGCAGCAAACTGAATCTGCCCAAACACGTTAACCTGTCGCTCTTTCTCATGCGACTGTACGCCGGAATCAACCATCAGCAGGCAAGTGCGGAAACGCGCAATACACAGACTTCCGGCGAGAATTAACGCAGCTGCAAGCCATTGAGATACAATGAGATACAGAAACACACCGCAGAGAATAGGTAGCTGACTCCACCGCGTACAGCCTACTTTAAGCGCCAAAGGATCGCATGGTGGAGATCAAAATCAACTTGTCCCGGCGCCACCTGACTCCACTCTGAACTCGGCGATCCCGGTTTGTCTATTTGATTACAGGAGATTCTGATGTTATCACGTTTTCATCCCCGTCCACGGGCGGCGGAACGATGTCCGCACGTCCGTATTTTTCAACTTTTTCTGACCGCGCTTTTAACAACGTCACTGTTTTTTCTGCCGCCTGAAGAAATTCTGGCGCAGGCGAACCTCGTCGACAATCCGTCGATCGAGGCCAACGGCACGCCCTGCCCGACGCTGCTCATCAATAATCTGCCGACGCCCTGGAGTTTTGCCAACCTCGGCAAACCCGACTGGTTCAACACCTGCAACGGTACGAGCTGCTCGTACGACGACAACAACAACATCTACGGCGACCAGGCGCCGGCCGCCGGCGCCGGTTATGCCGGGATTGTGAGTACGGACAAGGACAGTGGCGGCAATGTCTATCGCGAGTACCTGCAGGGCCACCTGACGACGCCGATGAGCGCCGGACAGACCTACATGATTTCCTTCCAGGCGAGCCTGGCCGATATTTCGCCGCTGGCGCCGCGCCCGCCGCAGATCGCCATCAGCAGCACCTCGGTGAACGAGGCTCACACGGGCGTCCTGTCGATCTCGCCCATTGTTAACTGGGAAGGCATTTACCTGAACAACACAACCGGCTGGACGACCTACAGCATCCCGTACAAAGCGGGCGCCGGCGGAACGGACCAGTACATCATTATCGGCAATTTTGACAACTCCCTGGCAGCGCCGGCCTCGCAGGTCAATGCCGGAGCCGTCACCCCATGTTCCGGATGCGCCAATTGCGACCAGTACGTGGCCGCCTACTTTGCCGACAACTATTCCTATGTGTACATCGATAGCGTCTCCGTCGAAAGTTGTGAATGCGGCGGCGACGCGATGGACGTCCTGTTCGAGATTAACGAATCCGATGAAACACAGTGCTGTTACGCATTCGACATGGAACTGGACACCAACGCCTGCGACATCTACGGCATTAAACTGGAAGTGCTCTCGCCCGACGACTTTGTCTCCGCCACCGTGCCCCCGCCCTATACCGCGCAGTACAATCCCGGCGACAATTTTTTTGTGTCGCACGATAAAACCCGGCCTTTAAACAACAGCTGGAACGTGCTCCACGGCACATTCTGCCTCTCGCTGCAGGACCCGCCGCGCATTCCCGCCTACCCGCAGGTACGCGTTACCTATCTGGATTACGAGGGCAACGAACTTTGCACGGAGGACTTCACGCTGCCGTCCTGCCGCCAGTGCGACTGCGATCTCTACGACGTCGATATCCACAACCTTCCCGCAGATGAAAACGAGTGCTGTTTCGGCGTGGACCTCGACATGCTGGAAGGCGCCTGCGACGTGGCCGACATCGAAGTCTGGATTAACGGCGGCGAGGTACCGTCGACGCTCAGCCCGCTGCCCTGGCCGATGCTCGAACTTCAGTCGCGTACCAACGCCGTGACCTTCTGTTTAAGCGACAGTCCCGGTACGCAGACGGTCGAGATACATTTTATCGACGAGTTCGACAATGTCATTTGCACCAAACTGTTAACCGCCGAATGCCCCTGCGCCTGCCTGGACAACCAACTCGACTTCACGGTCGACAAGGACGACAGCGCCGGCGACGGCAGTTGCTGCTACGATATCTACGTCACCAATACCCAGGACTGCGATGTGGAGACCGGCGGCATACTGATTGAATACGGCAACTACGGCGTATCGGGAACGCAGATGACGAGCATCACAAACGCCGAGTGGTACGGTCAGTTCCTGCCGCCCAGCGGAACGTACAACCAGAACCAGGCGGTGTTTACCAATTCAAACACCGGCAACCTGTTGCCTGCGGGACAAACCATCCACCTGGCCAAAATCTGCATCGACCAGGCCATGGCCAGTCCCAAGCCGATCAGCCTGACGCTGCTGGACGATCTCGGCAATCCGACCTGCACGGCCACGCCGATCCTGCTCGACTGCGACGACATCGACTGCTGCGACCAGGCCATGATTAACGTGTACCCGGCCGGCGTTGCGCACGACTGCTGTTTCGACTTCGATCCGATTCTGCCGCCCTGTTACACGATGGGTACGACGCCTTTCTACGCCAATGTGCGTGTCTGCGTGGAAGCGCCGAACGTCATCGGTTCCATGACGGGAATCTCGACTTCGCCGCAGTGCCTGTTCTTTAACAATCTGGAAGTGACGGGTTCCGCGCCCGGTTTGCCGCAGTTCTGTTTTACAGCGCCGCCGGACGAACCGCGCCAGAACATCACATTCACCTTCCTGGACTCGGTTGGGCAGGTTATCTGCGAAAAAACCGTGACAATTGAATGTTACGAATTGGAAGACCCCTGCTGCGGCGACTTCAGCATTTACACACAGGACGACCCGTCCTACTTCGGGCCGCTGTGTTGTAAACTCATTAACGTCTATCAGGACCCGATGAGCAGCTGTGTGGTCGGCAGTATTGAACTTCAGGGCCCCGAAGTCGGCGGCGGTTTAAACCCGGTTACGGGCGGTGCAATTCACAATCCCGGCAGTCCGCCGGCTGTATTACCCGGAGTTACGGTGGGTGCGTACTGCCCCGGCCCCGGTCAGAGCGGCACGGTCAAGATTATTATTCGCGACAACGCGGGCAATGTTCTCTGCGTCCGTTACATCGATTACGACTGCCCGGCCGTGCCGCCAAGCCCCAAACAGGGTTTTAACGACGCGCCCGAACTTAAACACAACGGCCAAAGCGGTCACGACATTCTGTCGGTTATGCCGCAGCCCGCCTCGTCCGAGTTTAACGTCAGCTACAGCCTGTCCAGGGAGGCCGAGATCAGCCTGACCTTGTTCGACGAACTCGGCATTCCGCGCGCGCAACTGGATTCAGGCATGCGCACGGCCGGTCAACACAGCATCCACTTCGATGCCTCCGGACTTAACAGCGGCGTGTACTTCCTGCGACTCGACAACGGTATTGGGGTGACATCGATCCCGATCCGCATCATCCGCTAAAACGGGATATTGCCGCTTCGGCAATGACCTGTACAGCAACCGCCCGTCGATTCAGTTCGGCGGGCGGTTTTCTGTTTAACTCAACAGTGCCTGCAGGACTGCATTAACGCCTGACAATTCGAGCTTTAATTATTTCATGCGCGCTTTGCCGTTCGCCTTCGCTCCGGCAGGCTTTTCGTTTGTGCTTTTGTTTGCCGGCGAGTTTAACACTTTCAGCCTCAAACCCGCCGACAAACAAAAGAGCCTTTGAGGGCCAGGCGCAAGCCTGAAGCCCCCGCGTAAAAAGTCAGGCCCAGACGTTCACACGCTCAGATCTGCGCCGTCAACATGAGGAAAGCCCACAGTGAGGGATCCGGGTCGGCGACATTAAACAGCTGCTCCATCAGGTCGCCGGCCAGAAACACACTGCCGCCCAGACTCAGCTTTGTTTTTACCGCCAGGCCATATGTTAAAATCAGATCGACTTCCTGGCCAAACGTGTCGACCTGCTCGTCAGCACTCTCGTTCGCCGTCATGTGATGCGCCTGCAACGTCGCGCCAAAATCGCCGTCTTCCGGTTTCCAGGCGCAGCCCAGTGAAGCGTCGTTGAGTCCGCGGCCGGCGGTGTTGACAGGGATGTTAATAAAATAGTCCATGTAACCGTAGAATTTGTGGTTGGTGCCGTAGGGCAGTGCGATTGTCCCCATGGCATCCGTCGGAGCGTCCGCGCCCTGCTCCGTTCCCGACAGCAGATCCAGCTGCGCAAATGCCGTAAATTCACCGATGTCGTATGCCAGCCTGAGGCTGGCCGTATAAGCCGCAATGTCCAGCAAACGATCTTCCAGCGATTGCTCGCCGCTTTGATACGCCGCTTCAAACAGCAGGTGCAGATCGCCGATGTCGCCGTTGTAGTTAACGCCGGCCGTCAGTCGGTTTAACAGACAATTGCCTTCGGCATCACTGCGGGCATCATTTTCCAGCAGGCCGAAAGCTGTGAGTTTGTGACCCGCGTCAAGCATGTACTCGCTCCACAAGCCGGACATGTGCATGTCCCCCGAACCGGGAACAAGTCCGGGAACGGCAATGCCCACAAAGGGATCGGACTCGCGCAACAGAGTTGAAAAGACGTCAACTGTCAAGTCGCCCTGTCGCAGCGCCAGGCGAGCACCGTCAAAAGAGCGCCCCACATAATTCCAGTCGGTCGCGCCTACAAAACGCTGGGTGCCATAGGACAGTGTTAAACGCCCGGCCTGCAAAGACAGAGGCAGGGAGAAGAGCAAATCTATCTGTAGAAAAGCCTGATGCACGTCGACATTCGCGGTATTCGCAAGGCTGTTGGGCGCAGTTCCCAGAATGCGCGCATCCTGCAGTTGAACAAAAAAGTGAACATTCGGGTTTATCGAGCGCTGTATTCCGGCGCGGGTGCGAAGCGTCGTAAATCCAAACGCATCCGTCGCGGAAGTGAAGTCGCGCGAGTCCCAATCGCTGCGCAACTGGAATTCAGCCGAGAATTTCCAGTCCGGCGCATTGCTCAGCAAACCCTGCGCCGGAGCCAGCTGCGATGTTAAACAGCACAAAAACAGTATCAGCAGCAATAGTGACATGCCGCGCACCGCATGTGCGGTGTTTGCCTTTGAACGCATGATTGACTCCTGGTAAAGTGTAGAATCCGGAGAGCGGAAACAATGCCGGCACAAGGCCGGAGGCGGCGACCCGGATCACGTCGCGCTTAACAGTCGCCGGATTATGTCGGCGGCTTCATCGGGCATGATGTTAAGTCCTTCCTGCTGAAAAACGACCTTGCCGCCCTGGTCCAGAATACTGACGATGTTGGAATGTGAAAAATCGCCGCCCGGACCGCGCTTGTACTTGACTCCCAGCACGGCGGCCAGGTCCTGAACGTCCGTCGCATCGCCGCGCAGGAGCATCCAGTGCGCCGGATCGAGTTCATTGTCGCGCGCATAGTCCCGCAGGACGGTCGGCGTGTCGCGCTCTGGATCAATCGAAAACAGAACAAAGCCGATTTGATCGAGTACCGACTTGTTTAACTCCGCTTCAATTGCCAGCATATCGGCCGTTAAACGCGGGCAGGCATAGCGGCAATGCGTGAATATCATTGCAACGACGCGGACGCGCCCGCGCAGGTCCGCGAGTCTGAGGTTTTCTCCGTTTTGGTTGAGCCAGTCCGACTCCAGGTGATAAATGGACGAGTCGCTGAGCGCCTGTCCCGCGTCCTCGGCAGCACAGCAGGCGTCGGGCTGCGCCGCGACGACGAAGCTTGTGTCGCTACTCGATTCGGCCGCCGCTTCGTCCCGACGCTCCGGGCTGCAGGCCAGACAAGAGAAGAGTGCAACAAGTCCGATTAACGTTTTCATGATGTTTTCCGCTGCAGGTTGTCGGGTGTCAGTCCGCGTTGCGCGCACACCTGAAACCAAGATTTTTGATGCAAAAGCCGGCTTTGAGGCTACTGCGAAAGCCGTAGCGCATGAAAGCGGCGTAGTCGTTGACGTCGGCGGCGCGCGTGGCCGCCGCTCCACAGAAGAGGTTGCGTTCCAGGTCGGTGTCGCCGCGCGAATCGCCGTTTACCAGCGCGGCCGAAAAGTCGTCCACCCACTCCCAGATCAGGCCGTGCATGTCGTGGATTCCGTATGTGTTAACAAATCCCTGCCCCACGTCGCCCAATACCTCCGGCGTTGGCCGCGAATACCACTCGAGAATGCGACGAGTTGTTTCGCTGTGTTCCGCATCGGGATTGTCCTGTGGAGCCATCGCACCGGCGTATTCCCATTCCGCTGTCAGCGGCAGGCGTGCGCCGCGCCATTCGGCGTAGGCGCGCGCCGCAAACCACGAGACATTGGTGACGGGCGCATTCAGTCGTGCGCTGCCCGGATCCAGGTCGCCGGCCCATTGTTGCAGGTAGCCGTCGTCGGCAAAAATCGCCGCAACTCGCGAGCGACGCCAGCGTGGCTTTGCACGCACAAATTCCAGGAACTGCGCGTTGCTGACCGGATAGACATCGAGGTAAAACGCGGCAACTTCAACGGCGTCCATGCCGAGACTGTCTTTAAACAGGGGCTGGTAACTTCCAGCCGGAATCAGGACCATCGCCGACTCAACTGCGGCTTCCCCACCCACCGCCGGGCGGCCTGCCGGTCCGATGATCAGTCCCGTTGCAATGGCAAGACATGTCAGCATGAACGCCGAGGAGGTCTTCATCTATGCGCCTGCGCGATTTCCAGATGTGTTGAATGTGTTAAAGCGGCTTTTATCCGCCTGGTTAAACAGATGTGCGCCGTGGCTGTCAGTGTGCGGCACGCAGCGCGGCGACTTCATCCGACTGAACGGCGTCGCCCTTGTTGCCCCACGAACTGCGCACAAATGTCAGGATCTGCGCTATTTGTTCGTCGTTCAGCGCCATCGCCGGCATGACGCCGTTGTACTCCTTGCCGTTAACTGCGATTTTACCGGACAGGCCGTTCAGCACAATGTTAATCGATCGGTTCTTGTCCTGCATCAGGAAGTCCGACTTGGCCAGCGGCGGGAATGCGCCTTCAATTCCCTGGCCTTCGGCCTGGTGGCAGGCCATGCAGTTGGCCATGTAGAGTCGTTTGCCCGCCTGTTTTTTCTCGTAGGGCGTCAGCGGTTTGACCTCTTCCGCCGCGGCCGTCGGCATCGACTGCGCCGCACCGCCTTCCGGCAGGTAGATGTCGTCCGACGTTTTGCCGGAATAGATCTGCAGGTTTTCATCTCCATCGACTTTTAACATTCCAATTGCGCCTTTGTTAAACGCGCGCAGGATCGAGTGGTCGACCATGATAAATGTACCCGGAACTTCAGTCCTGAATTCAACCACGGTGGACCCGCCCGCCGGAATCAGCGTCGTCTGCACCTGCTCCTGATTGACTCTGAGCCCGCCTTCGCCGTAGACTCGGTCAAAGATTTCACCGATAACGTGGAAGGACGAAACGAGGTTGGGGCCGCCGTTGCCGACGAACAGTCGCACCGTTTCACCGACGTTTGCGTGTATCGCGTTGTCGCCGACCAGCGCACCGACCGATCCGTTAAACACCACGTAGTCCGCATCTTCGCGGATCGCCTTTTCCATGGAGAAGGGCTGCAGACCCGCTTCGCCGTATTTGCCTTCCGTGTAGAATTCGCTCTGGAAGATGTAGTACTCTCTGTCGACGGGTGGCAGTCCGCTCATCGGTTCAACCAGTATCAGGCCGTACATGCCGTTGGCCACGTGCATGCCCACGGGCGCGGTGGCGCAGTGATAAACAAACAGACCGGGGTTGAGCGCTTTGAAGCTGAACGTTGATGTGTGTCCGGGCGAAGTAAAGGACGAAGCCGCTCCGCCGCCCGGCCCCGTCACCGCGTGCAGGTCGATGTTGTGCGGCATTTTACTGTCCGGGTGATTGCTCAGGTGGAACTCGACAAAATCGCCTTCGCGTATGCGAATCATCGGCCCCGGCACAGTCCCGCCAAAAGTCCAGAAGGTGTAGTCCACGCCGTCCGCCATCGGCATGACAACTTCACTGGTTTCCAGGTTGACGATGACTTTGGCGGCCTGTTTGCGCGTGATCGGCGGCGGTACGTCGGGCGCGTGTGCAAGCACCGCCACCTCCTCGCTGAGTATATTCGCCTTCACGTTGCGAATTGAACGCATGTCTCTGCTCGCCGGATCCGCCTGTTGCGCGTCGGAACCTGACCCGGAATCACAGCCGCCAAGTACCATGAGTACAGCGGCCGGAATCGCAAGGCCAAGCACTTTGAGTGCTCGCTTCATGACTTTGCTCCTTGTTTGGAATCGCCGCCGGGCGGAAATGCCGTTCAGGCCCTGTTTGCAATGGAATGCCCGGCGTTTTCACTATTCAGATTTAAGAGTATTTTATCCGTAATTATGCCAAAAAAAATGCAGCTCAGGAGTTCAACATGGAAGGGCCAATATCGCTCAGCCGCAATTTCCTGGTCTTTACCTGCGCCGCCATGTCCGCCAGACTTGTCTCCTTAAACAGCGTTCGAACCCGCTTGCGAATTTGCTGCCAATCCGCGTGCAGCGGACATGGAGACCGATCGTCGCAGCCCGGCAACGCCAGAATGCACTCGCGGAACATACTGTCCGTGTCGATAGCCACCACCACGTCGTAAACTGAAATCTCCGCACTCGGCCGCGCAAACGTCACGCCGCCTTTGGGTCCGCGGAAGGACTTCAGCATGTTCGCCTGCGTAAGCGACTGCAGCACTTTGGTTAAAAAATGGAATGAAATCCGGAGGTCGTCGGCAATTTTTGATATGGACACGTACTCATCGCTCGGCTGCATCGCCAGATACGTTGCCGCACGCAATCCATAAACTCCGGCTTTTGATAAAACTACCACGACGATCCAGCAGCTATTTAAGAGTAATTGGTCTCAAATTACACATAAGTTCCCGTCGAGGCAAACTATTTTTGCGGGTGCGCACGCCGTGGCGCTTCAATGCTGAATCTACGCCTGTTTTTCCGCGCGTGTTTGTTGATTCGATGGCAGCCATTGTGCCGCGCTTTGCCGATCGCGTTTGCTCCGGCAGGCTTTTCGTTTGTGCTTTTGTTTGCCGGCGAGTTTAAAACTTTCAGCCTCAAACCCGCCGACAAACAAAAAAGCCTTTGAGGGCCAGGCGCAAGCCTGAAGCCCCTGCGTGAGAAGTCAACCGGAAACAATCGGGTGCAATGTGTTTAACCGGCGCACAACCTTAAACATGTCAGTCGTCAATACAGTCGAAGTCCTCCTGCCACAGCATGCTCACGCCGCCAATAAGCGCGATCTTTTTGCCGTCGGGCGAGACCGCAAAGCCGCCGACGGCCACGCTCCAACTGCAATCCGTTGTTAAACCCTCGCCCGTGTCGGGGTCGAGAACAAACAATTCGGACAGGTTCAGGTCGCGGTTGCGCTTCAGGTAAACATAACGGTCGGCATCGATGAATTCGCCGGTGGCGACATAGTCCCGCACGAGCGCAGCCGTAAACTCGCCCGCCCGCTCGTAAAACACCTCGGCCGGTGAACCATCGGCGGAAACGCGAAAATACAGGCGCGCCTTGTCGTTGGGCGATTGTTTAAGTCGGAAACGTTCCATCAGCGTCGGCGCTTCCGCCGCTTTTTTAACATCCACCAGCCGACCCCATGAGCTGTACGTCTCCGTTGTGAACGTGCCGGAGAAGTTGTAGTTGTAACTGTACACGTCAAAAGCGACGAACTTGCCGGAGGGCGAAACCTCGACCAGGCGCGCGGCGACGCCCTGCGTGAACCAGAGCCATTTATTGTCGACATAATCGTAGATGCCGTAGCCGCCGCCGCTGCGGATATCCAGTTCCGCGCCTGTATTTTCGAACAGACACACAGCCAGATGGCGTTTGTCCGGCAGAAAACGCGAGGCGACGACGTTGCCGTAATTGCCGTTAAACAGGATTGTGTCCGGCTCCGCCGAACCGTCGGTCGACACCAGCGCAATGCCGGACCGACCCGTCTGTCCCGGCCTGCCGCTTCTAATCCCGACGGCGGCCAGACTTCCATCGCTGTTCACGCCTACGTTACCGGGCGTGATCATAATGTGGCCGTACGGCATTTCGTCCTGGTTAAACGCGTGATTAAACACGCCGATAATCTCGCCGTTAAGCGCATCGACCAACGTCATTTTTTCACGTCCGTAGAGCACCAGATGTTTGCCGTCGGCCGTGTATTCAATGTCGAAAACATTGCCGTTTTCGACGTCTTCAATCACCCAGTCGGCGTCCGCCTTCAACACACGATCATTTCTATCAACTTTGAACTTTTCCAGCGGCGCGCCTGCGACGTCGCCCTCCATGACTGCGGCGGAGGCGTTATTCCCATCCGCCCCGGCATGCGCATGCGGCGCGGCACACAGCAGCGCGCAGGTGAAGAAGACAGCAAGGCCGAAGGCCTTCAATCCGGCGTGTTTTAAATCCGAATGCAACATGTTAATATCTCCTTTGAAATTGGTGAGTTCAGTCTGTGATCAGAATGGTGGACTGTTCGATTGCGTCATTGTTGTGTTTCGTGAGGAAATACACACCGCGCGGCCAGCCTGCGGTGTTTAAGTCCAGCGCCGTCTTGCCGTCCAGCTCCGTGCGAAAAACCAGCTGCCCCATCAGATTGTACACGGTGAATGTAGCGCGCCCGGAGTCGCGATTCTCAATGCGGCGAGTATCGCCGCCAATGCTTTGCAGTGCAAGTTCACCCGGCAGCATTTGCGGCGTGTCTTCCGCGCGTTTGACTTCATTGTAAGGCAGAGGCGGGCGGCCTGTTCCGCACAGGTTAAGCGCGGCAACCGTTCCGCTTTTGCTCACCAGAATGACGACATCGCCATGTGGACTTAAACCCAGCCGAACAATATCGTCGTCGCAGTCGCCGATGCCGCATTTGTCGCGCACTTTGCCGTTGCTCAGATCGAGAACTTCAAGCTCCGCGCGTTCACTGTTAAACTGCACCCAGGTCTCGCCGGAGGGACTCAACTGGCCGATCGGACCGAGTTTAAAACCGTGCACGCCGCGCCAGGTGTTGTTTTCAGCGTCCGGGACGTAGCGCTGCACAAAACGAGTTTCATTCCAGATGAGCAGAAAACGCGAACGCGAGTCGAACTCAGCCTGCACGTGATCGCTCAGATGTGTGTGATGCGTCAGGCCGTCCTCGGTCACGCGCCAGATGTTGTAGTGATCCTCATAGCTCGTTGTGCGATCGTAGACCGCCTGTTTGCCTCCGCTGGCGCAGTACTTGCCGTCGGGACTGATGACATAGTGCGCATGATTTCCAATGGTCTGACCAAAGTCCTTCGGCGTCGGCTCTCGATCGTCGTAGAGCAGCAGACTGCCCCACTTGCTGCAGCACCCCCCGTCGCCGCCCGTGCTGTGCCGCATTCTGATGATGCAGCGGTGATCGTCGCCCGGCAGCTGTTTGGCGCCGTCAAAAAGATGTTGCGTATAACCGTTGCCGGCTTCATAGGTATTAAACACGACGGTATCGAGTCGGAACTCGTCTTCCATGTCGGCGCGGATAAGAAACCCCAGCCTGCCGACCAGTTGAATTTCAGGCTCAAGACTCGGCTCGGCCTGCCACAGAAAACGCTCGCCGCCGGACAGCGCCTGGCGGATGTTGTAAAACATCGGCGTAGTGTGCAGAACTTCACCGCTGTAGTAGTTTATCACGCGGTTGGTGTCGTTGACAGCCACGGAAACGAGTGAGTCGCGCTCCAGGAATTGCACGTCGGCCCATCGATAACTCGGGCCGCCCCACTGCATGGTCCAGCGTTCGGATTCAAAATCGTCGTTCAGAACTCTGTCGGCACTGAAAGATTTATCCCACTGCGCATGCAGCTGCCGTACCGACGTTGCGCAGACCGTCAGCACGAGTATCAATGCAAAAATACGGGTATTCATGGTGTATGTATTTAGAGTTCAGAGTGCAGCGTTGAGAACACGATTTTTTAACGGGGGTTACAGGCGTACAATTGAGATCAGTCCGAGTCACATTCAAAATCCTGCTGCCACAGCGTACCGTCGTGCATGACAATCGCTATCTTGCTGCCGTCGGGCGAAATGGCAAAACCCAATGACTGCGGCAGCTTTAAGCAATCCTGCAGCGTGCCGGCGACGGGGTCCAGAATCCTGACGACCGAATAATCTTCGTACTTGTTGGTAAAAAGGCCGGCGTACAGATCATCGCCAAAAAACGCGCCGTTGTAGGAAACTGCCGGCACGCGCAGCGCTTTGAAGTCGCCCGTACGGTGATTAAACACTTCCGGCAGGTTAGCGCCGCGGTTCGAAATTCGGAAATAGAGACGCGTCTTGTCATCCGCCGCCAGTTTAAGTCGAAAACGATTCATCAGAGTAGGTGCGGCGACGCCTTGTTCAACATCCACCAATCGTCCCCAGGCGGAAAACGACTCGGTTGTAAATGTGCCGGACCAGTTATAGCGGTAGTCGTACACCGTGAAGGCCACAAATTTCCCTGAGGGAGAAACCTGAATCGACGCGGCGGCGGTATCCTGCTCAAACCAGAGCCAGTGTTTGTCGACATAATCGTAAATGCCGTAGCGGCCGCCGCTCCAGTTGTCCTCACTCCTTTTGCTGTCCTCCGTCAAACACAGCGCCAGGTGCCGATCGTCCGGCAGAAATCTGGAGGCGGTTACGACGCCGTAATTGCCGTCAAAACGAATCGTGTCCGGTTCGTGTATACCGTCCACGCTGACGAAGACAATACCCGAGGACGGCTCCTCTTCCCAGGACCATCCGCAGTCCGTGCCGACGGCTGCCAGCGTGGCGTCGGCATTTGTACCGACATCCCCCGGTGTGCAGCCCTTAGGCGCAAGCTTGAGGTCGTAAGGGTGCATATCGTGTTTAAATTCCCCCAACACGGAAGCCGCAAGGGCGTCGACGACAATCATCCTGCGTTTGCCGCGAATCGTCAGGCGTTTGCCGTCGGCCGAGTAATTCATATCGATCACCGCGACCAGCGGCAGGGAATCAATTACCCAGTCCGCACCGTCCATCAGAATGCGATCGCGATCGTTGTGTTTAAGCAGCCGTACTTGTTCGACCTCAGCGTCTGCAGCGCTTTGCATGACAGCATCCGCACCATTTTCTTCGGGGGCAGAAGCAGTCAGGTTGGCAGGCGCGGACAAAACGATGCACAAACAGATTAAACAAGCAAACAGGTTGGCTGTGGCATTGCGCCTTGCATCTATATTAAACATGTCTTATTCCTCGAAATATTGGTGATATCAATCAGTGATCAGGATACATGATTGTTTAACAGTTCGGTCATAGTGCTGCACAACAAAGTACACGCCGCGCGGCCAGTCGGAAGTGGGCAACTGCAGTTCAGCCTCTCCGTCGAGTTCGGCCTGGTATACCGGCCGCCCTGTCAGGTTGTAAACTGTCAGCCGGCAGGCGCGGCGGTCGAGATTTTCAATGCGGTGTACGGCGCTGGCAAAGCTGCGTTTTCCGTTGACGCGCGGCCGGAATTGAGGGATGTCTTCAGATTCCTCCGTTTCATCGGAAGGTCGCGGCGGCGGACTGGTGCCGCAGAAGTTGAGTGCAAAAATCTTGCCGGAATCGTTGGTCAGAATCACGATGTCGCCGAGCGGACTTAATCTCAGACTTTTAATGTTGCCGCTGTATCCACCTTGGTTGCACTGCGCCTTTATCTGGCCGTTGGCCAGCCGAATCGTTTCAAGGTGGGAATTTTCATAGTCAAAGCGGACATAGTTGGAGCCGGCGGGATCGATCAGACCGTGACGCGTCAGATTAAACGCATCGACGCTGCGCCAGCTCTGAGCATCGGGATCAAGCAGGTAGCGCTGCACAAAATTGCCTTCAGACCAGAGCAGTATAAAACGCGACCACGGATCGAATTGAACATCCACAAAATTGGACAATTTCTGAACGAGCTCCAGACCGTTGTCGGTAATTCGCCATATGATGTAGTGGTCCTTATAACTTGCAATGCGGTCGTGCGTCGTCGTGATTCCGCCGCTCACACAGTACTTCCCGTCCGGACTGATGACAAATTTCGCATTTGCTCCAACGTCAACGCCTGCGTCGGTTGGAATTGGCTTGCGATCATCAAAGAGCAGCAGGTTGCCGGATTCGACGCTGTAGCCGTCATGGTAGTAGCTGCGATGGATTTTAATAATATAGCGATGTTCGTCGCGCGGAACGGGTTTAACTTCCTGAAAGGTGTATACCGTGTGGGACGGCGCGTGGCTGTTCGTCTCAAACGCAAAAGTATCGAGCCGGAAGTCGTTATCCATATCGAGGCGCTTGAAATACTCAAAGTAGGCAAGAATACTCGCCGCGCGTTCTTCACTCGGCTCAACTTTCAACATATAACGACTGTTGCTTTGCAGCGCCTTGTTGGAAGAGAATGGATTTTTTATCGTCTGCAGAACCTTGCCGCTATAGTAATTGACGACGCGAATTTTATTGTCGGCAAAAACCGAGATGAGCGAGTCGCGCCGCAGGAACTTCAAGTAGGCGCGCTGACCGGTATTCAGGTTGACCTGCATGGACCAGCGCAGGCCGACGATGTCGTCGCGCATCAGAACATCCGCACCGGATGACTTGTCGATCTGGGCGTACAGCGGCAGCGCCGCCGCTATCAGGCAGAAGAGGGAAAGAACAAATGTGTACATGATCTGTGTGATTTTATTTCAGAGTGCAGGATTGTGAACACGGACTCGGGCAACGGCGTTACAGGCGGGGAGTTTTTGTCTCAACGCCTGACGAACAGTTGCGACGCATGCCGACTTCCATCGCTTACTTCGAGGCAGTACACACCTGGACTGAGGGACTCGACATTTACCTGACTCTCTTGTTTGTCACTGAACGTGAAACTCAGAGACTCGCGGCCGGTCATGTCAAGAATTCGCACGCGACCGCTCGACATTTCCGGATGCGCGACTAACAAGAGGGAATTTGTCGGGTTGGGAAAAACGCGCAGTGAGAAGTCCTTGTTAACATCCGCTTCGTCAACAGCCACCGTGCGTATATCCTCTAATTCACAGTCAAAATCCTGCTGCCAGACGAGTCCGTTAACATCCACAAAGGCAATCTTGGAGCCGTCGGGTGAGATCGCAAAAGCGTTCAGTGCAATGTCGTGCTCAAAACACTCGCCAACCACGATGCCGCCGGACTTGAGGTGCACGATGCGGAGGAAGTTTAAATTAGCCTTTCCCCAGTAGTCTGTGGGGATATAGGCATAGTGTTCGCCGTCGGGCAGGATGCAACCGCCGGGTTCGATACCGGCAAGGTACGTATATCGAACGGCGTTGCGCTGCAACATGGAGGCAATGATCGTGTTTTCGACTGGATCGCGATGATGATATATCCGAACCTGATCGTCAGCCGAGAAGTTGACATCAAAGTTTTTCATGGGAATACTTAACACAGCGTTGGAGTCGGAATTGTAAAGAAAACCATCGTTGTCGTTCCAGTATGTAGTGCCGCGACCGGCCCAATGCGTCCTGTAATACACCCTTTGAAACAGCACATGTTTACCACTCCCGACAAGCTGAACCGGCCGCGACGGCAGGTTGTCATTAAGATATTTCCAGCTGTCACTGTTAAGTGAATAGATGCCGAACTTGCCCTCCGACCATTCATCATTGTATGTATGAAAATCGACGCCAAAAGCCAGCGCGACAAGACTGTCGCCCGCCAGCAATTTTGCCGAGTAAATGCGTTGCTCTTCCTCGGCAAACTGAACGGTTTTCAGCACCTGCAAGGAATTGACATCTATGAGATCAAGGCTTGTACGCAGGACGTCGCCATCCGGATAGCGGGAACCGACGGCCGCGATGTTCGCGTCATGGCTGAATCCGACGTCGTTTTTGGGCGGCCAGATCTTCCGAACAGATACGTCGAACGTGCGATTGTTTTGAATTGCAGCAACCAGTCTGCCGTCAGACGAGTTAAACGCCTGGGCGCAGCTCGCCGTAAAGACAATCAGTCTTTTGCCATCGCCGCTATAGGTAAGTTTGTCGGCATAGCGGGCGGTGTGCGTAGACGCCCAGTCGTAGTTCATATCCACAGAATTATTTAACAGACGCACTCTGAATTTGGTCGAGATGACTCCGACGTCAGTATGGACGGTCAAGCGGCAGGATACGACTGTATCCAGCTTCTCTCTGACAATCAGCGGAATAATCATATCGCTGCCGCAGGTCAGAAACGTTCCTGTCTTCACGCGACGATGATCGATTGCAATAACAGCAGGTTCGGACGAGAGCTGCACGGATTGCACAGTGTAGTCAATATTTCCATAGTTGTGAACTAAAAGCGAAAACGGTGCGCGCAGTGCGGAGTTGAAGTGGATCGCACTGTCGGATGGGTTTGTGGGGTTTTTAATAAACACTTCAGGCGTTGCAAAATGTATTGTTTGGTCCAGGTCACCGACGTCAGTATGATAGCGAATGATTATTGTTGCGGTATCCCGCCGCAGTGGACGAATAAACCAGCCAATATCCTTCCGGTCTTTGGCTTGAACGACAAATGGGTAGCGTTCCTCAAGCGGAACGTCGGAGACAATTTCAGCCGGTGTATTCACAATGTATGTGGCGCTGTCAAAGCGCACGGCAATTTCCCCTTGATTCCGCATCTTCGCAATCAAGTGCTGTGTTTGACCGAAATATACCAGACCGATATCCGGTGATGTAAACTCAAACTTCGGAATGTTCACTCCGGCGTTTAAGGTCCGCACAATACGCAAATCACCTGCATGAACAGTAAGGGTATCGAAGTGACTGGTGCTGTCGTTTTCCGTGAAGAGTGTTTCGAGTAATACAGGCAGTGTCTCCCCCGGAAGCAGTTCTGCGGGAATATCCGCAGCATCATTAACAATTCTCAACGGTGCGCCGGCGCCCGACGCGAGCCGGACCGAGTCAATGACAATCGACTTCAGGCCGGCATTGTGGATTTCAATGGTGTCAATGCGGATTTTGTTTAACAACGTCACAATGTTGAAGTTGCCTGACAATTCCAGCCTTTTGTACGGTTCATCGGCACGCGGCAAGCGGAAGACTGCGTTTGAACTGTCGAGAGCGTACAATGTGCCGTCGGGAGAGGCGCAGAGCGAATGACAACGGGTGTTTTCGAGGCCGTAGGTAAACCAGATGCCGGCGACGTTGCGCCGCACGACGCCCAGGACAGAGTTGGCTGCGTATGCTGTCAGCGCATCGAACAACGCCAGATCCTGCGTTTCACCCTGCGGCAGTTCCCCCAACCAGACTCTTGGCGTTTCTACGCCGGATGCGATGGTCGTTTTGCAGGGTCTGGACTGTTGTCCGTTTGTTTTACTCTGCAACAGATACAAACTGTCGAGCGCGGTCCCGAACACCTTTCCATAAAAACAGTTTCCGTCCAGACCGGTAATCTCCCCCCATGACGTGGCATCCGAGTCATCTATCCACCATGCACCAAGCGATCCTGTGGCGACAACAACATTTTCAAGTGCAAGTACATCCTGAATTTTTCCATTCACGAGCGGGTATGTAAATGTCGAGTCCTTGTCGTAGCGCGTAAGTCTCGAGTCCTCCGCCACGTACAGTTTGCGGTCTTTGCCGGTGAAAATCCGAAGGTTCTGTCCTTCGAGCAGTTGTTTCCACTCAAAGCCGTTGTCTTCCGACATCAGGACTTGTTGAAAGTTTTCCTTATTCGACATGTTTTCCGCAACATACAATCGGCCATCGTCCAACAATGCAAGTTGCCCGTGATGCAGCAGTAAATGCCAGGATTTACCGCCGTCGAGCGAGCGCCAGGACTGTGTGTTTTCACCCAGTCTGTAGGCGTACATTGCTCCACTTGAAGAAACGAGGATTTGTTGCATGCCGGCACTGGCTGGAATGCGACTGAGCGTTTCCCATGTCTGCGCCTGGGCATTTTGAATAGCAGCGACAGTTAAACACACATACATCGCACACAAGGGCAGGCAGGCAAGATTGATTCTTTTCATGACTTTGGTCGCATTACAGTTTTTTATTGAATCTCATACGTGCTTCACCGCACAATTAACTGTGCACATTTGGTCCTGTTTCCATCTCGGCATTGTATCAGATACATGCCGGCCGGCCATGATTGAGTATCTATGGTCACAGAGGCGACGCCTTTAAGATTCTGCCGATAAACGACAGAACCGCGCAGATTGCAGACTGTCAATTCAGCAGCGAGGTCGGCATTGACTTCAAGCTCAACAACACTCGCGGTCTGCCGCAGGATGTTAAACACGTCTGCCGCGACACTTTGTGTGGGATCTGTCGGAACATCGGTTGCAAACAGGAATTCTTCACACAGGTCGACTGCGGCGACTATGCCGCCCTCCAGTCGCGCCAGCAGCAGGTTCCGCTGTGGAACTTCGATTAAACCCTCAACCTTGCCCTCCATTTTCTGATCACATTCAGCTACGACCGCACCGGTCGACAAATCGATCATTTCCAGCGCAGTCTGTTCCCTGTTTAACTGGATGTAGTGCGTTCCAAAGTGCGTCAGCACGCCGATCGGATCGAGGTCATATGCGTCCCCGGCGGACCAGGAGTCGGCGGCGGCATCGTAGAGATATCTGTGTGCAAAATTGTTTTCCGTGAACAACAGAAAACTGTTGCCGCTGTTGGCGATGACAGCTTTGTTAAACGCCGGCAGTGGCAGTTCGCCTTGTAGTGATCTGCTTTTGATTCGGAAGAGGTTAAATTGATAGGTGGTTTCACCAACCCGGGAAGGCGTAGAGTTCGTATTGATCCCTCGGGAAAGACAGAACCTGCCATCAGGGAACAAGAATTGAACGCCATATGCTCCGCATTGAACCCACGGATGCAGACGGTCTGGAACACCAGCGTCCATGTTATAAATCGTTAAATACCCGGTCACAATATGCCGGTCGATGGAACTTGACTCAGAATGGAAACGCACCAACACGTCCGATGATGAACCCGGCACAAGCTCAGCACAGTCTACTCGACCCAAGGTTCTACTTCCATACCCTGTATCAAGCGGAAAGTACACGCTGTCAATACGGGTAAAATCAAAATACAGAGTACGGGTAAACCAATAGTTCATCACCATATTGCTAGCACTAGGCTGAGCTTCCCGCACGCGAAACAAGTGGTCAACGCTACCCGACGGCGTGAACCCGAGATCGCCCTCTTCAAAGTTCCAGCGGTAGTAAACCTGTCCGGTGTAATAGTTGACCAAATGTCCGCCGGTATTGGTCGCCACCGCCATCAGCGAGTCGCGTTCAAGCACGCGCATACCGGTGACATCCTGTTCCTCAAAACAGATGCTCCACCGCGCGCCTTCAATCTCGCCGCCGAGCAGTTGGTCACTCGCCGACTTGACGGTTTGAAACTGCTGAGCACAGGCCGCTGAACTCGCGCTGACAAACAAAAAAGTCATCAGTGCAAAGTGAAGAGAGAGTCCGAATGTCCTGATCATGTGATTGAGCAGAGTCAAAATTCCAGTGCGCAGAGGGCGAACACAGGCACAATCCGCCCGTTACATTGGTCACATATTAGTGCCCCGCAAACAGCGGAATCCGTTACAGCGCCCGGATTCGCGCGCCCGGCAGGCCGAAAGTCCAATTGCAGCCCGCCTATTTTTCCTATTTTTCAGCCTGCCGCCGCTTTCGCACCCGCTCGTCGGCGGCGCTTCGGTAAAAATCCCTCCTATAATTCTGGAGCAATCATGAAGAGTACCCTACCCCGTTTTCTGGCCCTGCTATTCTGCCTGTGCGCGGCCTCGATCAGCGCACCGGATGCCATGGCGTTTTTCTGCAATCAGCCGACAGTCTCGATAGAGTGGTGCGGCGAGTCGACATTCAAGATCGACGGCGATGGATTTTCGCGCGGCAATTTTACGCTTGTCAACCCCGGCGCGGAAGGCATGCTCGAATTCAGCCAGACCGAGTTCAGCGATGCACTCGACGCAACCTTTAACATTAAAGGAGTGCGCCCCGGCACGACCAAAATTGAAGTCGCCTGGGAGTTCACCGACGAGTCCGACAACGGCATCTGCGAAGCCGAAGTCACCGTGGGCGACTATACCATCGGCTACGACGCGGCGGTGGATGTCGTAGCCGCCTATCTGCAAGATCGCGGAATCTCGTCTTCAGACGCCTGGGCTTTTATGCCTAAAGAACCGCTGACCGCCGGCATGACCATTTCCAGCGGCGATCCCGAAGCGAATATGGAAGAGTGGGCGATGGTCGGCGATGAAGCCCAGGTCGAGTATGTCGCGGATTTAAATGGATTTTCGCTCAAGTCGCAGGCCGCCTGGTTCGGCTGGGTCGACTACAACAAAGACGACCGCTTCGGCGGTAAAGGCGAAATGGTTTTTGTCGACGCAAAAAGCGGCGATGTTGAACAGTACAACCTCGACTTCTGGCCCGTACTGGACGGCGCTCCCTACCTGACCACGCGCACGGAACGCATAAACAGCGAGGACCGCGTTTTTGGCGACGATCCCGCACCGAGCACAACGACGGACGACAACAGCATCACTTCGGAATCTGAACCCGGACCCGTTAAAGAAGATGTCTGCGCCGTGCTCGTCAGCGGCCATGCGGACAAACCGCGCCAGACCGAAGCATTTGAGGGCGACGTCGAGTTTATTCGCCAGAATCTGATGAACGAAAGCAAGGGCGAGCGCATTAACCCCGAAAACATCGCGGTGTTAAACAACGCGTCGCGCGAGCAGATAACGTCAACTCTGGAAGGGTTTGCCGGCACCTATCGCAAAGTCTACTTTTTCTATTCCGGCCACGGCTCGGAAAACTATCTCGTTACCAACGACGAAGTCGGCTCACGCCTGTGGTACGCCGATCTGGTGCGTGCGCTGGATAACTCGCAGGCGGATGAAGTCTGCGTCATTATCGACGCCTGCCACTCCGGCGGCGCCGTCGAGGTCTTTGAACGCGCCGAAAACCTTAAAGATCAGAACGTCACGCTTGTGACGTCCTGCAGCAAAGACACCAGCTCCTGGACGCGATACATTCCGCTCAGTTCCGGCGATACGGTTCGCACCGGTGAGTACACCTGGGCGTTTGTTCAGTGTTACGGCGCTCCCGCCGCCGACCGCAACGGCGACGATGTTGTTAACGTGCGCGAGGCCCACCTCTGGGCTGTTAACCAGAATCCCACGCTCGACGTCGGCGGCACGCTGGTTGGTCGCATGAACCCGCAGGAGTATCACCACCGCGCCGTACGCCCGGCACGTGAACCTGTCACGAGGGTCCCCGACTCACGCGTCACGATTGAAACGGGTGAAAGCAGCGGTTTGAACGAGGACGACGAGTTGCAGTTCGACGTTAAGTTCGATCTTGACGATCCAGGCACCTTCGACGAAACGGTCCTGCGCATTTCGCCGCTGGTGATCTACGAGGCCAAGTGGACAATTGAACCCGACGACTACAAGTTTAATATGCGCATCGACTACCGCTACATGACCAATGACTTTACCGGCGAGGGAATTCCCGGCGTCGTCTGGCGTCCCGACGACGGTCAGAACTGGAGCAAGTGGGAGATGCAGGAAAACGATGAAGAGGATTCCAATGCCGTGGCGATCGACATCAGCAAACTTGGTCAATTCGGCATCGGTGAAGTTAAACCGGACGACCCCAACAGCGTGGCGGAGCGCGCCGCGGCCCTCGGCTTTGTGTTTAACTCGATTGCACCAAATCCGGCGCAGTCGGATGTTAATATTTCGTGGAGCCTGCAACATCCCGGCGACGTCCGACTCACAATCGTCGACCTCAACGGCCGCGAAGTGTTTAACACGCCGGATCGTTTTTTTGCGGCGGGCGAACATCTGGAGCGCATCGCGCTGCCGCCGGCACTGACGCAGGGCAACTACTATCTGCGCGTGCGTTATAAAAAGGCAGGTGAATTCCCGGTGGCTCTCACGCAGGCCTTCACGCTCGTGCGCCCCTGACATTGCCGATTTGGCCCCTGACCGGCCCCGACTTGACCTTGAGCCCGCGCTGCGCTTGGTCTCGGCTTTTAAATGCCTTTTCTGTTTGTCAGCGCGTTAAAAACCTCAAACCGCGAATCCGGCATGGGAGTGTCCGGGTTCGCGGTTTTTTTATTTGTGAGTGGAATGCGTGCTCCTGCTCTGCCAATTTTACCGATGTCGCGGTGCGCGGCGCCTGCTTGTGCGTTCGACCTCCAAACGCGTAAACTGAACCATCGCGTTCAAGGTCGGCGGATGCCGTCTGAAATCAACCGCAGAAGACACCCGGTTTAAAGTCTGTTAGTGCGCGATTCGAGTTCAACGTCAAGCGGGCCAGAGCGATAGTCCGCCCAGAAGTCGTCGTAGACTTTGACCATGGACGCCACAGATTGCTGCGTTCGAGCGGCAGGATTCAAACTCACCAGCCCGGCGAGCATCGCGAAGGTCAAAACGAGAAACGTCATCGAGTCAAGCGACAGCGTCAGTACGCGCACGCGGCGGCGCTTTGACTGATCCGGCGCATTGGGCAATAAATGTTGGATCGACATGATGTTTAACTCCCGGTTTAGTTTAAACATTCAGTGCGGCAGGTTTTCGATCTCCGCCGCGTCCTTCTCCGTCATCGGCACCAGGGCAAACTTGCGCTCGCGCGCTTCAGCGGCGCGCTGCAGGATCTCGACCTCGGCCAGATTCAATTCATCTATGATTTCTATCAGGCGGTTATAGCCGGCCTGCGGCGAGACCTTCAGCGAGGTGATGACCTCGCCGGGCGCGCGCAGGTTCTTGCTGATCGCCAGGGTTTTCAGATCCTCGACTTCAAGCGCCAGGGCGGGGTCGGTGCCCATCTTGTAAAACATCTGGTTGTCGTGGCGCACAAGCAGTTGAAAGAGCACGGAATCTTTGACAATTTCCTCCGCGACGCACGGCGGAACCTTCATATCCATCACCTGCGGCTGGGTCAACTCGGTGGTAAACATGAAAAAAGTCAGCAGTAAAAAAGCGATGTCGACGAGCGGCGTGGTATCGATGTTAACGCCGATGCGTCTGCGTTTGCGGCCGCGCCGTTTAACCCGCGTGCCGCCGAGTGATATTCCGCCCGCCATAGTCTGTCTCCGCACTGTTAATCTGTCATCCGTCCTGTGAGCGGAGGATGCGGAGAAAATGTGTTGGGTTACAAAGCGGCGGAAGAGAAGTTCAGGCGGTGTAACCAGACTGCTCAATAGCCCATCTTAAACATTTCGGCCTCCGTATGCGGCCATTGCGACGGAGCGCCGTTCAGCGTTTGTCCGAGCTTAAACAGCTCGCGCGCGGTGGCTTCAATCTGTGCCGACAAAGTTATTTTTTCGCGCCAGGCCCACCAGACAGCCTGCCGCTCTTTCTTCGAGCATGTTGTTATGTACCGGTTCCGGTTCAACTGTATGTAACTACGAGCGCTTTCTGCTCGCAGATGGGAGCAACGAACTGACGCAGCATTACATGTAAACGCACCGTGTCATATTGGTGAAATCACGAACGGTGCGCGGCTTCAGCCTGGTGTGTGTTTGTGATCAGCGGCGACGCCCCATCGCCGTAGGTGCGCCACAACAGACGCGGCAGAATGAACATCGTTGTGCCGTAACAGGCTACCATCGCGCCGGCCAGAAGTACGCCCAAAGAGTGATTCGGCTTCAGCGCCGAGAGCGTCAGAACCAGAAAACCCAGAGCCAGAACCGTCGCGTTCCAGGCAATGGCGCGTCCGCTGCTCTGCGCCGTCATGTGTACCGCCTGCGCATGGTCCAGCCCCGCCGCGCGATGCGACTTGTATCTGTGTGCGTAGTGCAGCGAAAAGTCGATGCCCACGCCGATCGCCAGCGGCGTGAACATGCTTGTCGCGATGCCCAGCGGAATATCCAGATAACCCATCGCCGCCAGCATCAGCGCCGTCGCCAGCACCACCGGAACCATCAGCACCAGCGCCGTGCGGTCGCCGCGCAGGAAAATCAACAGCAGAATGACCACGCCCACCAGACTCGCACCGATTGAGCGCAGTTGGTTGTCGACGATGTCGCCGACCACTTCCATCGCCACCGGGATGTCGCCGCTGTAGTGTACGTCTACGCCCGCCGCGGAAGCCGCAGCCTCAAGGCTGTCGCGCAGATAGGAGCGCAGCTGCACGCTGCGCGCAAAGTCCGGACTGTTCACAAAAATGCGCAGGCGCGTGCTGTCGGCCGCGCCGCTCAGAAACTGGTGCAGCGAAACACGTGAATGGAAAAAATTGGCGATGTTGTCGACCATCTCCAGCGAGTCCGGCGGCAACTCCAGCAGGTGTGCGTCGCCGCCGAGAACTTTGGCAGCGCCCTCGAACGGGTCGAGTACGCTGGCCACGCCGCCCACGTAGGGACCGCGCTTGACGATTTCCTTGCAGGTGCGCACCAGCTTCAATCCCTCCTGCTTCTCAAACATACCCGATTTGGCCGCAAGAATAACGTCGAAGCGGTAGCTGCCCCAGAAGTGCTGGTTGAAACTGCGCTCGGCCGCCACCAGATCGGAATCGTGGTCGAAGTTGTCAACCCACGAATCCTGGACCGTCAGCATCATGATGCCCGGCACGGCCAGGCACAGAATCGCCAGCGAAGCGCGCAGGCCCCAGCGTTTGTAGCTTCCGGCCGCCGCGGCATGCGAATCCGCCGCGCGACGCTTCAGCAGGTCCGGCACGAGCGGTTTAAACATGAAGTCCGGCATCAGTATGCCCATCGCCGGAATCAGACTGAAGCTGATGAACATCGCCAGCAGAATGCCGATGGAGGTAAACACGCCGAAGTGCTGCATCGGCGCGACCGACGTCGTCAGGAAGGACAGAAATCCCGCCGCCGTGGTCAGCGAGGTCAGGATGACCGGGCGCTTGACGTCGCTGATGGCGTCCAGAAAGGCCTGCTTGCGTTCGGCGCGTGAAATAGACGCGCCGCCGCGCAGCTCGATGTGCGTCTGCAGTCGCTCCAGCAGGTGGATCTCATCCGTGATCGCCATCGCAACCAGGATAATCGGCATGATGGTCGTCACCAGAGTGATCGGCACGCCGGCCACCGCCATCAACCCAAGCGTCCAGATCAAAGTGAATAGCACTTCAATCATCGGAATCGCCACACCGGCCGCCGTACGCAGCGTCAGCAGCAGCAGGACGGTAATCGCCAGCATCATCAACGGCACGAGCCAGAGCAGATCCTGGATCACCATCTCGCCCAGCAGCACTTCCGCCACTACCGGACCTGTCGTGCGGATCTCGAAGTCGCTGCCGCCCTGCGTTGTAATCCAGTGTTGAATTTCCTCGATGGCCTCGGCGCGGTCCGTGCCGCGTTTTACCGGCAGGTAGAAGGCCGCAGTTGTGCCGTCCTTGTCAAGGAAGAGGCCGTTCGTCAGACGCTCGTCGTGCAGACGCGTACGCAGCGCCGCAAAAGCCTGCGGGTCGCGCGGAATGTTGTCCAGATAGGCCTGTACGCTGTAGAGCGATGACTTGGTGCTGACGTCCAGTTGGTTGACTGCGGAAATGACGCCGTTTTCATGAGTGATCGGCAGACTGTCCAGCGCCAGGTGTACTGCGCGCAGGAAAACATAACCCTCGTAGGATTCCAGCGCCGGCCCGCCCTCGTGCTGCTGCACCAGGACGATGACGTGTTCGGGATCGTCGAAGGTGACGCGGTCCAGCGCCGAGCGGTCGATGATCTCGTTGCCGCGCGGATACAGCGCCGCGCCGTCCGTGCGAATCTCAATGCCCAGCAGCTGCCAGGCCAGCACAAGCGTCAGGAGTGTGAAAGCGGCCAGCCAGGCCAGGGGTCGTTCCAGCGCCGAGCGCGTAATCTTCATCATGTCCGTAGTCCGCCGTCCGAGTCGTGGTGGACGGCGCATCCGCGCCGCCGCGTTGAACGTGCCCCGCGCCGGCTCCAGGCCCGCACAGCGCATGTAAATGTCACTTGATCTATGTTTACTTGCATGCCGGCAATCAGAGTTGCTGTACCACGCCGAGCGTCAGCGATTGCCGAAACTGCAGATCGTCGCTGCGGTCGTTGTAGGTGAAGTCGACGTTAAACGTCACGCCGATAAAACGCCAGATCTGCGCGCGGAACTGATTGGACCAGTCCATCTCCCACACTTCAAATTCGTCGAAGGTGGAGTACAGACTGAAAGTTGCGCGGTAGTTAATGTCCTTTTCCAGGTTGATGTCGGCCTCGTTGATGAACTCGATGCCCGTCTCCGCCTTGTACGACTCCACCACGTCGCGCGTTTTGAAGTCGTCCGTCGAGCGCGTGTGAACCTTTGAACGCACCTGACTGAGCGAGACGCCGATGCGCGTGCCGAAGGTCCCGTAGTCGCCGCGGTCGCGGAACCAGAAGCCCAGCCCTTGACGCGTCGTGACCGGATCCCACAGGTTGGCCGTGCGTTCCAGGTAGTCGCCGGAGATGAAGCTGCGCCGCACGCGGAAAGACTCCGTGATGGCCGTCTGCAGCGAAGCCGCAAAATAGGGGTCGGCCTTCCAACCGAAGGGCAGCACTATCACGTTTTCCAGAAAGAGGTCGTTGTCCGTCGGCAGCACCCACTCCGTCTCTTCCGTCGTCTCCTGGCTGATGCCCAGGCGCGAACGCCCTTTCAGCACAAGGTCGATCAGTGAGAGGTTGACGGCTTGTGTGAAGTCGAAGGACGTCGTGATCTCGAGGTTCTGTTTTTCGCCGGAGCGATAGTCGGACACGGCCGACTGCGCAAACGATACGCTCCAGTTAAACTGATCGCGCACGCCGAACATCGAGGGGCGGTAGCTGCGCAGGCGCTGCGCGTCAACTGTCTGCACTCCCAGGCCGAGGAGCAGCAGTACACATATGATCCATTTCATACCTGACTCTCATGTGATCCGGTTCAATTCCTGGCCGGCGCGGCCGGGCGCGCAGACAGGCGGAGCGCAACAGCGGCTCAGCGCTGTTCCGTTCATCTGATCAAGACTCATATAGCACATCGGTGGTCGAGTGTTTCGCACGGGCTGGTAAGCCCGAGGGCTGTGTGCGAGGTCTGGCAGTGTCTCGGCCGTTGTGTGTCCGTTTTTCCGGGTGACAAGTTCGTCCGAAAAATCAGACCGCAAATATCGTGCAATTGATTGCCAATGTCCACGGAAAAAGCGGGCCCCGGCCATTTTTTTTCATTCTCGATGCCGCTATGGTACAGACGCGGCGCGGCGCAGCCGATAAATTGTCCGGTTCTATCCCCTGTTCGTGCTTGCGGCGGCGCTTGTACGGTTGCGTTTGGGTACGTAATTTTGGCTTGACATGGTGTTAGGTGTTATCTCTTCTTCCTGCCTGTTTGCGGATTAATGTGAAACGCCCGCCCGGCTGATGGTTTTGTCGGCCTGTGTAACGCGATTTCAACTGTGTACCATTTCATTCATTTCCTGGATACCTGACTTATGAGAATTTCGGCTACAATTGTCGTTGCGGCCCTGTTACTGATGAACGCAAGTCACGATCTTGACGCCCGCGACCGCCGCGTCAACCAAATTCCGAACGGGTTGCAGTTCGACTGCCAGACCTGTCACCAATCTTTCGGCGGTTCCCCGCTCAACGATTTTGGACTGGATGTTGAAGCTAACTTCCTGACGCCTTCCGGCGCAGCCGGCAATGTCGACTGGATCATCGAACTGGCAATGCTCGATTCCGACGGCGACGGATTCACGAACGGCGAAGAGCTGCAGGACCCGCTCGCTCTCTGGTCTTCCGGTGAACCGCGCCCCGGCGAAAAAACGCTCCTCAGCAATCCCGGCTTCGGCACCAGCGTGCCCGACGGCCCCGGCAGCAACGTGGTGGTGGCGCTCAACGGCTTCAGCAACCTGGTGGGACACTGGATGGAAATGCGCCTGGTCGACGTCGAAACGGGCATGGAAATCTGGAGCACCGCGCGCGTCGGCGTGCCCTCCGACGCATTTGCCGTCGGTCTGATGGGCGCAATGGAAACACGCGATTACTTCGTCGATTTCTACGTTGACGGCAACGGCAACCAGCAATACGACGCGCCGCCGGTGGACGAAGCCTGGCGCATCCGCCTCGACAACGTCGAAGGCAACTCCAACCTGGACTTTACCTACAATACCAACTACACGGATATTCAGTGGGGCCAGATTGTCTCCGTCAACGAAGGCACGTCTTTTGCCGGCGTTGAGCTGCTGGCCAACACGCCGAATCCCGTGCAGGGCCTGACGGCATTTAACTTTACGCTGGAAAGCGCGCACAATGTTCGTCTGCAGGTGCTGGATGCGCGCGGCAGTCTGGTAGCCGCCGTGACCAACGAACAGTTCGCTCCGGGCGCACATCGCGTGGAATGGTCGGCCGCCGCTCTGACGCCGGGCGTCTACTTCTACCGCCTCGAAGCGGGCGACGCGGTTCTGGTTCGTCGCATGCTGGTTGTGCGCTGACAGGCCGAGAGTTTTTGACCTGACGCTATGCTTGTACGCGGCGTGCGGATCTTCCGTGCGCCGCGTCTGTTTTTAAACGTCCGGTTCGGTTGCCGCCGCTTACTGCCGCTCGCGCCGTTCTGTTGCCCGCCGCCGAATTTACCCGCCTCGATTCGTTGTTTAAACGTTTTCTGTCTCCCTTTTCGGCTGCGCCGTTTTAAACACCTTCTGTTTGTCCCGCAGCTGAAAACTGCAAGCCGCGCAGCGGCGGGGAAAACAAGAGCGGCAAGCCAACAGCGAAAAAGACGAGTTGTTTAAGCTCCCGGAAACCGCCAGACAAACGCCCGGCGCTGCGGAGCGAGCCGAATATCGCGCCCGGAGCCGGACAAAAAAACGCCGGAGAGATCTGAATGCGATCCGCTCCGGCGTACCAAATGCCGTCAATATTAATGTCCTACAGAATGCGTCAGCTGCGCGCAAGTGCGGCGCCGGCCACGCGTTTGCCTTCGAGGTGCATTTTAACCTGCTGGTGGACAAAACGCGCCACGCGACGGCCCAGTTCGAGGCCCTCTATGTTGTCGGCCTGGATGTGATAACCGCCCAGCACACGCGAAATTCCGGCCATGTCGGCCGTTTTTGTGAAGGTCGGGAAGTGCAGCGTCACCGTGTCGCCGATATTGTTCGGTTCGGTCATGATGCCCGGCACCAGATCGACGGACTCGCCGAAATGGTCGTCGCCCGTAACGAGTTTAAGCACTTCGCCGCAGCCGCCGCTGATGGTGCTGTGGCCGGAGACGTATGCGGGGAAAGGCGGACAGAGGAAGGTATCGGGCGAGTAGGGACGCCATTCGACGCCTTTGATCTTTTTCCAGCCGCCGTCGGGGCCGGCCCATCCTTCGATCAACTCCTGCTGATAATAGTCGTGCACCAGGGCGTAGGGGCGCGCAAAGTCGTAGTGCATTTTGGCGTCCCAGCAGGCGATAAATCCATCCATGGCGACGAGCTGATTCTGCACGTACATGATCACGTCCTGATCCAGCGTGTTGCTGTCGCGGCGGGAGACGTCCTGCGCAAAGATGAGCCAGTGACCGGCCTGCTGCACGGAGGAGGGGCCGTCGCGCATGAACTCAACGAGCGCGCGTTGTTCATCGGTCAGACCGGCCTGCAGTTCAACAACTTCCTTGACTTCGGCGGCCAGCTGATCGGAGCCGACCATCGGCGGCGGGCCGGGGCGGAACTGGTCGGCGGACTGCAGGACGAGCGGCTGCACTTTGTCCCAGTAAGGCGTCAGACAGCCGGGCACAAACTTGCCGCCCATGCCGTCGGCAAAGTACTTCGGCTGCCAGCGGTTGATGTCGTTCATCGTGTCGACCGGATTAACCGGCACATAGCCCGTGTAGTCGCCGTAGGCTTCGGGCGCGTCGGGATGCGTGCCGTACTGATTGGAGCCGTCGTCGCGGCGCGCGTCGATCACGGTCTGCGCGGCCAGATTGCCGACGCCGACAGGCGTGTTCGGGTCCATCGACATGTCGTTGGGGTCGAGGCCGACTTTTTGCATCATCTCCATAAAGTATCCGGCGTCGGAGAAGTAGTATTCTTTCAGCGTGCGGTAGGCGGCATAGCTGATGGCGATCTCTTTGTTTGCGAGCGTGCGCTCGTCCTGCGGGCGGCGCGCCACGGTATCGGACAGATAAAAAGGAGCGGCTTTGTCGTCGTAGCGTGTCCAGGCGTCAAAGACGGCCGTCCAGATCAGGCCGAGGTAACGCGAGGTAATCGTCGGGCGCGGTTTGAAGCGTTCGGTATCGCGTGCCGTAGCTTCCAGGGAGACTTCACCCCAGAAATAGGCGCGGTTGTCGACGCCGCGCGGCTCGGGTTTGTTGTAGGGCGCGGGTTCCTCTTTTTGAGCGCAGGCGCTCAGCGCCAGAACGGCCAGCGCACTTAACAGTAAATGTTTGAACATAATGCCGGAGTCTTTCAACGTTTGTGAACGTGTACCTTTTACCTTTTGATGTCCGCGCATGCAGCCGGCAAAGCGGCCATGACCGCGGAGTCGGTCAACGCGGACCTTTAATTTATAAAAGGAATTCGCCACGGTCATAATATCATTGCCGAAACAGGTGCTTTGTCGTGTGAACCGGGCTTGCCGAAGTGTGAAAAAAGCCTGACACTTTTCTTTGTGGGAAAAACAGGCGCTCGCTGCACGGTATTTTCTGCAGAAAAATGTAAACAGGAAAAAAAATGTGAAGTTTTTCAACGGCGCAACAAACAGCCTAAACGCAATTAAATTAACATGTTGCACGGGCGGCGCACTGCGTGAATGCGCGCGGTGAAAAATTTTTCATTTTGCGCAAGAGGTCAAATCAATATATTTGTCGCAATCAAATTTTACGGGGCGCATGTTAAGCGCCGATTTTCCCAAAACGGGTTAGCCCCCACAACAGAATATCCTGTTCACATCGAGAGCCGAGTAAATGAAAATTACTAACCGCACATACCTCGCAGCCACGAAGCTAATGCCGGCGTCACTGGACGTTCTCGGGCTTAGCTATGACGCGTCCCAGGACGTGTTCGTGCCAGGTGTCGGTCCGCGGCGCTTGACTCGATGGCGAATTCAGTAGTTCATCTTCTGAAGAAACATTAAAAACCGCGGACATTGCCCAATGTTCGCGGTTTTTTTTTACCCACATACCACGAACGATCCCAGAGAAGTGCGACCGGCCCGGCCAGTCGGAGCGCACAGGAACGCAGTAACGATGCGACATGACCGAATGCGACGACCTATTTAACGACTGATGTCAGGATACGGCAATGGATACCATCCGTAAACTCTTTGAAATCCTGGGTGATCGCAAGCCGCTCTACTTGCTTGCCGGTATAATGTTAATCGTCTCGATCGGCATACGCATGCTCGAACCGCGCATACTTGAGATTGCGATCGACGACGTGATTTTGTTTAATGTTGCCAATGACAATGCGGATCTGACGGACAGCGTGGCGGGTTTCATACGGAACCTCCTGCCCGCGACGGACGCATCCAATCTGGCGACAATGCTCTGGTGGCTCGGCCTCGTGTTTGTTGTCATCGCACTGCTGCGCGGCGCGCTCATGTTCGGTGCAACGGCAATTACGGCTTCCAGCAGCGAAAAGGCCATTAAACGCCTGCGCGACCGGTTGTTTAACCACATCCAGTTGCTGCCGCTCAGCTTTCACGCACAGAATAAAACAGGCGATCTGATCCAGCGCTGCACGGGCGACGTGGACACCGTGCGCCAGTTTGTGCTGACGCAGGTGGTGGATGTCATCCGACTGACGGCCATGTTTGTGGCCGCCTTTGCGATGATGCTCAGCATTCACCTATGGTACGGCCTGGCGGCGACCGTCATGGCGCCGATTATCGCGTGGTGGGCTTATCGTTTTTCCGTGGTTGAAAACAAGGTCTGGGAGGAACACGAGGACGAGCGCGACAAACTCTCGTCCATCGTGCAGGAAAACCTGTCCGGCATCCGGGTGGTCAAAGCTTTTGCACGCGAAGGCGCGGAGATTGACAACTTTGAACAGCAGAACATCCGCACGCGCGACGTGGGAATTAAACACGTCATGCTGCACGCGCGTTTCTGGCCCGGCTCCGATATACTGCTGCTGCTGCAGATGAGTTTAACTCTGCTGCTGGGCGCCTGGCTGACGATTAACGGCAGCCTGACCCTGGGTGAGTTCAGCGCGTTCTACGCCTATGCCTGGATGATTGCCTGGCCGCTGCGGCGCGTCGGGCGTATCGTCTCGCAGATGAGCATGGCGACGGTAGCGATTGAGCGGCTGTCGAACATTCTCGGCACGCCGATTGAAACCTACCAGGGCGACCGCAGTTCCGACGGGCGCCTGCGCGGTGAAATCGAGTTTCGCGACGTGAGTTTTGCCTACGACGACGCACCCGACCAGCACGTTGTGCGCAAGCTGAGTTTCCATGTTAAACCCGGTGAAACCATCGGGTTGGTGGGACCGACGGGCGCGGGCAAATCGACGATCATCGCACTGCTGACGCGCATGCACGAGCCGACCAGCGGAGAGATATTCGTGGACGGCCGCAACCTGCGCGAATACGACAAGGAATGGCTGCGCGAGCGCATCGGCGTCGTGCTGCAGAACCCCTTCCTGTTCTCGACGACCATACGTGAAAACATCGCCTACGCCCGGCCCGGCGCACGTCAGGACGACGTGATCCGCGCCGCGCGCGACGCACACATACACGACATTGTTAACATTTTCCCTGAAGGCTACGATACGGTCGTCGGCGAAAAAGGCGTCACGCTTTCCGGCGGCCAGAAACAACGCGTCACGCTGGCGCGCACCATTCTGCGGGAGCCGGACATTCTGGTGCTTGACGACGCAACGTCCGCCGTGGACTTCTACACGGAGTTCGGCATCCAGCGCGCGCTGCGCCGCCGCTCGAGCGGCAGGACGAGTTTCGTGATAGCGCACCGCCTTTCATCCGTGCGCGAAGCGGACCGCATCTTTGTGTTAAACAAAGGCGCAATCGTCGACCAGGGAACGCATGAGGAACTCCGCCGCCGCGATGGCTTCTACAAAGTCATCCACGATATCCAAATGAATGTCGAAGCGCAAATCGATTAATCACAGGTATATATCATGTCTCGATTGCAAGACAGCGAATACGACTCGCATGGCTCCGTCTGGCCGTTTCTCAGGCGGATGCTGGCGTACGCACTCAAATACCCGGCTTTGTTCTGGGCGTTTGTGCTGTCGGTCTTTGTCGTAGCGCTGATTGACGCGGCTTTTCCGCTCGTCTATACACAACTGATTGACAATGCACTTAAACCAATGGTGGAAAACACCGGCGAAGTTATCGACGCCGGAACGGCCATGGACCGCATCTGGGTCTACGTAGCCATCTTTGGCGCGCTCTCCATCGCTCAGGTGGTCGCCATCCACTATTTTATTAAACAGGCCGGACGCGTGGAGAACAACATCCTCTACGACCTGCGCCGTTTTATGTTCGACAAACTGCAGCAGCTGGAATTCGCTTTTTACGACAAATCGGCCGTCGGCTGGTTGATGTCGCGCATTACGTCCGACAGCGGCCGCGTGACGGAAGTTGTCTCCTGGGGCCTGCTCGAAGGCGTCTGGGGCCTGACGATGATTTTCGTTTGTTTAATTGTCATGTTCGTAACGGACTGGCAACTGGCCTTGCTCGTCACGGTTTCGATTCCGATTCTGCTGATGGTGTCGGTCAAGATTCGCCTGCTGATCCTGCGATACTCGCGGCGTGCGCGCAAACTCAACAGTGAGATAACGGCGCGCTACAACGAGCACATCAACGGTGTGGAGGTTAACAAAAGCACGGCGCAGGAACAGCGCGCCAGCGAAGGCTTCCGCGGCCTCAGTCTGGAGATGCGCCTCTCCTCGTTCAAGGCGCAGTTCTACACGGCCATGTACATGCCGCTGGTAATTTTTATGGGCTCGCTCGTGGCCGCCATGGTGATAATCGTCGGCGGCCAGCGGAACATCGGCCTGGCGGTGACGCAGGTAGGCACGCTCGTGCTGTTCTTCACCTATGCCATGCGCATTTTTGAGCCGATATACGACATCACGCACTTCTACGCAAACGCCCAGGGCGCGATTTCAGCCGGTGAGCGCATCTTCTCGCTGCTCGACGCGCCGGTGGAGATCACGGACAAGGCGGATGCACGCGGCTTTCCGCGGATAAAAGGCGAGGTCTCGCTGGAGAACGTCTCCTTCTACTACGAAAAAGGCAAACCCGTGCTGGACGACGTTACGCTGCACGTGCGGGCCGGCGAATCGATAGCACTGGTCGGCGCGACGGGCGGCGGCAAGTCTACGATCGTCAACCTGGTGCCGCGCTTCTACGACGTACAGGAGGGCAGCGTGAAGATAGACGGCCACGATGTGCGCGACATGACGATGGAGAGTCTGCGCAGCCAGTTGGGCATCGTGCTGCAAACGCCGCACCTGTTCTCAGGTTCAATCCGCGACAACGTCCGCTACGGCAATTCCGACGCCGACGATGCCGCCGTGATTGAAGCTCTGCGGACCGTTGGAGCGGAAGAGTTCATCACGCGCCTGGACGAGGAAGTCGGTGAAAACGGCGACAAACTCTCGCTGGGCGAAAAGCAGTTGATGTCCTTTGCGCGCGCGGTGCTTGTCAACCCGCGCATCTTCATCATGGACGAAGCGACCTCGTCGATCGACGCCTACACGGAAATGCGCATTCAACGCAGCATCGAACAGATGATTGAAGGCCGCACGGCGTTCATTATCGCGCACCGACTTTCGACCATCCGCAATGCCGACCGCATTTTGTTTGTTAAACGCGGCAAAATCGTCGAGGAGGGCGGACACGATGAACTTATGCAACGCCGGGGCGAGTACTACCACCTGTACACGAGCCAGCTGCGCAGTTCACGCGGAGAAGACAACCAACCCGGGGACGAGACGGCTCCCGCCAATCTCGCACCGGCCGGCGCATGATATTGTGTTAAACATATCGTCGCAAGTTTGAGGAGAGGGCGGGACGCAGTGCGCACAAGAGGAGAGTGGGCTGCGTCCCGCCTGTGTTTAAACCTTTACGATCCTGCCGCCGCACGCGTGCGGCGGCCACCCGAGCGTGTAGTTAACAATTAGATAGATTTTCAGCAAACACATCAGATCGCACCTGAACAGGTACGGAACAATGTATAGCCGTAAGTTTCCTCAAGGCGTCGCACTGCATGCGCCCCGTCCGCGGGCGCAGTGTGCGTACATTCCCGGGCGAAGCGCCCCGTGGGAACGAGGGACGCGCGCGACCGGATGGTCGCATGCGGCTTCTGCAATTTGTATCCGTCTGTCCGCGATTCGATATTCAACAACCCGAAAACAGACAGCACACCAAACAATATACCCGTCAATCCGACGACAAATCGGCGCCGGCGCACAGCCGTCAGCGCGTTCACAGGTACCGTAACCGGACCGACGCAGAAAGTTTAGCCCCGCGAACGGTCTCGAATGAATTGGAAGACTTTGAGTCGGGCAGTTGGAAGTTGAGTTTTGAGTCACATATGACTGCGTGGAGCATTGCGGAGAACAGGCATTGCAAAAAAACAGACAAATTTTGGGTGATTCACGCAGGTTCTTGAGTACTTGAGTTTAAAGCCGCATAGACTTCTCGCTTGATCAGGGGACCACCCCGCCGCCGCCTCGGTCGACTCCTCCGCGCACCAGACACACTCCTCCCACCCTGCTTTGTGTGCAGTTTTTTCGAGTGAATGCCGTCGCGGATTACCAGCGCCGCATGCTGCGCTGCGTATCAGAACAAGCTTAACAAACCTGTGCCAGGAATCCCACCACAAAAGACTAACCGTAGCGTACAACGTGGTTGAGCGGTCAGATTGCAACGCTGAACGGGAGTCGCAAACGTTCAGTCGCACAGCACGTAAACCTGTCCGAAGTCCTTCAGAATCGCGGCCGCAGTCTGATAAGCGCCAATCTCATCTGTTGTGCTTCCGGCTCAAAAACCTTTAACACACGACCGACGCGATACTGCCCGCCGCCGCTCTGCATGACGAACAAGAGAAAAAAGCAAGCCGACGGCACAGCCGGGGGCGAAGCGCTCAACCAGCCCGGTCAACCCTCGTCGATGATGCTGTCGCGCAGGCCGAGGAAACCCATTTGCGGACGGATGTCCTCGATGGTGATGAAGATTTCGTTGCGCACGCCGTTCAAGTAGCGGATGATGCGCCGCTCGGTATTTTGCTGTTGTTGTTCGCCGCCGCTGCGCGCTTCAACAAATTTAAAATATTGTTCAATCGGAATTAACAGCGCCATCAGGGCCTCGCGCTCCTCTTCCGATGGTGCACGGAATGCCACCGGCGTCTGAGCGTCACCGCGCTGCACGTTGCCGTTGTAGCGATTGTTTAACTCTTCCGGCGTTAAGTTTTCGTATTCGTTGTGCAGCTCCATTTTGCGGCGCTTCTGAACGCGCGGCCCGCGGAAACTGCGGCGATTATTCGAGAGCCCCGTCACAGGCGGATACACGTCGACAAACACTTCCTGCGCCTTGACAAAAGTCTTAAACAACTCAGCCCAGATCTCAGCGTCAAAACCGCATTCAATTGCGGCCGCAGCAAATTCGGCGAACAGGAAAAAGAACGATCCGTCAGGCTCGCCCGGACGCGTGCGCGCATCGTCGGGGGTCGCGGGATTGCGCAGCTCGCCGTTGGCAAAAGCCAGGAAACACCACTGGATCGAATCGTAGTTTAATCGATCGCTGTTTTCGATCAGATAGTGGTCGCGGAAGAGATCCAGCTGCAGGCTGGACAGATTTTCAAGTGCCTCTTTTTCCGTTTCGGTCGGCGCTTCAAAGTTGGTCGCCTCGCCGGCTGCGTTGGCCCTGCGGCGCTCGGTTAAACGACGCCACAAATAGCCGGGAACGCCGTCCTCCGGGAATGTCAACAAGCGTATTTGCTGCTGCAGATCGGCATCGAGTGTAAACAGGAATCGACGATCGTAATCATCAAAAAAGTCGCGGCAGTCCGAGTTGCTTAACTCAATAATATCGCCGTCGTTGTCGCCTTCAACCACTACCTCGCCTTCGTTGGCCGGGCCGACGACAATAGTCCCGCTGTGATCGCCTTTAACAGTTATCGTGCCGCGGTTGCACACTCCCACGCGAACTTCACCTTCGTTATCGCCGTCGACGATGATCGCGCCGTGGTTGTCGTCATCGATGTTAATTTCGCCGTCGTTCTCCTCGCCGACGCTGATTGTACCGCTGTTGTTGTCACCCACATCGATGAGCCCGTCGTTGTCCTCATCGACGTTAACTGCGCCGCGATTGTTCTCGCCCACAGTGATATCGCCTTCATTGTCGTCGCCGACATTGATGTCACCGCGGTTGCCGTTGCCGACGCTGATGCGCCCTTCGTTGACGTCGCCGACATTGATGCCGCCTTCGTTGTCGTCGCCGATGTTAATCCGACCTTCGTTGTCGTCGCCGGTTGAAATTGTACCGGAATTGTTGTCGCCGACGGTGATGGTTCCGTCATTGACATCGCCGATTTCAACATTACCGCCGTTGCCATAGCCGATATCAAGCGAGCCTTCGTTGTCGTCCTGCAAGGTCAGGTCGCCCTGATTGTCATCGCCGATGTCGACCTTGCCCTGATTAACATCGCCGATATCAACGCGGCCGCTGTTGTTGCGACCCGTTTTAATCGAACCTTCGTTGTCGTCGTCGATAATAATGTTGCCGGAATTGCCTTCGCCGACTTCAATTTTCCCCTGGTTGACATCGCCGATTTTAATATCGCCGCTGTTGTTCTCACCGGCGCGGATACCGCCCTCGTTGTCGTTCTCCGTTTCAATCGCACCGGAGTTGTCCGCGCCGACTTCGATACGACCTTCGTTAACATCGCCGACTTCGATGCGACCGGAGTTCCGATCGCCCAGCCGGATCACACCTTCGTTGTCGTTTTCAACCTGAATATCGCCGCTGTTGCCGTCGTCCACGGCAATGGTGGCGGTATTTGACCCGCGGATAATTATCCGCCCGCTGTTGTTTTTTCCCACGTTGATCGGCGAATCGTTGTCGCCGTCAATAATCACATCTTCGGTATTGTTGTCGGGGATATCGTATGGGGTACTCATGCTGATCCTGGCGCAAAAATTCGATTCGGAATGCATTGGCATAGGCCCGGCCGCGGCGGGAGGCAAGCCGGTTTTTACGACTGCGATGTTACGAAGAGTCCGCACAACACACAAACGGGCGGCACGCCTGACGACTCCGGCACGCAATTTGAGCGGGGCGCGGCAGAAAATTTTGCCAGTTCCCGCGGTTCGGCGTATCTTTGCGGCTTCCATTTGGAGCCTGTTTGGACGATTAGCTCAGTTGGTCTAGAGCGCTGCTTTCACACAGCAGAGGTCACTGGTTCAAATCCAGTATCGTCCACACTTTGCCTTTCCCGCCGCCTCATTACTCAATCGCTTGCTCATTCTTTCTGCACTTCCGACTTGTCGCCTGCGGCCGGACTTCTCACTTTTTTACCGAATTTCTCACTCTTTTACTGATGACTTTCTTGTTTGTCCCGCCTGCCTGCGGGCGGCTGGGAGCTTCATACCTGAATCCTGCGGCCAACAATAAAAGAGCTGTGAGCCCTTAGGGCTCACAGCTCATACGTAGTTTTACGTAATTTTGCGCCTCAACGCCAAATTCCCGGTTTTTGGCACGACACTTTATTTAGCTGTGAGCCCTTAGGGCTCACAGCTCCTACGTAGTTTTACGTAGCGCTGGCGCTCTCACCGCCGTGTTTGCGCCGCATCATCTCATTGAACTGCTTCGTCGCACCGCGCGCCACACTCAACGTTTGCCAGTCGTCGCCGGCGTGATGACGCGCCAGCAGAACGATCTGCCCGATGTGATAGGCGTAGTGCGTCAACTGGCGGTTTACCGCCTCGATGACGTTGTGCGGCTCGCTGCGGATCGTGATCGTCCGACCCAGATCCGCCGGACTCAGCGGATCCAGAATGCCGAACAGAATGTCCCACGAACGCGCCCAGGCCGCCATCAGGTCGGAGCGGCTCTCGGCTTCGATCTCAAATTCCGTGTCGCGGTTGCGGTCCGGTTTCTCGCCGTCGGCGGTGAAAAAATCCAGCCAGCGCGAGCGCATGTTGCCCGCCATGTGTTTAACCAGAATCGCCACGCTGTTGCCGTCGTGATATGGAACAACAAAAAAGGCTTCGTCATCAACCTGGGCCATGGCCTTCTCCGCCATCGCGCGGTATGATCTGAATTGCAGGCGAATGTTGGTAAGGTATTGTTCGGCAAAATCCGTCATGGCATGTACTCTCCTTCTCAGTGAACAGGAACAAACCTTTGCTTCGCGGATGACGAATCAGAGGCCGATTTGGTGAATTTGCGATGCCGGACAACACAACTTTAACATCCCGGCCGGGCCGACCAGGAAAATTCAGCAAGCTGCCGGCAAGTCTGCGCCGACGGCAAAGCGGGCTGTTGCAGTTGTGTTAATCCTCCTGTTGTTTAAGTGCGCGTTGCGCCGTACGCCGGAAAATCTCGGCGATGGGACGCCCTTCCACGCGCGACTCCAGCCAGTAGAGAGTCTCGTGCAAACCGATGAGTTCGCGGCTTTGCGCCTGACCGGCGACCTCCTGCATTTCGTCCAGAAAACGACGGTAAATTTCAGTGCGACTGTTTTCGTCCGCTGCGTTAAGTTTGCGCAGAAAGTGAATCACCGTGCGCTCGAATGCAAAAAGGCGTGTGTGTTTGTGAAAATAGCGATAGGCCGAGCGCAACTGCGAGTCCACAACATCGGCGTTGCCAAGTTCAAAGTGCACGACCGGGCTGAACAGTCTGTTAAAGTCCTGGATGTCGCGCCGGTAAACGCTGTCGGAATGAGCCTCGATCTTGTCAATGCGCGCCAAAGTATTGTTTAAGTCACCCAGAAAGAAGTACAGCACCGCCATGTTGTAGTTTAAACTCATGCTGACGTCGGGGCTGATGCTTTTGCGGTAGCGATGTAAAAAGTCGTCGATCGGCGCCGCGAGTTGTGCGCCGCGCTCAAACTCGCCGCGCTGCATGGAGAGGTTCAGTTTAATCTGCAGGTAATTCTGCTCCGTGTTGCGCGCGTCGCGAATGGAAAGCGAAGGCAGCTCCTGAATCCGCGCCAACAATTCTTCCACCGCCTCAATGTGGCCGGCTTTGATATTGAGCTTGAGCGAGTTTTGCAGATCGCGTTTAAACTCCAGCGGGTAGGCCGACTGCATCGAAGGCTGCGTCTCCCAGTGCCGCAGCAATTCATCAACCTGGCTGCAGGCCTCGGCAATGCGACCGCTGATCATGGCCTGCGCGCAGTTAACACGATAAAACAAACGGCGTGTTAAAAAGGCATCTGGCAGCCTCTCCGGCCGCAGCAGTGCGTCATCAGCCAGCTCCTGCGTCTCACACTGATCGCGCCTGAGGTGCTCCGTTTTTTCAACCGCCAGCACGCGACTGTACAAGGAAAGATAGTCGAGGCGCTCGGACCACTGCCGCTGCAAACGGCGCTCGCGCTCGAGCATCTGATCCACCTCGCGGTCAATTTCACGGCGGTGCGACTCAAAAAAGACCTGCCGCTCCAGGTCGAGAATGTCGAGCAAGGCCGGATGCATCTCGTACTGCTCCGCTTCGTGGCGCGCCTTGTCCAACAGTTTGCCGCTCTGTGAAAACAATCCGCGCCGGATCAGAACGCGCGCCTTTTCGATCAGGTCGCGCACCTCGCGTTCCACCACGCCTTCGCCAGCACTTTCGCGCAGACAGCGAAGCACCAGGTGGTAGAGCTGATACTTGGTGGAAGCAAAGTGTCGACTGAATGTTTTATCGCGAAACAGTCGGCGAATATGCGCTTCGTCGTAGACGTCCTGGCGGCCGACGGCATCAAAAATCGTGATGTAATTATTTGTGTCCTTGCCGCCATGCCGCCGCGCAAACAGTTTGAATGCGCGCTTCTCGGAGCTCGTCATTGATTTGATCAGTTGAAACAGGTCGTCTGATGGTTTCATGGCTGTGCAGAGTGGCCGAAGCAAAAGTTTAAACCATTTCACCTTGAAGCCGGCCGCGGGCAGGCCGGCGTTCAGGGCGCGCACAAGCTACAATGCGCACGCCAATTTACCTAATGACCGAGTTTACACCCGAAGACTCCAGCGTTAACACGACTGCAAACTCCGCCGTAACACGTTTAACAGCAACGAGTTAGGACGCGCTCACCACCCTGCATTTCGCGTACTTGAACGCTTTGGCCGTTCCATAGTCGGGCCCAAACTGGTTTTTGCACCTGCGGCGGACTGTGCATCTTGCGGATGTCAAACAAACAGTATCTATGATGCTGCGTAACACAATCTCGTAAAGGAGTAAGCCGGGATGTCAGACAAAGCGCATAATCATAATCCACAACAGTTAAGTGGTGTAAGCGGTAATGTCACGATGCAAAAGATCGGGCCGTTTACCGTCTGGGGCATGGTCTATACGGGCCTGCTGGTGGGTGGTGTACCGACGGCCGACAGAACCGCCGTGTTTAACGCCAACCTGGGCAACCACGGGCGGCAGTTCATTTTCACGAATATGGATCAGTGGGAAACCTTTTCCGCTACCGACGCGCAGGGCAACTACGGCTCGATCATTTTCCAGGGATTTGATCCAAGTTCAAAAGCGCTGCACTACGCCTACATGACCATGGTCGTTTCCGGTACGGCGCCGACGACCATGCCGAGCTGGACGATCGGCACCATCACCCTGGACGACCCCGTTGTCATTGAACAATCCGGGTCCTGATATTAATCGCAACACTGGTTAACCATCGCCGGTGTGAGCAGGAGTTTTTTGCTGTGGCGACGCCATGTTGCTAGCGGCTTACTCCACGATGTGTCTTGCCCGTCTCCGGGCGGGCGGACACATTGCTTTGATTCCGACCTGCGCCTTCTTTGTTAATTGTCAGACAATGAAATATCACAGCGCGCCAATGCAGTTTTGGTGTGTCGCGGCGGAGCTATACCCGCCAATTTCAAAAGTAACGCAATTCCGTGTGTTTAAGAGGGTTGCTGGATTGGGAGGTGCACCCCGGTTCGGCGACTCTCTTTTTTGTTTAAGTAGCAGTTGTCCGGATGAAAAAAAGGCGACGAACAGCTATGTGTACGTCGCCCTGTTTTCCGACTTCGCTTCCGGTGTGTGTTATTGGTTTTCCTCGTCCGTGCCTTCGGGCTCGGTCTGCGGCTCATCGGCCTGTTGTTCTTCGGCTGATTCGATGCTTTCATCGATCTGCTTTGACACCTCGGACTTGACGTTTTCCCAGTCCTCTTCCGTGACGCTTTCCAATTTCTTCAACGCTTCCTGCAGATCGCTGCGCTCCTTTTTGAGTTTATCCAGCGCTGCTTGCGCTTCGGCAGTTGCGGCGTCGCTGTCCTCGTCCATTTTTGCTTCCATGTCGCTGATTTTTACATTGACCGCGTCCAGTTCCTTGCGCGCCTCTTCGATCAGTGTGTTTTTGGCCTCTTTGGCCAAGTCGCTCAATTCGTCGAGCTTTTTGTTTAACTCTTGTTTCAGATTCTGTTCATTCTCGCCGCTCTCAGTGCTGCAGGCGGTAAGAATAAGTGCAGTCATGCCGAAAGCAAACAATGCAGTCAGCGCGCGATGCAGCAGTTGTGTTAACGTGTTCATGCCCGGATCCCTGATGTTTAAGTGAGTGAGAATCGCGCCGCCACCCATTTGTTTGCAGGAGTGCTGCGCCGAAAAGTTTCGTCCCGGACCACCGCCCGGGACGTAATAGCCTCAATTGTCGGTCTGTGCCGGCGTGCGGCCGGGAGTCACATCGCAACACCGCAGTCCCGCTTCAGGCTTTAATCGATATGTAAATATCAACCTTGTCCGGCTGCTCCGCAGAGTACAACTCAAAGTCGTAATCGTAAGCTCGCGGCGTCTCCGTGTGCTGCTCAAAGTATTGCCAGATTTCCTGCCATAGTCCGATTGTCGCCTGCGGAACCGGCCCCTCGGCGGAAAACACCAGAAAGGTAGCCGGCGGAATCTCGATCGCGTTGAATCCCTCCGGCGCCGGCGTGCCCGCTTCGGTTTCCAGCGCAACCGACAGCGTGTACATGCCGTTGACGTCGCTTTCGTAGTCGGAATACACGCCGAAGATGACGCCGGGGTTGCTCTGCCCGGTAATGTTGTCCGTGATTCCATCGGCGTAAAATTGCTGCCACAGCCCGCCTATTTGCGCCGTGGCCGCGTCCATCTCCAGGGCATTGCTCGTCCGCACGCCCTTGCCGATCAGGTGCATTGTGTTTGAATGCATTACCACCGGTTCACTTGTCATTGTGTTTGCCTTGATTGTCGTGAAAGTTCCTTGGATAGGCTCGCGAAAAGCGCAATCTTGTGCGGCGCTGAATGCCTGTGAAAGGGAATTTAGACAAATTGTCCGGACTGCGGTTCGCGGGTGCAGGCGCGTCGCCCCGCCACAATCTCCGCATGTTTAATGCTCGGCCTCAATCAAGGCATTCACACCCGAAATTTCCTGCAGCTTCCGACGGCGGCACGCAAGGCGGCGCGAATTCGTCAGGGCTATTCTTCTGCGCGCTTTTTGTTCGGCTTTTGTTTGTCGTTCGGCGTTCAGTTTTTACCAGCAAATAGAATTGGATGATAGATATGGAAATCGTGATGTCGGAATCATCGCCGTCTCAGGCACCCGCACTGGAGAGTGAATACCACCTGCAGGTGTACCGGCGTCTGCCGCTCGTCCCCGCCCGCGGCAGCGGTGCACGAATCTGGGATTCCAACGGACGCGAATACATCGATGCGCTGGCCGGAATTGCCGTGCTCAACGTCGGGCACTGTCACCCGCACGTCGTCTCGGCCATCCAGCGCCAGGCGGCGCAGCTTACGCATATTTCGAATTTTTTCGTGACCGAGGCGCAGGCGCAGTTGGCCCGGCGCCTGTGTGAACTGAGTGGTCTGGATCGCGTCTTTTTCAACAATTCCGGCGCGGAAGCCAATGAGGGTGCATTTAAGCTGGCGCGCAACTGGTATCACAGCAAACGCGGCGGCTCGCCCCGCGGCGGTGTGATCGTATCGATGGAAGGCTGTTTCCACGGGCGCACGCTCGCCACCATCGCGGCAGGCAAGGACATCTATCAACAAGGTTTTGAGCCGATTCCTTCAGGCTACCGCCGCATTCCTTTCAACGACGTAGCCGCGCTGGACCGCGCCGTCGACGGCGATACCGCCGCCGTGATTATCGAGCCGATCCAGGGCGAAGGCGGCGTGACGGCCGCGACGCCCGAATTCATGCAGGCCGCGCGCCAGATCTGCAGCGACCGCGGCGCGGCCCTTATTTTTGACGAGGTGCAGTGCGGCATGGGACGCACCGGCACGATGTTCGCCTATGAGCAGTACGGCGTGCGACCCGATATTCTGTCGCTGGCCAAAGGACTCGGCGGCGGCGTGCCGATCGGCGCCACCATCGTCAGCCAGGAAATCGCCGACGCCCTGCCCAAGGGACGCCACGGCACGACCTTCGGCGGCAACCCGCTGGCCTGCGCCGCCGCGCTGGCTACGATTGAAGTGATTGAGGACGAGGATCTGCTGGACCGCGCTTCCGAACTGGGCGACTATCTGGTCGAAAAACTCGAAGCGGCGCGCGAGCACGAACCTTCGATCAAAGAAATTCGCGGCATCGGGCTGATGCGCGGCGTGGTACTGGACTTTGAAGGCGCAGGCGTGGTGCGCCGCATGCTGGACAAAGGCGTCATCAGCAATTGCACCGCTTTGAACGTCATGCGCCTGATTCCGCCGCTTGTCATTTCCAAGCGGGACCTCGACACCGTCATCTCCGTCATGCTGCAGGCAATTGCCGAAGAGAAAGAAGCGCTCAAAGACCAGGCCTGACAAATCAGGCCCGGTGCGGCTTCACATGCATGTGGAAAACTTTCACTTGCCCATCAAGACGACCGGTCATATTTTTGCGACATGAATGTAAGTGCAGAACATAAAAAAGCCAAACGGGAACAAATCCTCAGCGAGGGATTGCGCCTGATGCACGGCCAGGGCTACAACGCCACCGGCATCAAGAACATTACCGACGCCGCGGGAATTCCGAAAGGTTCGTTCTACAATTACTTCGACAGCAAGGAAGACTTTGCCGTCGCGGCGATGCAGTACTACTACGACCTGTACTCGGCATCGGACGAGGACGCCCTGCGCGACTCGCAGTTGCCGCCGCTGGAGCGGCTCAGGGCCCTGTTTGAGCGCCGGCGCATCGGTGTAGTTGAACGGCAAAAATTTTCACGCGGCTGTTTTATCAACAACATGTGCCAGGAAATGGCCGATCACGGCGGTACAATTTCGCAGAACATTTCCCGCCACATTCGCAACTCGCGTTTTGCAATGGCCGCCTGCCTGGCCGAGGCGCAGCAGCGCGGCGACATTGCGGCCGACTACGAGGTGGAACAGTTGGCCCAGTTCATCGACAACGCCTGGAAAGGCGTTATCACGACCGCCAAAGCCGAGCATTCGGAAGCAGACTTTGACGGCTTCATGAACCTGGTGTTCAACAAACTGCTTCGCTGATCAATTTTTTTTGGATCAACCTAATACGGTCGGTCACTTTAATCAATGCTCAAACCGACTCTTTTGCGAGACTCGGTCCAGACATGCAAACAAACAATACGACTGGTCACTTATTTAATCTTTTGCTAAACTGATGAGGTATTATCATGGGACGCCTTAACGGCAAAACAGTTCTGATTACGGGCGGTACAAGCGGTATCGGCCTGGCTTCCGTGTATCGCTTCAAAGCCGAGGGCGCCAATGTGGCTGTCACCGGTCGCAACCAGGAAGCTCTGGACACGATAGCTGCAGAAACCGGCGGCACGGTGTTAACAATCCGCGCCGACGCCGCCAATCTCAATGAAACACAGGCCGCCTTAAACAAGACGGTCGAGACCTTCGGCAAAATCGACGTTCTGTTTCTCAACGCGGGCATCGCCCTGTTTGCACCGGTGGAACAGACGCCGCTGGAAATGTTCGACAACACGATGAACATTAACTTCCGCGGACCGTTCTACACGGTTCAGGCGGCGCTGCCGCACCTGAACGACGGCGCGTCCATTCTGTTTACAACGTCGGTGGTCAATGAGATGGGCATGCCCAACGGCGGCGTCTATTCCGCCAGCAAAGCGGCGTTGCGTTCGCTGGTTCGCACGCTGTCCGTTGAACTGGCGCCGCGTAAGATCCGGGTAAACGCTGTAAGCCCTGGCCCGATCAATACGCCCATTTTCGGTAAAACCGGCCTGAGTGAAGAACAGCTCGATGAATTCGGCAAACAAATTCTCAGCAACGTTCCGCTCGGTCGCATGGGCGAATCAGATGAGATTGCCAACGTCGCCCTCTTCCTTGCTTCCGACGAAGCTTCCTTCGTCACGGGCTCGGAGTACACGGCCGACGGCGGCATGCTGCAGTAAAACATCGCAGTTACAATAAAAACACTCCGCCGTCGGAAGGGACCAACGGCGGAGTTAAACACTTAAACATACAAAGCATTTAAACAATCATATCAATTGGCTACTTTGCCCTTTTCGATAATGATCTCGTTGCCGCTGTCGCTCGTAAAAATGACCGGCTCTTCGACGTAGTACACTGCCGTTCCAGGCGCCGGCGGCCATTCCGTAACGGGATTGGCCGATTGCAGCCAGAGGTTGGAGCTTGAGCGATACTCCTCACCGCCGTAACTGATAACCACATTCAAATCGGCATACACCACGGCCGGAAAGTCGGTCGTAAAATCGAGTGAACGCAGAATAAAATTCGACTCGCGTTCAAAGTCGAGACGCATCTGAAAATCCAGACCGGCCTGCAGTTCTTTTGACGTCACTTTGGCAATCTGCAGTCCCGGCTGCACCTGCACAGGCGGTTCGGACGAGATTTCAATGATCGGGAAAATCTGTGTATCAACACCGTTAATGATGATGACGCATTCACCCGAAAGATTACAGACCGTCGTGGGGCGCACCGTCTCCATCGATGTATTGCTGCCGCGCGCAATTGCAAGGCGGTCGCCGTTCTGATTAACATAAATCGCATCGCTGATCACCTCGTACGTCACCGGCGTCGGATTCGATCCCAGGTGATACGGGTAGAGGTTGACCGAACGCAAGATCAGGTTGTTCTGCGCCACAAAGGTGCCGGGATATCCGGGCACCGTCGCCGTCGGACGCATTTTGGCTTTGTAGCGGTATAACCCGGGCTGCTCTTCTTCTTCCACTACCTGGCAAAAATTCTCGTGGCCGCCCAGCTCCATATTAAAACAGGTGCCGTTCAGCGATTTGTAGTCGCAAATTGCCAGCTGCACCGTACTCGTCGATGCGGAAAGCGGGCCCGTAATCAGCTCGATGGCCGTTATACAGGCCTGCGGCAGTCCGTTAATCGATATTTCGCAGTTTCCGTCGCCGGTACAGACAAATTGCGCTCTGGCCAGAGGCGCGCACAGAAGCAGCGCCGCCAGAGCGCAGCCCATCAGTTTGAATCGTTGCATTGTTAACATCCTGTGGAAAACATGTGGATAAAGCTGTAGTTTGGTTTGAACCGGCAGTGGTGCATCCGGCGCCGAAAATAATCGGCTGCCGAATGGGATGTTGAGACTACGACTGCGTATAAACCGCGTCCACAACATCACGCATGCATGTTTAAGTGCCTTTACCGTTAAAGGTCTGTTAAGTTCTATCCCTGTGCCGACTGATCGGCAGGCCACAAACAACAGCGGGCAAGCGGCTTCCATGCCGCGCTCCATTCAGGATCGCAGCTGTTTCGGCAATGTTTAATTCAGTGAAACGGCAGTAGTTGCTTTTTCGGTATTGCGCTGTTTTTCGGCAGTGAACAGCGTTTTTGGGCCATTTGACTGGACAGTGTTTTCAATGCACCGGCCATTTTACGGCATTATTTATTTAAAAGCAAATAAACTCTTTAGCACCTGTTTTCAGGCCAATGCGCGCCTGAACATACCGTGTTGCACGGTCCTGATGCGGACGGCTGACCTGGTCATGCAGAGTACTCTTTGCGGACTCATGTAATCCGACTTGAGCGCTTCGCCGTTCTGCGCTCTGCGCCCGGCTTGCTTTTTTCTTTTGTTTGTCACGGTGTTTAGTGCCCACATGCTTCCAGTGCGGTGACAAACAAAATAATCATGCAGTAAATCAGGAGTAAACGATGCGACGGTCGTCGGGAGCAGTGATCAAACCTGTTTAAACGTCAGTACCGCCGCGCATCACAGGGACGCACGGCGGTACGTATTCGGTCAATAGTGCGACGAAGAATGAAACGCCGCACTCATCAGCAGGCTTAGTTGGTGACGTGACCTTCGTGGATCGTCAGGACGTCGCCTTGCTCGCTGAAGAACTGGATCGGCTCGCTGAGAATGTACTCGGCGGTGCCGGCGGCCGGCGGCCACTCGTTAACGGGGAAGGTCGACTCAACCGAGAGAACTTCCGAGGAACGATACGTGATGCCGTTGTGATCGATCTGAGCGGCGAAATAACCGTTAACTTTAGCCGGGAAATCCTGGTCGGCGTTAATCGGCGTCAGCTGGAAGTAGGACTCGTCCGGAGCGCGCTCGGGGTCGAGAACCAGCGTGAAACCGCCCTGTGCGAGCAGTTCTTTCGCCGTGACGATTCCGATCTTCGTGTTGTTGCCGGCGTCCGTCGGCTCTTCCGATTCAATCGTGATAACCGGATTGATTTGCGACGGCGAACCGTTAATGTCGATTTCGCAGGTGCCGTTACCCAGGTTGCAAATGATTTTGCCCTTGGTCGTCTGGATCGCAACCGAGCTGCCTTCGCGCAGGATCAGTTCATTGCCCATACCGTTGCTAAGTGCAACATCGGAGGTAACCTGGTAGATGACCGGGTTGGGGTCTTCGCCCAGCGGATAGGGAGAAATGTTAACCGATTCCAGGGTCAGCGGATCCGGACCGGTGAACGTACCCGGAACGCCGGGAACGGTGGCCTGAACGTCGGACGAATAACGGAAGCGATAGCCGCCGCCAACGCGTTCCTGTGCGATTTCACAGAAGCTTTCACCGCCGGGAGGCAGCTCGAGGTCAAAACACACGCCGTCGAGTGCTTTGTAATCGCAGATGGCCAGTTGAATCGGACCGGAACCCGTCAGCGGGCCCGTCGTGATTTCAATTTGCGTCAGACAGTCGTCGCTCAGGCCGTCGAGAATGATCTCACACTGACCGTCGCCGGTACAGTCAAAAGCAAAAGCCGAAGCGGCGGCAAAAGCACCAACTACTACGGCGGTACCGAGAGTTTGGAATAACTTCATGATAGAATCCTGTTAAAACATGAGTTTAAGAGAATAGTGTGGAATTGTTGAGCGTGCGATCTATCTCTTGCCGTTCCGCGCAGAACGGACAATTGATTCATGATTCAACGCAGGCCGGCGGCAGCGTGTTAACCTTTCGTGCAAACGGGATCCTTCGAACGACCCGTTAACCGCCGGCCTGGTGTCTGTCGGATGTTAGTTTCTGATCTCGCCTTCCATGACAACAATCACGTTGCCCGAATCGCTGACGTACTGAACCGGACCGGCAACGTAGTACGTCGCGGTACCGGCAGCCGGCGGCCACTCGTTAACAGGGAAAGCCGATTTTACTTCGAGCGCTTCGCTCGAGCGATAAATCTCGCCGTTGTGCTCGATTTGCGTCCAGAAGATTCCGCCGACATTGGCCGGGAAAGGATCGTTGGCGTTGATGCGCTCCAGCATGAAGTAAGACTCGCTCGGCGCAAAGTCGGGGCCCAGCGTCATGACGATGTCATTGGCGGCAACTAGCTGTTTGGCTGTAACGAGACCAACGCGGACGAGGCCGCCGTTGTCAACGGGTTCCTCCGATTCAATCGTGATGATCGGATCGATATTAACACCGTTGCCGTTAATTTCGATGTAACAACGGCCGGTCAGGTCGCAAATGATTTTGGGTTTCTTTGTGAGCATGGAAACCGAGCTGCCGTCGCGCAGCACCAGGTCGTTACCCATACCGTTGGAGAGCAGCACATCTCCGTTAACGCGGTACGTCACAGGATTCGGGTCGTTGCCCAGTTCGTAGGGGGAAAGGTTAACGGATTCCAGCGTCAGCGGGTCCCAACCGGAAAAGACACCGGGGTAACCAGGCACCGTGGCTTCGACGTTGGAGGTATACTCGTAGCGGTAGAGACCGGGCTGCTCTTCAGTCTGTTTAATCTGGCAGAGCTCGCTCTGTTTGGGCAACTCAAGGCTGAAACACACGCCGTCCAGCGACTTGTAGTCGCAGATGGCGAGTTTAATCGGACCGGAACCCGTCAGCGGGCCGGTAAATATTTCGATAGCGGTAAGACATGCCTGGTCGACGCCGTCGATGATAATTTCACACTGGCCGTCGCCGGTACATTCAAACGAAAAAGCAGCTGTACTGCTGAAAACACAAACAGCCAAAGCCGCGGCAAGATTGTTGAACAATTTCATGACAATTCCTGTAGGGAAAGTGGTTGTACTGGAAATACACAGGATGCCGAGAGTGGTTTTGGCAGCAATGCGGTCGGCAGAGTCGCAGGCGGATGTTGAAAGAACCGGCCCTCGCGCAGGGCCGGCATTTCACTTGTCGGACGCGGCGGTTAACTGCTTCAAGCAGTCGCCCCACCGCTTAACAGTTTGTCTGCTTTTCGGACTATCAGTTGCTGATATGACCTTCGTGCACGATGATTTCGTTACCGCTGTCGCTCGTAAAGATGACCGGTTCGGAAATGATGTAGTGAGCTGCATCGTCAGCAGGCGGCCAGCTTTCAACCGGGTCGACGGATTCGATCTGCAGCACGCCGTCGGCGTGGTAGATTTCGTCTTCGTACGTGATTTGCGAAGCGAAGTAACCGCGAACCATAGCGGGGAAAGTTTGATCGGCTTGCAGCGGCTCAAGTGCGAAGTAGGACTCGTCCGGATCGCGTTTGAAATCCAGTGTCATTTCGAGACCCAGCTCGTCGATCAGCTGTTTCGCCGTAACGCGGCCGATCAGGATGTTGCCTGACTGTTCCGGGGATTCGGATTCGATCGTAATCGTCGGCGCGATTTCAAAGTCGTTACCGTTGATCTGGATATAGCACATGTTGCTGGACAGATCGCAGACGATTTTCGGCTTTTTGGTTTCAACGATAACGGAGCTGCCGGCAAAAACGCGCAGACGCTCGCCGCCGTTAACGAACTCAACGTCTTCGGTAACTTCATAAGCGATCGGACCACCGTTCTCGCCAAGCGGGTTGGGGTACAGGTTCAGCGCTTCCAGGCGCAGTTCGTTCTGGCTATAGAAAGTGCCGGGGATGCCGGGAACCTGAGCTTCAACAAAATCAGAGGTGTAAACAAACTGATAGCCGCCCGGCGTCTCAGTTTGGGTGATAAGGTTAACGCCTTCACGGTTGGTGTTCAGCGTAAAACATACACCGGCCAGTGACTTGTAGTCGACAAAGGCAATCTGAACCGGACCCGTACCGGTCAGCGGACCGGTAAAGATTTCAATCGCTTCGATGCAGGACTGCGGCGTATCGTCGTTAATCTGGAAGATACATTCGCTGTTGCCCGTGCATTCGAAGTCAGCGGCGGATACGGATCCGAAGCTGACAGCGCCTGCAACTACTGCAAGGCCGAGAGTTTTGAATAATTTCATCTGGTAAAATCCTGTAGTGCTAAGAGTGTTAAAAGAAAACAAAGTGGATAATCGAGATGCGAAACACTTGTTGTACAGCGTGCGGACTTTCCACTACACGTACTTGTAATTGTTGTTTAACGCCGTTTGCGGCGGGACTCAAACCGGCTCCCGCGAAGAGCCGGTTGATTTTAGTCATAGTGCGTGTCGCCGCATCCTTGTCTGGATGTTGCGACAGGTATCTATCTTAGTTCGAGATCATACCACCGTGAATCGTAAGCACGTCGCCAACATTATTTTCATACTGGATCGGCTGCATGAGAATGTACTGAGCGGTACCGGCATTCGGCGGCCATTCGTTAACTGGACTTGTGGCTTCAACTTCCAGCACTTGTCCGCCGATGGGATTCCATGTATCGCCATTGTACTGAATCTGCGTTGCAAAGTATCCGCGCGCCATTGCCGGAAAATCAAAGCCCGGATTAATCGACTCCACAAGGAAGAAAGACTCGTCCGGTGCGGCCGTGGGCGCCAATGTCATGGTAAGACCCGACAAACCGTTGTCGAATAGATCCTTGCTAAGCACATAGCCAACCTGAATATTACCGCCCTGAGGCTGCAGTGGTTCAGATTCAATGGTAATTGTTGGATTGATTGAGAATATTGGGCCGCCATTGATGTCGATTTCACAATGATCGCCCGTCAGATCACAGATGATTCTGGGTTTGATCGTCGTTACTTCAACCGAACTGCCTGGGTGCAGAGTTAAAACTCTGGGACCAAGGTTTTCATTGAACCTGACAGGTGCGGTAACTTCATACACAATCGGCCCCGGGTTATCACCCAGTTCGTTGGGATACGTATTAACCGAACGAAGATGCAGCGGGTCTGCGCTGGTATAGTCATCTCCATTTGAAGTCAGAAGAATCGACTGCGACTCGTACTCAAAGCGGAAACCGCTGGGCTCCTGCGTCTGAGTGATTCGGTGATAACCATCGCCCAGACCGGCTTCAAAACAGATGCCGTCCAGAGTCTTGAAATTAACCAGAGCAATCTTCACCGTACCTGTGCCCGTAAGCGGGCCGACAAGGATTTCTATTGCTTCAATACATGCCGGCGACAAACTGCCGTCAATGTCAAAAATGCAGTGGGTGCTGCCTTCACACTGATACACGTCCTGCGCCATAACATTTCCGGTGCAGAACACCGACAGTGCAAGAGCTGCACAAAACATCACTATGCGTTTCATAAAATAATCCTGTTTAACAAAAATCAAGTGATATTAAATAACTATAGTGTAGAGATGAGATTACGTTCAATTCAATGCGCTGAAAGTACATTCCGGGTGGACGAGGTTGATCGTACTGCTCGAAACACCGGGGCGATTGCAGTTTCAACACAATGAGTGCATGTAAATAACCGGGTCTTTACGTGGGGACCTGCTGAATGCAATCAGATCGCGTTGTGCATTCGATTTTCGATTCGGATGACGCTGCCCCCTGTGCTGTTTTTGTTAATTTTTCAGCGTAGGAATTGCGTCAATGGATCGGACAGGTTGTGGCATGCACACAACTTTTTTTATGGGTTTAACCAAGGTGCGTGCGCAGTAACGCACGCACCGGTATTTAATCGCAATGTTCATTCAACAACTTAGTTGCTGATATGACCTTCGTGAATGATGATCTCGTTGCCGCTGTCGCTCGTGAAGATGACCGGCTCGGAGATGAGGTACTGAGCCGTGCCGTCTTCCGGCGGCCAGCTTTCTACGGGATCGATGGATTCGATCTGCAGGACGGCGTCGGAGCGATACGTTTCGCCTTCGTATTCGATCTGCGAAGCGAAGTAACCGCGAACCATGGCGGGGAATGTTTGATCGGCCTGCAGCGGCTCAAGCGCAAAGTAGGATTCGTCCGGATCGCGTTTGAAATCCAGAACCATTTCCAGACCCAGATCGTCGATCAGCTGTTTCGCCGTAACGCGGCCGATCAGGATGTTGCCTGCCTGTTCCGGGCGTTCGGACTCGATCGTGATCGTCGGGTTGATGTCAAAGTCGCTGCCGTTGATCTGGATGTAACATTTGTTGCTGGTCAGATCGCAGATGATTTTCGGCTTTTTGGTTTCGACGATAACGGAGCTGCCTCTAAAAACAGTCAACTGGTCTGTACCATTGGAAAAACGGACGTCTTCGGCAACTTCATACGCGATCGGGCCGTTGTTCTCACCCAGCGGATTAGGGTACAGGTTCAGCGCTTCCAGGCGCAGTTCGTTCTGGCTCCAGAACGATCCGGGGATACCGGGAACCTGAGCTTCAACTACATCAGAGGTGTAAACAAACTGATAACCACCGGGGGTTTCGGTTTGGGTGATCAGGTTAACGCCTTCTTTGGTGGTGCTAAGCGTAAAACAAACACCGGCCAATGATTTGTAGTCGACAAAGGCAATCTGCACCGGACCCGTACCGGTCAGCGGACCGGTAAAGATTTCAATCGCTTCAATGCAGGACTGCGGCGTATTACCATTCACCTGGAAGATACACTCACTGTTGCCCGTGCATTCAAAATCAGCGGCGGAAAGGGATCCGAAGCTGACGGCGCCTGCTACAACTGCAAGGCCGAGGGTTTTGAATAATTTCATCTGTTAAAATCCTGTAGAGCTAAAAGTTTAGAAGAGGTATATGTGTGTTGTTGAGATGCGAGAAACTTCTCGTATACCCCAGAAAATTCCCACTTCGGCATACGTGTATTGTTTTGTTTAACGCCGTTTGCGGCGGGTAGTAAATCCGGCTCCCGCGAAGAGCCGGATTACATAGTCTGTGTTCACTAATTTCAACAAATGCGGACTCTTGCCGCACCGCCGAAATACTTCATCAGTTCTGGATGACGCCCTGATGGATGGTCAGTACGTCGCCGTTGCTGTTTTCGTATTGAATCGGTTGAGAGATGACATACTGGGCTGTACCCGGCGCCGGTGGCCATTGATTAACCGGGAATGTCGATTCAATTTCCAGCGGCGGCGAGCCGGCGATCGGTCTGAACACGTCGCCGCGGAGGTAAATTTCCGTTTCGAAATAACCGCGAACGTTGGCCGGAAAATACTGGCCCGGGTTAATGGGATCCAGTCTGAAGAACGAGTTGGGCGGATCCGTAGTCGACGGCTGCAGCACCATGCGAAATCCGGTAAGGTTGTCTATCGCTTCCTTGAAGTAGACATATCCAACCTGAACAAAATTCCCCACGTCCTCCAATTGCTCGGACTCAATTTCGATGGTCGGGTTAATCGTTTGTTGCGGCGATCCGTTAATATCGATCGTGCACGAATTGCTGATCAGATTGCAGATTACTTTGGGCCTGGTAGTCGTCACGTCAACAGAACTGCCCTGATGAACCATCATGTAGTGCAGTCCGTCACTCGTTTCAAAGTGCACATCGTTATCAACGATGTAAGTAATCGGACCGGGGTTTTGTCCAAGCGGATTTGGCCACAAGTTGGCCGCACGCAGGTGCAGCGGGGTTGTGCTGTAAAACGTATAACCGCCGGATTCGGCTTGAACGAAGTCCGACTCGTACTCAAACTGGTAACCGCCGGGCGTTTGCGTTTGAGTGATGCGGTCGTAGCCTTCCTGAGAAGAGCTGAGTGTAAAACACACGCCGTCGAGGGTTTTGAAGTCAACGAGTGCAACTTTTACGGAGCCGGCGCCCGTCAGAGGGCCGGTTAAAATTTCCAATTGTTCGAGACAGGCTTGCGGCGTGCTGCCGTCTATCTCAAAAATACATTGACTATCACCGGTACACTGGAATCCGGTCGTGGCAGCGGATAAAGAACCGGCGCAGATCATCGCCAGCGCAAAGGCAGTGCAGGTCGACAATAAACGATTCATAAGGCTTTCCTGTTAAACATGATTCAAATGTTGTTTTAAGTGGCAATGTCTTGATGCGATGACGGTCAAAACACAGTGATCTGCTTCAGGAACCGAAGGTTCAACGCGTCGGTAGTAACGCCTTAGCGATCACATTCAACACTTTTTACTACTTCCTTGAATGGTGTCTTTACGTTTGGGCCTGCAGAATGCACTGCGATCGGTGCGTGCATTCGGTTGAAGATTCAACAGGCGCCGTCCGGTTGCAGTGTTTAACCACAGGGGGACGGCGCCATTCGGTCTTGGTTGATTACCGTAGGGCGTACAACCGTTTCTCTTCTATTCGGGAAGTCAAGGCGCGTGCGCCTGAACACACGCGCCCTTAATCGCTGAGGCTATGCCACAACTTAGTTGCTGACAACGCCGTCGTGGATGATGATCTCGTTGCCGCTGTCGCTGGTGAAGACCACCGGGTGCGACAGGACGTACTGAGCAGCACCCGGAGCCGGGGGCCATTCGTTAACCGGAACCGTCGACTCAACTTCGAGAACGTCACCGGCCGTGTAAACTTCGCCGTTGTACGTGATTTCAGTGTTGAAGTGGCCACGAACGTTAGCCGGGAAGTCGTTTTGCGGGTCGATGGACTCGAGAGCAAAGTAGTTCTCGTCCGTACCGGACGACCACGGAGCCAGAACCAGTTCCAGGCCCAGAGCGTCGATCAGTTCTTTCGCCGTAACGATACCAACGCGGATACCGCCGCCTTGGTCAACCGGGTTTTCGCTTTCGATGTGGATCGTCGGGTTGATGTCATACGGCGTACCGTTGATCTCGATGAAGCAGCTGTTGCTCGTCAGGTCGCAGATTACGCGGGGGCGTTTCGTCGTGACGGAAACGGAGCTACCTTGGAAGACCGTCAGTTTGCCAGGGCCGCCAACTTCGTTGAACGTAACGTCGCCGGTGACTTCGTACTGGATCGGGCCGGGGTTGTCGCCAAGCTCGTTCGGGTACAGGTTCAGCGAACGCAGGTTCAGCGTACCGTTGCTCCAGTATTGAACGCCGCCAACTTCGGCCAGCAGGTTGTCCGAAGAGTATTCGAACTGATACATACCGCCAACGTCGGTCTGCGTGATAACGTTGTAACCTTCCTGAGTCGTGCTCAGCGTAAAGCAGATACCTGCGAGAGATTTGAAGTCAACAAAAGCCAGTTTAACCGGGCCGGTACCAGTCAGAGGACCAGTGAAGATCTCGATTGCTTCAATACATGCCTGAGGCGTGTTGCTGTCGATCTGGAAGATACACTCGCTGTCGCCGGTGCATTCGTACGCGGTTTGAGCGTTAGTGGTAGCTGCGCCAAAGACAACAAGAGCCAGCGCGGCGCCGAGAATGTTGAAGAATTTCATTGGAAAAAATCCTGTAAAAACATGAAATAAAGAATAGTGGAATAAACGGCAGTGTTTAAGATGCGATTAACATTTTTAGTGCAGACCTCTTCCTCCCTGCATTGAAGTCAACAATGCAGGCGACTTAATCCCGAATCGGTCTCGTTGATATGTCGAATTACGGCAGTTTAACTGATGCGCTGTCCGGACTCGCCGTCAATTGCAGGTGAGAGATGTTCAAGTCACACACCGACAATTGTCATTCCTATGCTGAACAACAGTTCATGCGAGGTTTTGGCGTAGTCTGTATTCCGTTTGCGGCAGTAGTGATTAACGGAATTCCAGCGCAATCATCACATATAGTTTGTATTCATGCAGGATGCAAGGTTTGCCTGTCGTTTGTGGAACGTCAAGGTCATTCCCGTAAAAACACCGCACAACCGGCGAGCGCTGCCGGCGCACGGCGTTTTCGCATCTCAACACTTTGTAAAATTCGTAAGAACGTTTGTGAATATTTGTCCGGCACAGTGGATCTCGGTGAGGGCTGGTTCAGTGAGATCGCATGGCTGCGGACTGATATGATCTTGCGGAGCGGCACGTTTACGATTGCATCCTGGGGCTGGTTGGATTGGTCGTGCCGTCACCTGATAAATGACATAGTCAGATTGTAAACTCCATGTCCCTAATCTACAACAATATTTTCAATTCGCGAAGGAATTTTCGCTGCTTGCTGTTTAATTTTTTTCGGGATGCGCATATTGAAACGATCACCGTATACAGTCATCATACGAAAGCCCAGAACGCCCGCCAGAACTATCACGGCGCTGAACAGAGCCAGTTCCGTCGAATGCGGTAAAATGATCAAAGCGGCTATGTACTGCACAAAAATTGATACGTACAAAAAGTTAACAACCAGTTGCCGCGAGCGTTTGGAAATAAACCAGGCGCCCAGCGGCGCACCGAGAACCACTACCGGCACACAAACGTACCAATATTCCCACGCCGCCGTCGGCATACCGGCGCCGATACCGCCCTTCCACAGGAAACCGAACAGCGCGTTCATGCCCATCAGGACCACGGAAGTGGGCGTCGCCACCCGTTCGTCGATTTTTAATCCCAATACGAGAACGGAAAACGTTAAAATATCCAGTCCGCTGCCCGTAATCCCGCTGATCATTCCACCGACAGTGCCGACCAAAAATAGTACAATGGCCTGTGAGGGGCCGAATTGCGGCAGTCGTTGAAACAGTTCACGTCCGGGAACGCGATTTATCCAGTACAGCGCCGCGGCAAAACTCAGCCACACGCTGGTAAACAAAATCTTGGTAAAAGCAGGTGGAAGGAGAGGGGAAACAACATCCAGCCCAAACGTTATTCCCACCGCGCCTCCCAGCCCTGCAAAGATGATCGCCGGGACAACAACCGGTATGCGCATACACATAATGGTAAACGCAGCGGCCATCATGCCCACAGCCTGAATCATCAGCGAAAAGTCACGCGCAACGGCCGGGTCTATTTTAAACAAAAGCGTCATGACAGGAAATGCCACCGCACCTCCGCCCTCGCTCGTTGCACCCGCAATAAACGATCCAAACACCATGGTAATCGTCATGTACCACTTTTCCATGAACAGCGACCAGTGGTTGCCGTTAATCATCAGCACAAGCCAAAATGCCCATACCATCAGTGCTCCAAACAGTATGGATCGCCTCTGGATTGCCTGTTTAAGTGTGTTCATCGTGTACCGTTATATGATGCATTGCCTTAAGAGTAGGCTGCGGCAATGCATCCGCGTTTCAGGTTAATTTTTCTTTATACCGGAATTTCACTGGCGGAACGCTGTTCTTTGTTCGCCGAGTTTTCATTCCGATCGGTCGACGCCGTGCTGTGGCCGCGCCGTTTCATCATTGTTACTGCAACGATGACAAGTACAAGCAGAAGTCCGCCGCCCAGAAACATCAGGGATGGACTGAGCGAAGCCAGCATGCCGGGATTCCCGTCTTCCACGGGAATCGCATCGCGCAGAATGGCCGAATGCAGCGCACCGGCTACGATTACATCGACTGCCGGTTTTTTCTCATCATAAGTCGACAGCATTCCTTCGACCTGAATCTCCGTATCCGATTTACGGACAATATCATGCAGCATAACGCTGTCGCCCAGACTTACATACACGCGCTCGGGAAAACGTTCGCCGTGAATGTTAAGCGTAAAAGCCTTGCCTGTGACAATTTTATCCAGGTCCACGTCGGTAACGACGTGTTCTAGCGTTTTAACGCGAACCGCGTCGACCACGGTAAAACTGCGCCCGTCGCTCTTGACGATCATATCGTAGTCCACCGGCGGCGCGGATTCATCGATGTTAAACACCGCACGCAAAGACTCGGGGGAATCGATGTGAATTTCGGCCACGGATATTCCCGTCGTATCGAAGTCAATTTCCAGCGGCTCACGGAAATCCGTGCCGCTGATTGTCACTTCCGTCTGCGCCCCCTGGTTAAAGCGCCAGTTGTCCATTTCGTGTACATCCAGCCCATTATCCGGCAGATGCACCTCAATAAATTCTTTATCGCCGACAAAACCGACTTCACGACCGGCCGTCAGAAAGTACAGGCGCTCCAGTCCGGGACGCTTCATGCGCACATCGAGATTGTACGCGTGGCGGTCGCCGGTGCGCAGAGTGTCGTGGCCGGCAAAGTCGCCGTATTGCGCCGCAAGGGAATCCGCATGCGGCGTAATTTTTTCAATTAACACACCGCCGCTGTAGAACGTCCAACCGTAGGCAAACACACTGTCGCTGTGAGAAGTCACCGACCCTTCCAGCGTTATCAGATTGCCCTGGCGTTTAACTTCCCGCAGCTCGGTTTCCACTGCGCCTCTTTCGTAAAACCAGGCGCAGAGGTTTGAATCCAGGTGGACCGTTAATCCAAGCTGCTGGTAGTTCCCGCGCTTATCCACGGATTTAAAGTTAACATCCTCTTCCACGCGGTACACAGTTCCGGGCGGCGGCGGCCACTCGTCTATATCCGCTATAAGATGCACCGGCCCCATGCTCTTGCAGTTGGTGCCCATCTGTTCAATGCGCAACTCCAGGAAAAACATGTTGTCGTTAACCGCCGGGAAGAACGATCCGTCGCCGACGGAGACGCTGTCGTAAAACGCCCAGCGGGGACGCACATGCCCGTAGGATTCGATACGGTCATTCAGAAAGATATGCACGCCGTTAAACAGGGGAAAACGCGCGCCCAGTTCAAAATCGCTCATCGCCAGCTCCACCGGTTGCTCCGGGTTGCTGCCGTTGTAGTCGATTTCGAAGTAGCCGTAAGCAACGGCCGTGGAGGATCCGAATCCGTTTAAGGCCAGAGCCAGAACGTTGGTACGCGTATCGCGTTCGCTCCAGGCATCGGCGGCAAACGTGGTCGGAACTGTTAACACGAGGATCAGGACGGCCAGGAAAACACCCGCTCCGCGCATCAATCCATTTTTGTTAACCTCGCGGTTTTCAATCCTGCGGCGACAATTCATTAAACAACACCCACGGCTGTATTTTGATAGGCGCGCAAAGCGTCGCGCATCTCGGTCGGAACCGGTGTCGGGACCATCTCTCCGCCTTCGCGCTGCATGCAGGCAATCGACTGTTCGCCGCTGGCGGCCAGTTCATTGCCGCTCGGCGTCACCTTGAAATAGTCGAACTTCATCGTTACGCGATTCTGGCGCATGTCTTCCAACGTCATGCGAATCAGAACTTCGTCGAAAGCTTCCAACTCGGCAAAGTATTCGCAGTTGGTCCGCAGAGTAACAAGTGACAGCCCTTCGGCGATCAGGCCGAGAATGGAGGGACAGTGGGTCCGCAGAAACATTTCGCGGCACTTGCCTTGCCAGACCAGATAATTGGCAAAATAGACGTTGCCGACGACGTTGGTTTCTTCAAAGCCGACTACATGTTTGTGTTCAAACGCCTTCATTCATCCTCCTGACCAGAATAGCCAAAGCAGTTAAACCTGTTGAATTGCGAAGCGGACCGACATAGGTGGCGGCAACCATTGACCCGGATGCAAAGAGCACCCAGCCGTCCGCAGTGGAAGAGTGAAACACCAGCGGGGCGTTAGGCAGAGCGCCCGCTTTGGTTAAACACTCACCGGCCTCCCACACACGTGTGGCGGAGAGGTCCGCATCTTCGTTTAACTCGCGCGCCAGCAGCTCAGCCAGTTGGAAGCGCTCGGGACCGAGCAGGTCGCGCCACAACTGCGCCGGACGAGCCACAACGGGTTCCAGGTCACAGCCGAGCGGGCCTTCGCCTGCCACGGCAAAGGTCAGGCCGTCGGCATGCGCGGCGGAAACGGCACGGGCGTCGTCAGCCAGTTCCGGCTTGCCGTCGGGGCGGCGCAGCACGGCGGCCTCGCGGCCAAGCGCCCTGCGAATAGCGGAATCGCTGTTGCTGTGCCTGTCTTCGCTGACATCGCGTTGCACGACGGCGGTGCATTGCGCGCCGTCGACCAATTCGCTGATGCGGCGCTCCATGTAGGGCCCCAAAAGAGCCTCTACCCAGGCGTCGCTCGGCGGATTTTCTGCGATCATTTGAAGACGCAATCCATTCCAGCTCTCCAGAATGCGGCCCTGTTCGTCCGTCACGCGAACGTCGTAGATAAACAATTTGTCATCGCGCAGGCGTTCGTTCGCATGCACAAAAACCGGTCCTTCATACCGCTGAGTCGCTGGAACAAGTTCATCCACGCCGATCGGCAGCAGTGTTGCATGCGGCAAACAGGCCAGGATCGAGTGAATCACGGCGTCGCGCACGGCGGCGTCGCCCAGCACCAGAGTCTGCGGCAGGTAACGACCGAACCACTTGCCCGCGGGAGCGGTATCAATTTCCACAAGAGCTCGCGTGGCGCGTAGAGTACGGTATGAACGCACGCGCTGGAAGCGTCCGGTGTGGAAGAAAATGCCGCCGTAGAGATCCGTGGCTGGTTCGATCGGGACGGCTTCGAGTCCGGCGGGTTCACTGGCTACAAATGTTTCGTCAACCGGCGTCAGCTCCGTCGGCGCATCAAAGCGGCAGCGCACATTGAAGACATCAACCTGAAAGTTGCTCTCGCCGGAGCGCAGGACAACATCCACCGTGTGGGCATTGCGTACCACGGCGGCGACACGAATCGTCTGCGGCGACCGTTCGGACACAACGACCGGACGGTGGAAACCGGCGTCTTCAAACCAGGGACGCTGGTCCGTTCCGACAAGCGCCATGGCGGTCTGCGCCATCGCTTCAAGTCCGACGACGGCGGGCAGAAGGCGTTCGCCGCGGAAAACGTGTTCGTTCAGGTAGGGATCGTTTTCGAGCGAGAGCTCGCTCTCCACGATCAACTCCACGCCCGGCACGTAAAAACGCGTGTCTTCCAGGAATCGACGGAAGGGCAGTTCCGGTCGGTCAAAAACCAGGGTCGGCGAGTCGCCGAATCGACCGGAGACAACCAGAGCCACGTCGCCGCCTTTGGCACAGATAAGCTCACGCATAACGGCAATGCCGGCGTCGGGCGAAATCGGCGTAATTCCTTTCTGCATCAGCGCTTCCACTGCACCGAGGCGCTCGCCCATCCCCACGCCGGACCAGACCGACCATTCGATTGCAAGGGCGCGCACGTGCGGATGCTGCTCAGCATATCGCTCCGTCATCCGCGTCAGCCATTCGTTGGCCAGGGCGTAGTCGGCTTCGCCGTGCATGCCCGAACGCGCGATGATTGAGGAGAAGGAAATGAGCATTTTGAGCCTGGCCGGGTCGAGTCGATCCAGAATGGTACGCAGGCCATAGACTTTGGGCCCCAGCGTTTTCCGGAAATCGTCCATCTCCAGCGCTGCGATCAGCTTCGGCTTGTTGGCGCCGGCGCCGTGCAGAACAGCGCTTATCGTACCGAGGTCGGATTGCACCGCCTGCAGCGTGGCGTCAAGCGAGTCGGCATCCGTGATGTCGGTCGGGTAGTACTTCAACCGGCAGCCCGCCGCCCGCATGCGATCCAGATTAGATGCAAGCTCTTTGTCGTTTTCAGGTTTGGATCGGCCCAGCAGTGCGAGCGCGGCGCCCGACTCCATCGCAATTATCAGGGCGCATTCGGCTGTGATACCTTTACCCCCGCCCGTCACGAGCAGGACATCGTCTTCGCCGAGCGGTTTGTTGTCAACCGGCTCAATGCCGGTCGCCAGTTTGAGGCGCGGAACGCGGCGCCGTCCCTGTTGGTCATAGACGACTTCGCGATGTCCGCCGGCGGTCGCTGCTTCCAGCATGATCCATTCGGCGGCCTGCGGATTGTCGATCGGCACATCGACGATGACGGTATCGATTTCGGGCGCTTCCAGATGGAGCGTCCGAACCATAGAAGCAGCTCCCCCACCGTGCTGCACCAGGACAAAAGTCGCGGTTCGCCTTGATTGCAGCATTTCACGCATGGCGCTCAGAAGGCGCTCTACGTCGGCTTCAACCGGGTCGGGCGGCAGGCAAACAATGCTGCCTCCATTTCCCGGTGCGCGATCGAGCCGGGCGCGCAGCGCTTCCTCAAGTGTGTAGTCGGAGGGGGTGCTTATTTTCCATTCAGCGGCTTGCGCATTCACCGGCGCGGCCGGTGCAGCTTCGTCGAACAGCACTACGCTGAACGAGCGCACCCATGAGTCTACACCGTCGGGAATTCGCGGAGCCGGCGTGCGCGCGGATTCATCCATCTGGCCGAGTTCAGCCAGGGCTTCGGCAATTTCCATGACGCTCGCGTCGGCGTAGTTGGTGGGATTTGCGGGCGGGTCCACCTGCAATTCCCGTGCGGCTTCAATCACGAGCTGACTGACGGCAATCGAGTTAAGGTGCAGATCAGTCAGCATGCGGTCGCCGTCGTTAATCGCCTCGGCCGGCAATTCCGCGCGTTCGGCCACCAGACGGCGGATCGTATCGATAGGACTCGCGTCCTCACCACCGCCGACGGCCGTCGCGGATTCCGGTTCATGCGCTTCCTCTTCCGCCTGATAGTGTGCCGGAATACCGTGCGAGAGGGGCGCAAGCTCACAGTTGTTGATAAGAAATACCGGCTTCCATTCGATATTGAACGGCCGGACAAATCGGTCGTTGAAAATCACCTCCAGGTCGGGTTTCACGCCCAGGGTAAAAGCCGCACCGGCCGCGCTCAACAGTCCGCGCAGGGACGATCCGCCGCTATTCAGCGCTATCGTCGGTACGTCGTAGTCGGCCACGAGGCCGCTCAAAATTTTGCCGGGACCGACTTCAATCGCCAGATCCAGATCGGACATGGCCTGCGTGGCCGCTTCAACAAAACGCACGGCATTCGTCACCTGTTTGCCGAGCAGATCGACGATGTCAACGTCTTTGTCCAGAACGCTGCCGCTGACCGTTGAATACACCGTGCGCTGCGGCGCGGTAAAGGTTTCCGTGCGAATGTATTCGGTAAGAACGGGCACGGCCGCGGCAACGAGCGGCGAATGGAAGGCGTGCGAGACCTGCAGCGGTACGGCACTGATTCCGGATGCTTTGGCGCGTTTGACGATGTCGTGCACCAGATCGCGCTCACCGGAAATCACGGTCTGACGCGCCGAGTTGAAGCCGGCAACGACCGCGTCGTGGCCGTCGAGCAGACGTTCCACGCGCTGACGTCCGGCGCCGAGGCTGGCCATGGCGCCCGTCGGACTGCCGAGATCGGCCATTGCGCGCCCGCGCGCCTGCGCCACGCGCAGCAATGTATCTTCGTCGGCAACGCCGGCCCAGCCCAGTGCGCTGATTTCTCCCAGCGAATGACCCACGCTGCATTCAGCCTGGATGCCGAGGCGTTCCAGCAGCTGCATGCCGGCCAGCGACGCCGTCACGATGGCGGGTTGTGCAACATCCGTCGCCACGCCGTCAACGCCGACCGGCAAATCAGCGCGCGTATACAATTCGTCGATGAAGTCAAAACGACGTCGGAAGATGCCGCCGTCGAGATTGGCCGGCGCTCCCTGACCGGGGAACAGAAAACCGATGCGCGCCTTGCGCTCGGATGCGCCCAGCATGATGCCGCCGCCGGCGTCAATTTGCTCGGACACGCCGGAATCCAGCAGCTCTATGATTTTGCGCAGCCGTGTTTCCAGATCGGCCGGCTGCGACGCCACGACTGCGGCGCGGCAGGGTGCGTCTGCTTCGAGTTCGGCGTGCAGCGCGTGGGCCAGGTCGGCCAGCTGCGCACGCGAAAGTTTCTCGGCGTAATCCGCCACAGTGCGCACGCGTTTGCGCAGATCGTCCGGCGTCAGGCCGCCAAACAGAAAGAGCTCACAATCCTGCGCGGCGCGCAGTACCGATTGCTCGGACGAGGTAAAACCCTGACGGCGGCGTTCAGCCGGATTCTCAAGCGTCAGGTGAGTATTGATACCACCGAATCCCATGGCGCTGACGCCGGCGCGCAACGGGCGCTCCTCCGGCCAGGCAATTCCCTTTCTGACGGTTTGCAGCACGCCGTCCTCGGCGGCAATCACAGGATGCGGCCGCTCGTGATTCGTCATCGGCGGAATGACCTGTTTGCTGAGCGCCATTGTAGCTTTAATCAGACCGGCAACGCCCGCTGCGGCCTTGGTGTGTCCGATGTTCGCCTTGGTCGAAGCGATAAAACTGCGGCCGTGTTTGACGCCGGCTTCGCGCACCGCACGAGACAGAGTTTTCAGTTCCGTTTCGTCGCCGACGGCCGTTCCGGTGCCGTGGCCCTCAAAGAAAGTCACGCTGTCGGCTCCATACCCCGCCTTGTCGTATGCGGCGGCAACCGCCTGTAACTGGCCTTCGACTTCCGGCCGCGTGATACCCCCGGAGCCGTCGGAAGAAATACCCCAACCGCGAATGGAGGAATAGATGCGATGTCCGCCGTGCAAGGCGTCGGCATAACGCATGAGAACCACAAATCCACAGCCTTCGCCGGGCCAGAAACCGGCCGACCGCTCTTCGAACACGCGCATGTCATTGGCTGCGAGAGCGCCGGTTTTGGCAAATCCAACGATTTCAAAAGGATCGAGACTCAGGTCGACGCCGCCGGCCAGAGCCACATCCATATCTCCCGCCGCCAGGGAATTACACGCCGTTACGACGGCAAGCAGCGAGGAAGCGCAGGCGCCGTCCACCGTATAGCCGCCGCCGTGCAGATCGTAGTAATTGCAGATGCGGCCCGCGATTGTGTTGGCCAGACCGCCCGCCAGTGTTTCTTCCGATATTTCCGGAAAGGGTTTTTTGTAGCGCTTTTCCATGCGCGCCAGGAACATACCGATCTCATCGTCGGACCAGCCTTCGTCGCGAAGTCCGGATTCCATTACGCGGCGAACATAGGGCCAGCGCAGGCGCATGATATTTGCGCGCGAAAACTCACCGGTCAGCGAGTTGCCGATAATTACGCCGGTTCGTCGGCGCGGCAAACCTTCGGCCTCGGGAAATCCGGCGTCGTACAGCGCGCGTGTGGCGACGTCGAGCGCCAGCCAGTGCGCCATATCGGCCGAACGGAATTGTTTGCCGGCAACGCGATAGCGGACGCGGTCAAACTCAAAACCCTCCAGAACGGCTGCTTCCGTTGCGTAGGACTTGTCGGGCGCGTTGCGATCCAGCGAGTGGTAGTCTTCCATGCGGAGACGTTCGTCGGGGAAACGACGGAAGGCGCGGCGATGCGCCAGGGTGTTGTTGAGCAAGTCTTCCGGTGATTCGGCGTCGGGGTAGCGACAGCCCATTCCGACAATTGCTATGTCGTGGTCGTTGTATGTTTTCATTGTTGTGTTCCTCGATGTCGAAACGACGGCATCTCAGCGCCGCGTGTCCGCGCCGTTTGTTACGGCATGGGCAAAATCCGCGCGCGAAGTGCGGCGCGTGTTTTCGTGATAAAGTCGGTACCAATCGGCACCGCTTCCCGATGCCGTCGCTTCCAGCGCGATCTCGTAACGGCGACGCAACTCACCGAATACTGAACGCTCCACCTGAATACGACCCTGCGGGCTGTTGCTTGAATGTGTCTCCAGCGCGATACCAACACCGCGCAGTAAGTTTTCACGATGCTCTGCGCCCATGCCGTCCACAGCGCGCATTATGGCGTCCGGCATCGATACCTGCGTAAATCCCATCGCCAGTCCGAGTCCAATACCGAGCGCTTCGCTTCGCCATACGTGCCGGCGCAAAATTACATTCAGCTCTTCATAGTTGTGCATATAAAGAAACCACAAGACGCGACCCACACCGTGATAGGCTGCTTCCCGAGATTCTTCGTCCGGCAGATTTTCGATAGCTGCCGCAGCACGCTCGTCAAATGCACCGCGGAACATGACTGTCGAGAATCCAAAACCGTTGGGCATTAACAGGCGGTATTTATTCCAGGTCGATTCACCCGCCCACAACGCGGCCGTTTCGTCAAGTCGCGGCGCCGGATACTTCGTGGTCGCTCCGTTCCAGAATCCGTAGCCGACGTAACGCATCAGTCGAAAATCGTCGTAGGGAAACAGTGACTCCGGCGTACCGGACTGCAAACGCATCGCGCAGCGCGCGGCAACGCCCATTGCATGGCCTTCGTGATAAAATGCACGGTGGCTCCAGGGCATCCCGTCGGACACCGAACGAACATGCTCAATTGGGCTGTTGCGCAGCCCGAGCTTGGCGCCGGATCCAAAGGAGCGCATAACGTTGCGCGTGGTTTCCTCGCCGCCCGGCGCCTGATGCGGAAAACGCATCGTATCGATTAAACGCCCGATCCACCAGGCCATTACTGATCCGATCATATCTGCTTTCTCTTCCTTCGGGCGGCAGGTGTTAAAGCACCTGCCGCATCATGGTGTTTCTGTTGTGTTCGTTGTTTGGCAGAATCGACTTAAACAGCCGCCTTGTCTTTCAACACTGCGGCCGGTTCGCGGGAGTTGATGCCCGCAAATGCCGCCTGGCCTTCCGTCAGATTAAACACGCGCTCGACGACGGCTTCAAACCAGGGCCGGATGGCGCAGAGGATGGCAAGGGCATAGAACATCGAAAAACGCATCTCGTTAAATCGCATCACGCCGTCAATCAGAGCGATTGAAAGACCCCATACAACCTGCGTCACTTTGTTGGACGGTGAAGCCTTGGGATCCGGTACCATCGAAATGGTAAACAGCATGAACTCCGCGCCGGTCATCGGCCCAAGCACAAAGACAAGTCCGCCCTGTCCCAGCGACATGCGAACCAGTCCCATGAGGACGAACCCACCGGCCCAGCCGAGAACAAGCGGCAAGCGTTTTACGCGCCAGCTCATGACAAGTCCGAACGAGAGTACAACGAGCGAATAAACGATCTCACTGCCCCATTGGGAACCCGGTGCAACCGTCACCGTGCCGTGCATGAGCAGCAGGGCCATGACAATACCAAAGTTCGAGGGGTTAAACACCTGAACGCCTCTGAATTTGATCAGGTGTTTGGAGGCAATCGACCAGACACCGGCAACGACAAAGACGATATTGTTGTACGATTCCAGCAGCAGGCCGAGACTGAGACCGGTGATGATGCCGCTGAGCGGAATTTCCACGCGGCGACGTTTAATCAGGTTGATCAGAAAGTCCAGACCGCCCGTGATGCTGATCGTCAGCAGCAGTTGTTCAAATCCGATGTTGAAGTAAAAGACAAACTGTCCCAGCGCCGTGTACGTTGAAAGAATCAGCAGCAGGGTAAGGCGCGGATCCCGCAATTTGGGCGCCACGAATTTAATTGGCTCCACGCTCTTGGCAGTGTTCTTTTTAGCCGCCGGGGCTGTAGCGTTCATTTCCACATGAACCTCATGTCGGTAAGCGGATGTTTAAGGTCATTCATTTGTTTCTCAAGCAGACGCTCGAGATTTTGTGCGGCTTCGTCGTCATCCCACGCCGTGCGTGTGTTAATATCTTCAACGAATGCTTTGTCCGCGCTGTTCAGGTTGTAGGCAACCTGCCACCAGGACCGTGCTTTCGAGATATTGCCTTCTTTGCAGTAGGCATCGCCAAGCGTCATGGAAAGACGCGCCTTTAATTCATCGGAACCAACACCGACTTTTTGCCCGATGGCAACACAAAGAGCTATGTCGTCGCTGGCGGCGGTGGGTGAAGATTTAATCGATTCGGGCCATTCCAGATCGGCCGGTCGATACAGGTAGTTAAGTCCGCGCGCAAACAGCGCGGGAACGTAGTATTTGTTTTCGCCGTCGTTTTCCTCAAGAATCTCGGTTAACAGTTCAACGGCTTCAACGCTTGCAGGCGCTTTGATTTCCAGCGCTGGATACAGCAACATCTTGTCTATGAGTCCCATGGCCATCTGGAACTTCAGTTCGCGCGTACGGTAGATGCGGTAGCGGCTCTCAAAGGTGCGCTTCGGTTCATTGTCAAGCCATACCGGCAGGCGCACTTTCTGCATGCGGGCCTTGGCGGCCTGACGCAGGAATTCGCGTTGGGCGTCGAGTACACAGAGGCGGAATCCGTTGCCGAGTGCAAGGTTGTTGGGATCAAAACGCAGTCCCATGCGCATCATCTTCAGGCCGCGTTCGTGCGTGCCTTTGCGGAATTGCTCCGCACCCAGGGCCATCACCGTCGTGCCCTTGTCGTTAACACCGCCAAAGTAAGAGCCGGAATCAAGTTTGTTCTGCGAGAAACGCAGCGTGTCAATGCCGCCAAGACCGACCATGTCGGCGGTGAGGTTGTCGGGAACTTCAGGAAGGTCAAGCAGGCCCGAGCGTTGATAGGCGAATATTGCGAGAACGACTACGACAATGGCCGCCACTACTCCGAGTACTTTGTATTTCACGGTTCAATCTCCGTCAAAAAATGTAAACGTTGTTGAAATGCGAATTCTGCGATAAAAGCGCCTGCCGTCGTGTGTTATTTCGCGCAACACACAGCACGGCAGGCATCTATATGTTAAAGCGTGGTTGTCAGATCGACTCTTCGATCACGTGGTACGCGTTGATGGCTGGCGTCTGATCGCCTTCCAGTGTCGTTGTGCGGCCGCTGGGCCAGTTAATAACCATTCGGTCGATCTCGGCTGCTTGTCCAAGTCCAAAGTGAAGCCTTTTGTCTCCCTGGCCGGCGAATCCGTTAACTTCGTTCTGTTCGTTAACAAAGTACTGACCGGCGGCCCATACTTCCACACGGACGCCGTCCGCGTCGTGCGTCGTTGCAAATGTTCTTCCGCCGATCTGGTTCGGCGCGTCGGGGCGTCCGACAAGCTGCAGACCCAGCCAGGCGCCGCTTTTGTTGCCGGTTTCGTTGCGATAAAGACAGTTCGGCGCTCCCTGATTTGCGACGTAAAAGTCCAGATCGCCGTCGTTGTCGTAGTCGGCCAGGCCGATACCGCGTCCGTTCAGGATGTCCGTAATACCGGCCGGCACCGCGTATTCGTAGAATTTCGGCATGTCGGCGTCACTGGCTTGTTGAATAAACAACCTGCTCGGTTCATAGCCGGAGAGATCGCGGTCGCCCATGTCGGGCCAGACTTCCGTATCGGATGCATTGTTTTTTGTCTGGGTCACCATTTCCTGCAAGGCGAACCAGTAGGTATTGTCGCGGTCTTTGCCGGTGGCAAAGCCGTTCAGGGCAAAAACGTCCATCAGGCCATCGTTGTTAACATCGCAGAAGCGACCGCCCCAGCCCCAGCCGCCGTCGTGAACGGCAACGTCTTCACCGATATTCAGGAACTTCACGCCGCCGTCCATTTCTGCGTCCGCGGTGTTAAGCCAGAGCATATTGCCTTCGTCAGTTTTGTATCTGTGCGCCAGGATGTTGGTCACGTACACGTCCTGACGGCCGTCGTTGTTAACATCACCGATATCGCAGTTCATACCTTTCCACCAGTCATTGCCCGCGCCGGGATGTCCGTCCGGGTCAATGTGCATCATGAATGCCGGTTCCTGCTTCTCCGCGCCGGTGTTGAAATAGATCTCGTCCGCGCCGAAGTCGTTGGATACGTACAGGTCCGTCCAGCCGTCGTTGTTGAGGTCGCCTACGCCGATGTCGAGCGTCCAGCCGGTATGGCCGATGCCGACGTCGTAGGTCACGTCGCGAAACGCACCGTTGCCGAGGTTTTTGTACAGTACATTGCGGCCGCCGTTGGTGGCGTGGGTAAAGGTCGAGTGCATGACTTTACTCGTCACCGGATCCCACAGGTCATTGCGAACCATTTGCCCGCTGTTTTCGTCGGCAATTGTTTCGGAAAAGTAGTTGCCGACCAGAATGTCGGGCAGGCCGTCGCGATCATAGTCAAAGGATACAACCGAATTGGCGTAGCCCCAGTAGCCGACGCCGGCTGCTTCGGTCCGGTCTTCAAACCGACCGCCGACATTTTCAAACAGCACGTTGGTCGCAGCCCATTTTACCAGGTAGAGATCCTGATCGCCGTCGTTGTCGTAATCCAGAAAAATAGCATCCATGGAAGCGCCTGTACGGTTCTGGTCCGCAACGCCCCAGGCGGCCGCCACGTCTTCAAACGTGCCGTTGCCGAGGTTGCGAAACAGGCGATTCTGGGAGTTTCTGCCGCAATTGGTCGCGTAGTAATCAACAAATCCATCACCGTCAAAATCGCCGGTGGCCACGGCCGCGCCGACGGATGACAGCCAGGGCATGATGTTGTTAAAACGCGTATCAAGTTCAACTTTGCTGTGATTATTTAAACAATGTGCTTCCTGTGCAACTTCAGTAAAGCTGATGCCGAGATCCGGCAGCTCCGCATCGACGGGCCTGAGGATCCACGAGCCGACCAGTAACAAAACGAGCATTGCAGCGGCGGGTACAAACGATTTGGTTTTTTTCATAATTCCCTTTGTCAATACCAGGTCAATATTGAGCGCACGCGGCAATGGCCCTTATGCCTGTACACGCATGGGTTAAACAATTAAACAGATAAATACTGACGCGCTTTGACGACTTAATGCGGTTCACACCTGAGAGTGATCACTGTAATCTCGCAACAGTTTAACAGTAAATACAGTGTGATCGTCATTCGGGAACTATTCTTATCCCCGCAACGTGACGCAGCCCTTTCCGCGATTATCCAGCACTTCACCGTATCCGCATCCACACAAAGTTTCCGTCGAAGTGCGCATGCGGGGCGCTTGGTTAGTGCTTTCAGCCAACTGTGTTTTATTCAACACATTAACTGACCTTATCAACCGGAGGCAGGTAAACAGTCATCCACAGTAGAAGCAGGTGCAAATTCGGGCAGTCGTGAATTTACATGAGTGTGCTGCTCAGTACGGTCGGCGGCGAAAACAGTGCGGGAGTGCAATCTTCCCGCCGCGTGGACTCCGGTCGCTATATATTTTGTCAGAGCCTTGAATTGCCGAGAAAGCCGTTGAACTCTGGGCTGGTGTTCCGTCCGAAACGATCGCTCATTGGCAGTGGCGCTCGTCTTCGGCGTGTCTATTCCGCATCAATCGGCAGTGATGACTCCACGGAATAAACGAAAGGGCTCTCTCTCTTTTGTTGATTGTCGGTTAATTATCGGTTGGAACGGTTCAGCTTTGTAGTGTCGGTTCTGATTTCCCGTCGAAATGACTTTCATTACAACGTTTATAAACCGTTCCTCAAGACGCCTGCAAAACTACTGGTTTCGCGCTCGTGAAGCAATAAGCATTACCCTTATTTTTACCTAAGTGTTTGCCCTAATTTGCTCTAAGGGTTTTCCCGAGAAACGCATCAGAAAAACCCTTAAATTCAGCCGTAGCGCGCGTTCCCTTTGTCACATTATATTTGAGCTCTGAATCTGAAAAATATTACGGGGATTTTTTCTTCAATGAGCGCATTCCCATACTCAGATGTTTGTGAAGGCGCTATATTTGGCGTATGCACCGCCTGCGCTCAGGTTGAGGGCTCCTTCAGACTTCAGGTAAAATTGCCGAAACTTTCGACACAGGATCAGTAAGTAGCGAGCATGAAGATCATACGCAGTCTAATATACGTCGTTATCGGAGTCGCTGCCGCGGGCGGCCTGTGGCTTGCACTGGCGGAACCGCCGCCGCAGGAAGTCGACATCCTCGTCAGCCCCGAGCTGGGTCCGTTTGAAGTTGTCGTAACAACCACGGGTGAACTCCGCGCGAAAAACTCGATCAAGATCCGCGGTCCGCGCAATGTGCAGGCCACCGGGATTTATCAGATAAATATCTCGGACATGGTGCCTGAAGGAACGCTTGTAAAAAAGGGCGATTTTGTCGCGCAATTGGACAAATCGGACCTTTCAGGCAAAATAAAAGACCTCCTGATTAACATCCAGAAAGCCGAATCGCAGTACGAACAGGCGCGCCTGGATACCGCCCTCAGCTTGTCACAAGCGCGCGATAATCTCGTGAATTTACGCTTTGCGCTGGAAGAGGCGAAGATCCGCAATGAACAGTCGATTTACGAAGCTCCGTCCGTTATCCGGCAGGCGCAAATTGACTATGAACGCGCCGAACGCGCCCTCCAACAGGCGGAAAAAAACTACGAGGTTCAGGTTCAGCAGGCCATGGCCCAAATGCGTGAGGTCGGCGCCGAACTGCGCTCCCACCAGCGCACGCACGACAGCTATGTCGAAACAATGGAAGAGTTTACCGTCATTGCGCCCGCCGACGGCATGGTGATTTATTCGCGTGAACACCGCGGAGCCAAAAAGGGCGTTAACTCCGTCGTCTCCGCCTGGAACCCCGTCGTCGCGGAACTGCCCGACCTCTCCTCCATGGAATCCGTCACCTACGTGAATGAAATCGACATCCGCAATGTACGGCAGGGCCAGCCGGTCACGATCAAACTCTACGCTCTGCCGGACAAAGTCCTGACCGGCACCGTGCGCGAGGTCGCCAACGTCGGTGAAAAACAGCGAAATTCCGACTCCAAAGTCTTTGAAGTGCTGATTGAAGTAGATCAGGTCGACACGACCCTGCGCCCCGCGATGACGACCGGCAACGAAATTCTGGTCGCAGCTGAGGATGAAGCTCTGTCCGTGCCGCTCGAGACTATCCACGCTCGCGACTCGCTTGTGTATGTATATAAAGAATCGCCTGCTGGACCCGTTCGCCAGACAGTTGAACTCGGCCTGATGAACGGCACGCACGTCGTGGTGAAAAGCGGCCTCGGCCCCGACGATCGCATTTACCTGAGTACGCCGGAAGAAGGAGAGGAAGCGCCGCTGGCGCAGGCTTCTCCAGGCGAATAATTTCCACGGCCATCCATTTTCTCTTTTCCGGCGGCGCGCTCCGGCGCAACAAGGTCAGCACACAATGATCCGACGAATTCTGCACAATATCCTGATTGCCGCCGAAGCCATGGCGCAAAACAAGCTGCGCGCGCTGCTGACCTCGCTCGGCATCGTCTTCGGCGTGGCCAGCGTCATTGCCATGCTCGCCATCGGCCGCGGCGCACAGGAAAAAATTCTGCAGCAACTCGCCCTCCTCGGCGCCGATAATCTGATCATTACACCCCAGATTGAAAACCCGGAGGAAAACAAGGAATCGCAGGAAGAGGAAGACAGTGCCGACATGCAGGTCAAACGCTACTCGCCCGGCCTGACTCTGGCCGATGCGGCGAGTATCAAAAACACCGTGCCGCAGGTGCTGGCGGTCTACCCCGAAATAGTTTTGCCGATGGAAATGGCGCGTGATGGCGTCAGCCGCAACAGCGTGCTCGTCGGCGTCTCCCAGGACCACTTTTACGGCCGCACGGACGAGTTTGCGCTCGGAGCGACTTTTTCCGTGCTGCACTTCGATGCGCTCGCGCCGGTGTGCATCATCGGCCATGAAATTCGAACGCGCTTTTTTGCAGGCGTCGATCCCATCGGCAAAAGCATCAAGTGCGGCCCGCAGTGGTTGCGCGTGGTGGGTGTTATGCAGGACCAGACGGTGGCTCAGGATCAACTGGACCAGCTCGGCCTGCGCAACCCCAACCTGGACATCTACACGCCGCTGCCGACCGTTCTGCTGCGCTACCGCGACAGATCGTCGGTGACGGAGGACGACCTGACATCGGACGGCGAGGGATCGTTCAACGCCGCGAACGACAAAAATCAGATCGACCGCATCGTCGTGCATCTGAGCGACAATTCGTTCAGCCGCAGCGCCGCGGAGATCATCGGGCGCATGCTGACGCGCCGGCACAACCAAATGACGGATTTCGAGATCACGATTCCGGAAGTTGTGCTTGAGCAGCAACGCGAAACCACGCGGCTGTTCAACTATGTTCTCGGGGCTATCGCCTCAATTTCGCTGATCGTCGGCGGCATCGGCATCATGAACATCATGCTCGCCAACGTCATGGAGCGCATCAAGGAAATCGGCATCAGGCTGTCGCTCGGCGCTACTCCCAACGACATCAACCTGCAATTTCTGAGCGAGGCCACGGCCATCAGCGTTGCGGGCGGCGCAGTGGGCGTGCTGCTCGGCATAACACTGAGCATTTTGATCGCCGAGGCCGCGGATATCGACACAATTGTTACGCCCTCTTCGGTTATCCTGTCGTTCGGCGTCGCCATGTCGATCGGGCTCGTTTTCGGCATCGTTCCGGCGCGGCGTGCGGCAGCGCAAAATCCGGTTGAGTCGCTGCGTCATGACTGACCTGCGCGGCGGCACAACACGACTCAACAGGCGGAAGTGTCCGGTCATTCTCCGCCTCATCCATTGTTCCGACATAATGAAACGATACCGACTGCACCTGTTAACAGCCATTCTTTTGTTTGCCGGCGGGTTTGCCGCGACGGGTCCCCGGGTGCACGCCCAAACCGGCGATCGTCGCACCCTGAGCCTGACCGAAAGCATAGAAATGGCACAGCGCAACAGCGCTCGCGCTCGCGCGCTGCAGCGCACCTACAACATCGCTTTGTGGCAGCACCAGAGCTTCAGCTCGTCCTACCTGCCGCAACTCAATCTCAGCGGCGACATTCCCGGCCTGACGCGCTCCATTACGGCCTTCCGCAATGCCGAAGGCGAACAATTCTCGCAGGTGAGCCAGACTGTGGCGTCCGCCGACCTCGGCATCAGCCAGCGCATTCCGCTTACAGGGGCCGACCTGCGCATCAGTTCAGGTCTGAGCAACACGTCCAGCCTGACCACGGATGCGACGCAATGGCGCAGCAACCCGTTCAGCATCAGTCTCACACAGCCTCTCTTCCGCTTTAACGACCAATACTGGGAACGCAAGATCGAACCGATGCGACGGACGCTCGCGGAACGGACTTATGTGGAGGAAATGGAACGGATCGCCGTGGACATCAGCGACCGCTTTTTCAATCTGTATATTTCGCGCATGAATCTGGAGAGCGCACGATTCAACAAAGCCATCAACGACACAATTTTCCGCCTCTCGCAAGGCCGCTTTCGCGTCGGCTCCATCGCTGAAAACGATCTGCTGCAGAGCGAGCTGGCTTTCATGAATGCCGAAATGCGCGTCAGCGACGCGGAACTGAATTACGGCATAGCACAGCGAGCGTTTGCCCGCGCAGTTGGTTTGTCTCCGGACGACGTGGTGGACGTCAGCCCGCCGCCGCTGGCGCGGAATATTGAACTCGGCGCAGAGCAGGCGGTAGCGCTGGCGCTGCAACATCGCAGCGAGGTGCTGGGATTTGAACTGCAGGACATCGAAACGCAGCGAGACGTGGAGCGCAGCGAATCCGAAGCGGGATTCAATGCGACCATTTCGGCCTCTCTCGGCTTCAACCAGACCAGCGACGAGTTTCAAACCGCGTACGACAATCTGCTGGACGCACAGCGATTCAGCGTCTCTTTCAGTATGCCGCTACTGGACTGGGGCGGCAGCGGCGCGCAGCAGCAGATCGCCTTTGCACGGCGGCAGCAGGCGCTCGATGCAATCTCCGAGGAACGCCTGGACTTTGAACAGCAAGTCTTCCTTGTCGCCAGCCAGTTCCTGAACGCACAGCGACAGATCAGCATCGCCGCCAAGTCAGACACCATCGCACGCAAACGCTTTGAGGTGGCCAAAAACAGGTATCTGATCGGCAAGATCGGAATTACGGATCTGTTCCAGGCTCAGGCCGAACGCGACGGCGCAACACAGGGTTACATTCAGGCGCTGGGCGCGTACTGGACCGCATTTTATCGCCTGCGATGGATAACGATGTACGACTTTCTGGAACAGCGCCCGCTCGTCAGCGGCAACTGAGGCGGCGGACACTCCGAGCACTGTGACATTTGCGCTCCGGCCGGGCTGTGCTGCGATGGAATTGTAGATTCATTGACTCATCCGACGACTTCCGGCACGATCGTTTAACACAAACTGCGGGGCTACATGGCTGATATACTGATCGTTGTACACGCGGCGCTCGGCGGCATTGCACTGGCTGCCGGACTGATCGCTCTGAGCGTCAAAAAGGGCGGTAAAATTCACGTGCTCGGCGGCCGCGCATTTTTCTGGTCGATGTTGACTTCGGCATTAACGGCAATTGTAGTTACTCTTTTCCCCGGTCATTCCAGCCCTTTTCTGTTTAGTATCGGCGTTTTCAGCTCTTATCTGATCGGCACCGGCTACCGCGCCACGAGGCTTAAACGAAAGGACGTCTCACTCGGCCTGGACTACGCCCTCAGCCTGCTGATGTTAAGCTGCGGCCTTGGCATGATTCTGCTGCCGCTCATTCTAAGCGGCGCTTTAAACATTGTCCTTGCAATCTTCGGCGGCATTGGCATTGCGTTTGCCGTCGTGGATGCGTTAAACTTCAGGAATCCGGCCGCGCTGCGCAAAAAATGGCTGGGCATGCACCTGAGCAAGATGGTGAGCGGCTATATTTCCGCCGTTACGGCATTCATTGTGGTAAATCAGTTCTTCACCAGCTGGATCGCCTGGCTGGGTCCTTCGGTTATCGGCACGGCATTCATAATCTACTGGATGCGCCGTGTAGCACCTAAACCGCGCCAATCCTGAGTCCGGGGACCGCAATTTACGCCGGCTTGAACGTGAGACATTTGTCTTCCGGCTTGCACAACCTGCCCAACAACGACCCCGGCCGCAGCCGGATGATACGCGAGTTCCTGTCACTGCCGGCTTTTTGAAGGCGTAGTTATACACGGTCCGGCCTTAGAACACTGCGGTAAAACGAAAAAACAGCAAATTCGGCCACCGTTGTTTTTTCCTGATTGAAAAAAGTCAACGTTTTAAGTGCCGGCTTAAACGGGTGGTTTTAGTGCGTTAACGAGTGGGTTTTGGTGTTAAACGGGAAGTCGGAAAATTTTGAGCGTACTTCCCGCCAGATCAGGGGCCCACCCCGCCGCCACCACGGTCGACTCCTCCACGTTCCAGGCACACTCCTCCCACCCTGCACAGTGCGCAGATTTTTTCGAGTGAAATTCGGTCGCGGATTCCGCGCGCCGCATGCTGCGCGCTTCTCACACAATGTTAATATTTGCACCGGCCGCCCCCAACACATAAAACTTTAACGGTCCAACAGAACAGCTAAACGGTCACAGAACGTGGGTAATCGCAGTATAGGAGTCTGGTCCGACAGCGGCGGAAACATCAACAGGTGATGAAAACACACTGAATATTTACGCCCAGACAACGTACGGACGACCAGGTAGTTCAATGACTTTGGGTCGGAACGACGACGCCAGACTTGCCACAGCATGACAAACAAAATAGTCATGCAGAAAGCGTCGCACGGAACGTGCAGCGCGGGCTGTTGGTGCGCCAAAAAAAATCCCCCGCAACTCACCGGGATGGAGGATGCGGAGGATCGGTTCGTTCATGCGCGTGAATCAAGACAGCGCCCGAGATCAGCCTTTGGATTGTTGCGCGGCAATCCAGTCGTCAATGCGTTGTTCGAGCAGCGTGAGCGGCAGAGCGCCGGCGCCTAGAACTTCGTCGTGGAAATTGCGGACGTCAAAGGAGTTGCCCAGAGCCTGTTCGGCACGCGCGCGCAGTTCCTTGAGCTTGAGTTCGCCCACCTTGTACGCCAGGGCCTGTCCCGGCCAGACGATATAACGGTCTACTTCCGAGCGCAGGTCGAGCTCCGAGTTGGGCGTATTCGCAAGCATGAATTGCACAGCCTGCTCGCGATCCCACTGCTTGGCATGCAAACCAGCGTCGACCACCAGACGGCAGGCGCGCCACATTTCAAACGTCAGCGCCCCGAAATGCTGATAGACATCCTCGTACATGCCGGTTTCGTAGCCGAGATATTCGGCATACAGGCCCCAGCCCTCAACAAATGCAGTAAATCCAAGCTGGCGGCGGAACCAGGGCAGATCGTCCAGTTCCTGTGCAATGGCAATCTGCAGGTGATGTCCGGGCACCGCCTCGTGGAGCGCCAATGCGGTCATGGTATACGTAGGACGCGAGGGCAGATCGTAGGTATTGACATAGAAATACCCGGGGCGCGATCGATCTTCGGGCGCCTGATAGTAATAGGCCTGCGGGGCCGATCGCGCGCGATACGCCTCCATTTCCTTCAACTCATATGGCGCCTGCGGCAGCACACCGAAGAGCTGCGGCAGCTTGGCATCCATGTTGTCGAGGATGCGCCGATAGCCGGCCATGAGCGAATCTTTATCCTTGTAATAAAAGCGCTCGTCTGTGCGGGCGTACTTCATGAAAGCAGCCAGATCACCTTCAAAACCGATGTCTTCGCGCACGAGACGCTCCATTTCCTTGCGGATGCGGGCGACCTCCGATTGACCGGTTTCAAAGATTTCATCCGCCGTCATGTTCGTCGTCGTGTGCCACCTGATCATGTGGTTGTATCGTTTAATGCCGTCCGGCAACGACCACACGCCGGGTTCTGTGCGCGCGGCCGGCAAATATTCATCCCGCAGAAAATCGGTGAGTTTTTTGTAGGCGGGCTGAACAAAAACGCCGATGAGCGACACAAGCTCCGCCGAGAGCCGGATCTGCTCGTCTTCCGTGAGGCCGGTGTCATCGCGCAGCAGCGGCACCATGAAGGGCGTATCATTGGGGTCCATGGCTCCAATGTTTTCCGTCTGCGCAATGATCTGCTCCACGACAAACCTGGGCTGCACCACGCCGGCGGCAATGCCTTCACGCATATTTGCGATAACGTGACCGACTGCGCCCGGAAATGCCCTGAGGCGCATGAAGTATCGCGCGTAGTCGCCTGCGCTGTCAAAGGGCTGATATTCAATGATCTGAGGAAAATCGATGTGCAGGCCGCTCTGTTGCGTCAGCGGCATCATATAACCGTGAAATTCTTCGAACGACAACTGTTCCTGGATGCTGCGTTCAAACATGTCGTAGTTGACCAGGTCGCTTCCGGCGATATTGTTGCGGGGAATGGAGCGCAGGCGCGCCAAATAGATGCGCAGTGAGTCGTAGCCTTTTGCGGCGGCGGCGGCGGAGTAGTCGGAAAGACGATCGGAGTAGCGATGGTCGCCCTCGTAATCGGCCGTTTCAGGGGAGGTCCGCAAAACATATTCGCGATAGTCGTTAAAAACTACCTGTAGTTCGGCGACCGATGCGGAGTCTCCGCCTTCGCCCTGCTCTGACGCTTCGGGCGTCTCCGGCGCTGTACACGCCGCAAGGAAGACGGCCAGCAGAAGAGCATAACGCACATTGTACATTGAAACACCTGTTTTGAAGCTGTTGGGATGTGATTATCTTGCCTGATGCAAAACTAGTTCGCCTCCGGCTGAAAGCAAACAGCGGCAAACATTCATCGCATTAAGAATCTATGAAGCAGCCGTTAAAAGCCCATAATGAGAAGGCCTGAAAATTTAATTTTTTAGCTTGGCCAGTAACGCGGACACCTTGCAAGCTTAAAATTATTGGCCCTTTTCAACAAAAGTCTCGGAAAAGAGCTGTTTCGGCTGCCAAAGCGGCGCCAAACAAAGTATGGCGTACGCTCCGCGACGCCGTTTCGCACTTGTGTATCTTCGCAGCGTGTACTACATTTTCGAGTGCTCACCCGCGGCATGAAGCAGTGCCGACTAAAACGGCAACACCGTTTGTATGCAGCAGCAAGTACTCGAAATCATTGAAACGAAAGGTACAACTGCAACGCATTCACTCCTGGAAACAAGCTGATAAGTTGGGCTTGATCCGGTCAAATTGATTTTGATGTGTTCACAATTTTTTGCGAACCGAAGCTGCGGGAGAGCTTGTTTATTTTACAACATTGGTCGCTCCGTATCACAAATGCGCGTCTATTTTTTCAGCTTCACGGCGACTAATGGCACTCAGATTACTTTGGAGTAACATCTCTTAATTAAATTGCGAGGAAAACCGAGAAACATTCACGGCCTCACGCAGGAAATTTTATAAATTTTCGAAGCGCTGCATTCCCGCTTCGACTCTTTACCGCCGCACGAACTCAGACTCCCTGACACGTTCGGCCAACAGCACTATGACACACGTATTAGTTGCAGATGGACACTCGTTTCTCCGGGTCGGCATGAAGCTCTACCTCAACTA
>CAYULF010000004.1:275128-373775 GCA_964445695.1 uncultured Hyphomicrobiales bacterium | reverse complement strand
CCGGAACGAATCCGGCAACCCTCTAACGACAGGAACACGGGTGAAAAATGCCGGGAGGCTTCCTGATCGGGCGCTGTGATTTGTTGATGAGTTTTCCGACAGCCTGCTAAGCAAGTCTTTCAGATAGGCTGTGCTTGCCACCGCATTGAGTTCGCTGCGTGTCAGCTCGTTAAAAGACTGAATAATTTGCGGCAGATGCTGTTTAATCGTCTCCGGCCATAGTTCGTCGATTGCGTCCGCAATGCGCGAGTCGGCGGAGCGTTTGTCAAATTCCCGCCGAATCGACTCCTCGGCCTTGCCGCTGCGCACGTTGTCAATTCCCAGAAAGGTTGACATTGTTTTTGCGATGTTGTCGAGATTGTCCCGGGAAACATCGCATGAATAAAACAGGCGGTTTTTGTAGTGTCCTTTGGCCAATGGTGCGTAGAACTGCCATTGACATCCATCCGTGATTATAGCAAGCGGTGTACTGTATCTGGTCAGATAGTCGAAAAGCTGTTCAGTCGCTTTGAGTGTTGTGCTGCGCTTTTTGGTCTCGATGAATGCAAAGACGTCATCTTTGTATTGTCCAAACAACGCAAAGTCGACCGAGCGTTTGTTCTGGCCGTCCATTTCGACGGTGTACTCGGGTTTGACGCTGCCCGTTGTGTCAAAAACATTCCAGCCCATTTCGGCCAGCAGGGGCAGGACCGCGCCCTGGCGGATCTCCATTTCCTTGACGCCGAAATCAGGGTTTGTGAATTTTTGCCGAATCTGTTCGAGTGTTTGTTTGATGTTCATTGTGTTCTCCCGCGGGGTAATCGTTTCAGGCTTTGATGTAGGAATCGATCAGGTTGCTCTCCGTATGCCCGTCTGGACCGGCCTTCGATAGCCTGAGTCCGCGGTTGCACTTACATGAAACGAACCGCATTCGATGCGGCCAGGAACACCTGTTCTTAAGCAGGAACCCAGCGGACTAAGGAACGCATATTCCCGGCCGGATGCACGAGGCATGTGATTACAGTGCGCCGCCTCAAGGGCCGCAGCGGGGGAAAGCAGGTTCAGTTCTAAAGCCATGTGCGATCGATTCTGAGCGTGACTGCAAAATACCACCCGGCCGGACGAAGGAGGAGAAACAGGTCGGTCGCGGCGGGTGTTGCCCGGCGGGAAAATACCATTTTCACGCGTCAGTCGGAAATTGGGGAGTACGGCTCGTTGCTCCGGTCTGCAGGCGGAACGGTCGGTTCGCCGCGTTTTTGGGGCGTCATAAATTCAAAAGAGCGATGCGCCGGAGTGACGGCGGCTCCTGCTGGATTGATACGGGCGTTGGCTGTTAATCGGTGTTCAGGACGCTGTAATACATCCACAGTTTAATTTGCATTAAAAATAAAAAGTACTTGCATCTTCGTTTTTGCTTTTGTAACATTGGGACGTGTTTAAACCACTGCCCGGATAAACATAACATCCACTCACTTATCGTTTATTCCCTTTTTTCGCTGCTGTAGAGACTGACCGTAGTCTCAAACCGACGCAGTCGGCGATATTACGTGTATCAGTATCGATTGGTTTGACCGTCTGCGCGTGCATCAAGCCACAAATACGTCGGATTCCCGATCGATACGACCCGACTACAACACACGATGAGTTCTGTTGACCTTGTTGAGGCATTGTGCCTCCATCGGGGTTAGGAGCTGTATTACATCCGACAAACAACGCAGGTGAATTACGCGTGTTTAACAAATTGTTAACGCGTGTGAGGTTCTGCCGTGTATGTGCTGTGGGCTGTCCGTGCTCTCGATAGTGCCCGCGGCCCGAATCCTTCGGGGTGAAAGTTTGTTTGCCGCTGTTCGTTAACCGCTCTACAGCGGCACACCATGCCGCTTGGCGAATGCGGCCGGGCCCGCCATGCCCGTCCACAAACCGGATGTCCCGTTTAACAAAAAAATCATGCCCGCCGGGCTCGAATACATCTTCGCCTGCCGGGAAAGTGCGCCCAATGAAAAATTCCCCCATGTTTAATCCCGCTCTCAGAGTACACGGCAAAGACCTCGCGTCGTTGATTGACTGTGCCCGGAGTTTTGACTGCTCCGTCTGTTGCTGCTGTACAAACGGCCGCGTCTGTTGCGGTCTGTGTGGGAAGTTGTATGGCAAATGAAAAATCGGCGGGCAGTGTTTAAGCGCACTGCCCGCCGTCGTTTGTTTAAGTACCAAATTTTCAGTATCCCTTTCCTGTAAGGACTATCTGTATGAAATCCATTCTTTCCCTCCTCGTTGTTGCCGTCGTGGCAATTTCCTTCGGTTTTGTTCAGGCTGCCGATAACAATGCCCCCGCTACCACGGTTGCCATGGTTCAGGGCGATGTTATTCCCGACGGCGACTTTACGCCTGCAATCGACTGTGACAACTTTGACTGCCCGATTTCGGGCACGGCTACGTATACACAATGTTATCTGACCGACGACTGCAAATCCATCGGCGAAGACCGCATTAAACAACTTGCGCGTCAACTGGCCGACCGCGTTTGCGCCAAATTCATGGAGTGTTGTCGCCTTAATGGTTGCCACGAAGGCGACTGTGTCCTGGTCAGCTACGCAGCCGACTGCGTCAGCGATACGCGTCTGTGTATCCGCGTCACCGTTGAATTCAAATGTTCCTGATGAATCGATAGATCGGACGCCGGGGGTACACACACATGCCTCCGGCGCTCCGGCTGTTTGTTGTTTAACTTCACTTTAACATCATAGGATTTTCCATGAAGACCTTTCTTTCTATCGCCATTCTTTGTTGTGGACTTCTGTCGTTTTCGACTTCCAGCGCAACCGCGCCGCAGGCTGACATGATCGCCGAAGCGCCGTACGCATGGGATATTGCCTGCGCCGATTTTGACTGCCCGATTTCCGGTGAGCGCGTGCTTCGTCAGGTTTACGGCGTCGAAGATTGCAAATCCGTTTCGGAAGAGCGCATTAAAGCGGCCGCAAATGACATCGCAGATCGTTTCTGCGCCAAATTCAAAGAGTGCTGCATCGCCAATGGTTGTGATGAAGGCAGCTGCCGTCTGGTGTCCTACCGCTACGATTGCCTGTCCGAAAACCGTCTTGTCATCTATGTGAAAGTAGAATTCAAGTGCGGCTGATCCCGCAGAAGCGGATCACATAAGTTACGCGGACCGTACCGGTGCGTGGAATTCCAGCCCGGCCGGCACGATGTCCGTTGCACATGTTTACGTGCTTCTCTCCCTGATTACTCTTGCCGTTTTATTGCTTAAACAACCCCTCACATTTTTTCCACATTTCACACAGGAAGTCCGATATGAAGACGCTGTACAGCCTTCTTATTCTCGCATTTGCATCGGTTTCGCTCACCGTGGCCGACGCCGCCGAAACCCGGACTGACGCGCAGGCCGCCAAGGAAGTTGCCGAGAGCTGGAGCATGGTCTCCAACGGCACCTACTGGGACTGCGACAACTTTGTCTGCCCGGTTTCCAACCAGACCACCGTGCTGGCCTGTTTTGAGGTTCCGGACTGTCCCAACGTCACCGACGCCGAAGTGCGCGCAGCCGTCAACCGCGTGCTCACAGAGTTCTGCGACGAGTTCAAGCGCTGCTGTGAAGCCAACGGCTGCGACGAAGGCGATTGTGTTCTGGTCAGCTACGACTATTTCTGCGCCAGCCAGATCCGCCTCTGCGTTGAAGTCACGATCCGCTACAAGTGCGGCTGAGTTTAGTCACTGATGAATCATCGGCGCGGTAGAGAGAATTCCGCTGTCGATGCAAACAAGGCGCGGCGACTGAAGAGTACAATCGCTGTGCGTTTAAAAAAAGAGCTGTGAGCCCTTAGGGCTCACAGCTCTTACGTAGTTCTACGTACTTTCAGCCTCCCAGCGATTTCCACATTACAACAAAGCCGCGAACGCATTGCGCTCGCGGCTTTTGTATTCTGGTCGCCTCGCGGCGTTTACACTATTACTGATTGCCGAGAATAAACGGCACACCTTTGCCGTCGCCGCCCAGCAGAATGATTTTGGTGTTCTGAGACTCCGCAAGGTCTTTCTGCATTTTGATCATTTCGTATTGCAGCACCTTCGGCGTCAGTCCTTCATTCAGGATGCTCTGGGCGTCGGCGATACCGCGCGCCTCGACGCGTTTCAGCTCGGCTTCCTGGCGTCCCTTGTCCAGCACGAACTGCATGCGCTCGGCTTCCTGAATGGCGTTGATCTTGCGTTCGATCGATTTGCGCACTGATTCCGGCAGCGAGATGTTGCGAATCAGCAGCGACTCAAGCAGCAGTCCGCGCGCGTTAAACACGGCGCGAATGGATTCGTCCACACGCTGCTGGAAAATGTCGCGTTTGCCGGAGTACAGGTCCACCGCGTCGTATTGCACCGCAAATTCGCGGATGCGCGTCCGCGCCTCAGCCCGCACAATTTTGTCCTCGAAGTCAAAGCCGATTTTCTGCAGGATGACCGGCGCTTCCGTCGACAGCACGCGGTAGAGCACCGTGACGTCGATTGTGACTTCCAGACCGTCCTTGCTGAGAACTTTGACCGGATCGCCGCTGATGACGCGCCCCTGCTGCTGGTTATCCTCCATGCCGGACATGGTGTAGTTGCGCGTTTTGGTGCTGATCGGCTCGACCTCCATAAAGGGCACCACCACGTTGAGGCCCGGAGGCAACACATCGTCCTGCACTTCGCCGAACCAGACTTTGACGCCGACTTCACCCGGATTGATCTGTACGATCGAAGCGTAGGCGATCGTAATAGTCATTAATACGATGCCGCCCAGAATCATGAGGCCACGAACGCGGTAGATCGATTCGTTGGTTTTGCCTCCAACTATGGCGATGATTATTAACAGAAGACCAATGATGAACAATGGCATCATAATCCAGTTTCCTTTCAGCGTGAATAAAATTGTGTGCGTGTTTTGTCAAACGCGCCCCGAGGGCGATTAGTCATTCGTAGTGCCGGAATGCTTGAGTTGCGGCACGATCCCTTGCGTAAACGCAAAGTCAAATTGAAAATTGCGTAATTTGCGCCGATTTTCCCCGGTCTGTGCTCAGATCGCGTCGGCAGAGAGCTTGCCGCCGCGCGCGTCAGACTTAACAGAAACCACGGTATTGTCAGTCTATGCGTGCTTTTGTTCAACGGGTCAGCCATGCAAGCGTCCGCGTCGACGGCGAAGTCTGTGGTAAAATCACTCACGGTATGCTCGTCCTGTTGGGCGTTCGCCAGGGCGACACAAGCGCCGAAGCCGACTGGATCTGCGGCAAACTCGCCAAACTGCGCATTTTTGCCGATGAGGCCGGCAAATTCAACCGATCGCTGACCGACGTCGGCGGCGGCATTTTGCTTGTCTCGCAGTTTACACTCTATGCGGATACGGCGCGCAGCGGCAACCGACCGAGTTTTTCAGCGGCGGCGCAGCCCGATCTGGCCAACGAACTCTACGAATACGTGCGCGATCGCCTGCGCGCCATGGACTTGCCGGTGGAGTGCGGTCGCTTCGGCGCTTCCATGCAGGTCGAGCTGTGCAACGACGGCCCCGTTTCACTCATGATTGAACGAGAGGCCGAGCCGACCACATGAGCACAAGCCGCGAATATTTCTATTTTCTGAATGCCGCCGGCGAGCTGCTGCACGACGGGACGGTGCTTACGGATCCGGGCGCTTTGCGCCTGTTTTATCGCAATTTGCGGCGTGACGATGCCGAGACGCACCCGGACTATCCCTGGCTCTCGGCCTGCGGACGCGAGATGAACTATCTGCGCGCCGAGGATACCCCGCTGGTGTTCCAGCACCTGAACGGGAACGGGCAGCTGGAATATGCACCCGACATGGGCGTCCCTTTTGAGCCGTGGACGATGCGCTTTTCCGGAGACGGCGTTTTGTATCATCCCGCGCCGCTGGGAACGTACGGTCGGGTGGCGCGCAGCCTCGCCATGTCGCTCTCGGCCGATATCGAAAAATGGGGTCCTTTTTATTGTCTGCGCACGGGGGACCGCGAACACGTCATTCAGCCGCTGGAACCAGACGGGCGCGGGCGATTGTTGCAGCCGCGCATGCAGAACGCCTGTTACGGTTGCGGCATGGCGCATCCCGGCGGACCGGCCCTGACATTTTACTGGGATGCCGCAAGCGGAGAAGTGCGCTCCTGGATGAAAGCCGACGTGCGCATGCAGGGCAAGGAAGGCTGGATGCACGGCGGATTTGTGTCGCTTCTGCTGGACGAGGTCATGGGCAAGGCGCTCTCCGCCAACGACATGCGCGGCGCGCCCACGGCCGGACTGACGGTGCGCTTTCGCAAGCCGGTCAAACTCGATCGACGCCTGATGCTGCTCGGTCGCTTTCTGCGCCGCGACGGACGCAAACACTTTGTGCACGGCGAGATCCGCGAGGGCGACGAAAGCATGGACGGCGGCGCCGTTCTGGCGGAAGCCGAGGGACTGTTTATCAGCCCGCGTCCGCACTCCGCCGCAAACTGAAAACTTGAGACTTAAACAAATCCACAATTTTTGATACCCGAAAACCGGAGTCTCTCACATGGCCAAAGCAATCTGGAACGACACGGTCATTGCCGAAAGCGACAACACCGAAACAGTGGAGGGCAACCTCTATTTTCCGCCCGATTCAATTAAACGCGAGTATTTTGAAAACAGCGAGCTGCATTCCACCTGCCCGTGGAAAGGCATTGCGAGTTACTACTCGCTCAAGGTAAACGGAGAAACCAATCGCGACGCGGCCTGGTACTATCCCGACCCGAAACCCGAAGCAGCAAATATCAAAGGTTATATCGCTTTCTGGCGCGGCGTCAAGGTCGAAGCTTGAACCCGTCCGACGGCGGTTAACTCATACTTTGAACAGTCGCCACATGTACCGCGCGAGTTTCATCACATTAAACAGAGAGGTCGATATGGACAAAGCACAAATAGCGCAGAAAACTCCCTTTGTCATGGAGGTGACGCCGGGCAAATACGCCTGGTGCGCCTGCGGCCGGTCTTCCAACCAGCCGTACTGCGACGGCTCACACAAGGGCAGTGAGTTTTCACCGATCATCGAAACGGTCGAAACCACGCGCAAGGTAGCCTGGTGCGGCTGCAAACAGAGTGGCGGCGCTCCGTTCTGCGACGGCAGTCACGCCCGTTTGTAGCGCCCTTTGAACACGTTCGAGGTTTTTATTTATGTAATGACCGGTCGCCTGCGGCCGGTCATTCTCTTTTTACTGCAGGGGAATGCGTTTAACCACTAAATTCGCCGCGTTCAGGGGCGAATATCGCCCGTTTGCGTTTTTTCGTTTGTGTGGTCGACCTTGAATGCACATGTTGCCTGTGTCGAACCGTCCGGAGGTTCGGCCGCGCCGCACCGGGGAAGTCCGAGAAGAAGGACTGCGTACCCAAAAAAAGATCCACGACTTGAGGGACAGGCAGGGAGTGCCCTGAAGTCTGAAAAACGGGAAAAATTGGAATGGTGGCGGCGGGGGTGGGGCCCCTTGTTTAATTGATAGATAACTCTTGTCTCAGAGACTTTAAACTTCTACACATGAGACTCAAAGTTTAAACTCAAAGTCTTCAGACTTCTTTCGGGTCTTCAAACTGATTCCGGGCCTGTACCTGCCGCGTCCAAGACCGCTTTGAGCCTTCGCTGCGCTCGTCTCAGGCTCCCTGATATTCCTGTTTGCAGCTGTGTTTGAAGTGTATTGGTTGTTTAATTATCGTGGCGAGTTGCAGCGTTTGCGCGCCACCAGCAGTCATTGAAATCATCTTGTCCCTGAAGTTTTCCGGCCTTAAACAATGGTCAAGAGTCAGATGGCTTTGAGTCTTATGAAAAGATTTCCAGCTTGACAGCGAGAAGAATTGCAGCAGATTGAGGTGCTTTCAGCTTTGATCCCGCATGTTAACAAAAGAGAAAAAAGCAAGCCGCCGAGTCCGCAGGTGAGGAGGCGAAGCGCCGGCTTGAATGCCACAATAAGAGCGTGAAAAGCCTGCCGATCAGCTTTTAATTCGATGCGTCTGCTTCGAGGACGCGGACGGTTAACTGCAGAACAACCGATTCGTTGCAGATCATCGCCTTGTCGAAGCGGAACAACTGTTCCATGGACGCCGGGTCCACGTCGCCGCCGGCTTTACTTAACAAAATGTCCTGATCCGCGATGTGGCTCTGGAAGATTTTTTCAATGACGGACAGCAGATGACGAAGGATCGTGGCCTCGTCCAGATCGTTGCGGGAAGGGAAAGCGCCGGCGACAAGTTTGCGCAGGTTGAGAACGTCGACGTTGATGCCGCACAACATCAATTGCACAATCCGCGATGTGCCGGTCTGCTCAAACAGAATGCGCGCCTTGACGATATCCTCTTCCGTGTCGTCCGCCAGGCCAAGAGCGCCGGCGTCGGAAAAACGAACGGGAAAGCCGACAATCGGCACCATGCGCTGCTCCAGCACGGACTGCGCTCCCGCCAGAATTGCCAGCCAGGCTTCAGTCGGAATGTCGTCCTGCAGCGCGATGTCGTTGAAATGCTCCAGAAATTCGTCGGGTTTAAAAGTTTTAATTAACACGGCGTCAAAGTGTTTATCCAGGTCGATGGGTTGGCTGCCCTGCTCGCAGAGGTATAAAACACGTGCCAGATGGTAATTGCCGGTCTTTATTTTACGCGCCAGCAACACTTCGTTTAATAAAACAATTCCCTGGCCGATGATGACGATGCGCGGCCGGTGTTCCAGATAAAACGAGAGTCCCGCCGGACCGCTGTGAGTAGTGTGAACCGTAAAACGATCGCTTAACAGTTGTTCAACAAACTTGCGGAAATTTTCATCCTTTTCAATCACAAGGACGCCGGCTTTGCTGCTGCCGTTCTGCTGCGCCTCCGCTTGTCCGGCCTGCGGCCGTTTGCGGATTTTAGCTACGACGCGCGACATGCGACTGATGAAGTTCTCCATGTCGATCGGTTTGAGAATGTAATCGGTCGGCTCATAGACGGCCATTTTTTTGAAGGCGTCCATGTCGTTGGAAGAGGTCGCAATAATGACCGGCAGGTTGGCGAACTGCGAGTCGGAGCGAATTGCGCGCAGTGTTTCGAAGCCGTCGAGAATCGGCATGCGCTGGTCCAGGATCACGAGATCGGGGCGGTGCTCCTGGATGAGTTCAAGCCCCTCGGATCCGTTGCCGGCTTCGAGCGTCTCAAAGTTAAATTTGCGTCGGAGGATGCGTGATGCGTATGAGCGGAATACCGCATCGTCATCCACAACCAGGACGAGTCTCTTATTGCTGCTTTGCATGACAGGTCGCTTGGGCAAGTGCCGTTTCTTGGAGAATGCGCGCGTGCAGACGCGTTGATTGTGTGTTGCTCCCCGAAACTTTTGGCGCGCCGCGAAGGCGCATGGACTCAGATTCTGACTCTGAAAATTGACCCGCCGTCCGGATTTTCGCGAATATCGAACGTGCCGCGATGCGCCTCCACGGCCAGCTTGCAAAAAGCCAGACCAAGCTCGATCTGCGCCACGCCGCGTTTGTTGGCCGTGACGATGTCGCGCGGTTTAAAGTCGCCGTTGCGGAATTCGGCGGGAATGCCGAGTCCGTTGTCGCGAATCTCGATCTCGAGTCTGTGTTTGTATTCGTTGTCACCGAGAGTTTTGGCGCTCACGCGGATGACGCCGTCGCGCAGCGTGTGTTTAACCGCGTTGCGCAGCAAGTTGTCGAATGTGCGCCGCAGCAGGTTGGCGTCGGCCAGCAGCGTAAAATTGTCGGGGATGCCGATATCGGCTTCGATGCTGTTTTCCTGGCTGTCCGCCGGCAGCTGGTGCGCTTCGAGCGATTTTTGCAGGATTTCGGCCGGGCGGCATTCCGCAAACTCGGCCTGCAATTTTCCGGAGCGGCTCTTGGCCGTCATCAGCAGGTCGTCGATCATGCCGTCCAGGCGCTGCGCCTCGTAGATCATGCGCGTCGTGAATTCCTCGCCGTCCTCGCTGAGTTCTTCCGTGCGTTTCAGATGATCCAGCGTGAAGATGATAGAAGTCAGCGGCGTTTTAAGGTCGTGCACAATCATGTTGCTGAGCTCTTCGCGCAGTGAAATCATCGACTGCAGCTCGTCGTATTGTCGCTTGATGCGGATAAGCGAGCGGACGCGCGCGCGCAGTTCGGTGCCGCGCACCGGTTTGCTGATGAAGTCGTCGGCGCCGGCGTCAAAACCGCGCAGCAGGTCTTCCTTGCTGTAGAGGGCGGTCACGAGCACGACCGGCAGATGCAGCAGGCTCTGCGTCGTTTTAATGTGCGTGCACAGCTCAAAACCGTTCAGATTGGGCATCATGACGTCCGAGATAATCAGGTCCGGCTGGTCCGATTCCAGAATCTTGACCGCCTCGCGGCCGTCGTCGGCGCGCAGGACTTCATACCCCTCAAGCGACAGCTGTCCGCGTATGGTCTCGTGCGCCAGGGCGTCGTCATCGACAACCAGGATACGGCCGGGTGAGGTGGAGAGGACGCCGTCTCCTGCGTGGTTCATGTCTGCTGCATTCATAGTCTGTCTGCTCGTTTTCCGTTCAGTCAAGAGAAGATACAATCAGCCTGTGAAGATTCTGCAGGCGCACCGGTTTGCTCAGGTATTGATCCGCACCGGCTTCCAGGCAACGTTCGCGGTCTCCGCGCATGGCAAATGCGGTTAACGCGATGAGCGGCAGGTTTTTGGTTGCCTCATCCTGGCGCAATTTGCGAATGGCTTCCAGGCCGTTCATGCGCGGCAGCTGAATGTCCATCAGGATGATGTCCGGCAGGTGCACTCTGGCGAGCTCCACCGCCGTGAATCCGTCCGACGCATTTATTACCCGGAAATTTTTGGCCTGCAGATATTCGGTAATGGTCTTGATTGTATAGGGATTGTCTTCCGCCAGCAACACCAGCGGCTGTGTTTCAGATTCCGGGGAAGCCGTTGGCGGCCGTCCGGGCAATTTCTCTTGTTCGGCGCCGGGGCCGATGTGAAAAGGGAAGTTCTCGGCGTCGGGCGTGCGAATTTTGCGCGTCGGCTGATGTGTCGGCAGCACCACGGTAAAACAGCTGCCCTTGCCGGGCGTGCTGTCCACATGCACCATGCCGCGGTGCATCTTGGTCAGGCGATACACGAGTGAGAGGCCGAGTCCGGTGCCGGGAAAACGCCGCGTCAGTTTGTTGTCCACCTGCACAAAGGGCTGGAAAAGCTGCTCGATATGGCGCGGCTCGATGCCGATGCCGGAGTCCCACACTTCAAACCTGATCGACTCGCCGTCGCGCGAATCGCGCACGCGCAGCCCTATGTCGCCGCCCTCTTCCGTGAACTTGACTGCATTGTTCAGGAGATTGACAAGTATCTGCTTCAGGCGCAGTTCGTCGGCCTGAATCTGCTTGCACTCGTTGGTGAATTCGATGTTGACCGTAATGTTCTTGCGGTCGGCGAACTTGCTGATAAACATGACGCTGGTTTCGCACACGGCCGGCACGGACACCAGGTCGATTTCCAGCTCCAGTTTGTTGGCGCCGATTTTGGAAAGGTCCAGAATATCGTTGATCAGCGCCAGAAGATGCGTTCCGCTCTCCTCGATGTGCTTGACGGCGGCAGTCTGGCGTTTGTTAATCTCGCCGTAGACGCCGTCCGTCAGCGACTCGGACATGCCGAGAATTGTATTGAGCGGTGTGCGCAGCTCGTGGCTCATGCCGGCCAGAAAATCGTCTTTCATCTGGTTGGCGCGCGCCAGTTGTTTATTGGCAAGGCGCAGTTCACGCGTGCGGCGTTCCACCGTTTCAGCCAGTTTCATGCGCTCGGCGGCCAGCTCGCGTGCGGCGCGCATGCGCTCGGTGATGTCCTGGCCGACGCCGATCACGCCGATAATTTCGCCGTCGGCATTGCGGCGCGCCGTGGCGTTGATCAGCAGAATCACGCGATCGAGTTTGTTTGTAATCACCGGCATCTCGTAGTCTTCCGTATCGAGGCCGTCCAGCGCCGCGTGCAGGATGTCGCTCACCGCTTTCTGCGCTTCCGGGGCGATCAGTACTTCGATTGGGTCGCGTCCCATCAGCTCGTCGCGCGAATAACCGGTCAGCTGTTCGGCGCGGCGATTCCACTCGTTGACCAAACCGGCGCGGTCGATGCCGAAAATCGGCGCATTGGCGGCATCGATAAACTGGCGCAGTTCCTTGTTGATAGCCGCCAGTTGAACGTTGACGTTGTGCAGCTCCTGCTCGGCGCGCACGCGCTCGGTGACGTCGCGCAGAACGGCGACGTAGAGGAACTCGCCGTTGACTTCCAGCAGCGAAAAGCTGATCTCGGCCGTGAACTGCGTGCCGTCGCTGCGCAGGCAGTTGATGGCGCGGCGTTTGCCGCCGGTCGCGTCCGTCTCGTCTATCTGATCGAGCCTCGCCTGCAGTTTGTCCACTTCTTCGTTCGGCAGCAGTCTGTTGAACGACTCGCCGGCAATATCCTGCTCGGAATAGGCAAAAGTTGTTTCGGCCGCGTGATTGAATATGACGATGCGTCGCCGCGTGGTAAAGGCGATAATCGCCTCGCCCACGGAGTTGACAATCTCGGAGAACCGCGCCTCGCTGCGCTGCAGTTGTGTTTCGACCAGTTTGCGTTTGGTGATGTCGGTGAACAGGCCCAACACCCGGATCGTCCGGCCGTTCGAGTCGCGAATGGCGTCGAACTGCGCGTTCAGGTGCCGCACCTCGCCGTTCGGGCGGATTACGCGGTGGTAGAGCGGGCGACGTCCGAACCCCGAGCTGGGATTGTCGATAACCTGCGCCAGGTCCGACCGGTCCTCGTCGTGTACCAGATCCAGATATTCGCTGATGCTGCCGAGCTCGCTTCCGGCCGGCAAACCGATTATCTGATTGAACTCCGTAGAGGCAAAGAGATTCTGCGAGGGCAGGTCGATCGAGATCATCGCAAGGTTTGTCAGGCGACGCACATTGTCCAGCAGGACGTCGCGTTCGCGCAGCTCCTGCTCGGCCCTGAACTTGGTCGTGATGTCCAGCGCCATGCCGATCGTGCCGAGCGTCGTGCCGTCTTTGTCCAGCAGCGGGGCCAGGTGCACGTCCAGATGACGCTTTTCCCACTCGATTTCAAAGTTGGCGGTGGCATTGGTCCTGACGACTTTGTGCAACATGCGCATCGGAAGGTCGGGTTTGTTGGTTTTATGGCGGTTGTATCCAAAAAACCACTTGAGCGGCACGCGTGTTTTGGCGATCGGCTTAAAACCGAAGATCTGCAGGCCGGCCCCCGAAAACGACGTCAGGTTCAGCTCCGGGTCGGTTGTCCAGATTATTGCGGGCATCTGATTGGCAAGCATCTGCAGACGCTCGTCGCGCTCGCGCAGATCCGCCAGAATGCGTTTGTGTTCCGTGATGTCGATCGAGATGCCCAGCACCACCGATTCGTCATGCCCGGCCAGATGCAGCGGAATCTTGGTCGTCTGCATGTAGCGCGTCTCGCCGTTCGGCGCGGTAAAACGCACTTCGGGCGTCATGTGCGGTTGGCCGCTCTCCATGGCGCGTTTGTCGTCTTCCAGGTAGGCCGTCAATTCTTCACTGGTTTCGTGGAAGTCGTGAATGCGCCGGTTGATCATCTGCTCAACCGTCAGGTTGTATCTGTCCGCCACGGCCTTGTTGACAATGACAAAGCGTCCCTCGCGGTCCTTGGCAAAGATAAAATGCGGCACCAGGTCGATGATCTGCCGCAGTTGCGCTTCTTTGACCGCCAGGTCTTCCTGGGCCTGGCGGCGCTCCACGACTTCTTTCTGTAGATTGTCGTTGAAGGCGCGCAGCTCCGTCGTGCGGTCGCTTACGATGTTTTCCAGTTCGGAGTTGATGCGGCAGAGGTCTTCGCGCGCAGTGAGATGTCGCATCACCGCATGGGTGGAGCGCAGGTGGTGGCGGACGCGCAGTCGCAGCAGCTTCGGGTTCGTCATGTCGATGCAGTCGTCGAATCCGGCTTCGAACAGTTGCTCCACATCGGCTTCGGCCACGCTGTTTACCAGGGCCAGAATGTTTACCTCGTCCGAGCGCGAGACTTCGCGCAGACGGCCGCACAGTTCCAGTGATTCTGCGTTCGGTGTGCGCAGGTCCAGAATAATCAGACACATGACGCAGCGCGACACCTGGTCCAACACCGAGTCGGCTTTGTCGGTAAAAGAGATGTCGGCACAGAGATCGCCGCAGTATTCGCGGAAGGTCTCTTCCTGGAACTCCGCACGGAGGAAAATCCGAATGTGAGAATCAGCGGTCTGCGCGTTTAACATGTGTTCGCCGCTTCCGCATTGGTAACACAATACGACTGTATGGCTTAAATTCTTGCCCCGGCTTTGAAGCAGATCACTGCGTTCGCTGCTCGATTTTCATGATGCACGACAATGTAGCAAACTTGATGCAGTATGCAAATACGGCCCAAAAAACAGAGGCGGTATTGCCGGAAACGCCGTCCCGCATGCTTTGCGCTTCCCGGTAAAAAAGACCTGCGCGCCCTCGTCGGACGCAGAAAAAAAACGCGGTTCGGTACAATTGAATAAATTTGCCGCCGAAAGCGTAAGTTTGATCCCTGTTTTCCACGGTCACAGGTCAGGTACAATGGACAAAACGCCTCGCTTTGGTCACGCCATCCGGCATTGGTGGCCGCTCGACACGGATATCGACTTTCTCAATCCGGCCTCCTTCGGCGCGACGCCGCACGAAATCCTGGCGGCGCAGAGCGTCTGGCGCGACCGGATGGAGCGCAACCCGATGCACTTTTTCCTCGATGTGCTTCCGCTCGAGATGCGGCGTCAGGCGTCACTGCTGGCCGAATTCGTCGGCGCCGATGCGGACCGCCTCGTCTTCGTGGAAAACGCCACGAACGGCGTACAGGCCGCCCTCTGGTCGCATCTGCGCGAGCGGCGCGACGCCGGCAAACTCTCCCCCCAACAGGAGATCGTTACAACAGATCAGGTCTATCCGGCCGTGCGCAACATGATGCGGCTGGCCGCGCGCGAATTCGGCACGGGTTATCGCGAAATACACATTCCATTTCCTGTGAGCGGCGCGGACGAAGTGCGGGATCGCATTGCGGACGAGCTGGGCGAGCGCTGTGCGCTGCTGGTGGTCGACCACGTGGCCTCGCCGACCGGGCTGGTCTTTCCGGTGCAGGCCATCGTGGCAAATGCACGCGAGCGCGGCGTGGCGGTGATTGTCGACGGCGCACATGCGCCGGGCATGCTGCCGCTGGATCTGGACGAGCTGGACGCCGACTGGTATGTGGGCAACTGCCACAAGTGGATGTTCACCCCCAAAAGCTGCGCACTGCTCTATGCCGCGGAGCGCCGCGCCGCCCACACGCATCCCAACGTGGTTTCGCTGTCGGTCGGAAAAGGCATGGCCGCGGAGTTCGATTTTGTCGGCACGCGCGACTGCACGGCTTTCCTGTGTCTTGAAGCCTCGCTGCAGTTTCTGCAGCGGCTGGGCATAGACAGGATGCGTCGGTATCAGTCCGATCTGGTGGCGGAATTGCGGCCGCGTTTCAGCGACGCGACGGGCGTGGCCTCGCCGGCGCCGCACGATATGACGGCCGGCATGCTGGCGTTTCCGCTCTACGGCGCGCGGCGCATGGACAGCGATTCGGCCAAACAACTGCGGGCTCATTGTTTCCGCACGCGCAAGTTTGAAGTGCCGTTTATGGTGCACGACAATCACATGCTGGTGCGCGCGGCAGCCCAGGTGTTTAACGAAGCGGGCGACTACGACACGCTGCTGGAACTGTTAAGCGAAGCGGAGTTTAACAAAGTGCAGGCGGAACTCGGCTGGGACTGACGGCGCATGAGCGATAGAACAAACAGCATAGAATACCTGAAGGAAGAGCTGGGCTTCGAGCGCAACCGGCCCGAGCGGATTCGCATTCTGCAGCGCCTGGTGCAGCAGACTGCGCGCCACGATCCGCACTACACGCTTGAAATTGCCGCGGAAGGTCTCGACCTGGCGCGCCGCGAACGCGATAAACATTCCGAGGCGATTTTCCTGCGCAGCATCGGTATCTGCCGCATTATTCTGCTGGACTACGACGGCGCTATTGACATGTTAAACAGCGCTTTTGAGTTGCTGCGCGGACTTGACATTCCGGCCGACCTGGCGACCGTGATGCAGAACATCGGTACCGTGTATCGCAAAAAAGGCGACTACAAAAACGCCCTGGACGCCTACGAGCGCAGCCGCAACATACTGGAGGAACACGCCATGGAGGACGGCCTCGGCGCTATCCTCAACAATATCGGCGTCATGTACCAGGAACTCAGCGATTACTCGCAGGCGCTGGAGTACTACCGTCGCAGCCTGGAAATCGGCGAGAAGAACAATCGCATTCAACGCGTCGGATATGCATTGAACAACCTGGGCAGTGTTTACATGCTGATGGAAGACAGCGGCAATGCTCTGGACTGTTTTCAGCGCAGCCTGGAAATTCGGCGCGACAACGACGACGTCTACGGTCAGGCCGTTAACCTCGGCAATATCGGTTTGATTCACCAGGAACTGGGAGACGTGTCTGCCGCGCTCGAATGTCAGCAGGAAGCGCTTAAACTCTACGAAGACGTCGACGACATCATCGGCAAAGCGCTGACGCTCGGTTATATCGGCGATCTCTGTCGCGAAAACGGCGATAACGACAAGGCGCTGGAGTTCCTGTTGCGGGGCCGCGAACTGAGTGAAAAAGCGCGCGACGCCAAAACACATTCCATTCTGCTGCTGCGCATCGGCAGGCTGCAGCGCGACCGCTCGGAGAACGATCTGTCACTGGAGGCGCTTAAACAGGCGCTTGAACTGGCGGAGGCCGGCGGCGATCGCCAGAACGAGTTTGAGGCCCACCAAGCCATCGCTTTAACATATGTGGCGATGGCCGATTTCGAAAAGGCCTTTTTTCACCAGCGGCGTTATGCTGCCGTCAAGGACGAGGTTCGCTCACGCGAGAGCCAGGAAAAGCTGGCGGAGATGCGCCTGCGTGCCGAGATCGATCAGGCCCACAAGGACCGCGAAATCTACCGGCTCAAAAACGAGCAGCTCGAACTGAAGATGGAACTCAAGAGCAAGGAATTAACCACTCAGACGATGTATCTGGTTCAGAAAAACGAGTACCTGGAAAGTCTGCGCAAACGCATCAAAAGTGCCGCCAAAACTGCGGATCTGCCCACGCGCCGCGCACTTAACAGTTTAATTCTCGACATCGACGACAACGTCCACGTGGAGGACGACTGGGCCTCCTTTGAGCAGCAGTTTCAGCAGGTGCACCAGGACTTCATGCGCATCCTTTCGGAGCAGTTTCCCAACCTGACGCCGACGGAGCTGAAGGTGTGCGCATTGTTAAAAGTCAATCTTTCGAGCAAGGAAATTGCCAAGATTCTCTGCGTCAGCGTCCGCAATGTCGAAAGCCACCGCTACCGTCTGCGCAAGAAATTGCAACTGCCTTCCGACGTCAACCTGCAAACTTATATCGCCAAAATTTGAGCCTGGTTTACTTCCGGTTGGGACTTTAGACTCTGCGGCTGCGGACATCTGATTGCAGCGCCGCTGCCGCGCATCGGCTCGCTTTTTATTCCTGTTTGTCTCTGCGTCTGAAGCGGCGCGTCGTTCCGTCTGCAGTTTTTCCATCGACGGATGAACAGACTCTGCGTGTGGAGTCTGTTAAACAAGCGCTGAGCCTTGTGGTTTGCACTGCGTTGACAAGCAGAAACGTCAGAAAGCAAGCCCGTCACGGGCGCTGCAATCAGGATGCAACAGGCTGCCAAGCCGGAACAGGTCAGACGTCCTTGTTGTTTTTCCTGCGCCGATTCAGCCGGCGTTGCAACACTTCGCTGACATAACGCCACATCATCTTGAGCGGACTTAAACCCATCGTGACCTGTTTAAGTTGGTCGCGGGTAAGCGGAGTGCGTTCGCGTCTGTATGCGCGAATGGACTGGTGCGCCATGCCGAACATGACGTCCAGCATCTGAATCGGGCGTGCCGGATAAAACAAACCCTGCATGAAAAAGTATGGGTAGTAGAGGCACATGCGGTAAACTGCCTGCCAGAACGGGAAGTAGCGCCAGATAAAACGCGACATGTTTAAGGCGGACATGATCCAGCGCTCGTAGCTGACGCGCTGGTTGGGGCTGGCAAAATGCAGTGTGCGAATTGTCGGCACATAACGGATGGAGTAACCGCGGGCGATGGCGCGGGCGCAGTAGTCCATTTCTTCAAACAAAAACACGTCCCAGAATCCGCCGATGTCCTCGTACACGCGCCGCCGTACGGCTGCTCCCGTGCCGTGAAACAGATTGGTCGCAAAGCCGTCGGGCGGCATATCCTCGATGTTAACATCAAATGGATGCCAGTGATACACCTTGTTGCCGGCGCGCACTTCAATGTCTTCGCTGCCGACGATGTCGACGTGTTGATGTTCCGTTAAAAAATCCGCAAGTTGAGCAAAAGCGTCCTTGCTTTCGGGATAGGAGTCGTTGTTGGAGAGCCAGAAGACTTCACCGCGCGCGCGTTCGAAGCCGATGTTAATAGCGTGCGTGCCCATGTTGTAGGGCAGCCACATGTAGTCGACCTGCGGAAAATCGGTCTGCATCATTTCCCGCGTGCCGTCGGTCGAGCCGTTGTCGATTATTACAATTTCAACATCCGGGTGAGTCTGGGATTGGTATGCCAGAATCGTTTCGCGCAATTCCTCACGGCGATTGATCGTGGCAATAACTACACTGATAAGCATGTTGTCGGTACTGCTGTTGAAATGTTAAAGCGCAATGCACAGGCATGGGGGGCTTTACATTTTGTCGTTTTTGCGGAGCAGGCATTCGCAGCCGAGGGCCAGAAATTCGCGAATGATCGGAATGTTCGGAAATCGCCGCGTCTTCATGTTAAAACGCACTTTGTACACCGGGCGCGTAAAAAACAATTCCTTGACGACCGGCTCCAGCCGGAAGCGCCGGCACAGCTGTTCAAATCTGGAGATGCTGATGCCGTCGCGCCGATTCACCAGCACAAAGTCGATCATATACTCCTGTTCTTTAAACAGTTTGCCGAGCGGGCGCAGGATGAAACCGGGCAGAAAATGCAACCAGGGAACGCGACGCAGAAAACTCGTGCCGCCCTGCTGGTGCCCGGCAAACGGCGAAAAGTACGGCGGAAAGGTCACGTAGTAGTAGCCGCCCGGTTTAAGCAGTTTGTCGATGTTGTTAAACAGGGGAATGCGATCCGGGATGTGCTCCAGCGTCTCCCGCATAATAATCACATCAAAGGTTTCGCCGACGATTTCCGCCAGGCGCGGGTCTGTGGCGTCCGCCACGTGTACCACCAGTTCGGGATTAACCTGTTTGGCCACGGCCGCGCGTTCGGCCAGCAGTTCCACGCCGCGAACGTGCATGCCGAGTCCTTGCAGCACGTTTAACAAACCGGCTTCCGCGCAGCCGATTTCCAGCACGGTTTTATTGCGGAAATCCGGAATGTGTTTATCGAAGTAGGGCAGCAGGTACTGTTCGGTATGCTGCTGCTGTTCGGTAAAATATTTGTCGACCATTGTGCCTTGTCCCGGCTGCAGGGCGACGGTATTCAATGTGAATACCGGCCCGTGCGGCCACGTTCGTATTTCTCTGCGGGCGGAATATACAAATTTCGGGGCGTCCGGCCTTGATTGAGGCGCTGAGGGACGGGTATTTGCCCGGTAGAAAAAAGAGCTGTGAGCCCTAAGCGCTCACAGCTCTTACGTAGTTTTACGTAGTCGCCGCGTTTCAAACAAAAAAACCGCGCTCCTGGCGGAGCGCGGTTCAGTTTCAAACTCAATGTCTCAGAGAGCGGAGCAAAACTCCGGTCTCATCGTCATCAATCGAACATCTTGAGCAGCGCGCCGCCGTGCTCCGTGAAGAACGGAACAAAGACGAGGCTGATGATTGCCATCAGTTTGATCAGGATGTTCAATGCCGGGCCGGACGTGTCCTTGAACGGATCACCAACGGTGTCGCCGACGACGGCGGCTTTGTGCGGGTCAGAACCTTTACCGCCATGTGCGCCGGTTTCGATGTATTTCTTGGCATTGTCCCATGCGCCGCCGGAGTTGGCCATCGAGACTGCCAGCATCACGCCGGCAATCAGCGCGCCGATCAGTACGCCGGCCAGCATGTGCACGCCGAAGAGGTAACCAAAGACGAGCGGCGAGAGAATCACCAGCAGGCCGGGCATGATCATTTCGCGCAGTGAAGACTGCGTCGAGATGTCCACGCAGCGCGCGTAGTCGGCTTTTTCCGTGCCTTTCAGGATACCGGGACGCTCTTTGAACTGGCGGCGGACTTCCTCGATCATCGCCAGGGCGGCCAGACCGACGGAGCGCATTGTCATTGCCGAGAAGGCAAAAGGCAGCGCCGCGCCGACAAGCAGACCGGCCATCACGATCGGGTCGAGCATGTTGATTGTCAATACTTTGGCCGAGGTCAGGAAGGCGGCCGTCAGTGCAAGCGAGGTCAGCGCGGCCGAACCGATCGCAAAACCCTTACCGATAGCGGCGGTTGTGTTGCCCGCGGCGTCCAGCGCATCCGTGCGTTTGCGGATGTCCGATCCCATTTCAGCCATTTCGGCGATACCGCCGGCGTTGTCCGCCACGGGACCGTAAGCGTCAATGGTCAGACCGACGGCGATCGTGCCGAGCATGCCGATGGCCGCCATGGCGATACCGTACATACCGGCAGTCGTAAAGCCGACAACTACGCTGATGGCGATCAGGATCATCGGCAGCACGGCGCTGTTATAACCGAGCGAGAGGCCATAGATAATGTTCGTGGCAGCGCCGGTTTCCGACGATTTCGCCACTTCACGCACAGGCTTGAAACGGTGCGATGTGTAGTATTCCGTGACAAGACCGATCAGCAGACCGGCGATCAGACCGGCCGCAACCGACCAGAACACGCCCATGCTGGTGTAGACAGGTCCGCCTTCCACCAGAGTGAAGGTTTCCGGAATAAACATGTTCGTCAGCGGGTAGACCGCCGCGAGCATGATGACGGTCGAAATTGTCAATGCCGTTTTCAGCGCGCCTTCGACTTTTTCTTCGACCTGCGGACGAACAAAAAACATCGAAATCAGGCTGGATACGATGCCGACGCCGCTCAGCAGGATGGGGAAGAGCAGCGCATACATGCGGATGTCTTCCGGCGCCATGGCAAAAGCGGTCGCGCCGATTACGAGCGCGGCGCATGTGCTTTCAGCGACCGAACCGAAGAGGTCGGCGCCCATGCCGGCGATGTCGCCCACGTTGTCGCCCACGTTGTCGGCGATAACGGCGGGGTTGCGCGGGTCGTCTTCGGGAATGCCTTGTTCAACTTTACCCACGAGGTCGGCGCCGACGTCGGCCGCCTTGGTGTAAATACCGCCGCCGACGCGTCCGAAGAGCGCCACGGAGGAACCGCCGAGGCCGAAGCCGGAGAGGATTTCCATCACGATGGCTTCGCGTCCCTGCAGTGCGGCCGGAATCAGCGCGTCAATGCCCAGGTAAACAACCACGAGCCCGACGACCGCCATACCGGTGAGACCAAAACCCATCACCGCGCCGGAGCGGAAGGCGATGTTAAACGATCGGCTGAGCGAGATGCGCGCGGCGGCGGCCGTTCGCACGTTGCCGACCGTCGCAATCTTCATACCGATGTATCCGGAAATCACCGAAATCGCAGCGCCGATCAGGAAGCTGACGGCGGAGTACGGACCAACGAGCACGCCCTGCCCGCTGTGATCGCTGATGGTTAACAAAATGACGACGGCAAAGGCAAGCATGTAGATTGCCAGAATTTTGTACTCGCGGTTCAGGAACGCCATTGCCCCGTCGGCAATTGCGCTGGATATCTCCTTCAGTTTCGAAACTTCTTCCGAAGAAGCCGCCCCCTCTTCGATCGAAATGGAGTTAACCTGTCGTGAGTACACAAGCGCCGTGAGGAGCGCAATTGCTCCCAGGCCCAGAATGATAAGTTCAACGGTCATATCCGTACGCTCAGCAAGTGAATGTGAATGTAGACATCAATGCGTTGGACGTGCATGCAAAAAAGAGTTGCACCGTCCGAATTGCTACGCTATATTTGCAGCCTTGTTTTTGAGACGGACCTTTAGCTCAGCTGGTTAGAGCGCCACGTTGACATCGTGGAGGTCGCTGGTTCGATTCCAGTAGGGTCCACCAACAAAGAAAGCTCCATACTTGATCGTATGGAGCTTTTGTTTTTCAGTATGCGCGGGAACGCCTGCCACTTACGCGTTTGCGCCGATCATTTCTTTCAGTTTCGCAGTCGTAATCGCCTTCGGGCGCACGATCGGAGAAAGCAGCGCGCGGTTCAACACGATCTGCGAACAGATGCCCAGCGCGCGGGACACACCGAACATCACCGTGTAGAATTCAAATTCCTTCAGACCGTAGTGATACAGCAGCGAGCCGCTGGCGGCATCCACGTTCGGCCACGGGTTCGTCGCCTTGCCGTGCTCCAGCAGGACCTTCGGCACGATGTTAAACATCTTGTCGACCACCCGGAAGATTTCGTCGTTGGCGCAGTGTTGCAAGCCAAAGTTGTGGAAGGCCGTGAAACGCGGGTCGGTCACGCGCAGGACGGCGTGTCCAAAGCCCGGAATCACCTGGCGATTGTTCAGGCGCTCCCAGATAAATTCGGTCAGTTGTTCATCCGACGGCACGCCGCCGAAGCGCTCGTGCACGGAGAGAACAAATTTCAGGCATTCCTGGTTGGCCAGACCGTGCAGCGGACCCGCCAGACCGTTCAGGCCGGCGCTCAGCGCGTAGAATACGTCACTCAACGCGGAGCCGACCGTGTGCGCCGCAAAGGCGCTGACGTTGCCGCCGCCGTGGTCGCTGTGCAGCACCAGGTACATGCGGATCAGGTCGGCAAACTGGTCGTCGCCGTCGGAGAGACCCAGCATGTAGGCAAAGTTGGCGGACCAGTCCAGGTCCGTGCGCGGCGCGATGCGCTCGCCTTTGTTGAACTTCATGCGGTAGATGCCGGCGGCGATGGTGCTGATGCGCGAGAGGAGCAGGAGACAGTCCTCAAGCATTGCTACCCACAGCTCATCTTTGGAGGTGCCGGCGTCGTACGAAGCGCGGAATTTGGATTCGCGCTCCATTGTCATCAGTGCCGTGCTCAGCATGACCATCGGGTGGGAATCCGACGGCATGGCTTCCAGCACGTTCCATACGTAATGCGGTACCGAGGAGTGCGCCCGGAATGCACCTTGCAGCTCGGACAACGCAGCGTCATCGGGCCGTTCGCCCGTAATCAGCAGGTAAAATGTCTCTTCAGGACTACCAGTTGTCAGGTCCAGAATCGGAGTGTTGCGAATGGCAAGACCTTCGGTCGGCGTGACTGTCGACGTATCGCACAGTAAGCCCGTCAGACCGCGCATGCCGCCCAACACATGACCGGCGTTGACATCGCCGAGTTTTACTTCGCCGGACTCTTTTCCAAGATCCTTGCGTTCCGCGCGCATCGCGCCAAGCTGTTCCTCGAGTTTACCCCGTAACAAATTCATAACGGCCAAACCTTCCTCATTTCGGGAGAATTCGTATGCGACAACTGGTTTTTTGCAGGTTGTGTATAGACTTGCAAAGATACGGATTCGAGGTGTAATTCGTATTAAAATTTATTCATATTTGTGCAAATCATTTCTGAAATCGCAATTTTTGCGCCCGACAGTCGTGGTCTCCGGGCTGCGCAATCAAAACGGGGCTTGTGCGACCTGCCGCCGCGCGAATTTCCGAATCCTGTGCCCTACGCTTTGAACTCCTTTTGCGCCCGCCGGGGCGCCTTGCAGCAATGAAGAGACTTTTCTGGATTCTGGTTTGCCTGTGTGTCGTCGCCATCGCGGCCGTAGCATGGCCGATGTTTCAACCCCTGCAGCTGGGCACCGATCAAGTGGAAATCGATATTCCCGCGGGCGCCACTCCCAGCGGCGCCGTGGATGTTTTTGCCTCAAAGGATCTGCTCACCTGGCCGGCAGCGGCGCACATTACGCTCAACATCTATGCGCGCATCAGCGGCAACCACCTCAACCGCGGGCGTTTTGTCGTGCGGCGCGATATGTCGCAGTTTGAGGCGCTGCGTTCGCTTTTCAGACAGAGCGGGCAGGCGGCGACGGTGAACGTGACGATTCCCGAGGGACTGACGATTGCGCGCACGGCGTCTATTCTGGCGCGCGCCGGACTCGTCGACTCGGTGCAATTTGTAGGCCTTGCCGCTTCCGACTCGATGGCAAACAAGATGGCTGTTTTGGAAGGGATTGGTCTTGCCTCGGCTGCGGACCTCGAAGGATTCCTGATGCCTGATACTTATAATTTTTATCAGTCCGCTTCGGCGCGCAACGTGCTGGACAAACTCGTCGGGCACCACGCCGAATTCTGGACCCCGGAACGCATTGCGCAGGCCAAAGAACTTAACATGTCGCTGCGGCAGGTTACGACGCTGGCGTCGATTATTGAGGCGGAGACGCCCACCGATGCCGAAAAGCCGCGCGTGAGCGGCGTTTATCACAATCGCCTGAAAGTGGGCATGCTGCTGCAGGCCGATCCGACCGTGCAGTTTGCGCTTGGCGACGTGCGACGCCGGCTGCTTTACGACGACCTGGAATACGACAGCCCTTACAACACCTACAAATACGCCGGATTGCCGCCGGGGCCGATCAACTCACCCGGGCGCATTGCGCTGGATGCCGCCTTGAACCCCGAAAAACATTCCTATTATTATTTTGTCGCGCTGGGCGACGGCAGCGGCAAACACGACTTTTCTCGCACCAAACTGGAACACGACCGGGCGGTGCAGCGTTATCGCCGTTCGCGCGGACGTTAACGGCAGTTTGCGAATCTTAACCCGACCCGGTTGTTAAGTGCAAGATTGTTGCCTAAGCAACAAATTTTACCTGAACGGCTTGCGATCCCTTCATTGCATTGCGGGCCGCGCCTTCCTGATATTTTTGTTAATCTTCGAGTGTGAAGCGCTCAGCCGTCCGGTTTTCAGTATTTTTGATTGAAACGGGCGATTGCCGAACCGGCAGTCTGAGTTTCAGTTTTCGGTTCGTTAACTCATTCACGGACAATGAGGTCATGCGCGAAGTCCTGAAGAAAATGATCATCCGCCCCGTTGTTGCATCCGAAGCGGCGATCATCAGCGAACTGGCGATGCGTTCCAAGGGGCATTGGGGCTATTCACCGGAATTTGTCGAGGCTTGCCGTGCCGAGCTCTCGCACACGCCGGCGCAGTTTGACGCAGGCATGATATTTTACGCGGCCGAACTGGATGGCATGATGCTCGGATTCTACGCGCTCGTCCCGCTTGAAAACAGGAGTTATGAACTTGACGCTCTTTTTGTCGACCCGCTTTACATCGGCGGCGGCGTGGGGCGGGCCTTGATGCAACACGCGATTGAGCAGGTGCGCACTCTGGGCGGCGTGACAATTTTTATCGTGAGTGATCCATATGCAGAGTCTTTTTACCGGAAGGCCGGCGCGCGCCGCATCGGCGAGCGTCCTTCCGGCGGCATCGCCGGGCGATTTTTGCCGCTGATGCAAATCGATGTTAAACAGGACTGAGGTAAAATCATGAGCAGAAGCAAAGTAGAAGCCTATCAGAAAATGTACAACACAATGTTGTTCTGGGTCAACCACTACCTCGCGCGGCTGAGCGACGAACAGCTGCGGCAGCGGGTCCGTCCGGGCGGCAACCACGGCGTCTGGATCCTCGGTCATCTCATCGCGAGCGACGACGACTTCTCGCTTTACCTCGGCCGCGGTCCAGTGCTTTTCCCGGACTACCAGAAACAGTTTCGTCAGAGCGCCCCGGCGGAATCGCTGGAATCATACCCGGACATTGCGCTGCTTAAACAACAGTGGCAGGCCGTGTGCGATAAAAATGCCGCCATCTACGGCGAACTGCACGACGCCGAGCTGGACCAGCCGCATGCAATGTTAAAAGGCCCGATCGAAGAAGACTATTTCAAGACCAAAGAGGGCGTGCTGTTAAACTGGATTATGCACCAGCAGTATCACGTCGGGCAGCTGGGCTTGCACGCCGCGGCGACAAAGAGTTAAACTCCTGAATTGTATGGCGAATGTTCTCGTTTCCAGTCGTTGTGATCGGGATTGAGGTAGAATCACGGGAGGTCGTGACGTTCCTCAAAAAATTCGAACGCACCGTCAGGCTGATCAAAATCGACAATTACAAATTGCCCGTGATTTGATCCTTGTAGATCAAACAAGACTTTGTTGTTTGCGCTGTTGATTGCCAGTGTACCGTATTGGAATCGCCGGCTGCGCACCGGCAGCATTTTTTGTGGACTCTGAACACCTTTCGATTCCCGACTGAACAGCAGGTGGTCGAGTCTTTGTTCAAAGTCGAGCTTTTCCTCAATCGTTATCATTCTCCAGGTTGGCCCGATCCAGGGCAACGGCAATGCACGATCCAGAAAGTTTTCAATGATCTGCCAGTGAAGTCCGGCCACAGCGACTTCCAATTCGTCAAGGTGGTCTTCCATGTCCTCGATGTCAAAAATTTGAATGCCGCCGCACGGGCTCAAAAATATACCGTCCCTTATCTGTACGTTCAGATCGACAGCGTTCAGGTATTTGAGTTGTTCTGGTGAGTTTCCTTCGAAGAATTTCCAGATCAAATGACGCACGGACTTGTAGTTCTCATTCGGAATGAAAGGACCACCGATGACGCCCATGCTGCGGTCGTAGTCGAAGAGACGTCCTGTTCCGATGCACGTGTTGCCGGAGTACACCACTGCGTCGACGGTTACTTTCTCTTTGGAATACCGGCGATAGAGTTGTTTTTGGGCAGGTGTGTTTAAGTACTGTTTAATGTCTTCGCCGTATCGGACGCAGGTGCGCCTGAATCTTGCCCAGGAATCGAAAAATTGAAACATGGGCCAGGGTTTGCTTTCGCATTGTCCGGTCCACGTCAGGAAAATCATCACAAAAGTTTCGCGTCCGCTTTGGCGGTGGCGCGCAGCAAACAGACTTTCTCTTTGATGTTTAAACTGCGCCTGTGAACACAACTCAAACTCGGTCAGCGGGTGCGCTTCCTGCGTCGATTCTACCTTGTCCACCTCGTCCTTCAGCAGGCCGATTTCACGCAGCAACTCGTCTTCCATTTTCAGCTTGAGCACGATGTCCGGCGCCTGCCAGGGTTGTAAGGGCCATTCGCGCGCCGGAGTGCGAATAAAGAAATTCTCGATGACATGCGGCATGACGCCGATAGCGCGCAGTTCGAATTTGCATTCCTCGTTTTGAGTTGCGTCGTTCGACAATGCGCGGATTGAGAAACCTTTGGCGGGAAAGAGGAACCAGCCGTTTTCCAGTTGTACGTTGATGCGCAGCTCGTCCATCGACATGTTGTTGCCGCGCGGCAGGCCGGAGTTGATATCCTGCAAAATGTGAGCTATCTGATTGAAGTACGGCGCGCATTGCAGCTCGCCGGCTAGCGTGGCGCTCGCGGCATCAATGACACCCAGCTCGACTGAGCCGATCAAGTGTTCGTGACTGAAGACCTGGGCTTTCAACTTGATGCCTTTTGTTTAAGTGATTGAGGTTCTGCGCTCGATTGCTGCAAGACTTGCGGCAGAGGTTATTCCCAGAATTTTGCGTCTGGGAATCTGAATTTAGTATTTCGGACTGAATGAAACAATGCCCGGTGTCAAGCGTAGCCGCGCCTTGACAGCAAGTTTATCCCCTCGATTCTATCCATGTTTCTTGGCTCAGTTCGGAGCATCCAAAATGCGCATATTTTTCTCAGTCGTGTTATCACTTGTCCTTCCGGCCATTCTCAGCGCTCAATCGCTCAATGAGCGCTTCGACCGGATATTGCAGTCGGAATTCCCGCAGGATGCTCCGGGGGCCACGGTTCTGGTCGCTAAAAATGGTGAAGTCATTTATCAAAAAGCCGTTGGCATGGCCAACCTTGAATTGCAGGTTCCGATGCAGATTGACAACGTTCTTGAAATTGGATCGATCACTAAACAGTTTACAGCCGTGGCAATTCTGATGCTGATGGAGGAAGGTAAACTCGGGCTCGATGATGAAATCAGCATCCATTTGCCGGACTATCCGGTTGGAGACCAGCATATTACCATTCGCCATTTGCTGACGCACACTTCCGGCATTCACAGCTACACTTCGATGCCGTCGTGGCAAGCGTTGTGGCGCAAGGATCTGAGCGTGGCTGAACTGATCGATGTGTTTAAGGATGAACCGCTCGACTTCAATCCCGGCGAGTCCTGGGTTTACAGTAACTCCGGCTATATTCTGCTCGGAGCGATTATCGAAAAAGCATCCGAGCAAAGTTATCAGGAGTTTATCGAACAGCGCATTTTTGCCAAAGCCGGAATGAGCTCCTCGCTGTACGGCAGCCGCAAGGAGCTGATACCAATGCGCGCGGCCGGCTATCAGAGCGGTTCCGGTGGATACATCAATGCCGAATACCTCAGTATGACACATCCCTATTCCGCCGGTTCACTGATGTCGACAGTTGCCGACTTGTTAACGTGGAATACGGCGCTTCACAGTGGTAAACTGATTCAGCCGCAGTCGCTTGAACTGGCGTTCACCGAGTCGACATTAAACAACGGCGAGCCGACGGGCTACGGCCTGGGGTGGTTCCTCGACGAAATTGGCGGGAGTCCGACGATTGAACATGCCGGCGGTATTTTTGGTTTTGCAAGCAATGCGATTTACCTGCCGGATGAAAAAGTCTACGTTGCTGTTCTGTCCAATTGCGACTGCCACGATCCACAGTCTGTCGCCACGCGAATGGCGGCGGTGGCAATCGGCAAACCTTTTCCCGATGAATCTGATATTGTTGCATTGGATACGGCCGCACTGAGCCAATTTGTCGGCATGTATGAGTTTACGGATGGAGCAATTCGGAACATCACACTTAACAAGGGGCGGTTGTTTTCAGAGCGCGACGGCCGCATATTTGAACTGCATCATTTTGGCGGCAATCGTTTTTACTTCGACAATAGTCTGGCGCAATTGCATTTTAAGCTCACGGGAGATGAGGCCGGCGCGCAGTTTATTCATCGTGGACATTCAACGGATGGTACACGCCTTGCCATTTCGATTCCCGTTCCCGAGAATGTTGCTCTTCCCGATGAAGTCTTGCAGCGCTATGTGGGTGTGTTTAATATGATGCCCAACTTCAACGTTACATTTACAGTGGAAAACGGCGCATTGGTGGCGCAGGGTACAGGTCAGGATAAGTTTGAGTTAAACGCCGCTTCCGAAACTGAGTTTTTCAAGACCGAATTCGGTGCGAGGTTCGAGTTTTTTGCCGATGAGGACGGCACGTACAATCGCTTCACTCTTCGCCAGGGCGGCATGGAACTGGAAGGCAAACGCATCCGCTGAGGCGGAGCCTGGCAGGATTGGTCCATTGCCAGTTGTTCGATGTTTTCTGACCAGACCACTTCGCCGTCGCTTGCTCCGGCTTGTTTGTTCTTTTGCTGACCCCGCTTCGCTTTGATCCGTTTGGAGGGCGAGCGACTGCGTTCGCGCGGTGTGAGCGTGCGATAGATTTTTATGTCTTGACATGCATGTGTAAAACGCGGAGTTTGTGAGTGGGGCACCCACGCAAAACGCCGTGGCCGAAACGGCATCAATGGACCGGCGCCAGCCGCGTGTACGATTCAGGCCAAACTCAACGACAAAACTTACGGCTGCTTGGTTTCGGGATTGTATCAGACTGCGGGTCTTGACACTGTTAACTGCAGGACGAGCAAGAACATCATGGAGCCTGAGACCGCCGCGCAAGCAAGGGCTCAAAGCGGTCAGTAGTTGTCAAGGCATGTTTAATCAAAGTCTTCATCCATTCCCTTTAGCAGCTTGGCGGGCAGGCCGGCCATGGTGGTTTTCAGGCGTTGTCTGGCGGCAAGCTGAACCTCCTTGTCATCCAGGTGGTTGGTGTAAATCCGGTACAGGTAGTAGATTAACATGCGGTTGAAGGTGTCCAGTTCGGAGTCGTTAATCATTTTACTCATATGCGACTCAAACTCCTCGCGATACCTGGTTTCGGCGAGTGCGCGGCCAAGTCTCCGAACGTTGCCTGAATAATGGTTGTAGCTCGGGTTGTCGATGCGCAACACCATGCCAAGAATCAGCTGCGGCACATTGATGTTTAACTCTTCCAGTTCGCGGATATAAGTCTCACGCCGATCCCAGGCGTAGGAGCCGTCGGTAGCGCGTGTAAAACGATCATTCATGATGTCGAGATGCGCGCGAAGAAAGACATCCCATCTTGCTGTTTCCGCCGAGAGAAGGGCGATGTGTCGCGCGTGAATGCGCGGGCTCTCGTCCATACTGCAGCTTCCCCAGATTGTGCGGCTGCGTTTAAGTTCGAGCGCGGCTTCCGCCGAATGGTAGTGCTCCGCCAGCTGTTCCAATAGTTCGCTGCTGCGGCGGTGTTTAAGTGCAATCTCCACCATTTCTATGATTTTCTGTTTAAAATCCGGCTCGGATGCCGCTATTCTCCTGATGCGATCCATGCGTTTGGGACCAAAGTCCCAGTTGGAGAGTGGGTCCCGTGAGTTGCGTGCGGTCGCGGTTCTGGTGATCAGGCGGTCGGTGAATTCGCGCAGTCGTTCAATTTCAGCTTCGGATTCCGCGCTGTAGTCCCTGGGAGCGCTTTCGGGATGTATCACGGTGTTTGTGTCCACCATGCAGTCCACGTATTGGATCATGGCTGCGTAGTCGCGGGGGATGGGCGAGCTTGTGAAGTCGGAGATGAAATAAAACGCCCGCAAGCTTTCAGTGCTATATGCAGTGGGAGCATCGTAATCAAAAATTAAACTGTCGCCGAGACTGAAGTTAAAACTGTAGCGCCGGCCTTCTTCAACAATTTTGTGGAAATACGGCGACTCAAAAGGCATCGAGCTGAATTCGCGCGAACTTTCTCCACGGTAGGCTTCGTAGTGGCTGACCACAACTGGTAAATTCCGCTGAACAGTAGCGGTTGAATATTTGTTAAGCAGATCTTCGAATTGCATTCCGTTCTCGATGTCGGAGCGGGCGCGGCGGGCATCTCTGCCTTCAATCCGGACGTAGTGGCATTCGGCCTGGGGCAGGGAACGATACGACGAATTGGGGTCGCATTGTTTAAACATTAGGTTGAGTGAGTCCACGATGTACTCCAGACGTGCCATGGTGGACTCGTCGTACATCAGTCCGTTCTCAAACTCTTCGAACTCCTGCGATGCGGCAGTTGCAGCTGCGAGCATCAGGCAAAGCACTGTAAGTTTGATCTGCCGAAACATGATGTGTCTCCTGATGTGCAATGTGTGCGTCATGCGCCGAATGGACGCCGCAAAGACGGTCTTGTTACGCGAATAAGACTTGTCGTGGAGATTCGGTCACATTAAATAACCGTCGACTGTTTGAAACTCCTGACTGCACGACAAGCAAGAGAGTCATGGAGCCTGAGACCGCCGCGCCAGCAAGGGCTCAAAGCGGTCAAAGTACCAAAAATTATTGTGGTCGTCGATTTATCCCCGCTGCTGAATACTATTGATATTTATTAAGGGAGATGTTCTGATCAATCATATTCTGGCTGCAGACGTTCTGCAAGATATGGCGGCATGGTAGCAATGGCGGACGCGAGCCGTTTTAAGGTCGCCTGTTTAACTTTCTTATCGTCGAGATGGTAGGCGAAATTTTTGTACAAGTAAAAAATTATCAAGCGATTGTAGTCGTCAAGCGACGAGTCTCCCATCATCCGGTTCATATGAGATTCGAATTCCTCCCGGTTTCTGGTTTCGGCGATTGCGCGGCCCAGACGTTGCACGCTGCCGAAGTAGTGGTTCTCGCTGTGATTCCCGATACGCAATACAGTTCCCAAAATGAGTTCAGGAACGTTAATATTCAACTCCTCCAGTTCGCGAATATAGGTTTTACGTCGTCCCCAGGCATACGAGCCGTCAGAGACACGGCTGAAATTATCATTCATGATATCAAGATGTGCACGTAGAAAAACTTCCCACTTGGCGGTCTCGGCGGACAGGATTGCAATTTCGCGAGTATGTTCTCGCGGACCTGCATCATGGCTGCACATTCCAACCACGCGGCGGCTGCGTTTAAATTCAAGGGCAATTTCCTTTGAACTGAAGTGTTGAGCCAACCACTCCAACAACTCATCTCCGGCTCCAACCTCGCGAGCCAGTTGTAAATTCTCTTCCAGTCTCTTAAGGAACTGAGGGTTCGGCAGTAAATATTTGTTAACTCTTTCCAATCGTAGTTCATTCAGATTCCAGAAGCTGAGTGAATCCTGCGATTCTGATTCGGATCGCGGCGTAGCGGTTTCCTCAATGACCCAGCGTGAGAATTCATGCAACTGTTGTCCTTCTTTTTCGGTCGGCTTCCTCTGAGCCATTCCGGAGTCGTGAATTCTTGTGGAAGTGTCCACCATACAGTCAACATACTGAACCATACGCGCGTATGATGCCGGAATTTCCGGTGTTGTAAAATCAGACGTAAAAAAGAATGCCACAAGATATTCACCGCAGTATTTGGATTCCGGGGAGTATTGCATCTCCCAGGAGTTTCGGCAGGCCATCTTCAGATTCTCCCGGGAACCGTACGTGTAGAGCGAGTTGTCATACGATTGTTCAAACGGCGCACCGCGAAGTATTCTGACATTTTCATTCGGTTCTGAGCCTGTTTGATGCTCCACGGCAATCAAGAGATTTTTGTGTGCATGAGAGCTGTCGTAACGGGCTGCTATTTCGTCAAATGAGTGCCCGGATTCTATGTCGAGCCTGGCCTGTTTAACATTGCCGCCGAAGATTCTGATGTAGTGGCCCGTCGCTTGCGGCTCTGCAAAGTATGAACGGTCCAGTTGGCATTGCATGAACTGCAGATTCAATGAGTCCACGATGTACTCCAGACGTGCCATGGTGGACTCGTCGTACATCAGTCCGTTCTCAAACTCTTCGAACTCCTGCGATGCGGCGTGCGATGCTGCGAGCATCATGCAAAGCGCAGCAAAGTTGAATAGACGTTTCATTGTGTGTCTCCTGATATGCCACGTATGCGTCATGCGCCGAACGGGTTCTGCAGGCCGGACGTCAAACGAAGCGTCCGTTCCGGCGAGTAAGTCCATTCCGATCAATTCGGTCACATTGTTCAATCGTGAAGGTTGATGAATGGGCGTAGAAAGTTTCAATTTCATGCTGAGATTTCTCTCGAACTAATCAGGATTGTCTACTTGTTTTGTCGTTCGGGCAAGCGGTGAGAAGGCAGTTCCTCCTCAAGATCAATTGTCTGCGCAAGATAGGGCGGAAGAAGGTCAACGGCAGACCGGAGCGTCGCAACCAGCGATTCCGGAATTTCGCGGGAATTGGATTCAATTAAACAGGTCCAGTACACATTAAACATGCGCAGGCGGTTGAAGTCGTCAAGCTGATGGTTACCGATCATGTTGCGAATGTTGTTAAGTATTTCATCGCGTTCGGGCATGCGGGCAATCACGTTGCCCATATTGTATGCGCCGCCGATGTACGCGTTTTTATGCCGGTTGTCGACTCTTAACACACTGCCGAGCAACAGAGCTTCGACGTCGAGGCCGAAGTCCTGCAGGACCGGAACCATAGTGCGATCGCCAAGAAATGTAATTGTGCCATCCGGATTTTTGCGGTAGTCGTCGTAGACCACATCGATATGCGTGCGCAGGAAGACATTCCATTCAGCAGTTTGCGCAGCCAGAACGGCAATGTCGCGGCGATGCAGGTAGGGTCTGGAGCTCATCCCGCAGCAGGCAACCGGAAAATGACTGCGTTTAAGATGCAGGGCCAGATCTTTTGATCTGTAGCGAGCCACCAGCTGTTCGAGCAATTCAAAATAACACTGATTTTCTATGGCCGATTCTATCGACAGGTCCAGCATTCTGTGGAACAATTTTGTGTTGGCCATCTGGCGATCGATTCGGGCAAAACAACTGTCATCTGGTCTGTTAATCACGCCGGAGTACACGTACTCGTTCGGCAGGCTGTCGCCGGAAGCAACCGGTACGAGCCATTCCAGGAAGTTCTGAAAAATGCCGGTGTCTGTGTAACAGGTGTCGTGCCTGCAGCATTTGGCATCGTCAAACAAAGCCGCCTCAGCCGGATTTGTCATGTGATCGAGGTAGTCAATATTGCGTGCGTAGTCGGATGGAACTTGAGTCTGTTGGAAGTCCGTCACCAGAAAAAAAGCCTGCAAACCTTTGTATTTGTACGCGGGTGCGTCGATGTATTCAAACAGCCAGTCGCCGCGGCGGTAGATGTTGACGATATCCAGACCGACGTCGAGGTCAACTGAGTGGCGCGGGGCGCAAATGCCATTCCAGCCATACACACTCTGTTTAATTTCGCAGCGAACATCCTGATAGGTATCAAATGTCAACAACAGGTGTTTTGCGGTTTTTTTTGGCTCGATTTGTCGCAACAGGTCGATGAAGTTTACCTTCTGCTCGATAAGTTTAAGCGCCGTGTCGGCGCGGTCGCCTTCAAACAGGACGTAGTTGCCGACGGCCTGTGGCCTGGAATAATATTCGCGCTGGTGTGAATAGGCATTATATTCTGCGAGCCGCTCGATGGCGTGCGGGCGCAGCGCTTCGAGGATGTCTGCGGAGTAGTCGTGCCGCGGCGCATCGCCGAGGCCGACAAAGGCGTGGAGCGGGCATAACTGAGACAGAATTGCGATTGAAAACAGGATGACTGAGCGCATGTTTGAATCTCCCGGCTTATCAACTTACTCTGCGACTTTTTGCTCATGTGTTTGTGACAAGACTTCGGACTGATTGGTTTCAGGTTGGGGCGTCTAATTCGAGGGTGTCAAGCTGTTAACTGCGTGACAAGCAAGAACATCATGGAGCCTGAGACCGCCGCGCAAGCAAGGGCTCAAAGCGGTCAAGGCTGCGCTGCAGACGTCAATGTGGATTTTCAAAGAGTCAGAGTTAGCTGTCTTTGAATGCCGGCAACTCTGCTTGCATGTGTTCAGGCAAGGTATTGGATGTTAAGTCGAGTCTGTAGCTGAGGTGGCAATCTTTATACACTGCGCGCAACTTTGACATCGTGGTGTCGTCGTACAATGTTTGTCTTGTGTCGGGATGGTGGATGTCATCTGTTTCGTCACGCTCAAAAGCATTGGCCTGAGCAACAAAGAACAACAACAACAGGTTGAGGTATTTGCATGTGAGCTTTAACATTGCGAATTTACCTTTTCGTTGGCATGGGAGCATGCTGTTTTGTTGGGAAGGCGGAGCAACCGCATTTGCACCAAGGTGAGGGAATTCTCCAAAAAGTTTCATATTGCTTGAGTCGTCCTGTCAAATTCAGCATTCCCGCCTGAATGCGCGCTCTGCACGCGTCGGCGGAGAAAACTGTACCTATGGAATACCAAAAGGAGAACACATTGAATCTGTCCAACTACAACGAACGTCTGCGCGCAATTAACGGCACTTTGCTGTTGATGGGTGTGGCGGTGCTTGCAGTTTTCGGCGTTTATGTCGTGATTGACAAAATCTCGCGCTCAATGAGCAGGGGAAATCATCAGACAGCGGGCATTACAATTAATACCGACACAATTCCGGATGGCAATACCAAACAACTTGTGCGCGACCAGGCGATCTCGCTTTCGGGACCGCGGTTGCTGGACTCGGCGGGGCTGCTGTACGTCGTGCCCGTCACACTGACGAACCTGGAGCTGCCGGAGAACGTCGGGATCGCGGACTATACCGACGGATTAAAGGGAAGCGGGAGCAACTTCAGCGGCTCACGCGCTTACACTTCCGGCGGGTACAACAATCTGGTGCTGTACGAACAGCGCAAGGGGCAGAAATATCAGGTGTTTAACAAACGCACTGCAATTGACGAGTATGACTTTGTTAAATGTCCGGCCGGGAATTTCCTGTTGGTTGAGGTGTCGCAGCGCGATTCCAACAAGGACGGCATGTTAAACAGACGAGATCTGGCGGGACTGTCGGTCTACGACGTCGGCAATCATGTCCTGCACGACTTTACGTTTGACGGCATGGGTTTGCATTCTTTTAAACACCTGGAAAACACGGAGACGGTGATTGTGCGTCTGCGCGTCGACAAAAACCAGAACGGCGAGCTGGAGAGCGACGCTGAGCCGATCGTCATGAAAGAGTTAAATCTGTCCACGATGCAGATGCGCAATTTTCTGGACCCCGCGATGATAGAGGCGATGCAGGGTTTGATTGATTAGGGGGACGAAGTTAATCTCAAACTTGGATTTTATACGTCAATCAACGCGATCGTGAATACCCGCTACCTGGTTCTAGCAAGATCATTTCTTGGGCCTCTTTGGTTCGTTGTTCGATAACATCTCTATCCCAGTTATCATAGTCTAAAATCTGCAGACTACGCGGATAGCTTGTGACCCTTGGACGTAAATATTCTTGCTGTTTTCTTCGGAGGTTGAAATTCCTTACTTGAGAATTTTTTGACTTACTTAGTAGAACTAGGTTGCCTATTTTATTTACAAATTCAGACAGTTTGTCAATATCTTCCTCTGGAAGCCAATCACTTGGTGATGCTGGATGTTGGGGTAACACATGTTCAGTTGACTTAGCCTCAAACTTTCTTGCCTCATTTAACTCACATATGACTAATTCAAGTCGAAGTAAAAAGTACTTGCAGTAACCTGCTTTGTAAATTTCACTATTGCCAACGTGTTTCCGAATTGAGTCCTCATCGATCTGAGACTCTAAATTGATTTCTGAATGAACTTTTGCCGATTCTATGCTGTCAAGAATGTTTGCGTAAATATCTCTTCGTTCGTCTTTCCTCGTGCCCAAAACCCAATAAGTAAGATACACTTTTTCGAGTTGAAGGCAGAACCGATAGAATCCTTGATTAGAAAACTTCCGGTAGTAGAACATCAGACATGGCCGCCATTCTGAAGCTTTAAAATTCGAATCCATAATATTGATTAATGCAAAGTACGCGTAATAGTGTTGGTCATTTTTGTCTAATGCATTGCAGTCGCTAAAAATTGATAGGTATATTTCAGAATATTCCATAACCAAGTCCAGGAATCTTTCTCCCTTTTGAATATTTCGAAGTTTAAATATTCGGTTTTCAAACTCTCTCAACAAATCGCCTTTGGGCTTGTCTTTGAGAGTAATGAATCTGATGTGGTGAAAAATGGATTCGAAGATATCCGCACCGATATTTTTTTCCATTTCCTCCCAACGTCTAGCATATTGATTACGTGTGCTTTCACTTGGAACAATGTTAGGATCTATATTCCAAGACTTTAGGACATCGATTCTTCTAAGTTGTTTGCCTCTATCGTTTACAATAGTAAATAGTCGAAATGCATCATCAAAAGTTGATGTCGAAAGCCGAATTACGATGCAATACTGGCTTAGAAACTTAGCAAATTCTTGTGCTTCATTTTCAGATAGCGGAATAAGCTCCTCTTTGAATACTTTTATTGCGTGTATATATCTCCATTCGGGCTCAGGCAAGTTGCGATCTTTTGAAATATCATTGGTTCCGTCTGATGCCATAACTTTGGACCTGAATATTTGGGGGTCCTTGACTTCCAGTCGAGTTCTTTCACTGATTCCATCGACTTTATTCTCCGGCTGAACTATTTTTTCCTGAAGATTATTTTTGAATTCTCCATCCTGAATCTTATCTCTAAGGCAGGCGAGCAATATCATGATTGATGTTAAGCGTTGTTGCCCATCAACTATGTCAAACTCTCCTTTGGAGCCTTTTTTATGGAGGACAATTGTTCCAAGAAAATACTCTTGATCTCTTTCAGCGCTGATCAGGTCAGAAATTAGATCTTTGAAGTTTTCTTCGTCCCATGAAAAAGGTCTTTGGTAAACTGGTACATTAAAGAAATTTTCTTTTGATAGAAGAGATCCTAGATTGAATTTTACAGCCTCAAGATTATCCATGTGGGCTCTGTAAGTGAGTTTAAGAAAGTGGAATCTGGTCCAGTGTTTGGCTAAGATACACAATTAAATTGTGTGGTAGATGCTTGCAAACTGTCAAAGTTTGTGCCGTAGAATCGACACCCAACTAGGGATGTACCCTCACCCCCCAACCTCTCTCTCCGCACTCTCACGCCCGTTCCGGTCCACGGCCTTGACGCTGAACTCAAACGCCGCGTTTTTGTTGCGCGGCTCCACTTCAAACACCTGGATGTGCATGTTGCCCTCCGGCAGGTATTCCCACTCGCCGTGGCGCTCGCTGACCACCTGTGCGTTTCCTTCGATCTTAATGGAAATGCGATTGCTGCTTTGCGGGCCGCCATAAGCACGTGTGCGCACGATGGCCATGCCGGACTGCATGTTAACTTCGGCAATCTCCGGCAGCGGAAAGTCGCGCACCTGAATAAGTGAACTCGTGGCTATTGTCTTGCCGTTGACGCTGCGGATCAACTCAAAATCCGCACCGATGTCGCTGCGTTGAGGAATGAACGAAAACGCTTCGCCCTGGACGCTCACGTGGCGCTCGCGCCCGGCGGCGTCGCGCAGGACCGCTTTGACGTCCTGACCGACAAGCGCCGGAAAACGCGGATCAAAGTTGTAACTCAGTCCCGGATACATGCGCGCGGGCGTCAACGCGGCGGGAAGCGGACGCGTACGCACGTCGAACGATACGTCGGCCGTCTGGTCGTCGCTGCGGCGATGCAGCTGCAGTGTAACACGCATCTGGCCCCGGGTCGGCGCGGTGCCGTCCACGCGGATCGCGCCGTCGTCGATCGACGCGATGGCCGCTTCACCTTCGCCGTCGACGCTGATTTCCGGTGATTCCGCCAGGTCGTTTTTCAGGTCGATGCCTCCGACGACGATGCGGTTGTACCACCGCGCATTCGCCACCGCGTAAATAGCCGCATTGGCCGGGCTGAAGGTGATGTTGCCCGCCGGTGCGTTGATGACCGTGACCGGCTGATCGCCCTCCTGATAAATGACCCGAGTAACCGTGTCCACCGGGTTGTCGCTATCCAGATTGGCCGCGATGCTCGCATCGCCCACAAAAGTCACTGCCAGCTGAAAACGCGTGTCGGCGTCGACGCGCTGATCGCCTTCCTCAATGATTTTTTCCAGCTGTCGGCGCTGCTCCGGCGAAGTGATACGCGCCGGCACGAGCGGTTTGGCGCTGGCCTCGACGCGGATCGTGTACACCGCGCGGTCGCCGCTGCTGAGGTCCGGTTTCCAGCTGAAGATGGCGCGCTCGCCCTCGTCCAGACGCCGGTAGCCGTAGCCGACCTGGCCGTCCGGTTGCTGGTTTTCACTGATCACGTAATTGCGGTTGCGCGCCACGTCGATGATGGTGAAATCGTACTGCACGTCGGTGACATTGCCCTTGCTGAAGATGGTGTTGACCGAGTCGAGCGAGACAATCTGCAAGCCGTCTTCGGTGCGCAAAGCGGTGCAGTTCAGCAGGTTTTTCTCAGCCTGAATCGAAAAGTTGGTTTGCAGCAGCCCGATGACCAGTTCCTCGTCCGGCTTGGTGTCCGTACCGCGTTTATCCAGCAGCAACAGCAGTAACGCCGTCAGGTAAAGGACGAAGTAAATTTCGACGCCGCGGCGGCGCCGCAAAGCTTGATCGGGCGACTTTTTCATTGTTTGTCGTTCAGGCGTCCGGCCAGAAGGCGTTCAACTTCCTGGCGCACGGAGCGTTCCACCTCTTCGCGGCGCAAGGCCTGAGCCGCGCCGACAAGATTCTGGACGGTTTCCGTGAATTCGTGCAGCGCCTGATTTGTTTTCTGCATCGTTTCCAGCAACTGCGGCTGCGGCGCGACCATCAATGCATTCTGGCGCGTGGACTCGCGCATCACCTCGATCAGTTGGTCCTGGCGCGCGGCCAGGCTGCTCAGCGTGGCCGTGACATCGTCTACCTGATTCGAAAAAGCCGCATAGTCGCTGGAAATCTCGCCTATCTCCCGCACAATCTGGTTCAGTTCGGACTCCGAGTCTTCGCCGCCGGCGGCGTCGAGATCGAGGTAGTCATCCGTCGGGGAGAAAAACATGATGACAAACAAGAGCATCAGCAGCCCGGCCTCCAGCGCAATGCCCGCCACCACAAATTCACTGCCGATAATTGACGTGAAGCGGAATGCCCCGACGATTAACAGGAGGATTGCAGCTCCGAGGTAAACAAGAGAGGATATGGTGGAAAAGTAAAAGCGGTTGACAATCTCCTGCAGCCACAGGCTGACGCCGGCAAACAGGCCAAGCGGATGCACAATCGTGATGTCGTCGCGGCCGTAACGCATCAGATCGCGCTCACCAATGCAGATGCGCAGGCAGGCCGTCAACACCGCAGTGCTGCTCAACTGGCGCTCAAAACGCATGTCGCGGTAGATGGAGCGTAGAATCTCGCGCCCGCGAATGGTCGATAAAGTCTGAATCTGTTCCATGGTCCCCGTTGCCTGTATGTCCCGCGCGATCGTCCGCGAATCAGGATCGCAGGCGGAAGATATTAATAATTCCGGCGACCAGAAAGACGGCGTTTGCCAGCCAGCCGCTCAGCACCGGGTCCAGGTTGGCCGCGTAACCAACCGTCTGACCGACCTTCGTGAAGACGAGGTAGAGAAAAGCGATGAACATTGCGGCTGCAATTTCCAGGGCCAGGCCGCCTTTGCGTTTGCCGCCGGAGAAGGGAATGCCGAAGAGTACCACGATAAAATTGGCAAAGGGCAGGGCGTGTTGGCCGTAGTAATCGATCCACTCGCGGCGCACATCTTCGCCGCCGCGCGACGCCAGAATGATGTGGTGTTTAAGTTCCTCAAACGTCAGTTCCGTGCTCTTGCGCTGCATGTTGATGATTTCGTGCGGCGTAATGTTAACCGGCGCCGCCAACGAATCGTGGAACAGTAATTCGTGGTCGTCTTCGCTGAAGCGGCGCTCCGTCACCTCGTACATCAGCCAGCTGTTTAAGGAGTCGCTCCAGGTAAAACGCGGTGCGGTAAAACTGCTGACAATACGCGGACTTTCCTCGCTGGAAAATTCCTCGATATTCATCGAACTGCCGCGGCGTGAGACGTCGTTGTAATATCCCATCCGCACGTTGCGCAGCGGCGCGTCGCGAAAATCCAGTCGGCTGAAACTCGTGACGTCGTCGCCCTTTTTCAGGTATTCGCGTTCTATGTCGGTTTTAACGCGGTTGGCATTGGGCACGACCCAACCGTTAAAATACAACTGCCCGATACTTAACATCATCGCCAGGACCATCAGCGGCGTAATGTAGCGGTAGAGGCTCATGCCCGCCGCTTTCATTGCCGTGATCTCATTGCTGTTGGACAGCCGCCCCGTTGTAAACAATGCCGAAAGTAGCATGCCGACGGGGAAGAGCACCTTGATAATGTCCGGCAGATAATTAATGTAGTATTTGATAATGATGTTGCCGGGCGTATCGTGGTCGATAAAGTCGTCCATTTTTTCAAACAGACTGACGACCACAAACACTATACTGAGCGCTCCGATGCTGAAAACGAGCGTCGACAGAAAGTGCCGCAGGATGTATCTATCTATTTTATTCATTCAGTGTCGGATCTGTTAATTGCGTTTAACTATCCGGGAAACCTGCACCGCCGACCTGACCCCGCCGCACGGCATGATTTTTTTGTTTGTCATCCGGAGAGAACGCTCAAAGGGGCGCACAGCATCTACCTTTAATGGCGCTGGATATCGATGAACGCTCAATTTCCGTTTACTGCGCGGCGCGATAAGAAGTCTGTCGCCACGCCGCCAGCGCGGCAATCAGCAGCGCGGCGGCCGTCACAGCACCGCCGACCGGCAGCACAGCCTGCGGGTCCAGCGTGCGCACCCACGGCGCGTAGTCGATCAGTTCGCCTTGCAGCAGCAGTACAATGCCCGTGCCCAGCGCCAGGCCCAGAATGATTGCAGCGGAGTTAAACAGCAGGTCCGGCGCGGCAATAAAACTCCGTCGCGCACCCATCAAAGTAAGCACCTGCGCTTTGGTCGTGTCCACGCTGCCGTGATGTTTGACCGTGTAGTGCAGCATGGCGCAGAAGACGATTAAAATCACGATGCCGGCCGCCAGCCAGATGGCCGTGTTGCGTCGGATCCGATCGTTGACCGCTTCCACAAATCCCGTGCGGAACTGTGCGTCCTCTACGCCGCTGATCTCCCGGCACTCGCGCGTGATTCCCTGCAGCGCTTCCGTCGTGCGGTACTGATCGTGAATCATCGCCGTAATCGTGATCGGGAAGGGGTTGACCGGCATCAGATTTTCCGACGGACGCCCATACCTGGAGATGAACTCGTCGAGCGCTTCTTCGGCCGACGTGACGTCGATGGACGCAACTTCAGGCATCGTCGAAATGCGCCGGCTGACGCGCTCAAGGTCCGCCGCGTCGCTGTTCACATGCAGGAAAACCTTGATGACAATCTGTTCGGTCAGCTCGTCCAGGCTCGATGTAGCGCCGTGAAAACCGGCATGAGCAATCGCCCCGCCAAGGATGATCATACACGCGACCGCCATAATGCGCAGCAGCGCGCCGAAGCGCCGTCGCATACGGTTGAACATACTGCTGAAGTGATACATCAAAGCCATTGTTATGCAGTTCCCGTTTGTGCGTCGCCGCCGTTACTACCGCGCCGCGAATTCTAAACCTAGGGCCGTAGCCGCTCGACAAGTTTTTTAACGTAGCGCAGCGAATCCGGCACTGCGCGCGTCAGGTCGTACTGCGTCAAGTGTACATGCCGGCGCAGGTACGCAAATCCGAGAATGTTGAGTACCAGATGCATTGCGATCGTCGGCACGGGCATAAGCATCTGAATCATCGACATTCCCACCAGCCAACTGGTCGTTAGATGAGCAAACGTCGCAACTATTGTGAAGCGCAGCAACTTATCCGTGTCGCCGCGTGCCATTGCATAGGTCCACGAAACCCAGAAGGGATGAATCAGGGCAACAATTATCAGAACTTTGAACAGGCCGGCCGCGCTGTGGTATTGCTCCGGCAACAGCCCGACAATAATGAAATCCGCAAGTCCGATCTGCAATGCCGTGAACAGCGCCACATTTACAAGCAGGTAAAAACTTATCGCCTTGCCCAGGAACGTGCGAATGACGTCCGCATCGTTGCGCGCGATCAGCTGAACGGCGCCGGGGTAGACCAGGCCCAGCATCCCGTCGCGCAGAGCGTCGAAAGCCCGGAAAAACGTGTGCGCCGTAGCGTAGAGTCCAACGCCGTCCGTGCCGAAAAACTTCTGTATGATCAGGCGGTCCAGCATGTTCCCGACACTCAGAAGTCCCATCGAACCGGCCTGGTTCCTTCCGAAACGCAGAATTGCCTTGAAGTTGACCTGGACCTTGCTCCTGAACACAAGCTGTTCCCGCGTTACCCACAGCAGGTGAAGCGATGAGACGAGCGCACCGACCATATGCACCAGCGCCAGGTCTTCAAACGTGCGCAGACCGCTCGTCAGCTCGAAGATCGCCGTTGCGGTAGCCATCGTTGCGAACCAGGTCAGGTTCACAAAAAACAGCGCACGCATTTGCAGGTCGCGAAGGAGAAATTTCAGGCAGTAGCTGCGGGGAATGGTGACGAGGACGTAGAGAGGCAGGTAGAGCGCCACGTCCGACAGGCGCGGCTCCCCAAAAAATTGCGGCACGGCGGGGAACAGCAGAAATATGGAAGCCATCAGCAAGGAAGCGCCGATGCATGTAGCCAGGTGCAGCAGGCCCGTCTGTCTGTTGACGGACCCGCGTTGTTCCTCTTCCACCCCGAATTTAATCAGCGCCGTCAGCGCCAACCCTTCGCTCAGCGTAAAAATCAGGGCATGCCACACTTCGAGGTGTCCGTACAGCCCAAATTCCGAACGCGGCAGCAGCGAAATCTGCCAGAGCCGCACTCCGAAGCCGTACATCAGGAAGAGCGCTTTGTCTCCCAGCGTCCACGAAAGTTTGCCAAGATGGTCGGCTATGCGCATACGGTTGCATTCCAGGCCGTGCAAAAACTCACAAATTACGCCGGAATCCAGACGCGGCAAACTCCGCTTTTACTTCACCTGTTATTGGTCTGCTTGCGCATCCCTTTCTGCAAAGGCCATCTTGTTTGTCACTGTTTTATCAGCGGCAGGACTCGCGTGCCTGCGGCGCGCTTCACAATCAGCCTGTAGCCGCCGGGCGGAAGTGCGTTCAGGTCGAGCGAAATCACCGACCCAGTACTTCCGGCGGCGTAGCCGCGGCGCATCACCTGGCGTCCCAGCAGATCGACAATCTGCAGATCCAGGGCCTCGCCGCCGTCTTCCACTTCGAGGTTGAGCGTCGAAAGCACCGGATTGGGATACAGGCGCACTGCAAAATCGGCCTCGGGCGCCTCGTCCACGGCAGTTTCGATTTCAAAGCTGATCGTGTCCGAGCGGGCTTCGCAGCCGTTTTCAAAGAAGATGTCGGCGTAGTAGTCGCCGGGAAAGTCCGCGTTAAATTCCTGTCTGCGGGCGGCGTTGCCCGACAGGCGGAAACCGTCGCGATACCATTGGTAGGCGTCGGCGCCCGGCTCTACACGCAACAGGCGCTCGTCGTTCACATCCGGCTGAGAAAGCGTCGCTTCCGGCGAAGCTTCCAGCGTGCCGCTGATGCGCACTTCGCGCCCGTCGCTGTTGCGCGCAATCAGCTCAAACGTGCCGCCCAGTGCTGGGTCAACCGTTTCAACGCGCACGGAAGCCAGATTGGCGGGCAGGGCGTCGAGGAGCTCCAGCTTCGCATTGGCGGATGGCGCCAGCAGGATTTGTTCTATCGTGATCGATTGATCCAGAAATTCAACCACGCGCACGCCGCAACTCGCGTCCACGTTGATCACGACCGGTCGGCAGCCGCGGCAGTTTTGGTATTCGCCCAGGTCCGTTCCGCTGACAATTGAGGACATGCGCAGTTGCGCGCCGTCCCCGCCGCGCGTCGCGCCGGGAAACTCCTCGCGCGGGGGAATGGTACCTTCCGCGCCGCCCTTAAGTTCTGCCGTAATATTATCGGTCTCCAGGCGCGCACCGGTGATCAGCACACCGCCGCCGCCGCCGCCGCCGGGACCCGCAAACTGACTGCTGCCGCCCAGCTGACTGCCGCCGCTGCCGCCAAGGGCGTTGACCGCAAGTGCGCCCTCGAGCACGTCGGCGTCGAGAACTACAGTGCCGCCCGCGCCGCCGCCGCCGCAACCGTCGGGATTGAGCGGCGCGGTGTCGTCGCCCGCCTTACCTCCGTTTGCCGTAATGGTGCGCAAAGTCTCAGTGCGAATACTTCCGGAGCGAATGATAACTATCCCGCCGCCGCGCGCACCGCCGGAGCCGTTGCCGTGATTGATGTGGCCGGCGCCACCGCCACCGCCCAGGTAGGCTTTGCCGGCGTTTACGCCGTATTGCGGACTCAGAGCGTAACCGGCCACGCCGCCGGCGATTTTGTTGTTGTCGCGGTCAGGCACACCGTAACCGCCGTCGCCGCCATTGCCGAAGTTGGCGCCGCCGCCGCCGCCGGCATTGTGGTTGTTGCCGCCGCCGCCGGCATTGCCCGGCGCGCCGCGACCATACACTTTGCCGTCCAGCCCGAAACCGGCGATGCCTTCGCCTTTGGGCGAGGTGTGGCATAGTTCATCCGTCGCAAAGTCCACATCATTCGGAGTCAGATTGCAGTCCACCTGCTTGATTTTTTCGCCGCCGCGGAATCCCAGTTCACTCACGTCGATGTCGGCCTCCAGCAGGACGCAGTCCGCCAGCAGGGCGACTACGCCGCCTGTTTTGCCGTTCCATTCTGCTGCGGCGACAGGACCGGAGACGGTAACGTGATTGTATTCCGGCGTGCGGATCAGCTGCAGCGAGGAAGCCGCATCGTAGCGAGGCCGCACAAAGTCGTCGCGGAATCGCAGCGTCGTGACGTCGCCGTCGGCATCGTAGTCGCGGAAACGCACTTCCACAAACTCGTAGTCGCCCGCGCCCTGACTGTTGATCACACGGCCGTAGTCATCATTGTCTTCCGGTACAATTGCCGCACCCTGCATCTGGATGAGCAAGAATTTGTCGCCGCGCGCAGCGGCTACGTCTCCGCTCATTGTGACGCTGCGCGATGAGTAGTCGATTGACGTGATTTCGTAGTAGTCGTTGATAATGCCCGAGATTTCGTCGCAGCGTTTGCAGTCTTCCGTCGCCACGTACATTTCCGCGTACTGTTCGCAACCCGTGGCGTCGCGCACCGTCAGGCTCAGCTCTGTGCCGCCGGGCTGCAGGCCGCGGAACACGGCTGTCGCTCCGTCGATGCTGAAGAATGCCTCTTCGGGCTTCCATTCATAGACAAGCCCGTCGCCGGCGCCGCGGACCGCGGCTTCAAACACGAGGTCGTCGCCGATGCAGATTTCACTCTCGGTGATATTGATGTCGAGCTCGAGGGCATCGTTTGGAATGTCGCTGTTGATCGTGGTGTGGAACTCGGAGCCCACGGCGCCGCCTTCGATTGCGCCATGAGCGAATTGACTGGTAAACAGGCCGTTTTGTCCCGGAGAGTGATCGGCGTGAAATCTGAAGGAATTGCTGCCGACGGCCGCGACATACCGACCGCCCTGGCCACCGCCACCGGGACCTGTGCGGCGCTGAGTCAGCCCGTTGATCATCACGTCCGCACCGCGTCCACCGCGTGCGCTGATATAGAGCGTATCGCCGGTGTATTCGCCGGCAAATACGGCAACGGTTCCACCTGCACCGCCGCCACCGCCGCCGTTGTCAACTGCCGCGACAGCGTCGTCGCCATCGGATTTCAGCATCCCGCCGGCGGAGAGAATAGACTCGGCCTCGATCAGGATGATACCTCCGCCGCGCGCGCCGCTGGAAGAAACGCCTCCATCGGCATGGCCGGCGCCGCCGCCGCCGCCGGCGATCAGCAAGTTGCCGCTGAGATTGGCCCCTGAACCGCCGCGGCCGGCTGCATTTTGCGGCGACCCAAGAGCCAGGCCGTTGATTTCACCAAAACCGCCCTGGCCAAATTGTCGGGTAGTGATGGTGCGGCCCAGCGTGCCGCCACCGCCGCCGCCGGCTTTGTAGCTGTTGCCGCCACCACCGCCGGTGGCGAAGCTGTTGCGACCGCCCTGCAGACCTTCAGGGCCAAATCCGCCGATGCCTTCGCCGCGGCCGGCGAATTGCGCGCCGCGCGCTGCCGCGTATTCGGCGCGGTGTTCAACGACGGGTTTGCCGCTGTTGGCGCTGCCGCCGCGGAATCCGGTTCCGCCGGCGTCGATATCTTCGTAGAGTTTGACTTCGTTGGCCTTGAAAGCAATCACGCCGCCTGTCCGGCCATTCCACGGGAGTGCAATGATCGGGTCAAATACTTCCAGGACGTCGAACTCCGGCACGCTGACGATCTGTATCGCGCCGCTCAGGTCATAGTCATTGACCAGCGTGTTTTCCAGGACGATGTCCGAACCTTCAATTGCCGCGATCTCGGCATATTCCCATTGTCCGGCGCTTGCCTCAAGAATCTGGCCGAATTGCGGCGAATCGGGATCGGTATTGAATGTGCCGCCCTGCATCTGAATAATTGCGATGCGATCGCCGCGTTCAAAACCGGAAAGGCTGGACACAGTGAGCCGAGCGGGGCAGGGCTGGATGTTGCGCACGGCGGCGTAGAAGTTAATCACGTGAGGTACGGGCGGAATTTCCGGTGCGAGTTCTTCCATGACTTCGATCAGGTCGTCCGGTGTGCCGTCGGTATCCTGACCGCCGATCGCCAGGATGCGTTTGACGCGCAGGTTGCCGCGCGGAGTAAATGAGGCTGCGTCCATCAGGACAAAAGTGCCGCGCTCAACGTCCATATCGGGCCCTTCGCTGACGCTGCGACGGTTCACATTGAGCCATTCGGTTCCGTTCAGCGCTTCGCCCTCGCCGTTGAAGCCACCCGCGATCAGGACCGAGTCCGAGCTCCACTGCGCCATGCCGTGACCGAAGCGCGGCGTCAGCAGGTCCGCGATGTTGCTGAATACGTTCTGATTTTCAAGGTAAATGTCGTCCAGCAATTCAAGACCGGATTCCTTCAGCACGCCGCCGCTGACAATAGCGTTGCCGCGGCGCAGGTGCGTTCCCGCCGCCCTTGCGCCGGAAGCGTCAAGCTCACTGATTTTGAGCCACACGTCGCCGTTGCGAACATAAGAATTGACATCCGCCGAGCGGTCGCTGTCCTTGCCGCCGGTGCGTCCCGCAGCGACGTAGCTGACGCCAAAGCTGGTGAGGCCGCCGACGTGTTCGTTGATGCGCGTCGGGTAATCCGCGATGCGAGTGCTGCTCCCGTCGGTGATGTCGAAGATTTCACAGTGTGCGCGTGCTATCAGGTCCGATGCGTCGCCGCCAACCACCAGGATTTCCGTTGCCGAAATGAAGTAGGCCACAAACTGTCGGCGTGCAAGCAGCAGCTCGCCGATTTCAGTCCACTCATTTGTCTCGGGATCGTAGCGCTCGACCGAAGGCGTCGCGCCGGCCAGCCCCGGCGGTGCGCCGCCCACCGCGTAGACCATTCCGTCTTCACCGCGCAGGGCGACAAATTCGGCGCGCGCGACATTCATGTCGGCGGCTCTGCTGACGGTGCGTGAATTCAGATCGAGGATTTCAACCGTCTTGACCGACATTCTGTCGGCGTCGAAACCGCCCATGACCATGACGCGGTCGGCATCGAGCCGCACTGCGGACACGGAGGCGCGCGGACTTGTCAGCCGGCCGAACTCTTCCCACTCGGCGCCAAACAAAAAAGTCTGTCCGAATAAAAGCAAGCAGATAGCGCCAATAAAGGCCGGTACGAGAATTTTTGGCGGGTAGAGTTTGTGTACAGGCATGAAGAATTCCTGGGTTTGCGGGAAACGTCTTGTGAAAATCATGCGAAAAAACAGGGCGGATATTGCCAATGACACAGCATCCGGCATCGCGATTCAGATGGCCGACGAGGGAGATGCGCAATTGACCCGTCCGCGGGACGGGGTTGCCGGACTGCTGCGAACGCGTGACTTCAGCGCTCAACGGCAAGCAAGAAGGCTTTGCCAAGGCCCGGAACAGTCAAATAGTACATGCCGGGCGGCAGCGATCCGAGATCCGCACTGTAATTGGCGATGCGACGGTGGGGTAAAGGCGTCGCGTCGTTTTGCGCTGATTCTGAAAAGTCTACAATAAGGCGTCGCGGCGGAACTCGCAGCACCGAGCGTCCGAGAGGGTCCGTCACAAGAGCGTCGGGGACGTGAGAGCCCGCCATGACCTTGCCGACGTCGATATCAAACTCCGCCAGACGGCGCACTGGATTGGGACTGATGATTGCCTCGCCGATCGGCGGCAGCTTGAAATCGCCGATTGGTTTTCCTCCGCCGGAGGTCGCCGTGACCGGCACATTGCAGTCGCTCAGGCCGCTGAACTCGCGCACCTGAATCCCGCTACAGACTACCTGAAAATCACCGATTTCGCAATTGTCGTTGTCGCTGACGAGAATGTCGACACTGCTGGGCCGGAGATTGATTGGAGCGTAACAGATCGTCAGAAACGCCGTCGCGCCGGGAGCGACCTGTTTTAATTCGTCCGTGTCGAACTGACCGAGCGGAAAGGAGAACTCGGGATTGTTGTAAGCCCGCAACGTCCAGCGGTTGATTTCGACGGGGAAGTCGGAAATATTTACAACGGGGATTTCTTCACAGTACAGCGCGGTTGTGGCCGCCGCACAATCCAGGAAATGCTGGTTGTCCTGAAGCGAAGGGAATGCCCAGATGTCGTTCTGCACGCGCACAAAAACGGTATCCGAACTGACAAAACATCCCGGCGAGTTGCTGACCACCACATAGACACTGGACATAGTCTTGACGACGATCGACGATTCGTTGGAAACCGGCTGCTCATCGACGAACCAGGTGTACGAATCGTAAATGGGATCGACGGCCAATGTCAGCGAGTCGTTCTGTCCTTCGCACAACGTGAAGGAGGAAACATCCCGCTTGAGATTGGGCGGCAGCGGCGGTTCCGAAACAGATAGCGCAAAAGGTTCGGTTACGGCCGTGCAACCGTTTGAATCGATCAGTTCAACGGTAAAGACGGAGCTGACGGGCGGGCTGACCGTGATGGAACTGCTCGTCTCGCCGGTGCTCCAAAGATATGATTCAAAAATTCCGTCGACGCGCAATTCCAATTCGTCGCCCGCACATATACCGCCGGCATCGGCCACAATTTGCGGCAGGGGATCTATGCTGAAGTCGATCGTGCCGCTGAAATCGATGAATTCGCCCTGGGAGTTCTCGATGTGAACATCGAAGCTGTTGGGCTCGCGCGTTTCGATCAGGCTGAGTGAGACGGTGATTTTGGTGCTGATGATCTGATCGGTTCCCAGATTGATATTGCCGGTGCGTTGATTTTCGACCAGCACGATCAGGTCTGCCGGGTCGGTCACGCAAAACGTAAGCGAGGTACAGTTTTTGACAATGTTAAATATTACCGGCCCGGTGACAGTGGGCGTTTCCTCGATGATTTCCACCGAGGCGACATTGGACTGATTGCGAAAACCTCCGATTATCAGCGCGCGGCCATTGACAAATGCGCCGTTGGCGTCGCGTTGCGGCATGGACACACCGACGCCGAAGCGCCGTGGCGTACCGAGCTGCGGGCCGCTGCCGTGCGTCCAGTCATTGCCGCTTTTTGTGTAGATATCCGTGCTGCCGAGTGTCACACCTGCCTCATCGCGCCCTCCTGTTATCAGAAATTGCTGCGGTGTAAACTGGACCATAGTGTGCAGAATGCGCTCCACCGGCAATGCAGGGAGGGAGGCCGGGCTTTCGGCTTTGTCGATGAGTATCACGTCATTGCGAAACACGATATCGCCCAGTTCGGAGGTGCTACCGCCGCTGACGACGGCTTCACCGGACCAGAGCGTGAGCGCGGCGGGTTGGTACGCGCCCTGACCGTCCGACCAGAAATTGGCGACGGGGGACCATGTCTCGCCTGCGAAACGGTAAAATCTTCCGTCGCGCAGGCTGCCCGCCCCGCCTGTACGTCCGCCGATCAGCAGAGGAACTCCGTCGTCGGGATGCACCATGACGCCGCCGTTCAGGTTGTTGAGCAGATCATTGTCGAGCAGGCGGGATTGGCCTGTCTCGAGGTCAAATATTTCGACGCTGTTGAGGTAGTCTGACAGGCCGTTTTTACCGCCGGCAATCACGATAGTGGAGCCGTCGACGAATGCGGCGTGCACGCCGTAGCGCGGCTCCTGAAGTTGTCCGATTTCAGTCCAACTGTTGTTTGTGCGGTCGTAGCGTTCGACGGAACCGGTTACGACGTAGGGCGAAACGGTGATACCGCCGATGACTATGATGCTGGAGTCCGGCGCCTGCAGCGCAATGAATTCGGCGCGCGCTGTATTCAGTGAGGGGGCGCTCTGAATTGTGCGACCCTGCAAGTCGATCAGTTCACACGAGCTGAGGGGAATGCCGGAACTGGAAGCGGTTGATGCGCCCCAGCCGCCGATAACGAGGATGCGCTCCGAGCTAATGGCCATCGCCGCATGGTGGTGCCGCGCTACCGACAATTGACCAAAAAGACGCCACTCCTGAGCCGCGGCCGTGGCGCTGAGAGCGTGGACCAGGGCAATTGTCAGGAGGCAAAGAAGCGTGTTCTTCCGTGTGCGTCCGCAATGCAAAACCTTCACCCTCGTGCCGTCCGCCCCGAAATGGCTTTACAAATGGTTACCGTGATTACAGAATGTTAATATATGAAATAACGACGTGATACTAGCGCGGATTTGCGCCGGCGCTGTTCTGCAGCTCGCTGAAGCGAGACGCAAGGGAAGCGAGGGTGGGGCGGTCGGTCAGCTCAAACTTGATGGGCGTGACGGCAACATAGCCGTCCGCCAGGGCTCCGTCGTCGGACTCGTGATCGCCGGCCGGAACGTGGTACTTGCCGTGTATCCAGTAATAGGTCCGTTGCATCGGGTCGCTGCGGACGTCGTACCTGTCGTCCCAGTACCCGCGGCTGAGCGGCACAAACTTGATGCCTTGAATCTCCTCACGCGGGAGCGCGGGCACGTTGACATTGAGTATGGTGCCTGTGGGAATGTTCAGATCGAGCGCGTGACGAACAATAATTCCGGCAAAGTGAGCGGCGGCAGTGCAGTCTGCGTCCGGATCAAAATTGCAGAGGGAAACGGCGATCGACGGCACGCCCATGATCATGCCTTCGGTGGCGGCCGATACGGTCCCGGAATACACGACATTGACGGCCGTGTTGGCGCCGTGATTGATGCCGGAAACCACCAGGTCCGGTTTTTCGCTCATGAGTGTCGTCAGTCCGAGTTTGACGCAGTCGGCCGGCGTGCCGCTGACGGCAAAACCAAAGAGTTCGCCGTCGCGATGAAAAGGCGTGGCGCGCAGCGGATCTGCAACCGTCAAAGCGTGTCCCACGGCGCTCTGCTGGCGGTCCGGCGCGATAACCGTCACCCGGGCAAAGCTGCGCAATTCGTGCACGAGCGCGTGAATGCCCTTTGAATCGATTCCGTCGTCGTTGGTAACGAGTATGTGCAGCATGACAGCGGGCGGCCCCGATAAGTGACTGATTTAAACAAACGCCGTGTTCATCAGAACCAGCGGCTGATGTCGAGACCGAGCACGAGAATCATCAGGCCGAGCACAAAGATCAGGCCGGCATATTGAATGTAGATTTTGACTTTGGTCGGCAGTTCGCGCCGCATCACGCCTTCCACGATGATGATGACCAGATGGCCGCCGTCCAGCGCGGGAATCGGTAGAATGTTGATCAGCGCGAGCACGACGGAGAGGGATGCCATGAAGGCGAGGAAGCCGTTGAAGTCTCCGCTCAACAAGCGCAGACCGGACTGTTTTGCGATTTCAATCGGCCCGCCAAGTGAGTCTCCTGCCGAGACTTTGCCGGTAAAGATTGCCGTAATCGTGTTGAAAAAGCCGCTCAGAATGCTGACGGAGCGGTTCCAGCCATAGCGCCAGGAACCGGCAAAGGTGAATTCGCGTGGAATGCCGTTGAACTCCTCGCCCAGACCGATGCCAAGTTTTCCTGTCTCGTCAATGCTCACCTTGCCGCTGTGCATTTCCGCTCCGCGTTTCCACGTTACTTCGATGGTTTCGCCGGGGCGAGCCACAACGTAATTGCGGAACTGATCGTAGGAGAAGATTTTGACTGCATTGAGATAGGCGATTGTATCGCCGGGCTGCAGGCCCAGTTCTTTTGCGCGGTCTGAACCTACACTGGCAACAAAGGTGGCGCTGCGGTTGTTGACGAGGCCGGTAAATCGGCGCGGATGTTTGAGGAACTCCGCCAGTCTGAATCCTGAAAGCGTCATTTGGCGCAGTTCGCCCTTGCGGTAGAGCTGGACGTCGACGTCGCTGCCGATATCGTCAATAAACAGCCCTTCCATTATGTCGTCCCAGTTGTGGACGGTATCGCCGCGGATGGTGAATATCTGATCGCCGGTGCGCAGGCCCGCGTCTTCGGCTGCCGTGCCGGGAACAACGTAACCGACGCTTGTAGTCGGGTTGGTCTCGACTCCGCCGACGAAGGCGATGTAGGTAAAGAAGATGACCGCCAGAAACCAGTTGAGAATCACGCCGGCGGTGATGAACAAAGCCTTGGCCCAGGGGCCTTTGGCGCGGAATTCCCAGGGTTTGGGTTCGGATTCTACGTGCTCGGTGTCCATGCTCTCGTCGATCATGCCGGGCACTTTGACGTAACCGCCGATGGGCAGCACCGCCACGCGGTAATCGGTATGGTCGCCGCCGTCCCAGTCGTCGGGCAGCTCGCCGAAGGTAAAGCCGTTGATTTTGTTGAAGCCGAACAGGCGTTTGCCCATGCCGATCGAAAAGATTTCCACCCGCATTCCGGCAAGTCGCGCCGCGATGAAGTGGCCGAATTCGTGGACCGTCACCAGAACGCCGATGACGATCGCAAATCCGATGATCGAGCCGAGTATGAGAGTGATGTCAATATCCATATCAGATTGGGCTCAGGATGGGCGCGGCAATGAACGCCGTCATGCCTGGATGTTTGATGAAACAAAGGTGCGCGTTTCCGCATCGACGGCAAAAATATCGTCGAGGGACGGATCGGCAATATTCACAATTTTATTGAGCGCGGCATCCACGAGGCGCGGAATGTCCATGAACGCAATTTTTTCCTGCAGAAAAGCCGCCACGGCAATCTCGTTCGCGGCATTGACGATCGCCGTCGCCGTGCCGCCGGCCGCCAGGGCGTCAAAGGCAAGGCGCAGGCAGGGGAAGCGCTCGTAGTCCGGCGCTTCAAAAGTCAGCGAGGCGATGTCCGCCAGGTTCATCCGCTCGAAGTTCGTCGCCACGCGCTCCGGCGCGACCAGCGCGTAGAGAATCGGCAGTTTCATGTCGGGCAGACCCATCTGCGCCTTGACCGAGCCGTCGACGTATTGCACCATGGAGTGAATGATGCTCTGCGGGTGCACGAGCACGTCGATCTGAGCCGCGTCGACGTCAAAGAGCCAGCGGGCTTCGATGACTTCAAAGCCTTTGTTCATCAGCGTGGCCGAGTCGATCGTGATCTTGCTGCCCATCGACCAGTTGGGATGTTTGAGCGCCTGCGCGCAGGTTGCGTGCTGCAACTCCTGCAGACTGTGGCGGCGGAAGGGGCCGCCGCTGGCCGTCAGGATCAGTCGTTCGATTGCCGCGTTGCTCTCGCCGACCATACACTGTGCCAGCGCGCTGTGTTCGCTGTCGACGGGGTAAATATTGATGCCGTTTGTTGCCGCGGCGCGCATCATCGGCTCGCCTGCGCTGACAAGTGTTTCTTTGTTGGCCAGGGCAATGTCGACGCCGGCATTCATGGCCGCCATCGTGGGCCGCACGCCGCTGAAACCGACGAGTGCGGACATCAGCAGGTCGTTGTCGGCGTCGGCCGCAGCTTCTTCGAGCGCGGCGGTGCCGGACAGAATGCGGCCTTTAAAGCGTGTGTTGGCGCGAAAAGTTTCGGCGGATTGTTGGTCGGCGATCACCACGCCTTTGGGGGAGAACTCCAGCGCCTGCCGTTCCAGGTCTTCAATGCGGCGGTTGGTCGTCAGCCAGTTGATGCGCGTCAGGTCCGGGTGGTCGCGCACCACGTCGAGCGTCTGGACGCCGATCGAGCCGGTCGAACCGAGGATGCTGAGAGTTTTCGTTCGCCCGGAGGGCGATGTGTGAACCATGCTGCTTTCCGCTTTGCACTGGGTGAAATCCGCGTTCCCCGGCGGCGTCAGGAGAACTTACGGGAAATCTCCTTCTGGCGTTTGACGGAGTAAAACTGGAACTCGTCGTACGCAAAGTTATCATTCGTGCGCAGTTTTATCTGCACAAAGTATTTGATCTGCAGGCGCGTGAGTTTAGAGAGCCGTCCTTCCAGCAGCGCAAAACCGATCAGCGGGCTGACGGTCAGCTCCAGCCGGAACTCGCGCGATTCGGCGCGAAAGCGCTGCAGCCAGTGCTCTATCTGGTTGATGACGACGTATTTGGACGGCACGGTGCCGGCGCCTTTGCAGGTCGTGCACTGTTCGGTGATGACCTGCATAATGCTGTTGCGCACGCGCTGGCGCGTGATCTGCAGCAGACCCAGTTGCGTCAGCGGAAACACCACGGACTTGGCGCTGTCCTTGCGCAGCTCCTTTTTCATTTCTTCGTAGATGCGCTTTTTGTTGCGGTCGTCCAGCTGGTCGATAAAGTCGATCACGATCATGCCGCCGATGTCGCGCAGACGCACCTGACGCGCTATCTCGCGCAGCGCCTCCAGGTTGGTTTTGAGCGAGTTGACTTCTTGCTCGCGGGCTTCGGCATAACGTCCGCTGTTGACGTCAATGATGACCATGGCTTCGGTGTGGTCAAATACAATCGATCCGCCGCTGGGCAGTTTGATCTGGCGGCTGTAGGTGTTCTCGACGTCGCGCAGGATGCCGCAATGGTCAAAGATCGGCTCCGGGCCGGGGTGATATTCCAGGCAGTCGGCCAGCTTGGGCGCGGCCCACTCCATGTATTCTTTCAGGTCGCGATACAGCTTTTTACTGTCGACCAGCACGCGCGACACCTCGGAGTTGAGCTGATCGCGGATCAGGCTGCGCACGAGGTTGGCGTCCGTGTAGAGCAGGTGCGGCGGGCGCTGCGTCTTGATTTTGTGCTCGATGTCGCGCCACTGTTCCAGCAGTACTTCCAGGTCCTTGCGCAGCGCTTCTTCTTTCTGGTTCTCGGCTTCCGTGCGAACGATACAGCCGGTAATCGGCGGCAGCATGGATTTGACGATGCGGCGCAGACGCCGGCGCTCGCGCACCTGGTGAATCTTCTTGGACACGCCGATGACAGGCGCAAAAGGAGAGAGGACGAGGTATCGACCGGGCAGCGTGATTTTGGTCGTGATTCGCAGGCCCTTTTTATCGTAGGCTTCGCGAATGGCCTGGACAACGACGTTCTGTCCTTCTTCCAGACTGATTTTTACTTCGCCCGAGCGCTTGGTCGAAAAGGTCGGCAGAGCGGAAATGTCGCGTCCGGAGCGCTTTTTCAGGCGCAGGGCGACGGCGACGTCCTCGGACAGATTCTCGTATTCGCCGTTGTCCGCATGAGGATTGGTCGGCTCGTTCTCCATCTCGTCGTCATCGTCGTCTTCCTCTTCATCGGAGAGGTCGTCCAGGTGTTCTTCCAGCGACTCGGAGACATCGGAGAAGTGCAGGAAGGCATCCTGTTTCATTCCAATGTCGATGAAGGAGGCGTTCATGCCCTGAACGATGCGTTTGACGCGACCGAGGTAAATATTGCCGATGTGGCGTTCGTTGTCCGGCAGTTCCCAGAGCAACTCCACCAGGCGTCCGTTTTCGGTGATAGCCACTCGAATTTCATCGAGCGTCGAATTGATGATAATTTCTCGTTTCATGTACCCGCATCAAAGCCCGGCCCTTCGGACCGGGAAACGTAAGCGATGCACTCGGGGCGGTCACAACGCGCACCTGTATTGAGCTCGATAGGTGCGAGCGCTGTTCTTGCATTGTGGGGCGGCGCGCTGCGGTGCGGCTTCGGCATTTGGCCGATAGAGTGGGTGAAAGCCGCTGTCAGTGCCGTTCTGCGCGTCAAAGGGAAAAAGCGGCTGCCGTGACGCTTGTGCGGATCACGGCATAACCGGCTAAAAATAAAAGAGGCCAAGCGGTCCGCGGCGCTCCATAATCAAACCCCCCGCTGCTTCCTTCCGGACCTGACGGATTAGAGCCCAATATGGCCGCGCGGGACTTGACCTCAAACTTTCTGTGTGTGCCCGTGCATCGATTACCAAAGAACGCAAATATACGTGGATCCAAAGCCAATTGCAAAGAAGATATTAAAATCGTTTTGCCGTCAGGCCGGAAAGCTCTAATTTTGGCTGACTGCAGCGATGCGCCCGTAGCTCAGCTGGATAGAGCAACAGACTTCTAATCTGTCGGTCAAAGGTTCGAATCCTTTCGGGCGTACACGATGAATGACCAAACCCCTGTGATGTAAGAGTCGCAGGGGTTTTCTTTTTTGCTTGAACGCTGCGCCCCTGTCGTTTCACTCGGAGGCTGGCTTTTTCTTTTTGTTAGTCGCGTTGTGGGAAATCCCGATTCAACCCGCGCTCCGCACGACCTCGGAGTCCAACGTCAATGAATTTCGGGCCCATACGATTCACTCGACCGAGGCATCCGGCATCGTTGAAATTCCACTTCAGCCCGCGCTTTGCACGATCAGTGGATGTTTTAAGACTTCAAGCTTTGTATTCTGTGTTTATTGATGTTGCGGCAAAAGTCTGAGGACGTTGAACAGCAAGATGAAGGTGGCCTCAAGTATTTGAAAAATAGTGACTTAGGGCTGCTGGATTCCATCGGGGCGCAGAACGGGCCATCAATAAAAGGGAAACCCCCACCCCCACCGCCGCCTGTCCAAAATTTTCCGAAATCTCCTCTTCAAGGCATTCCCTTCCTGCCTCGATTTCCCGTGGAATTTTTTCATGGGTACAGCTCGCGCTCGTGCGAAACTTTCCCTGCGGCGCGGTCGATTCTCCGGATGATTCGACGCAGGCAATATCTCCATCCTGCACCGCCTCCACAAGCGTAAAAACGCGAAGTATATGTGTCGCGTGGTCAAGCGGGCGAGTTTCGCGTCTGAGCGGGAGGAGTCTTCGAGTGCCCCGCTAAGCTCGCAGTAATACAGCATGCCAACAGTGATCGCGACAATTATCGGTGATTGCCATTGGGAGCGATGGGTGCGCATTTGCATCGATCACATGAGTGACCAGGGATTATAACCGGATCCGGCGCTGAGTGCGCATTTTGTCCGCGTTTTGTCGGCTGCGTTGTAAATGATTGATATTCACCGACCCGTATGCGCTCGCAGACCACTCTGTCGGCAGCGGAAAAGCGCCGGAACGCATTCACATGCGCAGCGAGGACTCTAAGGCGTTTGCCGGCGTTGCAAAACGAAGCAAGATTGTTGCCTAGGCAACAATCTTGCTAGCGACCTGACGCAGCGCAATCGCGTTTGTCCGGCCGGCGTCGGTGGCCGATGGACGTTTGCAAAACCTGAGTTTCCTGTAGTTGGCTGCAAGGGTTCGGGCAAAGAATATTCTGGAACTGGCCAGTCTAACTATCTGATTGACAACACTTTGCCGGTGTTGTGTCAGGCGGTTTCGATGCTTGAAACCGACCTTGCACCCGTATACATGTAGTTTACGGCGAAGCACAGTGACCCGCCGCCATTGCCTCTGTGACAAGCAAAAAAGTCAAGAAGCCTGAAGCCGGAACGAAGTGAAGGATTCAAAGCGATCAAAGCAAGTGAGACGAATCAGAAGATCGTTCCGGAGTCTTTTTGGGATGCGGCGCGGCGCGCGAGTATTTCCGCAATGGCGTCCGCCGTGCGGTCGTAAATCTTGCCCTCGACGGATTTGGTGTGGTAGAACTCCTGGCGAACCACGATGGGTTTGATCTCCGCGTTGATGCCCGCCAGCAGAATTTTGTCGTTGCTGTTCTTCAGAAGCTCGATGATCTCGCTCAGGTATTCGATTCCGTCCGCGTCGGCGTAAAAAGCGTGGCGGAGGGAGATGACGACGTAGTCATTGCCGCGGATTTTCTGGACGGCTTCCAGGTGCGCAGGCATATTGATGTATGTCAGCGTGCCCGAAATGTTGTAGACCACCACGTCGGAGACGATCTTGTCCCTGCGCAGAAAGTCGTGTTTAAGTAGAGCCTCGGTCATGCGGCCGTCCTTCCACAGCACAATTTCCGTCTGGCCGTAGGAAAGTTTGTTGACGAATATGAGCAGAGCCGCGACGGTGCCGATCAGAATGCCGATGATGGGATCCACCAGCAGAACCAGCGCGGCTACCACGAGGGAGAGAACAAAGGCCGTTTTTTCGTTGCTGATCAGGTGCACGAAGTGTTTTTTGTGGACCATGCCGATGGCGACCGTGACCAGAATGGCCGCAATGACGAACATGGGCAGCAGCTTGAAGTACTCGATGAAAAAGACGGCAACAAGCGCCACCACTATCGAGTTGACAACCGCCGAGCTTTTGTGATCGGCGCCGCTCTTGATGTTGAGCGCCGTGCGCGCCAACGCCGCCGTCGCCGGGATGCCGCCCATCAGCCCCGAACCGAGGTTGGCCGCCGCCAGTCCAAAAACCTCGCGACGCCGGTTGAATCGCGTGCCCGTGAGATTGTTGGCAATCTGCCCCGAAAGCAGCGTCTCCAGAATGGCCACCACCGCCGTCGCCAGAGCGAGGAGCCAGAGATCGCGTTGCGCAAAAAGGCTCCACTCAAACGCCGCGAGAGGCGATTCAAACAGGGCCGCGTGCACGTCGGGATAGCGGTCGCCCAGCGTGATCGGCGTCGGATCAAAACCCGCGGCGCGCAGACCACCCATGACGGCGATCGCCAGAAAAGCCGCCGCCGCCGCCCCGGGAAAACGCTTGATTTTTTTGTTCCAGAGATAAATGAATGCCATGCAGCCCAGGAACAACAGGAAGACCATCCCGTCGGCCCGGTCGAGCGCCTGCAGCGTGGCAAGTACATTTTCGAGCTGGCTTTCGCGCAGTGTCAGGTGGGTGATGCCAAGCGCGTTGTTGAGCTGTCCGAGGCCGATAATAAAGGCGACGCCTAGTGTAAAACCGTGCACCACGGAGCGCGGAATAAAGATGATGTATTTGTCGAGTCGCAGCAGCCACGCCGCGAGTATGATGAGTCCCGAGAGAATAGCGACAATCGGCAGCAGTTGGTAGCCGTGCACAATTGCGTAGGAAACGAGGATCCCGGCCAGCGCGCCGGTCGGGCCCACCACATTAAAATTGCTGCTGCCCAGAATTGCCGCGAGCAGGCCGGCCCAGACGGCCGTGATGATGCCCTGCGTCGGCGTAGCGCCTGAAGTAATGGCGAGCGCCAGTGCAAGTGGAATGCTGACGACGCTGACGGCCAGGCCGGACTTCCAGTTGCGAGCCAGGAGTTGAAGAACGGGAGCCGGCATGCTGAACCTCCTTGAGCGCCGGAAGCAAGATTCTCGGTCCGGCGTGCGCGGTCCAATTGGAGCGTCGGGCCGCGTGGTTTTGTCCTTTCGGTAAAATTATCCGCGTTTGTCAACAGGAGAGCGCGGCGCGGCGATCGCCTGTCGTGCGGGGAACGTGCTATTGACTCGCAGAGTCACGTGGAATTGTTGCCGCCGCCGAATTTACTCGTCGGACTTCTTGAGCGCGTCGATGATTTCACGGGCGGAGGCGCGGTAGCGGAAGACCTCGCTGCCGTCGATCAGCAGCACCGGTACCTTGTCGCGATAGCGATCGTATTCGGCCTTTTTGGCCTCGGTGATTGTTTGCGTCCGGACCACAAGCGTGATCTCGCGTGCCGCCTTCATCAGTTCATTCCACATTTCATCGCAGAGATGACAATTGTCTTTTGAAATGAAGACCACATGATGCGTCTTACGGTACATTGTTACACTCACGTGCTGTGTGATCGAAGGTAAGGGAGTTGTGCCGTGCGGGGGGGAACGTCAGGCTTCGTCATCCGGGGCGGGCTCGTCGTCCACGTCCGGATATTCCATGGATTCGCGGATAGTCGTGATGCGCAATTCCGCCTGTTCCAGCGTTGTACGTGCATCCCTGACGAGGTGCATGCCCTCATCGTAGAGCTTGATCATAGTTTCGAGCGCCTCTTCGCCGGCGTCCAGCGTATCGAGGATTTCCTCGAGGCGCAGGAGTTGATCTTCCAGCGATTGTGATTTTTTACGTGTTTTAGCCATTGCCAGACTCCTGCGATTGCCGCAATACAGCTGTGATATCCGTCAGATCTTCCGACTTCGTGATCGTGCCGAGCAGACGCTGCGCGCGCCGCCATATTTCGACTTCACCGGCGTTAATCTTTACATCCGGTCCTGCAATGTGTCCTTTCTGAAGCAAGAGTGCAAAACCGCGGTCCAACGGCGTCAGCGGATTGCGCGCTTCGCAGTGCCTGGCCATCGCCGTCAGTTTCTCGCCGCGGCGGCGCACATAGCGCTCCACGTAGTCCGTCATGCGCCCCTGAAATTCATCCAGCTGCTGTTGTGAGGTGCGCACGATATCCGCCGGCAGGCGCCAGGCCGACGCTCGCTCGATCTGCTGAAGCCGCATTGCGCGTCGGTCGAGCGCCTGGTGCATGGCGGCGCTCATTCTGTCGCCCGCGCCGTGAAGCGCGGCAATCAGGTCGTTTTTGTCGCGTACCGCCAGCTCGGCGGCGGCGGTGGGTGTGGCTGCGCGCGCGTCCGCCACATAATCTGCAATTGTGATGTCGACTTCGTGACCGACGGCGGCTATAATCGGTGTCCGGCAGGCAAAAATGGCGCGCGCCACCTCTTCCGTGTTAAATGCCCATAGATCTTCGATCGATCCGCCGCCGCGGCCGATGATGATCACATCCACGCCGGCCGCATCCAGTTGCTTAAGTGCGCGTACCAGGTCGGGCGCCGCCTCCGCACCCTGCACCGCGGCGGGGCGTACCACCATTTCGGCGGCGGGCATGCGCCGCTCCAGCGTGGTGGAAATGTCGCGAATAGCCGCGCCGGTGGCCGACGTGATTACGCCGATGCGCCGCGGAAACCTGGGCAGAGGTTTTTTGTGCGCGGCGTCAAACAGCCCTTCGTCGTAGAGCGCGCGTTTAAGAGCCTCAAAAGCGATCTGCAGGTCGCCCAGGCCGAGCGGGCGCATGCTTGCGCAGTCCAGCTGGTAGTTGCCGCGCGGCGGATAGACCGTCACGCTGCCGCTCACGAGAACCTGCATGCCGTTGGCCGGCGCAAAACGCAAGGGCCGGCTTTTCCACATCGTGCAGCTTATCTGCGCACGTGCATCCTTGAGCGTAAAATACCTGTGACCGGAACTGTGCTGTTTGTAGTTGGAGAGTTCGCCGCTGACGCTTAGCCGGCTGAAATTTTGTTCGAGTGTCTGTTGAATGGAACGCGTCAGCGTACTGACGCTCAAAATGGAGGCATCCATCGGCCGGTCCCGGGAAGAGCGCGCAGCGATTGTGCGTATATAAAGCGTCGCGCCAGGTCTAAAAATCCTTAATTTAGACAATTAGCAAGGATAATGCCGGAACAAAGGGGAAAGACACAATGATCGGATTTGGCTACGACGTGCATCGGCTGGCGAAGGGAGAATCGCTTATTCTGGGAGGCGTCGCCATTCCCTCCGAATTCGGTACGGTGGCGCACAGCGACGGCGATGTGCTCTTGCACGCGGTCTGCGATGCACTGCTGGGGGCGGCCGCTCTCGGCGACATCGGCGAGCATTTTCCGGATACGGACCCCGAGTGGAAAAATGTTTCCAGCGTTAAACTTCTGCAGGCGGTGCGGCACATGTTGCGCGAGCACAAACTCGACATCGTCAACCTGGACGCCACGCTCGTGCTGGAGCGTCCCAAAATTTTACCGTACAAGGCGGAGATGCGCCGCGTTATTGCCGAAGCCGTGTCGCTGCCGATCGAACGCGTCTCCATCAAAGCCACTACCAGCGAATCCATGGGGTTTGTGGGCCATGGCGAAGGCGTGACCGCATATGCGATTTGCCTCCTGAGCCCATCCGCTTAGATTACCCGATTAGCCGCGTCGATCGTATCTTGTGAACATGAAACGACCGTTTCCGCTGCAGCCTCTTCGGCTGCTGATGCCCTTTTTTGTTTGTTGTGCGGTGATCGGCCTCCCGTCGGCGGTTCACGCCGTCGATTCACAGGCGGACACGTATCCCTACGCTCTGCGCCAGGTGCAGGAAGCGCTGGGCGGACAGTTTATCGCCACTGCGCTCGACGAATCGGACACGCTGGCGTTTGTGGTGCGTCGGCGTTCCGCGCTCGGCGGCGACGCCAACGTGATTCAGGTCTGGAGCAGTCTGGAACGCCGCGCCGACAGCGCCGGCAGTCTGGCCGGAGCGCACATTGCGGCGGCGACGCGTCTGGATCGCACGCGACTCCTCGTGCTGACGGCGCGGCGCGATACGCTGGCGCTCGGCCGCCTCGGCGCCGACCTTACACCGCAAGGCGAACAAATACTGCCCGACATCAGTTATACTCCCGGCCTCGAGTCCGAACTAATAATGAATGCCGCGCGAACGACCGTTCTGCTGCGCATCGATGCACGTGCATTTACTGCTCACATCGGCGCTGCGGGTATCGACAGCGTGCGTCCGGCGGGACTTGGACAGGTGTTTGCCGTCAGTCCCTTGCCGTCGGCCGCGCCGTTCTGCGCCGGTGGATTTGTGGTGGTGCGCCAGGTTGGCCTGCAGCGCGAAGTCGTGCTGCTCGACAGTCTGGCGCGTCCGCGCCGCGCCATCGACAGCGGCCTGCCGGAACCAGAGAAACTGGCGCTCATCGGCAATACCGTAATCGTTGCGATTGATCCGCTGGGCGACTTCACCAATCTGGCCTTCCTCAACTATGAAGATGAATTTGCCGGCCAGCTGGCGACCGTTACCGCCAAGTGGTACAACATAGGTTTTGGTCCGCCTGATGTCTTTTATCATCATGTGCGTTACGTGGAGTTCAACGGAAGTTATCGCTGGGTGCGCCGCTCGTTGCCGGTGCGCGGCGGCAACTCGGAGCCGGAAGTGCTGCAGGAGTTCCCGCCCGGCTTTGTGACTCCCATCGGCGTCGACGTGGAGGAAGGCGTCAGTTATGTCGCGTTCCGCAACGGCTTTGTGACGCTCGACAACGAAGGCGTCCCGCTCTCGGCCAACCGCTTTGACGTGGATTTTGCCAGCGACGCACAAGTGCGCATGCACGCCTACGGCGACCTGTTGACCGCGACGCAGAACGACCGGTCCTGGCTGTTCCGCCGCGAGGAAAACGACCTGTGGTGGCTGAATCAACTTGTGCGCGATTTCTGGGAATACCTTCTCATTCTGACTGCGCTGGCCATCATCCTGCTTACGACGCGCTACGCGTACAGTCGGCGTCGCCTGCTTTCCACGCTGTTTGAAATGGATGGGGCGGACGCTTTTCTGGTACTGGACCGCCAGAGCCGCCTGCGCAGCCTGAACGAAACGGCGCGTGGTCTGCTGCGTCTGCCGGCGGCGGTGCCGCTGCGACGTTTGTTCAGTTTTTACTGTGCAGGGTTGAAAGTGGAAGGACTGGTGCAGCTGGCGGAGGAAGCTCTGCGCTACCGCGCTCCGTTGACGCGGCGAATCAGTTTTGAAGAGAGCGGCAAGGATTTTCTGTTCTCCGCATTCCCGATCCGCGGTCTCTTCGGCAACCTCAGCGGTTTGCTGCTTACCGGGCGCGACATCACGGAAGAACTTGAGAAAAAGAAGCTGAACAACTGGGCGCAGCTCGCGCACGACATGAAGACTAATCTCTCGATTATCAAACTGAATGCCGAGAACCTGAGCGAGCTGCCGGAGACGGTGGTGCGCGGACTGGGAACACGCATTCTGTTCCAGGTGAATCTGCTGATCAATCGCGTGCGCGACCTGGTAGCCATCGGCGCGTCAGATGCCCTGGAGACGAGTCCGGTAGATGTTCATTCAATTTGCGACGATGTGCGACGCGAGTTCGAAAGCGACTTGTTTCCAAACGTCGCGCTGCGCGTCGACTCCGTGCATCTGTTGCTCAACTGTGACCGCCGCAAGCTGGAGCGCGCCCTGCGCAACGCAGTCGAAAACGGCATCCGCGCGCTGCACGGCGCGGCCGGCACGGTCGAGATCCGCGCCTGGTACGACGCGCGTCACGTCTACTTTGAAGTGCGAGATTCTGGTGTGGGCATGGACAAGGAAACGCTCGACAACATGTCGCGGCCCTTTTTCACGCGTTATCAGCAGCAGGGCGGCACTGGCATGGGCACGATGATCATGCAGCACGTAATGCAGCTGCACGGCGGGTCGATGGAAGTCGAGTCCAACAAAGGGCAGGGGACGGTAGTGCGTTTTCGCCTGCCCAATCTCGATACGCGGGCCGTGGCGGAGCGGCGAGCACCGCGTCCCCACGAAAACGGCGCGGCAACGGGAGTGAAAAATGTGCAGAACGGAGCCTGACGCGCAAGAGCTGCAAGGGCGGCGCATCGGAGCGTTGGACTACGGCGACGCGCGCATCGGTTTTGCCGTTTGTGATCCGATGCACATCACCTGCAATCCGCGCGGCGTTTTTCAGAACGTCGCCGGAGTGATTGCCGAGATTCGCGCAGCTGCCGAGCGCGAGGAACTTGCGGCGCTGGTCGTGGGACGTCCCTTCAGCTCGGACGGCCGCACCGCACCGATTGAAGAGCGAATCGAAGAATTTGTTAAACACCTGCGCGAAGAGTTGGCCATTCCCGTCATCATCTTCGACGAGTCGTTCAGCACACGGCGCGCCTTCGACGCCATGCGCGCCGGCGGTGCGCGACGCAAGAAACTGCGGCAAAAAGGCCGCAAGGACGAAGTCGCCGCGGCCGTCATTCTGCGCGACTTTATTGTGGAAGTGCTTCGAACCTGAACGCCGCGTGCCTGTAAACATGTAACTGCCGCCGCGTTCGCTGTTTTAATCGTATTCGAGCGCGTGTGCCCAGGAATGGACCTCGCTTGGTCGGCTGACTACAACACGAACCGGGAGAACTACCATGCCAATCCGAGGCCTGACACTTATCCTGCTGCTGCTTGGCGCATCCGCCGCCATGGCCCAGAACCAGGTCGACCGCAGCTTCTACTACGATTTCGGTGAAAAAGTCTATTACGACGTGCTCAATGTGGCGCATCCCGCGTCCGACTCGACGCGTTTTCTGGTTCTGTTCCGCCTGCGCCACGATCTGCTCACGTTTACAACCACGGAGGATCGCGTCGAACGCGAAGGCCGTTATCTGGCCACTCCCGTCACGTACATCGAATTCTTCGACGATCAAGGCGTCATCAGACAGAGCACCGACTGGCACGATACCATCTACGTCAAAGACTACCAAAAAACGGTGTCCAAAACGGAATATATCCTGGGAGCAGTGGAGTGCACGGTCCCGACCGGAACGTACACCGTCGCCATTGAAGTAGGCGACGAGCGGACTCCGCGGCAGTTCAGCTACAAAATCGAAGATGTTAAAGGCGAAAGTTTCGGCGGCGAACACGTCGGCCGCCCGCTGTTTTGTTTTGAAGGTGAAAACTCGTCCGACATCCGCCCCAGCGTTTTGACGGAACAGGTACAGTTTAACCAGGATGTTCGTGTTATTGTCCCGCTGTCCGGCTACAATGCAAGCGATGAGTTTAACTACAGCGTGCGTCGGGTGATCAAAGGTAATCCGGAGGATACGCCGCAGTGGTTTCCCGGCATCGTCGACATTACCGGAGTGACGCGAGCCAAAGAAATGGAGAGGCTGCGAATCGACGGGGGGCGCGCAGGCAAAGAGCTGAGTTTGCGCTATGACCGTCCGGCGGACGGGCTTTCGCTGCCGTCGTCCCAGGACGAGCCGCGCACCGGTCCGCAGCCGGGCGGAAACCGGCTTGCCGTGCTGGACTTTATCGTGCCCGGCGCAACACTGGAACCCGGCAACTACGAGCTGGATCTGTATGTGAGCGGCAGCAGGGATACCCTGAACACAACATTTAAAGTTATCTGGCTGAACCAGCCGCTCTCGCTGCGCAATCTGCAGTACGCCACGGAGTTGACCTATTTTCTGACGACAGAAGAAGAGTATGACGATCTGCGCAGCGGGTCCAAGATCGAGCGCCTGACCAAGTTTCTGGACTTCTGGCGGCGTCGCGATCCGACGCCTGGTACGGCTTACAATGAAGCCATGGCCGAGTATTTTGCCCGCGTCGACTACGCCCATTTTAATTATCGAACAATTAAACAACGCGACGGCGCACGCACCGACCGCGGCAAGATTTTTATTCTGCACGGCGCACCGACCAAAACGGATCGGCGACTGGATCCCAACGCCGCGCCGCGCGAAGTCTGGACTTACGCCAACAACGTCGCCAAAGAATTTGTCTTCGAGTCCGAATCATCCGGCGTTTTCAGCCTGGTTGAAGTGAAAAAGCTTGAATGACGGTACGCAGAGTTTAAGTGGAAAACACGCGCAGGCGTGCATTCAGGCAACAGAGGAAAGCAGAAGGAACAGGGATGAACAGCCGACAGGATGACGCGGGCAGTGCCAGACCGGATTTTCACGAACTGACGCCCGATCACGTGATCGGTACCGTTGAAGCGGCGCTGGGATTGCAACTCAGCAATTTCTGTATGTCGCTGAGTTCCTACATCAATCGCGTGTATGAGCTCCGCACAGATGACGGCGAGGCCTATGTCGCCAAGTTTTATCGTCCCGGACGCTGGAGCCGCGCCGCGCTGGAAGACGAACACACCTTTGTCGCCGAGCTGGCGGAAGCCGAACTGTCGGTCATCGCGCCGCTAAAACTAAGCGACGGGAGTTCACTTGGCCGCTCGGGCGACATGTTTTTCGCCGTGTATCCCAAGCGCTCCGGCCGGCCGCTGGACGAACCCAGCCATGAGCAGTGGACTATTCTGGGACGCTTGCTCGGCCGTGCGCATGAGATCGGCGCGCAACGTCCCGCCGCGGCGCGACTTACCCTTTCGCCTCAGCAATCGTGCCGTCAACACATCGATTATATCCTGCAGGCCGACGTGATTCCGCGCGATCTGCGCACGCCCTATGCCGATACCTGCGCCGCCCTGATCGAAAACATTGAACCCTTATTTAAACATATCACTCCGATCCGCATTCACGGCGACTGCCACCAGGGCAATATCGTGGATCGACTGGACGGCCGCCTCTACCTGATCGACTTTGACGATATGGCGATGGGACCGGAGGTACAGGACATGTGGATGTTGCTGCCCGATAATGCGCGCAAATGTATGAGTGAGATCAGTGCGTTTGCCGAGGGGTATGAGACTTTCCGGACGTTTCCGCGTGGTCAACTGCCGGCCATCGAAGCCTTGCGCGCTATGCGTTTTGTGTATTTCTGCGCGTGGTGCGCCATGCAGCAGGCCGACGGTGGATTTAAACGTCTTGCCCCGGACTGGGGCAGCAAGGCCTTTTGGGAGCGGGAAATTTCCGATTTAAAATCACAAATGGTGGAAATCGACGCCGGGAAGGAAATTTTTTGGGGAATTTAACGAATTGCTGTGTCTTGTCACCTTGAGATTCGGCAGTGAATTTCACAACGACCCCAAGCCTGGTCAATAGAGGAAGAGATCTATCAATGTGTCATAAATTGCTCAATGATGAACAAGACCGACGCGCCGTGTCGGCCTATGTTAAACTCGTGCGTGCAAGCGAGTCGATTAACGCACGCATGACATCCATGTTAACAAAACATAAAATCACTCTCAGCCAATTTGCCTGCCTGGAGGCGCTCTATCGGCACGGCGCGCTCTACCAGCGCGAACTGGGTCGCAAGACATTTCGCAGCGGAGGGAACATCACGATTGTGCTCGACAACCTGGAGCGTCGCAACCTGGTACAGCGCCAGCGCGACGAGCGCGATCGCCGGTTCACCAATGTGTTCCTGACAGACGAAGGGCGAAATTTGCTTGAATCCATGTTTCCGCAGTATGTTCAGGCAGTGCGTCGCGAAATGGACGTGCTCGACTCGGATCAGCAGGCGCTGCTGACGCAGATCTGCCTCAAACTGGGGCTGGACGACAAACACTGAGTTTCGGCGGCGGGCTGCCTGTGCCGGCGAAACGACCCGGAACAACAGCCATGGAACTTCGCGATTTGTTCAATGCTCAACTGGAAGCGCAGGCGCAACGCAATGCCGCACTTCTGGCTGATTCTCCCTTGCTCGGTACGTCTGTCCGCAGCGAAGCTTTGCCGTTTCAGCTGGATCTGGCCGGACGTTCGACCCTGAGTCTGGAACAGGATATCATCCTGGAGGCGCTGGAGATTGAGGCCGCGCGGACGGCCGTCGAAGCGCTGGCTTCACTGGCATTGATCGGCGAGATGGACCACCTGGGCGGCGGGCTGGAGATTATTCCGGCCCTCTGCCGCACGCTGGCGCTGGTCGACTTTGACGCCGTTGAGTACACGATTGAACACGCGCACGTCAGCATTGGCTATTACGCCGTGCTGGCCGCCTTCGGTTATATCCCTCACAGCACGGTTGTGGATCGCTTTCGGCGCGGTCTGGAGACGCCCGGCCACGTGGCCTGGACGCCCGGCGGAACGCAGTTGAACGGCGGCCGCCTTGGCGTCATCGTGCCCGCGGCGGTAGGGCAGGCGCTCGGCAAACGCGCCATTCACGGCGATGCGGCCTGGGTGATCTGCCACTGCGGCGATGCGGGCTGGATTTCGCCGCAGGCATTGAGCGGTTTTCACACGGCCGACTATCACAATGCGCCGGTGACGTTTGTCATGCATCGCAACGGCATTCAGCTCTCGGGCGCGACGGCCGGAATCATGCGCAAGGATCCTCGCTCTATCATTGCCGCGCTGGGCGTTGAGATCATCGAAGTCCGAAGTCTGCACGACCGTGCGGAGTACTACGAAGCCATACATCACGCTCGCGCGCTTGCATCGCGGGGACGCCCCGCGCTGATCTATCCATTGGGATCGACCGACATCGATCTGCGCCGATTTGGTGAAGCTAACGGGATTGAGGCGGAAGTTGAAGCGTTTGCAATGGCCAATCGCATCGACGCGGGCCGCGACCTGTGGATCCCGGGTTCGCTTATGAGCTACCGCGACGTGCAGCCGATGCTCGAATGCATCGCGCTCGTCAACGGTCTGCCCGGAGGCAAACATCACCACGACGGGCACATGAAAGGACGCTCCGTGCGCGACGTGCTCGAAAATCCGATGCTGCAGATGGACAGCGCCGCCGAACGCGTGCTCGAAGATCTGCGCCGGCGCAGCCCGGTGGAAGTTGTACAGCAGGCGCGCCCGATGCCGGGCAGCACGAACCTGGTGCTGACGCCGGAAGTCCTCGCCGAAGTTGAGCTGCCGCACGCCGGAGATCAAACGTCCGCGCGCAGCGGAAGCCGAGCCGCGTATGAGATGCTGGCGCGCAACTTCCCGGAAAACATGTTCGTCGTCTCCTGCGACCTGGATCCCTCGACCAAACTCGACGCGGCGCGCAAACACCTGCGTCCCGAGCGCCAGTTTGAGCTGAGCATCGCCGAGCAGACGGCGACGCTGCTGGCCAACGGACTGGCCTGCGCCGCCCCCGACCAGCCGCAGCTTACCGTGTTTTCCACCTTTGCAGCCTTTTTTGAAGGCATTGCGCGTGAAGGTTTTGAGTTCTGGCGCTACCAGCGCAATCTGAACGGCGTGAACGAAGGGTTGAACGTCGTTTTTCATCTCTCACATGTCGGTGCAAACACGGGGCGCGATCACTTTTCCGGCTGGGGACTGGACTGGATCAACCTGGCGATCGGCTATCTGCCCTATCTGCGTCGCTTTTACGCTCCATGCGATGCTCGTGCGGCATTTGTGGCCGTGCGGGACATGGCGAGCGCCTGCGGCGCGCATATAATCGGTATTCCGCGCGATTCTCTGCCCGTACTGGTTGACCAGCAGGGGCGGACGCTGTGGGAAAACACGAGCCCCTGGAAAAATCTGACCTGGTACCGCGAGTACGAGGATTCCCGTGCCGCAATTGTTGTCATCGGCGCGCCGGCATGGATCGCCGGCGAAGCCGCCGAGGTCCTGCACGCCACTGGAACTCCCTGCGACGTTGTCATCATCAACGCGCTGCCGCTCGCGGCTGGGGAATTGCGCGGTTTAATGCAGCGCTATCCGGCGGGATTCATCACGGTAGAGGACGGGTTGATCGGAACGCCGGACAGCGGATTGCGCGGCATTGCGGGAATGTTTGCCGCGCTGCGGAATTCCGACGGCAATTGTGTAAAATGTGCGCACGTCGGAATCGTCGATCCGCGCATTGCACCATCGGACGGATACCGTGAGGTCTGGGAACACTTCGGAATCACAAAACCGGCGATTGTCAAAGCGGTTGAGGCGCTTGTTGCCGACGCAGGTTGAGCAACCGGCCGCCGACCGAATCCAAAGCGATTTTTTGTTAAACAACCGGGGGTAACCAACAGCCTCATTAATGGAACTGTTAATCCTGTATGCCGCGCTGGCGCTCATTTTTTCTTTTTTCTGTTCGCTGCTCGAAGCCGCGCTGCTGTCGATTACTCCTTCGTTTGTTGAAATCCTGATTAAACAAAAGCCGCGGATTGGTCAGCGCCTGCTGGAATTGAAGGCCGACGTGCACAAGCCGCTGGCGGCAATTCTGAGTCTCAACACGATTGCAAACACGATGGGCGCCACCGGCGTCGGCGTGCAGTCCGCCCTGGTCTTCGGCAGTATTCCCGAAGGCGTCGTTGCGGGCGTGCTTACCCTGCTGATTCTCATCTTTTCCGAAATTATTCCCAAAACGCTCGGCGCCATGTACTGGCGTCAGATGGCGCCCTTTGTGACGCTTACCGTCGATAAACTGGTTGTTCTGCTGACGCCGCTCGTCTGGTTGTCCCGCGTCGTGACCCGTATTGTTTCCGGCGGCAGTGACGCCAGCAGTGTCAGCCGCGAAGAGCTGCAGGCTCTGACGGAGCTGGGCACGAGCGAAGGCGTCTTTGACGAAAGTGAATCGCGCATTATCCGCAACCTGCTGCGCTTCCGAACGCTGTCGGTCAGCGATGTGATGACGCCGCGGACGGTTGTGCTGGCCGTTAAATCGACGAACTCCGTGGCCGAGGTTCTGGCCGAGCACCGCGAACTGCCTTTTTCGCGCATTCCCGTGTACGACGACAGCCTGGAGGACATCAGCGGTTACGTGCTCAAGGACGAACTGCGGCGCTGCGCCGGCGAGGGCGAGGAGGGGCGTCTGTTAAACGAGCTGCGCCTTGATATTCAGCACGTACCGGATTCCATGGCGCTGCTGGACCTCTTCGGCATGCTGCTCGAACGCCAGGAACACATAGCGGTGGTGCTGGACGAATACGGCGGACTGGCGGGCATCGTCACCATGGAAGACATTATTGAAACGCTGCTTGGCAGTGAAATTATCGATGAAACAGATCGCACGCATGACATGCAGGCATTGGCGCGCTACGAATGGCGCAAACGCGCACGTTCCATCGGACTGACGACCACGGGCGGCAACACGCTGCCGGAAGGTTTGGCACGCATCGATCCGCGGTCGGAAAAGAACTCCTGACCTGTTTAACTTTTCACCTGATTTTTTCCTTGAGATTCTTTTGCTCGTCTTGCAGAGTTAAACGCAGGGCCGCCGCGTTGTGCACAGAATCTGAGCACAACTGTTTACAGCCCGGCGATAAACAAGAGAGTCAAAAAGCAAGCCGCCGAGAGTCATCGAAGGAGGCGAAGCAATTCAGAAGGGGATTCGGCAAGTCTGGTAAAACCCGCTTGTTTAATTGTCGGGAGCGCCTTGTTCAATCCAGGCGCGCAGCAGGGCGAGGTCTTCGGCTGAAATTGGATCGCGGAAACGCGGCATTCTCTCTTCCGTGATTCCCGCGCGTCCTTCAATTTTCCAGATCATATAGCTGTTGTCGGGATTGCCTCGTTCCACGCCGCACATGTCGAGCGCTTCAGCCTGCGGACCTGCATCGAGAATCTGATCCACTGTTAACATGTTGTAATTGTGTGCGCCGCCGTGGCAATAAATTGACGAGCAGCCGTTTATTCGCAGCAGTGGTTTAATGTCGTTCTTGAAGGAAATTGTCGGTTCCGGCCAATCGGTGGGATCGTAGGTCGTAACACACGGCGAAACTTCAGTCGTGTCGGGCGGCTCCTGACCTGACGGTTTCGTAGGTTCGTCATCACAACTGAACAAGAAACTGCTTAACAGAAACAGGCAAAGAATCGAGAGAGTTTTCATAAAAAAGGACCATGCCGACCGCAGGCGATCGGCATGGTTAAACAAGTAAACAAATGTGTTTAACGCATTACCATGTTGCCGAGCGTCAGCGTGATGTCGCCGGTTTGGGCGTCCGTCGTAACGCTGTACGTAGTCGGGTAGTAGCCGCTGTAGTCGTAGCTCGTCGGCAGCGCCATGTTTTGCGTAAAGTTCGGCGATGTCGCCAGATAGGCGGTCGTGATCATAGGTTCGATGAAGGTAAATTTACCGTCATAGGAACCCCAGATCATGATTTCTTCAAAGTTGCCCTGGAACGCCGGGTTGCTGCGGTCCGTCCAGTGCAGGCCCATCTGCGGGATGCCGATGTAACCGACGCCCGGTACGAAGTCGGGTTCGTAGTTGGGCGGAATGAAGTCCTGGCCGGGCAGATTTTCGATTTTGTCGACATCGCTGCCGTCGCCTTTGATAGCTTCGCGTTCCGCAACGCTCGTCAGGTAGAAGTGGAAGTCGAAGTGCGGTACGTTGAATACGCCCATCGGGTCGTGGCCGTCGACGTTCCAGTTGAAGAAGAGATGTTTAAACACTGTGGCCGAGGCTTCGGCGGGCATTTCGATTACCCAGGACTGGTCTTCAGCCGGCAGATTGTCGAGTGCGCCGGAGGTCATCGTCATCCCGATGGCCGTCGGGTTACCGTCGTCGTCAAGCGTTACCCAGGTACGACCCATGCCGTCCCCGAGTTGAATGTCGTTGGCGTAGAACGTTCCGGCCTGTGAAGTCGGATTGTCGTCGTCGTCATCGTCACACGAGGTCAAAAACAGCGGAGAAATCAGGGCCACCGCCAGAAAAGCACGGAGGAAAAGGGAGGAGAACTTGATCATGGAGAAGAATCCTCTGATAGTAATGCACGAATGCACAGGGAGCGCCGGGAATGCCGGCGGATTATTAAAGAGTCGTTGTCTGCACCAGAAAAAATGCCTGATTCGCATGACCTGCGGCCGGACCGGAGTCGTCTGCGAACAAATGTTTGCCACAAGCTGAACGGCAACTATTCCAGGTTGAAAGTGCGAAGTTACAGGAAGCACGGATCAAAATGCAAATTTGAATGCTGCCGGTAGTGTCACTACAAGACAAGAAGCCTCGCAGCGAACGCCGAATTTGTTTCGGAATTCCACACGCCGTAATCTTGTTGCGTGCGATTTCATGCAGGCGCATGAACGCACTCGCGTTTGGGGCGCGCGGTGGAAACATCGATCAATTGAAGGAACTACATCAATGACATCGCGAAGAAATTTTATCAAATCCGGAATTGGCGCCGGGGCGCTACTGGTATTGGGAGCGCGGCGCGGACTGAGTCTGCCGCAGGCCGCGGAGAATGCTGACAGTGAAAGCCCGCTGAAGGCGCTGCGCGGCAATATGGGCACCTTTGAACAGGCGGGCGGCACGATGCTCTGGCTTGATTCCGGCGACGAGCTCGTGGTCGTGGACACGCAGTTTCCCGACAGCGCGAGCGCTTTCTGGAGCGCGATTGCCCCGAAAGGAGAGCGCAAGATTGACCTGCTGATGAACACACACCATCACGGCGATCACACGGGCGGCATGTCGGTACTCAAACCGCACGCTCTGCGGTCGGTCGCGCAGAAAAACGTGCCGGACCTGCAGCGTCAGCAGATGAAACAGCGCGGCGTGGAAGGTGAAGCCGTGACGGCGGACGAATTGTTTGAGACGGAGTGGAAAGCGTCCGTCGGCAAGGAAAATGTGCACGCGTGGCACTACGGCCCGGGACACACGGCCGGCGATGCGGTGATTCACTTTGAGCAGGCGGACATTGTCCACATGGGCGATCTGGTGTTCAACCTTCTCCCCGCCTACATCGACCGCTCGGCCGGAGCGAGTATTTCCGGCTGGATCGACCGACTTGAGACGGTTCACAAACAGTTCAGCGACTCTACGATTTTTGTCTATGGGCACGGCAACACGGGCGCGGGCATCAGTGGCACACGCGCCGACCTGCTGTTAATGCGCGACTTTTTTACGGCCTTGCTGGATTACACGCAGAAGGGAATAGCAGCGGGCACGAGCAAGGACGATCTGGCGCGCATTGAGAAGCTGCCGGGATTTCCGGAGCACTTCAACGCGGGCTGGCTTACCGCAATTCCAATGAACGTGGCGGCGGCATACGAGGAGTTGACGGAAGAGTAAATGGGTACTGAGCAGACAGCGGAAACACCTTCCGACTCAGGGCGGCCGGATTCATTGCGTCCCTGGCTGAAACGAATCGGCCTGGGGCTGGTGATCATCGCGGCACTGCGCCTGTTGACGGCTGTGTTTTTCGGTCGAGCCGACGACGGTGCGGAGATCGACGCCTACCGCGGCGTGACGGTGTACAATCAGGTTGAGGTCGACTCAACCGGACCGGAGATGCACAAGGCCGCCGACGGTTTTGTGTTCGGCCCCAAGTGGAGCGACGCGGAGTTTGTGCGGCGCTTTTTCCACGAGGTTCACGGTGCGGATATCGCAAAGCAGCTGGGGCAATCCGCGGAGTGGTTCAACGACAACCTTAATCACGGCGCGTTCAATCGAGCCGTAGGATTGCTGCAGTATCGCAACGGCGGCGACGAGGCGCCGCGCACGGGCGACCTTATTGTGCTGCGCCGCGCGGGCGATGCCCGTCTGGGTGTCATTTGCGGCATCGACGATTTTGATGTGGAAGTCATTCGCCAGGGCGCTCGCGGCGGTACGCGTACAACGCTGACGCTGCGCAACGACCGCGACGTGTACATTCTGGATGCGCCCGGCGGCGTGCTCGGCTGGATGCGGCCGCGCGTTGAAGGGCCCTGAACTGCCGCCGCGCGGCGGCATCACGAGACGGCGAGCCGGTGTATGGAAGGCGAGGAGATTCGCAAGGTCATTCACGTCGACATGGACGCTTTTTATGCGTCGGTGGAGCAGCGCGACAATCCGGAGCTGCGCGGCAAACCCGTGATTGTCGGCGGCAGCCCCGAGGGGCGCGGCGTGGTGGCTGCGGCCAGCTATGAGGCGCGCAAATTTGGTATCCGTTCCGCCATGCCGGCCAAGACTGCGGTGCGCCTCTGCCCGCAGGCTGTCTTTGTACGCACGCGTTTTGAAAGTTACCGCGAGGTGTCGCGTCAGATTCGCGATATATTTTACGACTATACCGACCTTGTTGAGCCGCTCTCGCTCGACGAAGCATTTCTGGACGTTACCACGGATAAAAAGGGGATAGGCTCGGCCACGCTGATTGCCGAAGAGATTCGCGCGCGTATTAAAAATGAGCTGAACCTTACGGCTTCGGCGGGCGTGTCGTTCAACAAATTTCTGGCCAAGGTTGCCTGCGACTTCAACAAACCCGACGGCATCAAGATCGTCAAACCGAACGAAGCGGATGCGTTCATCAACGCGTTGCCCATCCGCAAGATCCCGGGCATCGGCAAGGTGACGGAAACAAAGATGCAGGCGTTGGGACTGCACACGGGCGCCGACATGCGACGGTGGTCGTTGGAGAAACTCGTTGAGCACTTCGGCAAGTCGGGGCGTTATTACTTTAACATTATTCGCGGCATCGACTCGCGCCGGGTGACGCCGGAGCGCGAAAGAAAGTCGATCAGCATCGAGCGCACTTTTGCCGTCGACATCAGCGACACGGATGAGATGATCGAAAAACTGGCGCTGCAGGCGCGCAAGCTGGCGCAGTCGTGTCGCGACAAACAGATCGCAGGGCGGACGATCAACCTGAAGATCCGCTACGCGAACTTCGACACTATCACGCGGGCGCGGACTATGAACTATCTGGTTGACGACGCGCAGACGCTGCTGGACACGGCGCGCGAGCTGCTCCTGCGCAGCGATGCGGGGGACCGCAAGGTGCGTCTGCTTGGGCTGGGCTTGAGCGGCCTGGTTGACGACGCGGCGGACCGGATGTACTACGTGCAGCCGCGCCTGCCGTTTATGGAGCAGGGGGATGATTATGTGGCAGATTCGATGACGGAGTGAGATTTGATTGGGGACGTTTGATCGGGGAGTTTTTTAGGCATGAACGGGCGGTTTTTGGTGATGAACGGGCAGGCTGAAAAATTTGGACGTACTTTCCGCTTGATCAAGGGTGCCTCCCCGCCTCCGCCTCGGTAAGTCCTTATACCACAACGTATTAACCTCCCACCCTGATTTTTTCAGGTTGTTCAATCTGCGTCGCGCGGCCGGCGAATCACTAGTATCTCCGCCGTCGCAACAAGTCTAGCGATTCCGTTAATATCTTCCATCCGCAAAAGACTGAGCGTCGCGCAAAATCGCAGTCAACGGGCGTCAGTTCTGCCTGAACGGACATAACCTGCGTGTTGCGCGATCTTCATCCGTCCAGCTGATCCACAATGTTCCGAATTTTCAGCTGCCCGGACCGCTGCGCCGGACAGGTGAATCGAATGTCACCGTGCGGCCTGAGACCGCTCGGAGGCTTGCCGGAGTCCGGAATTCAGGCCCGTAAAACACCGTGGCTCCATCACCTTCCACGGTGAGGCTCCACGGCAAGGGCCGGGGCAATAAAAATGGTTTGGAAAGCAGACAAATCAGGTCGTATATTTGTAATCTTATTTGTACTAAATCCAGATAAAAAGAACAGATGCGTCGCGCATTCCTTTTTTGTTGTGTTCTGCTGTCTTCCGTGGTCTTTTCGGGCTGCGAGGACGATCCAATCCTGGAGCCCGGAGATCCCAAGGACGACGGCGGCGGCAGCTACGGCATCATCAATCTGGATACGGCGCAAAGCGACCTGCCCGACCCCGGCGATATAGCCGCAAATCCCGAAACATTCTGAGATTACGATTTCGTGCGACTCCAAGCGTTCGTAAATATCCTGTTTCCATGCCTGATCGCAGTATTTGGACTTTGTCCAGATAAACTTAAAGCAGATGATGCTGAAGCTGCTTCGGGCGGTACTGTGGTTCCGGCGCTGCCGCTTGCAGCCGTGTCGGGAGCGGCCACCGAGCCCCTGACAAAAGGGGGAATTACCGGAAAAGTGACGGATCTGACGACGGGGCAGCCGCTGGTGGGCGTGACGTTGCGCGTGTTGCGGAAACAGGAAGTAATCGCCGGTGCACTGAGCGATGATAAAGGCGAGTTCCGAATCACCAACCTCGACGCCGACCGCGTGGTTGTTGAGGCGCGCTACCTCGGCTACGAAGTCTACCGCGAAAACTTCAACGTGCGCGAATTCGAACTGGCGACGCTCAATATTTCGCTGCAACCGGCCACGTTTTATCAGGAACCGGTCGAAATCATCGGTGAATCGCCGACGGTGTATAAACGACTGACGGGTGCGGCCGAAATCATCAGCAGCGCCACGATGCAGCAGGTGCAGCCGCTGGGAACGCAGGAAATACTGCGCCAGGCGCCGGGAGTGATCGGCTTCGGCGACGACGGCTTCGGCAACTCGCGCATGAACATCGGAATACGCGGTCTCAATCCGCGCCGCAGCTCGCGCGTGCTGGTGCTGGAAGACGGCATCCCGATTCAGCCCGCCATTTACGTGTATCCCAACATGTATTACAATCCGCCGGTTGAACGCATCGACAATCTGGAAATCCTGAAGGGTTCCGCGTCGATCATGTACGGACCGCAGACCATGGGCGGTGTCATCAACTACGTCACGCGGCGACCGCGCAGCGAATTCGGCGGTTTTGCGCGCGTGGCCGGCGGCGAAAACGGTTACGCCTCCGTGTTTACCGAGATAGGCGGCTGGGGCAATTCCACCATTCATCCGGAAGTGCAGCTTTTGTTCAAGCGCGGCGACGGATTCCGCGACAACAATAGCTTTGAACAGTTTAACGCGACGCTTAAAACAAACATCCAGTTAAGCGCCGACGCGATGCTCTATGTCAAAGCCAATGTCAATCTGGAAGAAGCCGAAGCCACCTACACCGGACTCACTGAATATTCCTTCAAAACCGATCCGGATTTCAACCCCAAGGACGACGACCTTTTTACGATTAAACGCTATGCGCTTGATCTGATCTACACGCGCAATGTCGGCGATGCGGTCATCGCCGTGTCCAAGGCCTATGCCAGCCACTTCGACCGCCGCTGGTGGCGCGAGTACGACGTATTTGTCAAGGCTTCGGAATACGATCCGGCGCATCCTGACAACATTAACCCCGTGCCGTATTACGAGCTGGGCGACCTGATTCGCGTCGGCGGCGGAATTAACAATTTCGGGATTCTGCGTACTTTTTCCGTCCTGGGCGCGGAACATTCGTACAACTGGCATCACGCCGTGGCCGGCGCAGACGCATATCTTGATGCGGGCGCGCGCCTGCACTTTGAGCGATTCATCGACGACCGGCAGGAGGGATCGCTGACCAATGCGCGCGACGGCGTGTACTTTATCCAGAATGTTGAAGACTCCACGATTAACATTGTCGGCCAGAGCCACCACTATGAAACGACGGCGCTTTCCATGTTCGCCCAGGAGCGTCTGCACTGGGGCGACCTGACCTTGCGCCTGGGGCTGCGCATGGAGGCCTTTGAACAGGAGCGCATCGACCGCCTGCAGGGCAGCCTTTACCAGGATCAATCCAGCAGTGTGCTGCTGCCCGGTATCGGCCTGAACTACCAGTGGCAGGGATTTAACTTTTACGGCGGGGTGCACCGCGGATTTACGCCGCCTTCAAGCGGTACGCTCAAGGTGCTTAACTTCGGCCAGAACGCGGGCGATGACGGTCTGGACCTGCGTTCGGAAAAGAGCTGGAATTACGAAGCCGGTTTCCGCGTCAACGATTCCTGGTACGCCTTTGAATTGACCGGTTTTTTACTGGAGATTGAAGATCTGGTGGCCGCCGGCCGTGGCACGGCATTCAAGAATCTCGGCGGAGCGCGAACCTTTGGCGTAGAGAGCGGCGGCGTGCTGCGCACCTCGCAGTTGTGGGACGTGCTGCCCGATATTGACTACGCCTATACCAATCTGCACACTGAAGTGCTCAGCGGAGTTGTGCGCTCAGCTTTGCGCGCCGGCGTGGATGTAGACCTGAGCGGCAACGAACTGCCCTATGCGCCCGAACACACGCTCTCGCTCGGCTTAAACAAACGCTTCGACTTCGGCCTGACTTTGCGGGCCGATGCGCGCTATGTCAGCAAAGTCTATACAGACTTTGAGAATTTTGAGACGACTACAAACCGCGGCGACAGCGGTCCCGTGCCGGCATATACGATCTTTAACGCTTCGGCTGAATACATGCTCGGCGACGAATGGCGTCTGTTCGCTTCCGTTAAAAATCTGACCGACGAAGTGTATATCGCTTCGCGTCTGCATTCCAACCCCGGGCAGCCCGACGCGTCGGCATCGTCCGGAATTCTCGTTGGTGCGCGCCGCCAGATAACCGCCGGTGCGCAGTACAACTTCTGACCGTCATTTCAGGACGGACAACCCAACAAATCGGATGCTGTCTCCGGCATTCGAATTCAATCACTGAAATCGCTTAACTGCTATGTGGATGCGAATATTTAACCCGCGCTTTGCAGCTGTATTAACATGTGGAATCCTCACGCTGGGGCTCGTCTCCTGCGACGATGACGACGACAATCCCGGTCCGAACGACACGACTGTACCGGTGCCGTCGGCCTATGTTTTTGAGAGTCGTTTTCAGGACGACGTCAGCTCCGTTAACTACGGCGGACAGACAGTACGCAACCTGCTGCTGGAGGATATTACCAAACTGGTTAACGGCCTCGGAAGCGCTTCGGCAAGCGGTGCCGTCACCATGCAGGACTTCCTGAATCTTTACGAATACAACGACAATCTAAATCTGCAAACGCTTACCACAGCCGGCACAAAACCGCTGTTGGAGACTTCGTATTCCGCAATTGCAACGGAAAAAAACCTCGTCGGAAAAATTTCAGCCGCAACGGTAGTCGGCACCGGTAAAACAGCCGATGAACTGCTGCGTGAATGGTTCCAGATTATCGTCGACAACTCCAACGACGGCGATAAACTCGGTACGCCCGCGGTTTACACGACCGAAGACGGCGCCGACCTTTCCGAGTTGATTAACAAACTGCTGCTCGGCGCGGTCTCCTACTACCAGGGAACCGGGGTTTATCTGGAAGGCCTGCTGGAGCAGGACAACAGCGCGGCCCGCAACGGAACGGATCCCTACACGACGATGGAGCACTCCTGGGATGAAGCCTTCGGTTATTTTGGCGCGGCCCGCAATTACGCGGCTTTTTCGGACGAGGATCTGGCCGGCAGCCTCAGCGGCGGCGTGCTGCCTTACGCCCGCGACGCCAATTCCGACGGATTTATCGACTTTAAATCCGAGTTTAACTTCGGTTTTGCGCGCAATGCCGGCAAACGCGACAAGGGCGGCAGCGGCGTCGACTTCACCGTCGATGCGTTTAACGCCGCGCTGGAAGGCCGAACAGCCATTGTCAACCAGGCGACCACCGAAGAAATTCGCACGCAGCAACTCGCATTGGCGCGCGTCTGGGAAGAAGTGATTGCAGCTACGATCGTGCACTATATCAATGAAACGCTGGCCGATGTTGCGGCTGTCGGCGGACCCTTTGAGGACATGGAAGGTTTAAACAAACACTGGTCCGAAATGCGCGGTTTCACGATGGCGCTGCAGTACAATCCCTTTAAACAAATCAGCGACACCCAGTTGATCGACATGGCCGACATCATGGGCATGAATCCGCCGATTTCCTCTCCGGGCTCGGGCGACTACCAAAAGTTCCTGACGGACTACGCGACACTTAAATCCACGCTGCAGAGCGTGTACGGTTTCAGCAACGACAACATGGAAAACTGGTAAGCAGCCGACGCTGTTCCGCCGATGAATTCTCGCGAGCCGTCATTCCACCGGAGTGACGGCTTTTTTGTATCTTGACGCTTTGCCCGCCTTGCGGGCAGCTTTTCTGATCTTTCTGTTCGTCCCGCGCTTATGACAGCGTATTATTAACATGCAGCAAAGAGTTGTCAAAAACGCGCTCCTGTTTGCGGCGGCCCAGGTCGTCGCGTTGGTCTTTTCGATTAACTATGTCGAAGACCCCGACAGTCTGCGTTTTGCTCTGGCGCTGCAAGATTACAATCTGACGCTGCTGCAGCCGCACTTTCCCGGCTATCCCGTATTCTGCGCACTCGCAAAACTCCTGTATCTGCCGTTCGGCAATCTGGGCGCAACTTTTGCCTGCCTCGGCGGAGCGTCGCTCTTTGGAGTATTTGTACAGTTGCGCCGCTTGTTTAACATCGAAAACCTGGCGCAGGAAGTTGTCCTGTTTGTGTTTGTGCTGTTTCAGCCCTTGCTGCTTGTCATGGCTGTGCGTTTTATGCCCGATATGCTCGGCGCGGCAATGTCGCTGTTCTGTGTTCTCAGTCTTGTGCAGAAACGCAGCGACAGGATGCTGTTCATTGCCTCGTTTGCAACCGGCTTGCTGGCGGGTGTACGGCTGTCCAATCTGCCGCTTGTTTTACTGCCATTTTTATGGGCGCTGTTTCATACCCGGCGCAAGCTGCTCTTTCTGATCCTTGCCGCGCTTGGTGTCCTCGTCTGGCTCGTACCTTTGACCGTGCTGACCGGTCCGCAGGAACTGTTGCGTCTGGCGCAGCAGCAAAGCGGGGGACACTTTAACGATTTCGGCGGAACGATCGGCAGTATTCCCGACCTGGGCACGCGCGCCGCGGCGACGTTCCGATCTCTGTGGGCCGACGGCCTCGGCGCATACTGGCCCGGTCGCAGTTTGGTCAGCTTGCTGCCGACGGTCGGAATTGTGTGTTTAAGTGCCGCTGCAATTCTGCGCGGCAATGCCGTCAAAGCGTGGCGCAATCGCGAATTGCAGCTTGTTGTTGCAGCCTGTACCATTTATCTCATCTGGGTTTTCCTGTTTCAGAACGTTGTACACAAACCGCGCCACGTGCTGCCGCTACTGCCTTTTGTCATTGCTTTTTTGTATTGCGGCGCACTTACAATGTTAAACGGCACACACACTGTCCGGCGTGTCCTTCCACCGGCGATTGCCCTTGTCATGATCCTGTTTGGGTCCACGATCGCCCGGCAGCATCGCATGCCCTCGGCCATGGCGCAGGCCGTTGAATACGTCCGAAACGCCGTCGCAATCGAATCGGGAAAACCGACTCTGGTTTCGACCGATCTTGTCTGTACCTTTGTGCGCCGTCAGGGCATCGACGTCGATTGCCTGACGGTTGACCCGCGTGAACCGCATTCCGTTGACATCAGCCGCCGCAGAGAGCGAATACTAGTCATCGGCGAACAAGCTCTGCGGACGGGCGACAGAACAAGCCGTGACACTGTGTTTTACCACAATCCTTTTGTCAACCGCATGTGGCCGCAGGTTGTGTTGCGCGATTTTCCGAGCTCCGCCGGAGGTGTTAACAAATGATGCACGTTCTGGGCGGCGGGCCCGCCGGGATGGCGGTGTTGTACTACGCGCATCGCGCCGGTATGCCCGTGCGCGTCTACGAAGCGGCGCCCTTTGTCGGCGGCAACGCACGCACGATAAAGTGGGGGGAGCTTCGCTACGACAGCGGCGCGCATCGCCTGCACCACAAGGACCGGGAGAGCCTGCGGGATTTTTTAACAATTCTGGACGATCAGGTTCACGTCGTTGACGCGCCCAGCCAGATTTATCTCGACGGTCATTTTCTCGATTTTCCGCTTTCGCCATTTGACCTGCTGCGCAAACTTCCAAAGCAGCTTTTGTTTATCATCGCACGAGAAAATATCGGTCGTCGGGCGCAATCAGCCGGCGCGCCGGACTCATTCGAGTCGCGCGCCGTGGCGGCCTACGGCCCCACGTTGGCGAACAAAGTACTGTTAAACTACAGCCGTAAACTTTGGGGCGTAGAGCTGAACGACCTCGATCCGGCTGCCGCCGGCGGCAGGTTAAAAGGCCTCGACCTCAAAACATTTCTGTTGGAAGGCCTGCGCGGCGCGCGTGCGCGCACGCGTCATCTGGACGGCAGTTTTCACTATCCGCGCCTCGGCATTGGTCAGTTATTTGATCGCATCGTCGCGCAGGCCGGCGCTGAGAACGTTCAGTTGAATGCCCGCGTTACGGCCATCGAACACAAAGAAAATCAGATCTGCGGTTTTGAGCTGGAAGGCGGCGCACGCGTTGCATGCCGCGAGCTGTGCAGCACACTGCCATTGGGTTTAATGATTCAGCTGCTGCGTCCCGCCGCACCGGACGCCATTTGCGCCGCCGCCGCGCGCCTGATGTTCCGTCACATCAGGCTCGTCGTCCTGGCGCTCGATCGCAGTTCGTTTACGTCCAACGCTTCCGTCTACGTGCCTGACGCCGGCGCGTCATTTACGCGCATCTACGAACCCAAAAACCGCTCGGCGGCTATGGCGCCCGCCGACAAAACCGCCATAGTCGTAGAGTTTCCATGTTTCAGTCACGAGTCGATGTGGCATATGCCCGACGACGAATTGATTGACCTCTGTCGTCGACAGCTGGCAAACATGGGTTTGCTGGATCCGGACGAAATTCAGGACGCATGTACACTGCGCCTGTTCAACGCCTATCCCGTTCCACAACTCTCCACGCAGCGAGACTTGGAAGCCGTGCGCGACTACCTGAACGGAATCGGGGGATTGCACATAATCGGCCGCGGCGCGGAATTCCGCTACACGCATATTCACGATCTGTTTAAGTCGGCCAGGAAGTTCATTTCCGCCCTTGTATGATTCTCGTCAAAACCCTGCCTTGGTAATCCAACTCTAAAGATCATTGGTTGGGGCACTGACAGCTGCCCGACTTGCGATTCACCTGACTCCTTGCCGGAGTTACTTTTGGAACTTAAATGCACCTCGTAACCAATCCTCCGATTGATTTGTTTGTCGGGCAAGCGTGTATATTCAGGTAAGCGGGGGGAATCAAGATGAAAGTCCATTTGATAGGGTTAGTTGTGGCTGCAATGTTTGTGGTGTTTAACAACAGGGCCGATGCCGAAGAACATAAGGATGAGTCAACTGAATATCTGGTCCGTGGCCGCGTGGTTGTTGTTGATTCAAATGAATACGTCATACCAGTCAGAATGTGCAATATCATCTCACACCACAAACGCATCCTTTTACGTGTTGACAGCGTGTACTTCGCTGAATTGCCTGAAGATTTCTGCCGCAAATGGATTGTTGTTCGTTGTCCCTGGTACACTGTCGTACCAAAAGATTCATCTATGTGTTTTCGGCTGGCTGTAACGCAAAAAACCGTTCCAAAACCGCTGGCGGATTCTGTCTGGTTTGTTTCTGTTTCGCGTAAAACAGGGGACACAATCCGAAAGGCCATAACCCGGTATGAACTTCAAAGGAAGGGAGCACGTTTCAGTTACTTTTTGCACGAGTCGAACTACACGCAGTTTGACCTGTTGCAAGTTGAGGACTGTGATAAGATGATCGACAACTAGCGTGATGGCCTCGCGCTTGCTCCCAACTGCTGAGGACAGAGGCATCCGCTCTCATTGACAAACAGGAAGATGTAACAAGCCGATCTGCCTTCGGCAGGCGGCGAAGTGCTCTGGCAAGACAAGTGCGTGTTTATTCACACGAATCCCGAAGTCTCCACTGTGGAAACTTCGGGATTTGTTTTATCTGACGGAATGCGGCAATCGCCTACTGTATATCCACAAACAAACAGCCCCACTTCACGCTTGTGATGCCCGGAGGCGGCGCAGGATCGTAGGTGTCGTCGTACAGCACGCCGTTGACCACGATGCTGCTGATTAAACAGGAACAGTCGCAGGGCAGGTTCGGGCAGATCGTCGCCGCCGTGTTCGGCGGCAACACGTAAGTGTTGGAATTGCCGCAGCACCAGTTGATCTTGAGCGTCACCGTGACATGTGAAAGATTCTGCACGCCGACGCATGTCTGCGCTTCGGCTTCTTGTGTTGTGCTGAAAAAGACGGTTAACAGGAGCGCGCAGAAAATTCCGGCTGCGCTCCGCGTTGCAACAGAGAACATAAAAACCTCCAAAATGGAATTAAGGTTATACGCCCGGCGGACCGGCAGGCAGCGTGCAGTGTTTAAGTTTGCCGCCGAATCCGTGTCGGCGCTGAAAAGCGAATAGACGATGCGTGGTTAATACGTCGAGCGCCCGTGCAGGTTCTGCAGTTCAGGCCGGGCGAATCGACTGGCGGCAGCGAGATTCTGATTGTGCTATTCGATTCGCGAAGGTAGGAAAAATAAATGGTTTCAGCCAGTAAAAAGCTGAAGCCCTGTTGAAATTTCCCGCGGTCCGTTTCCACCGGGCAAATTCTTGCTTTGCCTGCCATTTGTTTTGTAGATTGCCCGGCGTGAATATCAAAGCGGTTCACATCCGCACTCTTGTATCACCTTCAGGACCGGGTTGATGAGCGACACCAGAAAGACTGCACTCTTTAAAGCTGACGGCGGGCCGATCAGCGCAACATTGATCAACGGACAGGCCAACGGCGGAGCATATGATATTCGCCTGTGGGATAAAAACTCCGCCGATCCGCTGATAGACCGCAGCGGCGTGTTTAAAGACGACCCCGCACCCGTTGTCACACTTCCGCAGGCAGCCAACTCCAACAGCATTAACTCCGGCCGATTGCTGGACGCCATCGTTGAAGTAGCTATTCTTGCACAGGATGGTCAGTACTCCGTTGAATTCAAGGCTGAACAGGACGGCAATCTCCTGGTGTCCGTGACTTCAGATGGCAAGGCCGCCGGCAAATCACAAGGACTGCGCCTGCAAATCATGTTGCAGGAGGATACACAATGACACGGCTGTTAACACTTGCTCTGAGCGCTGTGCTGTTCGTGTTAACACAGCAGCCCGTGCAAAGCCAGAATTTTTCCGACAGCACTTTAACCTTGAAACAACTGCTGCAGGACTACGCCGTGCCCGATGCGCCGGCTTTTACCATTCTGCAGGAAACTCCCTCGACCATTCTCCGTCCCTCCAGTGTTCGCATGCTGGCTGTGGCCGTCTCCGATTTTCTCGGTACCGACGCGCAGGTCACTCTGCCGTCAACGTTTGCACTGGAGGTTTCACCGGGTTTGTTAATCGCGGGTAATGACCTGACACTGGCCGAATACCGCGATGCGCCGTGGTTGTATCGCATGCGCATTTCCGTCGGAACCAAACGCGAAAATTCCCAGACCGGTGCGACCGGGCTGGCCGTTGGTCTGCGCATTCCGTTGATCGACAAGGCCGACCTACGGACAAATGACGCCGTGATTGATCAGGTTAATTCCTACGCGATGCAGATAGTTAACATCCGCAAGAATACCGGCAACCCGCTGCAGGGCGGCGGAGAACCGACGCCGGCGCAACAGACCAGCATCGATTCGCTGCGCAACCTGATCAACACGACCCTGGCCAATCCCGCCGACGCACAGGATTCGCTCTGGAATCGCATGGCGTTCGACCTGGCATTCGCACTCGGCGCTTCTTCGCCCGATTCTCTCGGTAAAAACCTGCAGCTCGACAATATCTCCGCCTGGGCGACCTTTGCCTGGCCGCTCGGCAGCTGGGGGCAGGTGTTTATCGCCGGTCACTATCAGAACAGCCGCATGCTGCCCGCGACTGAATACACGTCGAAGTTTAACGGCGCAGCGCGTTTCTACATCGGAACAAATTTTGTTAAAACTTATGTGGAAGCGCAGGCGAGTATTGCGGACATGGCCAACGCGCTCCTGTTAACCGGCGGCGCGGAGGTTCGTTTGTACGACGGCCTCTGGCTCGAGTTCAATGCCGGCGCCGATGTCACTGAAGTTAACAATGCGACGAATCTGGTTTCATCATTCCGAGTTAAGTTCGGCACCTGATCTCCGAACTCCGACTACCGGTTAAGATTCACGCCTCGCGTTTTTCATGACGCGGGGCGTGTTTGTTTAAGTCGTAATGCATCGCTTGCACCTGATTGCAGCGCCGCTTCACTGTCGTTTGCCGGCTCGCTTCCTGACTTTTATGCTTGTCTCCGGGCGTTCATGCGCGGGTTTGTGTGCCTGCGGACGAAGTGCAATTCCGTTTGGAGGCGAAAATCGCCCGTTGGGCAAAATCGGCCAAACGCAAAACCGGCTGTTTTCTTTCAACTTTAGTGATAATTGCACCAACTGCCCGTTGCAACGATTGATTGCACTCCGAGGTGAAAGTGTCTGTTTTGCATGGGAATCGGCGATTCCGCACGGAAAGGCGAACAATAATGGCTTGATAGAGTGGCAGAAACAGGCTAGAGTTCGGCGATAATTTACACTGCGAAATATCGCCCGTTCGCGGAAAACGGCTTGAAATGGCGCTTCGAGGGCGATAACTTGTCGGCAACAATTATCGCAGAAGGTGAAGGCGCACAGCCGGAAGAACCCGGGCCGGAAACACTGCGAAACTCTGAACAGCAGAAAAGTGAGGAAGGGAACATGAATGCAAAACACTTGCCGCGATTTGGACTGGCGGCGGAAGAACTTGACGCGGTGGAAGTGCTGCACCAGAAACTGGCGGTGCACGAGTCGATTATCAGCGCAGCGGTTTTCATGCTGGACGCCGTCGTCGGGCCGGAGCACTGCCTCTGCGCCGGACTGCAGTACAGTTTTGAAGAGTTGAAGGACGTGACGCTTCTGGCCCTGGAGGAAGAGTCGCACGAGGCCGGCAGCGCGGCGCTCGCCGACCTGAACTGACGAGACGAACAAGAAATGGCAGGGAAGGTGAATCAAGAATCGGCAAAGGGCGTCATTTGTGGCAAGGGCGGAAAAATACGGCGTCATTCCGCCGTCCAGGCAACAAGCACACGACACGATTGCATGGCAAACGATTTGCGCAATACAGGCGATTCGGAATTGTTCGAGCGGCTGCGCGGCACCGGAAAAGAACGCGAAGCGGCGTTCGCCGAGCTGTACAACCGGCACTCGCGACGGGTCTACCTGTACTGTCTGCGCATCCTCGGCGACGAGGAACATGCCAACGACGTTTTCCAGGAGACGTTTCTGCGTCTGCTGCAGTCAGCCAATCGGGTGGAGCGGATCGACAACGTGCCGGCCTACATTTTGCGGATTGCGCGCAATCTGTGTTTTGACAACAAAAAGCGCAATGCACGTGAGCTGGTGCCGATCGAAGAGCTGAACATTGCCGTGGAGGACGTGACGCTCGAATCCAAAGAACTGGCGCGTCTGGTGGCGCTGGCGCTGGACCTGCTGCCGGAGAATCACCGCGAAGCCTTTGTGCTGCAAACCTATAACGGTATGTCGTACAAAGAGATAGCGGACCTGATGGAAGTTCCGATGACCAGCGTGCGCAACTGGGTGGTGCGCGCCAAACGCAAGATTCGCGAAGTCCTGTCCCCGTACCTTGAAGAATACAGAAGCAAATGAATAGAATAGTGGTGTCTCATGATGGCTGATCCGCACAACTTCTCGCCGTCCGAGCTTATCGACCTCTTTATCGATAACGAGGCCGACGCCGCGCAGCAGGCGGTGCTGTTCGCGGCGCTCTCGAACAACGACGATCTGCAGGCCGAGTTTGCCGAGGCGATGCGCATTCGCAGCGCGATCGAGCAGGATCGCAGCGATGTGCTTCCGCCGCAGGAAGTCGTCAACAGTCTGTTTGCGCGCGCGGGCATGACGCCTCCGGCAGCTGCCGTGGCGCCGGCTGCCGTGAGGTCGGGCGGCGACAAGAACAAAAAACGCGCGTTGCCGCTGCCTCTCGTGCTTGCGGGCGGGCTGCTGACGGGCGCGCTGCTGATGTTCCTGTGGCTGGGCGGCGGACAGGCCGGCGATTCCGGCGTGTCTTCGGCGGCGGTTGATGCTGCCGCTCAGAACCCGGCGGCAGCGGCAAGCGACAGTCTTTCATCGCGCATAGCGGTGTTGAGCGGCGCGCTGCAGTCCACGACGGCGGAGCGGGACACGCTCAAAAGCGACAACCACGGTCTGCGTCGCGCACTTGAGGCCTCGCGAACCGAGCTGTCGCAACGCGAATCCGAGCTGCGCGAGGCGCTCTATACGCTGGCCGCCGATGCGCGTGCCTGGGCCCGCAGCCAGGAAGAAGCCGAAGCCGCCGCGAACGACGCATCTGCCGAACTGAACGACGCTGATGTTTCGACTGTGCCCGAGGCCGCCGCGCCGCGCGAAACGCTTGTGCTGGCAAGGCTGCGAAGCGACAACGTTCCGGTTGCGGCGCGCATTTCCGCCGCGGAATTCAACAAAGTCGTGCGTCTGCGCGATGCGCAGTGGCCGCCGATGGCGCCGGAATTTCTGGACGGCCTGTCGTTTGAAATCCGCGGTTTTGAGAATCTGGAGTGGTATCCCCTGCGCACGATCGGGCGCGAAAAGGCGGGCCCGTGGTTCAACAACATGTCGCTGGGCGTGCTGTTCAAACTGAACGACAACTGGGCGGTCGGCGTCGAGGGCGGGCAGGAGACATTTCCGCTCTACGTGGCCGACAACTCGCCGGCGGGCTTCAGCCTGCAGAATCGCATCTGGTGGATGGGCGCGTCACTGCAATCGCGTCTGCCGCTGGACTTCATGCCGCTGGAAATAGACTGGCTCAATCAGCTGAGCGCGGGCGGAAGCCGCAGCGGACCGTTTGGACGCATGTACTCGGCACTTTCGTGGCGCGCGGCGGAACGCGTCAGTTTCAACCTGGGCGCGGACGGCAGCTTGCTGTTGTACGAGCTCGACGGACAAGTCTTTACTGCTGCGCGGATCGGCGCGGCTTATGGTATCAGTATTTCCTTCTGATGCGGAGAACAGGGTTATGACAACAACAAATCGACCATATACTTTGCGGGCCGGCGCTCTCGGCAGGATGATTTCCCTGTTTGTCGGCGCGTTGGCAGTCCTGGCGCTTTTGTCGTGCGGCGAGGCGACGATCAACCCGATGGATCCGGGCACGGAGCCGATCGACAGCGACAATCCCTTTGTCTCGATACTGGACAAACAGTGGCGTCTGGCGCTGCTGATTCCGGATGACGCGGGGTGGATGACGCCGCCGTCGGGTTATGTCTATACGGTGGAGTTTATCAACGACTCGTCCTGTCGCGGTACGGCAGCCTGTCGACTGTACACCGCGCCTTATACGGCGACGAAGACCAACCGCGAGGTGGATCTGATTGAGCCGCAGCACGGCGGCGAGCGCTGCAACGACGGGTTGGCGGACACTTATCTTGACATGTTGACGCGCGCGACAAATTACCGCATGGCCGACGACGAGCTGGAACTCTACTTCGACGAAGGTACGGGAGCGGAGCGCACCTTGATTTTCCGCGAGGCCAGCGATCAGCTTTTTCGTCGCAAGGTTGTAACGCTCAACGGCGGGTCTGAAGTCCTCGGCGAGAACAGCAACGAGTTTGAACTCAAAGATGTCAGGGTGGAGGACCAGACGCTGGTGATCTCGGTCTCCTACAGCGGCGGTTGCGAAGACCACGAGTTCTACGTCAATCAGGGGCCCTTTGTGCAGCTTGAAGCCGACGAGTTATTCCTGCAGGTTACCAAGAATCAGGTCTTCGATCCATGTGACACGGTAATCGATATCGACGTTCGCTTTTCGCTCGAGACAATCCGCCTTTCGCTGCGCGGAACGGACGGCGTGGAAACTCCCGAAACGATCAAACTCACCGTCGCGGGCGGCAATCCCAAAAACTCGTTCACGGTTCCATACACACCCAACTAGGTCTGTTGCACGCCACGTGCAAAGAATCGCGGCGCTTTTGGTATTTTGAGCGCCGATGAACAGACACGTGACCCGCAGCTTCTGCAGCGCGATATGTTTTGCCGTAATTCTGAGCCTGTGCGGCGGCTTTCATGCCGCGGCCCAGGCTCCGTTCAGTGAAGTCCGCTTTGAGCGCTACACCACCTCCGACGGCCTGAGCGACAACCACGTTCTGTGTATTCTGCAGGGCAGCGACGACTTCCTCTGGCTCGGTACGCGCGACGGCCTCTGCCGGTTTGACGCATATTCCTTCCGCACCTTTCGGCATGATCCGAACAATCCCTGGTCCATCAGCGACTCGCAGGTTGAATGCATTATTGAGGACCGCGACGGCTATATATGGCTCGGTACGGCTAACGGTGGTGTGGTGCGAATGGACCGCGCGCGTACGCGCTTTGAATCGCTTGAAAGTTTGACGAAGACAGTGTCAGGCGCTGCGCCGTCGCCGGCGGGCGGCGACAGCGAATTCGAGGCGCAGGTGCTCGCGCTGGCGGAAGACTCTGAAGGCGCAATCTGGATACTCGACAACGACGAGCGCACGCCCCTGCGCCGCTACGACAAAAAAAACGGGATTGTGCAGCGATTTGAAGCGGAGACTTTCACGCGCGACTTTGTCAATCTGACCGAGCCGGTCGCCCTCAGCGCGGATGCTGACGGCGGCATTTGGTTGGGTGTGGACGGCAACGGACTGTGGCGCTGGGACGCCCTTTCGCGCGAGTTTGCGCTGTCCGTTGAGCCTCGCACCTGGGAATTCGGCCGTTTTGAAGCCACGCAGGCCCTGTTCCGCGACGGCACGGGCGCGCTGTGGACCGGCGCCGGCCCCGAATTCTATCGGATTGATCCACGCGACAACAGCTACCAGAACTTCAGTCTCGACTCTCTCCAGTTTGAAGAAAGCGGCGCACAGCAGATCATGGCCATGTATCGCGACAGCACCGAGCTGATCTGGCTCGGCACGCGTTCCGCGGGCCTGTTGCGCTACAACCTGGCCAACGGCCGCACCGATCAGTTTATTCGTTCCGAAAATCCTTTCAGTCTCGCGGGCAGCCGTGTATATGACATCAAAAGAGATCGCAGCGGCAATATGTGGATCGGTACCAACGGCGGCCTTGCCAAACTGACGGGCAGCCGCTGGATCTTCGGTCACTACGGCTTTGACACGGTGGCGCATCGCGGTCTGAGCCATGGACGCGTCAAGAGCATTTACGAAGATGACGAAGGCGTTGTCTGGGTCGGCACCGGCGGCGGCGGACTCAATCGCATCGACCTTTTTGAACAGGGCGTGCGCTATTACCAGAACGAGGAAGACGACAGCACAACCGTTACCGACAACGTAATCAATGCCATCGTGCCGGCGCGCAGCGGCGGGTTGTGGATCGGCGCCAGCCGCGGGCTCAACTATTTTGATCGCGAAAGCGGCGCTTTCAGGCGCTATTTTCTGGATTCGGTGCCGGGCCTTGCCGGCGGTGGAATGCGCATTCAACGCCTGGCGGTGGACGGCGGCGGACGTCTCTGGATCGGTTCGACCCGCCGCGGATTGTATCTGTTTGAGCCGGAAACCGGTCAGCTGCGGCGTTTTGTGCACGATCCGGCCGATGCGGCTTCGCTGCCGGCCAACCGGATCGGCGCGCTGGCGCTCGACCGCGAACAGTCATTGCTGTGGGTCGGCACAACCAACGGTCTGGCCACAATTTCGACGCTCGACTACCGCACGCGGCGCATCGAACTCAATGCCGAGCGCACGCTCGGGCCGGGAGCCGAACGCGTGCGCGACGTGCATCTGGGCAATGACGGCCGCGTCTGGCTGGCCACCGGTGGCGGGCTGATCGGCTACGATCCGGCGACGGAGAGCTCGCAGATTTACGACGGGCGCCAGGGCCTCGGGTCCAACATCGTCGCCGCAATTCTCTCAGGTGACGACGAACACATCTGGCTGAGCACGAGCACGGGCATCACGCGTTTTACGCCCTCGGTGCACCATTTTCAGCATTACACCAGTTCCGACGGTCTCCTGGTCAGCGACTTTGTGTTTGGCGCGGGATTTCGCAGCAGTGTCGGCGAGCTCTATTTCGGCGGCAGCAGCGGCATGGTCATTTTTCATCCGTTCAATGTTCGTCGCAACATCAACTCGCCGCGCGTGCATATCACTGGTTTTCGCGTGTTTGACGAGGAGCTGCAGCTCGATTCGTCGATCGTGTATCAGCGTCGGATCGATCTTGAACACGACCAGAACTTCTTCACGATTGAATTTGCCGCGCTGGACTTTACCAATCCTCAACAGAATGAATATTCGTACCAGCTGATCAATTTTGAGCGCCGGCCGCGCAGCAGTGTCGGCGTGCGGCGCCTGGCGCAGTACACTTCAGTGCCGCCGGGCGACTATATTTTTCGCGTGGAAGGGCGCAACAACGACGGCGTGGCCGGGCAGGCGACGGAAGTGCGTATTGTGATCCATCCGGCCATTTACCAGACGCTGTGGTTCCGCTTTGCGGCCGGTGCGATTGTCCTTGGAGCGCTGATAGGCGCCATTTTGCTGCGCTTGCGCGTGGTGCGGGAACGCGCCGAGCTGCAGGGCAAGGTGATTTCCTATCGACTGCAGGCGCTGCGTTCGCAGATGAACCCGCACTTCATGTTTAACTCACTGAACTCCATCGTCAGTCTGATTGTCGAAAACGACACGCGCCGCGCTCTGCAGTACCTGACCAAGTTTGCGCGCCTGATGCGTCAGGTGCTCGAAAACTCGCAGCGCGATCTGATCACGCTGGCTGAAGAACTCGACGCGCTGCGCTATTACACCGACCTGGAGCAACTGCGTTTTGAACACAAGTACAAAACAGAGTTCCGCATCGATCCGACAGTAGAGCTGGACGAGGTCAGCGTGCCGCCTCTGCTCGTGCAGCCCTACGTTGAAAACGCCATTTTACACGGGCTCTCGCAGCGGTCCGAGCCCGGCTTGTTGCTCGTAAGCGTCGCTCCGCATGACGAGCAAACAGTCATGGTATGTGTGGAAGACAACGGCATCGGACGCAAGCGCGCCCAGGAGTTGCGCAAGTCCGACGATCTGCAGCGCAAGTCGGTCGGCATGGATGTCACGCGTCAGCGTCTCGATGTGATGTCGCAGGGGCGCTCCAATAAATACCAAGTGGAAGTGAAGGACCTGTACGACGCGGAGGGTAATGCCACCGGTACAAAAGTAGAAATTCTGGTGCCGGTGGATTAAATTGCCGTCTGCGCGACCGACTGATTCCCGGCTCTGTCAATCCAACTCCCGAACGATTTGATTATGCTCACTGCTCTGATCGTCGACGACGAACCGCGCGGGCGTACTACGCTCCGCACCCTGCTGGAAATGCACTGTCCCGATGTTAAAATTTTGGCTGAGGCAGATTCCGCTTCCGCCGGTGTCGAGGCCGTCCGCGAACACAACCCCGATGTTGTTTTTCTCGATATTCAGATGCCGGGCGGCAGTGGTTTCCAGCTGCTCGAACAGGTCGGCGACCTGCGTTTTAAGGTCATTTTCACCACGGCCCACGGCGAGTACGCCTTGAAGGCGATCAAATACGCCGCGCTGGATTATCTGCTCAAACCGATTGACGGCGACGAACTGGTTCTGGCGGTGGATCGCGCACGCAAGGATCTGGCCGAAAATTCGGGCGATACGGCGGAAACCCAGGTGGCTCTGCAGGGACTGCTCGAAAATGTGCGTGCGGCTTCGCCCGCGAATGCAAAAATTGCGCTGCCTTTCAGTGACGGCCTGCAATTCGTTGAGATCAAGGATATCGTGCGATTCGAGGCGTCCGGCTCCTACACGGAAGTGGTGCTGCTCAACAGCGACACAATCGTCGTTTCCAAGCCGATCAAAGTCTACGACGACATGCTGGGCGACTCGGATTTTTTCCGCGTGCACAATTCACACCTCGTCAATCTTGACCACGTGGTCAAATACATCCGCAGCGACGGCGGCCGCGTGGAAATGCGCGACAAAGCCACCATCGCGGTTTCGCGTCGCAAAAAGGACGAACTGATCAAGCGCCTTTCCGAACTCCTGCGCTGACCTACGATTCGTTTTTCCCTTGAATTCCGAGCGCTTCGCCGCCCTTGATGTGCGGCTTGCTTCTTGCTTTTGTTAACCGGCGAGCGGCAAGTGTATAGCAGCGGCGTCTGCGTGGAGTTCGAAGTAATTGCGTTTAACACCTGTTTGCGTCGTTCCGTGGGACGAGCACAAGACCTTGTTTGCGATGGGGCAGTTTGCGGGTTTGTCCGTTCAGACTCAAAAACTGCCCGTTTAACTACGTTCCAATCTACGTTGAAGTGATTTGCCATTGTAGATTGCTGGAATACACTTAAACTTCCCGCAAAGAACAAACACAGCGCTGTGAAGTGAGGAATTATTAACAGGCCGACGAGTCTGAGAAACCGGGAACCCTTGGGTTTGAAGCCGGCGGGCCGGTCTGTTGTTGGACGAAAATTTACGGAGGAATGGTGGCGGGTGCTGGGAGGGCCCAAAGATCAACAGGGAAGTACGTCCAAAACTCAGTACTCAGTTGTAGAACACTGTTCTCAGTATTTGATCTCTTCACCGCAAGTCGTTCAGTCGGGTATGAGTCCAGTCCAAAGCATTTATGCTTTTTGTTACAGTGGCGCGTCACGAAGTCACAAGCGACAATTCCAGGTCCTGCGTCCGTGGAAATCGCCATGTCACCGAGACATGATTGATGTTTATACATTTATGGTTGTCCGTTCAGACTCAAAAACTGCCCGTTTAACTACGTTTTGCGCGACGCTGAAGTTTATTGCCATTGTGGATTACCGCATAACACTTAAACTTCCCGCAAAGAACAAACACAGCGCTGTGAAGTGAGGAATTATTAACAGGCCGACGAGTCTGAGAAACCGGGAACCCTTGGGTTTGAAGCCGGCGGGCCGGTCTGTTGTTGGACGAAAATTTACGGAGGAATGGTGGCGGGTGCTGGGAGGGCCCAAAGATCAACAGGGAAGTACGTCCAAAACTCAGTACTCAGTCATTGAGAACTTCCGCCTCTCAGCCTGCAACCACGCAGAATTCGAAGCCAAAACCACAATCACAGAAGCACAATTGCATGCCCGCACCACGGCCTCCTCTCATGAGTTTTTGCTGAGTGAATTCTTCCACTCGATGTCGGACAATTGTCAAAGGCCGGTCTATACTCCGAGCTTTGCGCCGGCGTTAAGATAAATCTCTCTAAAACCGCCACGGACTCCGAGCACCATTCACAAACCGGCTTCCGATGCGCACATAAGCGCCGTTCATTCAATTGCCGCTTCCGGCAACGACACAACGAAATGCGGCGTTTTACGCGAAAATGACCTGAAATCGTCGATTTTACGCGTGCTTGCCGTGCATCACACTCAGACCGCCAAACGCCAACAGTGCCAACTATCCAGTGAAATTGACCAGATATACAGCGAAATGGCCCGACCGTATAGGGCGCATTGAAGTCGCGGACGCCAGACTGCATATTTGTACCAGTTACTTGAGACAACGACCTGAACACATAGATGAGGGACATTTAACCGGCCGTGCACGCAGAAGGCACTTTGAGTCGAAAACGATGAAAACGTGCAGCCTGGACGGGAGAGAGAACGACGGGAAGAGAAGAGTGGATTGGCGTCGTGCACGGTCGGTTGATATTCCGGAGATGTTTAACAATGCAACATCGTTTACTTCTGGTCATTTTGAGTTCTTTGACATTGCCGACTTTTTTATTAGCGCAGCAGGAAGAAGTTGAACCGGGCGTTGAACTTCAGCTGTCGATGGATTACATGCGGCAGCGCGATGTCAATGCAACAGTGTTTAAAATCGGACTGGACTACTTTGTTAACAGGAACTTCAGCATTAACTGGCACGTGGCTGCGGGCGGCGCGGATCAATTCGATTACGCCCGTATAACAGGCGGTCTACGCCTGGCCGGATGGACTTTTGAAAACATCGCGCCGGACTACGACGAAGATGACGGTTACGAATGTTACTGCGATGACTATGATGAGGACTGCGACTGCGATTGCGATGGTGAACTTCTTGGAAGTGCAATTGCGCTGAGCGTCGTGTCCAGTATACTCCCAAGTACTGTCGCTTTACACCTCTATCCCTCTGAGTCCCTGCGGCTGTCGCCATATCTCAGTCCGGCCTCATACACCTATGCGCGTGCCGCCGATGGCGACAAACGATTCCTTTGGAGTAGTGTGGCCGGAGTTAAACTGGCGCTCGGAGGAGTTGAAGACCTCAAACTCTTTGTGGATGTGGGACTTGAACGCATTCACGACAGCGGAAAATATACCGCCTTCAGCGGCGCCGGAATCAGCATTCCGCTTTGACATGAGAAAGATTCTGCTCCGGTGTTAATCCATGCCGGGAAGCCGGAGCGGATACGGGCGGCGAAGACGTCGCGCAGTTGTCTTTGCCGCTCTTAAAATTGTCCGCTTTCTAAGCGGAAACAAGATTGCAACGGCCTCCGCCCCGGAGTACATAAATGTCAGCCGGGAAGCCCGGGGCGGAGGACTGGCGCAAGATTGACAAATGAAGAATTAAACAACGGACGTGTCCCGTCCCGGAGTACATTAAATGTCAGCCGGGAAGCCCGGGGCGGGACGCAGAAGTTGAACAGAATTGCAACGGCCTCCGCCCCGGAGTACATAAATGTCAGCCGGGAAGCCCGGGGCG
>CAYULF010000004.1:0-275028 GCA_964445695.1 uncultured Hyphomicrobiales bacterium | reverse complement strand
GAGGACTGGCGCAATCAGTTTCAGAATGAGAATACTATTCAAACGACAGCAGGTCGTCCTGGAGTACTTAAATGTCAGCCGGGAAGCTACAGGACGACTTTCTGCCGTTTTTGTGTTTTAAACGTTTCGCCACGTCAACCTGCCACGTAGTACCGGAATTCACCACCTCGCACAAGCACCGAGAGCATGATGAAATTTCAATGCCGGTCGGGCCGGATTATCCTCCTTATCTCCATTCGCTAGAATATTCCCGACCATGATGCGTTGCTGTTGCCTGGAAGGAAGCAGGACAGCCCATGACGATTTCGATAGTTTTGCCCTATTTCAATGCTGCCCGATTTCTGAGTGCATGTTTAAACAGCATTGCCGCTCAGTCCTGGGCCGATTTTGAATTGCTGGCCGTCAATGATGGTTCGACCGACGGCGGCCCGGCAATTGTTGCGGACTTTGCAAAAAGGGATCGACGTTGTATCGCGTTGGACGTGGAGCATGGCGGAATTGTAAACGCTCTGAATGCCGGTATCGCCGCTGCGAGTGGCGAGCTGATCGTGCGCATGGACGCGGACGATATAATGCACCCGGAGCGGCTCGAGCGCTTGTTGAAATTTTCACGTGATCTGCCCTGGCATTTCATTGCCGGATCGTGCGTGCACTACGAGATTCCGGCCGGTGTAGACGACCGCCTGCAACGCTATCTGGACTGGTCAAATTCACTGCTGACGCCCGCAGCATTGCGCAACGAACTCTTTGTGGATGCAACCATTGTTCACCCGACGATGTGTTTTCCCCGCAGGACGATTCTCTTGTTAGGCTCCTATCGCGATGTCGCCTGGCCGGAAGACTACGACTTGCTGCAGCGTGCGGTGCATGCGGGCGTCGACTTGTTTAAGCTGGAGGAACAACTGCTCGTCAAGACTGACCACGGGGAAAGTCTGTCTCGCCTCGACACACGCTACGCCCGGTCGGCGATGTTAAAAGCAAAAGCGCACTTTTTACTCAGCCAGAAACACCTGGGGAACAGGCCGGTGACCATCGTGGGCGGCGGTGCGGTCGCGCGCGAACTGGCCGGATATCTGGGCGAATGTGGCAGGCCGCCGCGCTTGTTTATCGATGGAAAACGACAGGCGGGCGGGCGAAACATCATGGGAACAGAGGCAATCGGCATCGACGTAAAACAGCCGGAACGCACGCTGATACCTCCGGTTCGCGACGGACACTTCTTCCTGTTGTGCATCGGGAACGACGCGGCGCGGAAAGCCGTGGAACTGGTTTTAAACAATCTCGATATGCACCCCTGGACCGACTATCTGCGCATTGTCTGATATCTGCATGATTAACAAAAGAGTCATCCAGAAATAGCCCTGCGGTAACGGGGAACAAGCATCATCTGACTGAAGGCACGCGAGACTACAACGGACAATGACGCCGCAATTGCGCCGACCAGATCCAGAGTATAAACACAAACGGCCATCAAAACCGCCAGCAGCGCAACGTCCGCCATGGTCGCCAGGCTGATTGGGCGTGTGTCGCGTGCGTTAACCAGTACGGAGCGCAAAAAGGACAAATACACCGCAAAAAACGGCAGCGGAACCAGCAGCTTTGTCGGCAGGCGACCAAAGTCCGTCAGTGCCGGGCTGAGATTCGAAAAACTGGAAAAATACCAGTCGTAGAGCGGTGTGAAAGCCACCAGTAACATGCCGATGCTGCAGGCCAGACCGAGCGCAATTGCAAAACGACGGATCTTGAGCACGTTGCGTGCGCCCTTGCCGAGCAGCGCGATACCGGCCTCCTGATAGGACAGTCCCAGGCTGACAAACAAAAATGTAAACGGGTTGATGACACTCATGACCGCCAGTGAGTCGAGCGGCAGGCGACCGTGATTAACAAAAAACTGCACCAGGGGAATAGACGAGAGTCCAATAATGGAGGTCAGCGCCAGCGGCGTGTAGAACCGGACTATTTCGCGATAGGTCAATCGTTCGTCGTCGGGACCGAGGCGCGTTTGTTTAAGTCGCAGCAGGGATTTGTGCACCATAAAACGGCTGGCCAGGGCTTCGGCAACGACGCCGCTGGTGAGGGCCGCAGCGCCGAGCATGACCCCGGGACCGTCGTAGAGCCAGTACATCAGCGCCGCGCATGCGCCCATCGTCAGCAGGCGAACAAAAGTGCCGTAGGTGACGCGTCTGGTCAGATTATTGCTGATCAGAATGCCCTGGTAAAATCGACGGAAACCAATGGCCGCGGGCCAGGGCAGCAGAATCAGCAGCGCCGGTTTAACCAGGTCGGCCACAGGTTGCGGGTATCCGGCCAGGTCGCGAATGAGGTAGTCGTACACGGCGGGAATCAGCATGACCAGCATCACGAGAGTGATGGCGACGTTGAGCATGGCCGTGAACTTCCAGAGGCGGCGCAGGGAACTGCGATTGCGGACGAGTGCAGTGGAGGCGCTCATCATCAGAATGATAGGTGACTCGACGAGAATGGCGATGGCAAATGCCGTGCCGTACGCCGCCAGGTTCGCTTTGGGGTCGGCCAGACTGGCAATGATCGAATTGAGAATCGGGCTCTCAAACGACATCATCATCCAGGTGAAAGCGAGCGGCAGCCAGAATACAAGTATCTGGCGGTACGACAGCGAATCGGCAGCAGCGTGCGTTGAAACATTCGTCACGGAACACCTCCAACAGGAAAGACAGGATAACGTTTTCGGCAGCCCGGCATTGTGGTGTTATTTGCGGTTTGTGTGGAGATGAACAGGTGAGTTTCTACTTTCCCGGCGGAGGCATTTTCATTGTTCGGCTTGTTTAAGTTGACGCCGAACCTGCAACCCCTTGACAAACAAGAAAATCTCTGGGAAGGCCTTTAGGGGAAGTCGGTGGACGGCGCATTAAACTAGCGGAGCGGCGGCATCGTTTACCATGAAAATTTCCGCACTATTGCACGATTATCCAGGACCAGTCATGCAAAACGACAGTCAGGACAGGAAAATCAACAAGACCGATGAGGAATGGCGTCGGGAGTTGGACGATATGCAGTATTACGTCACACGCCAGGGCGGCACCGAGCGGGCGTTCACGGGCGAATACTACTACAATGAAAAGCCGGGCGATTACAAGTGCGTGTGCTGCGGCCAGCCGCTGTTCAGCGCCGAGCACAAGTACGAAAGTGGGTCGGGCTGGCCGAGTTTCTGGCGTCCGTCGGAGATGAAGAATGTGACGACGCGGCAGGACCGGTCACTGAGTATTCCACGGGACGAGGTTGTGTGCAGCCGTTGCGACGCCCACCTGGGGCACGTTTTTCCGGACGGGCCGCTGCCGACGGGTTTGCGCTATTGCATCAACTCGGCCGCTCTGGATTTTGACGAGCAGGGCGGGCCGAACCAAGCGAACGAAAAAGATTGATGCGATTTGAGGGTAGCTGACCGGACCTCAGACTTTTTCCCGCGCCGGTTCGCGCATGAAGGACTCCGCCGGATTGCCTTTGGGAGCCGAGGTTTCCGATTCGATCCGGCGACGCAGCAGCTCGTCGCCGAGCGTGTCTTCCAGCATGGCGACGTTGTTTTTGAGCGCGTGGATCGTTTCGTTCAGTTCCTCGAGTTGAGCGTTGTTGCCGCTCTGGTTGTTGCGGTGCCCAAACAGCCAGACGCCCAGGGTGGAAACGCCGGCAACCATGAGAGCCAGGATCGGCAGCACGGGTTCGTGCGCATTGGTGATGGCGGTTATCGGAATGCTGATGCCCATGATGGCCGTTGTCAGCGCCCAGATGACTTTGGTGGCTTCAACGCGAATGTCAGTAGATTCATTGTCGCGATTCTTTTTTCCCATTGTCGTAGACTCCCTCCAGGTTCTGGAAATTTGTCGGAACGGGCGCAGGCTGCTGTGCGTCCGGTCCGTGCAGCGGACGGACGAATTTGTCCAGACGAGGGGCGTTACGGTTAGATTTTGGAGCAAGTTGCGACCGTTGTAACTTATTTCTCCACGCGCGGCCGCCGGTCAGTCGCATTGTTGATCAAAAATGCAGTTGCCGCATGAATTTCGCACGGCTTTTTTCCTTTTGTTCGTCGCCGATCGGCGGCGTTTGTTGTTTTTTGGCCTTTTGGTTCTTTTCCTGTCCGGTGCAGGCGGCCGACTCGGTGCGCGTTACGCCCGGTGCGCGATACGAAGCCGGCTGGATGCTCCGCACGATGGCGGGCGACCACTGGCGCGACGTCTGGGCCACGCCGATCGATGTGGCGGTGCTCGATCTGGATTCCTTTGGCGGTGGACTGGAGCCGGACCGGCTCGGCGGCGGCATGCAGACCAAATCGCTGCGCTTTATCGGCGCGGACGGCATCACGTACAAATTCAGATCGGTGGACAAGGATCCGACGCGCTCGCTGGACGAGCGCCTGCGCGAGACCTTGGTGGCGGACGTGCTGCAGGACCAGATCAGCGTAATTCATCCGCTTTCGGCAATGATTGTACAGGAAATGCTGACGGCGACTGACGTGCTGCATTCAACGGCCAGACTCGTTGTTATGCCGGATTCGCCGCGTCTGGGCGAGTACCGCGAGGCTTTTGCCGGCATGCTGGGGCTGATTGAAGAGCACCCCTCGGAAACGGAAGACGGCCGCGTTTTTGCCGGCGCGGACAAAATTATCAATGGCTACAAGCTGTTTGAGCGCCTGGAGGAAGACAATGACGAACGCGTGGACGCACTGGAGTTTCTGAAGGCGCGTTTGATGGACATTCTTATCGGCGATCGCGATCGCCACGCCGATCAGTGGCGCTGGGCCGGAATAAAAACCGGCGAAGACTCCTGGGTCTGGCGTCCGATTCCACGCGACCGCGACTTTGCTTTTCCGCTGTTCGACGGTGTGATTCCGCAGCTCTTGACCCTCGCTATTATTTCACATGTGCATTTTGATTACGGCGTGCCTCCCGTGTTTGAGTTAACACATTCGGGCCGTCACCTGGACCGAAGATTTCTGGGGCAGATATCCAAAACTCAGTGGGATTCGGTTGCGACATTCATTCAACAGGCGGTCACCGACAGCGTGTTGCGAACCGCAATCAACACAATGCCGCCGCAGGTACGTGCTATCTGCGGGGAAGAAATGTACAACAAGCTGAAGTCGCGTCGCGACTCTCTCCACGTCACCGCAGATATCTTTTACGAGTTAACAAACTGTTACGCCGACTTCCACGGCAGCGACAAAGATGAATTTTTGCTTGTCGACAGGTTGGACGACGAGAGGCTTCGCGTTCAAATATTCAAACGCGAGGACGGCGAGTTGGCCGGACGCGGCGAGGTCTTGCATTCGAAGACGTACTACAGCGACACGACGCGGGAAGTGCGCGTGTTTCTGTACGGCGGCGACGATGCCGTGCTGGTGCGCGGAAATGTGCACGACAATATTCGTTTGGTAGTCGACGCGGGCGGCGGCGCTGATCTACTGGTCGACTCCTCTTATGTCCACGGACATTGGTTAACAATCACGCCATTTTCCGACGCGCGCAAGCTGACGAAGTTCTACGACGACGGCGGCAAGACGGAGGTGATTGCCGGACCGAGCACCGACTACTACGACTATAAACGCGACCGCAGCGATGACGAGATACTGCGCAACGAACCACTGATCGAAAATCGCGGGCACGCATTCGGCGTGCTGCCGGTTTTGAGTTATACCTCCGACGACGGCTACGACATCGGCATAGGAGGTCAGGTCTGGCGCTACGACGTCTTTGCCGCGCCATACGACTACACGATGGGCCTGACGGGTTCGTATTCGACACTGTCGGACGGATACGACTTTAACTTTTTCGGAGAGTTTAACCAGCTGATGCGCAACAGCGTGTTAACTTTGGATTTGCGTACGACGGACCTGGAAATCATTCGTTTTTACGGTCTGGGCAACGAAACAGAGTTCGATCACGATCAATCGGAAGAAGGATTCTATAAGGTCGAGCAAAACTACATTCAAATCCAGCCGCAGCTGGGCTGGCACGTCAGCGATGAATTCCTGTTAAAATTTGGTCTGTTTGCCGAGTGGTCGGACGTGAGTCCGATCGCCGCGACGCTGGCGGATTCGCTGTCGCCTTACGGACGCGGCGACTTCACGACTGCCGGGGCGGACGTTGGTTTAACATTTGACACGCGGGACGTCGCACACGAACCTTACAGCGGCGTTTATCTGGACGTCAACGCGCGTTATTCCAGCGACCTGTTTTCGAATCCGGCCGACTATCTGCGATTGGCGGTGGAGGCGCGCACGTATTTTACGGTGGATTTCCCGGCGCGGACCACGCTGGCATTGCGCGGGCTCGGCGCAAAGATCTGGGGCGACTTTCCATTTTTTCACGCGGCGCGCCTGGGCGGCAAGCGCTCGCTGCGCGGCTTCGGCCGCGACCGTTTTGCGGGTGACGCTTCGCTGCTCGGCCAGGCGGAGCTGCGCACACATTTGTTCCGCGGCACCTTGTTTGTTCCGCTGGACTTTGGACTCATTGGTTATTACGACGCCGGCCGCGTCTTCCTTGACGGTGAGACTTCCACGACCTGGCACAGTTCGGCCGGCGGCGGGATTTACACCTCGATACTTGAGCGCGCATTGACTTTAAGCGCAGTATTGGGGCGCAGCACGGAGAGCACGAGAATTTATTTGTCGGCAGATATGATGTTTTAGGGGGGATGCCGCCGCTATGGGGTTAACGGCATGGAGATGGAGGGTGAATTCATAGGCTCTGGGAACAGGCTGGTTGTGGTGTCAGAAAGGATGGTGCCAGACTGGATCGCTGATTGTCCTGAGATTAAACAGGAGTTTCATGTTCGTACAAGTGTCAGTCCGGCTAATTGGACAACAGTCGGATAATATTGCTTTGCTGTTGGGTGAATTGATCAGGAGAGATGATTTGGAGTCTTCCTAACTACCGCATCACAATATTGGTAAGTGACTGTCTTGGTGGGGCCTGATCTACTTCAAAAAGCACTCAGCAATTAGTTGAGCGAAATCAGACAGTCGAAGTTTGGATCAGAGAAGTATTTGATGAATTAACCAGTTGTAGTATTCTCTTCACCTCAGGAGGTTGAGTTGATGGATGACAATTGCGACGCTCGAAAGTTTAAGCTGTCATTCCCAGGTGGGTATTTTGAAGAAAATGACCCACTAAAAGACAATGTTGATATGCATGTAATCACTGCCAATGGAGATGTTTATGTTACCACAATTATTACAGTCGAGGGCATTAAACATTTGATGGACATCAAAGCCGATGAAGACCCTGAAAGATGCTATTTTTGGTGTGATTCATTCTTCATTGTTCGAGATTTTGAAATTGAAACTATTCGAATCGCAATTAAGGATGCCATTCGCGAAGAAATTATTCTAAGTGGGGCTTTTATCAGAATCGGGACCGAAGACGAAGTATATGTCAACAATGAATGGTACGATCTTCTGGATGTAAAAGACAGGAGTGTTACATTTTATTGACGTGCTGGTTAGGTTGGCTCTTGGATTCGTGGTGTGGCGGAGCCGGAGTACCTCTATCCGAAGCTGATGGAAGCTTGCGAGAGTACCACGAAACCAGTCATTGTCGGTGTGCGGTCATTCGCCATAATGCTCGGATTGTCAACGATTGGACACATACAACACACTAAGTAGTCGCACTCTATGAACCATGCAAGTCGTTGAGAATCACCGGTTGGTGCGGTGCGGCTTTTCACATAAGCCAAAAAAACTCGTTGACTTGTGGCTGACTTCGCACTTGGAGATTTGTGCAGCAGAGTGTGGTAGAGAATAAGAATACTTTCAATCTGCCTGGCAAATGAAGCGGAGTTGTACATAGTTGGATCATAAGAAAATGGATGCGACCATTCGCGAATGGTTCAAGGTTAATCAGTATGGAACACTACGACTACCTGATGGCTGGTATGGTCGGCCGTTTGATTTGATACATGAATTAACCGGCATTGAATCAGGAGCTGATTTTGTAAATGTCGAACTTGATGGGGTGATGTATTTGAATTTTGTCAAGCTCACATGTGTATTTCAGAGAAATGGTTCACTCGTAATGTCGGGCTTTGATAGCCTCAGTTTTATTGCTCCGCCTTCAAGGATGCGATACCAAAATGTTACAACTTATCACGAGGGAGTGGTGCAATTCCACGGTCCTTTGGGTTTCATTCACTAACAACGCTCAGTTACGTTTGTCGAGGCATGTTTACACGAATGCCAATGTTTCGCGTAGAATTGACGAATAAACAGATTGTAAATATCTCGTCGTATCTTTCATTTGCTTCGATGGTGCTTGCCACTATGAGCAACAACTGCTCATCGTTGCTTTGCTTTCGTGTAACAACGGCATAGGTTCACACTGGTACGACAAACTATTGTGCAAAGACACAAAGCGGTATTTCAAGAGTTCTGACGTCCTTATAGATTCCAGCGAATGTTTGCTCAACTTGACAGGAAGGAAAAGATGCTGCTATTCTTTTTCAGTATTACCGTTGCAATTGCTACGGCAAGTTGGGAGGGATTAACAGGCTGTCCAGTTTCCGAATTGTTGGAGCTGAAATGAGATATTTCTACCTGCTGAACGAAGCTGTAGACACTCCTGAAACAGGGTATGTCTATCCACAGATACAGGAATACGGCGGCCGTATGAATTCTGGCGTTCTTGATTCATTCCGGAATGTGCGGTATTCTGAGCTGCCCAAGTTTCAACCGAACTTGGATTACCTGGTTCTTCATCCGCAAGCCAAGCTAACTGATTTAGTTAGTTCCTCATTTCTTGGCAAGGGATTGATCATAAGCAGGAAGTTCGCAGATTTGTTTCGAGCTTCAAAACTTGCTGAAAACAAATTCTGCGAGGCGCGTATTCAAGTCGGAGATCAGAAGTTTGACTATTATTGGCTACTTCAACTGTCTGATTGTTCATCGATGATAAATTATAATGAATCTGAGTTTTGGTTGTATCATCGAATTCAACGGAAAATCGTGGACGAAATTTGCTTTGCGTCTCATCAAGCTTTTTCTGAATTCCAATCATCCCTTGATCAACATTTTGGTGCAGATGGGAAATTCATCGCAATAAAGCCGAAGGTGCTAAGAATGAGTAAACTCTTTTATCTTCAGAACTGGGACTATTTCATGTTGAGGGATTTTGGAAGCAATAATTACATAAGCAAGGATCTGGCGGCTCTCATTGCCGCTAATGGAATCACTGGTATAACAGTCTAGAGGTCTAATGTGCAGTTTGTCTAGCATTGCGCTTGCGAATGCATTCTCCAATTGCTTTGTACACGCGTATTTCTTTCAGGACAGCGTCTGGACATATTATGATTAGCCCTTGTTGAGATCGAAGTGCTCATACCAGGGAGTTCGGTCCGAATTCTGCGCCAATTGTTTAACATTCAACTACTATAGACCCACCGCCTTGGGCAGCATCAAACACAGCAGTCCACTGCCGTTTGACCACCGTGCCGGCACAGGGCCGAGCGCTAGTCCGTCTGGATACCAGCCTTTGACGACATTTCGACCGCGTGACGAAAATTCGCCATGCTGAGAAGAGGTGGACGTAATGCCCTGAATTTTTCCTTGTTTTTGCGTGCAGAGCTTCGAGACAAGCAAAAACGCCGGAAGATTGTCATCAGCAAACGTGATTGCACCGAACATCCATTTGACCGCCTGTTCCAGCTCGTAGCGCCCTGACGAGATTTGGTCGTGACACTGAACGATGAAAACTTGGAGTAAACGGCGTATACTTCCCGTCAACACCCTTTTCGAAGTCTGCAAGTCCTTGTTCTGTATTTAGTTAGACTAATTAAACCATCGGGTTTAACCTCTCACGTATCCCCGGACTGTTGCGACCGCAATTGTGGCACGATTGTTGAGCCTTGGCACTTGCGGCACTGTCACAGAAAGTCCATTGTAATCTTAAATGAGATCGAGCCACCCCTGTCCCAGGTGATAGATCACGTTGTGGGCTTGCGTGCCACTGTTTAATACACATCATTCTTAACACTTTCACTGGTTGCAATATTATGCATCTGATTCGCACATCAATTCTCGCAGCGCTCGTTTTCCTCTGTATTGTTTGTTCAGATTTGTACAGTCAAACCGATGAATGGGGAAACACCGGCATTTCTACCTGGACAGTGGACCAGGTGTCAATTGGAGATAACTACGACTTTGCTGTCCGCGATATTCACATCTTTAAATCACTTGGTTCCATGAGCGTCAGCGCGCCGTTTACCGACAATACGCCTGGTATCAGACTCGAGGCCGAAGATGTGTTCGGCGACAACAATATCTGGGATATCTATGCCGAAGGCATTAACGGATTCGGCATTCGAAAATACGACTCACAGGGCGGTTCCCTGACGGCTCTGCGCATGTGGAGCGGCAACAGCACGTCTCAGCTGGCTGCTCAACGCGCCGGTCTCTGGACCTCGGACTCGCGGACCAACTTCCAGATAGGCGACTATCGACCGATAACTTTCAGCTCGACCGGCGGCAACAATGACGGAATATTCGGCGCGTACATCGGATTTAACGCTTACCTGGGACAGCCCGTCGATGCACCGGCAACCGTCACAAAAATGGATGGCAACCCTGGCGGCTCTGTTTTTGTCACCGACTACTACGGCAATGTTGAACTGCAAACTTTTGACGAGAACTCCTCCAGCGAAGTCACCGGCCTTACATATGATCCGCAGTTTATCTTTTCCAACAAAGGATCGCTGGAGTTTCAGTCCGGTACTGAGAGATGGACCGATGCCAACTGGAATGTAATTCTCAAGTCGGAAATCGGGACGGCCTGGGTCACGACCGAAACGAACCCCAACGGCGAATACATGGGAATCGGTATGACAAATGGTGGCTGGTACTTTATCCGCAGCAAAGAGGGGCCTGGCCTGACCAATCCCGTCGACTTACAATGCGGCAAATACCCTTTTTACGTGACCAAGGACGGCAAGACCGTGACCCGCGAAGTCGAAGTAAACCGCAGCGGATGGTGCGACTACGTCTTTGACGACAGTTATAACCTGGCTGATCTTGGCGAGGTTGAGGCGTTTATCAAACAAAACAAACACCTGCCCGGCGTGCCTTCGGAAGAGCAGGTTGTTAACGAAGGACTTCAACTGGGTGAGATGAGCGCAATCCAGATGAAAAAGATCGAGGAACTTACGCTTTATGTGATCGAATTGCAGAAGAACTACGAAGACCTGCAACGCCAGAATGATCAACTGCGCGCTGAGATACGCGCCGGCCGTAAATAATACACATCACAAACCCACGCGGCGTTGACGCCCTATTTGCTTTGTAGTTCACTGGCAGTTAAACACATAAACCGAAATATTAACATGAAATCAATGATTTATCTGCTGACAGCATTTATGTTGTGCGGAAGCGCACGCATGTATGCTCAGCTCAGCGACGGAGGCGTGCCGCTCGGCATGCAGGATGCGACGGTGCAGAGTATGTTGGAAGGCGATCTGAGCACCTTCACACTGCCTGACCTCGACAACGACGAACAAATCCTCTATGCCGACGAGGTTAAACAGATCAGGTGCGGCGATTGCAGGATGGAGTACTACGGCACCGGCGTCGACATGAATATCAGCATCGTCGATGACGGGACGTTTCAACTGCTCGAAGACAGTACACGCGTATGGCTGGTGCGAGTGCAATCGGAGAGCGCCTATGCACTGCAGTTTTACTTCAGTGAGTTTATTCTTCCCGAAGGTGCGCAGCTATTCCTGTACAACGAAGATCAAAGTATGGTTCTCGGGGCCTATACATCCGACAACAATCCGGGGGATATTGTTAACGATCTTAAGTTCGGAATTGAATACATCGACGGCAACAGCATCATACTGGAGTATCACGAGCCCAGTTGGGTCGACTTCACGGGGATTCTGTACATCGGTAAAGTTGTGCACGTCTTCAGGGATGTGTTTTCACGCGCCGCGCCGCAGTATGGAACTTCTGAACCCTGCCAGATCAACGTGCGCTGCCTGGAACACACGTCGGGTTGGGTGGAGGAAATCAGTTCTGTAGCTTATGTCATGGCGTATGACAACACCTTCAATCTGGCGCACGGCTGCAGCGGCGCTTTGATTAACAATGTCGACAACACGGGCGACCCGCTTTTCCTGACGGCGAGTCATTGCGCCGACAACATCGAAACCGGTGCGCATGACAATACTTTTCCAATCTGGGTGTTTAAGTTTGGCCATCAAACAGGGGCTTGCGATCCTCCGGACGGTTACCAGTATACGTACAAAGGGTTTTCGGTGAGCGGCGCGAGCCAGGTTGCACGGCAGCACAGCGGTGGGCCGCAGTCGGACTATCTGCTGTTGCGACTCAACGCAACCGTCGCCCAGTTTGACGCTCACAAGATTTGTTATTCCGGTTGGATAAATGCGAGCTCTTTTGACGGCTATGTTAACGAGGCGGTTTGTGTTCACCATCCAAATCATGACGTGAAGAAGTTTTCGAAAACCGAGACTCCTACGAAGTCAACTGAAAACGGCAAAACCGTCGACAACGATCTGTTCGAGTATGTGCGGGTTGTCGACTGGACGCTCGGCACAACCGAGCCGGGATCTTCCGGCTCGCCGCTGTTAAACTCCGCACATCAAATCATTGGACAACTGAGCACCGGTGAGTCGAAGTGTGTTGGTTCAAATAGCGACAACGGCAAATCGGACTGGTACGGCAAAATGTGGGCCAACATGCAGGATTCGGATTTTGAAGATGCGCTTGATCCGCGTGGTCTCGGCTATCTCTGGGCGCATACCTTTTGTCCATCACCGCCGCCGGAGCCGGTCCCCGGAGAGTGCGAAGCCGAGCTGCGCGACGGCATGTCGATCAACGGAAATATGAATACCGACGAAGTGCCGTGCATCAGCTCTTCGAGTTTCATACTTGGGCCGCTTGGAGATTGTGAAACTCCCAAGTGGGACTGGCCGAAAATCAAAGCGAAATTTCGCTGCGGCAAGATTCCTGACGAGATTGAAGACGTTGCATTCTGTGTGCACCCACTGTTTAAACGTTGCACATGTTCGTATTACCAGTACTATGTTTCTATTACGGAGGTCGACGAACACGGGTTTGGACTTGGCCCGACCTATGGCAAGCAGATTTACGCCGGCAGCGTGCCCGACATTAACTACGGCATTCCGTTTAACAGCACAACCTTGTCGAAGCTGGGCACCAGCCTGAAATACGGCAGCTATTACCGGATTTATCTTGAAGGGAATTTCAGCGGCAGGCAGTCAGCCGTGCGCACGTTCCGCTATATGCCGTATGATCTTAACAAGACCGGAACAATCGCGACCGACCTGTATGCGGAGAATGACATAACTCTGTCGAACGCAACGGTGTTGCAGGATATTGATGTCGTTGCCGGGCACTCAATCAGCATTCTGGAGACCAGTTCACTGGAAGCCGGCAGTTATCGCATCGCGACCGTTCCACTCTGTGAGTTTCACAAAAAAGGCGTTCGCGGCCGGCGCGAAGATCCGGATGTGCCGGTCATTTTTCCGCAAAAGTCCGATCCGGAAGTCAGTGTTTATCCCAATCCGACATCGGGGCGCATCTCATTGGACTTGTCGGGATTTGAAGGCAACGTGTTTGTTGAAGTTGTCGACAATCTGGGTAAAACACAATTGCGTCAGCTTGCTACCGGTGTACAGCTCAGTCTGGACATGTCAAAGCTGCCCGACGGAATTTACTTTTTGCGCATCGGTAACGGTGTTGACACCATAAGCCGCAAAGTAGTTAAAATGTAGTCCTGTTGTCGTCAGGACGTGTTTGTTCGGCCGTTTCCGGCGCGCATGTGGCAGTTTGTTTAACTGTACCTGCCGCCCGGATGCGGCCGATGTGTTTTAGAGCGACATTGAATTGGCATTCTCCTCAAATAAGCACGTTTGGAAGATGGAGGACTACGGAAGCACGGCCACTGTTCGTTCTGACAGCCTGCTTGCAAAATCCCTCTTGTTTGTCACTGCGCTGTTCAGTTGTTGAATCAAGCTTCAGGTTGTGTTGTTTCAGGTGCATTGACTAACAGGAAAACAAGCCGGCCGCCCAAATAACATGCAGGGAGGCGCAGCGCTCTGCAAGCCGGCATGCCGCAGGCACACGGCGCACGACTGAAATATCAGGTGCCAAAAGTGCGGTGTCGTCCGGGGCAATATATTAGCCCGAATCCCGCCACCTGAGCGACTTCAGGACGAAAATGGTCTGCGTGTCGAAATGTGGAAAATGCCGTTGCAGGGAAGCATCTGGAGAGAATAGTTGCCGAAAAAGGACGTCAGGTCGCGCAACAGTGCTATTTTTACAGAGTGCCGGCGTTCGGGGCCCATGATTGCAGGCCCGCGTAACTCCGCGACTGCCGAACTGAAATTGAAACCAGGCAACGTTCAAACCACGGGATCAGCCGCATGAGTAATTTGTCAACGCGAAATCTACTGACGCAGGAACCACAGGTTACGACCTTTACAGAAAACGTTAAACAGATTGTGGGCGTGAACGTTGAACTAACACAGGAAGATGCCGCTTACGATGTTAATTCCATTGCGACGACCGCCAGTCACGATCTGATTGTTTACGCCGACACAATCAAAATCCCGGGCGATATCGTTCTGCCGGGGCGCAATCTGTCCCTGTTTGCGCGGCGAATTGTAATACACGAAGGCGTTAAACTTGTCACCAGCGGGGTGAGCGCCGAAGTCGATTTTGCGCCGGGTGAACTGCCGATCCAGGAAGAAAAAGGGATCAAAGGCAATAGGCAGGGATGTGACGGCAGCGCCGGAGCTAACGGCGGAACGGGTGGCAATGCCGGGAATGTGACACTTGCCGCGAAATCGCTTGATTTGCATGCGACGGGAAAAGTTGTTGAAGCCGAGTACCCGGCCGAGCGAGTTCCCGATCACGTGTTAACAGGCGAGTTAAGCGATCTCGTCGCACCATTGATGAACAGTGCAACGCGGTTGACCAGGGATCAATTGAGATTTCGGTTTGAAAGCAGGTCGTACCGATTTAACCTGCTGCTGCGTTCTCTGAACGTGGAGCCGCGGGGCGAACTCCGGAGGCGTAGTGTTAAGTGTCAGTTGAATCACAACACCGGTGAGATGCGTTTTGACGTGGTGCTGGAGGCGCAGAGGGAGTTTAAGGTCTCGTTTAAAGTGCGGCGCGACGACCTGCCTGCCGAGTATTATTATTCATTTATGCAGTTTGAACAGCAATACGAATATGTGGTGCTTCCATGCCGAATCGCGGCCACACTGCAGTTTGTGTTTAATCCTGAATCCCGCGCCTTGCAGTTGGCCGATGTGGCCTGCGACGTGTCGCCCTTAAGTCCCAACGACAATTTTTTCCCGGTAGTCGTCGGAAGAATGGGCGTGGATGCGGACATCGCAGCCGAAGCGCCGGCAGTACTGGCCGAAATACTGGCCGGACTGGTCGGCGAAGAGTTAACAAGTGCTGTGAAAAACGCCGAAGCGTCGATCAAACAACGCCTGCAGCCTTTGTTTCAATCGCCCTGGGAGCAGGTTGCGAGCATTGACGGCAGCATCGCCACAACGGGATTACCCGGCTTCCATGTAGCGGCACGCGGCGGTTCGGGCGGTCGTGGACAGGATGGACAGCAGGGCGAACGCGGTGACCGAGGTGAGCGCGGAGAAAGTGGAATTGATGTTTCTTCGCGACCGAATAAACACTGGTTTCCACCCGAAGCAATGGGGAAAAAGGGATTCCGCGGCGGGCGTGGCGGCAATGCCGGACGTTCGGGTGCAGGCGGCGCGGGCGGAAACATTATGCTACTGATCGCGGACCATCCAAAAGCGGCGCTCACCTGGACTGTAAGCGGCGGAACGGGCGGTGGACGTGCAATCGACGGCGAGCCGGGCAGCGGCGGCGCAGGCGGCCACGGCGCAGTCTGGACGCTGGTCCGGCCTCCGGCTTCTTCGCCGACGGGTGGATATATTCCCTCGAGCAGGTATTCGCACACGGCGCCCGACGGTCCCGATGGCGATGCCGGTCCGCCGGCGCGATTTAACGGCGACCTGGGTAAATCCGGGCCGTCCGGCAATGTCGTGTTTAACCACGCTAAACCAGGGCAGTCGCCTGCGCCTCCGAACACTGATGAGTTTGCCGCGATCGTGAAGCTCGAACAGCTGCTGTTGATTCAACGACATGCCCGCAGCCGATTCCTCAGCAGCAAGAGCGCTGACCAGTTTGTGGAAGTCGCGGAGATGTACCGCTGGCTGCTGGACATGTCAGCGCCATTTGTCGAAGAGAAATGTCCGATCGAAGTATCAAGCGACGACCGTCAGGCCCTGGCTGCGATTCATCGCAATGCTCTGGTGGAAATTGCGCGACTGCAGCAAGGAGTCGACTACTTCGGCAATCCGTTTAACTGGGCGCCGATGCTGAAGCTGGAATACCTCAGCGAGCGCACGCAGGAATTGATTGCCGCGGGACGCATCATTGAGCAAGAATTCAGCGACCTGGTTGAGGCCGACGACATTGCACTTAACAAAATTGAGTCGCTGCAGAACTCCCTGCAGGCTTTTGACGCCTCACTGGACAAGGCGCGGGACAGCCGTGAAGTTCTGCGCAGCAAGATCGAATCAGTTGCGGTGGAGATAGATCAGCTGGCGGACGCTATCGATATTCAAAAAGATACCGTGTTTCAACACCAGCAGAAACTGCGACAGGCTGTAATCGATGCGCAGTGCGATCTGCAAACAATCATGCAGGTTATGTCGGCCATTGTGAGCATCGGGACGGCGGCTATCGGCACGCTCGACTTTATCTCGACGGGGCGGGAGTTGTTCCGCGACTACAAAGATGCGACCGACGGCTTGCGCCAATTCCTGAAGGACAACAAAAAAGTTATCAAAGAACTGCGCAAAACCTACAAAAACACTATCAAGGAGTTTAAGGGCATTTACGCCGACATGCACGAGCTTTTCAGTCCGATGCAACCGCCCGACGCAGCCAAGATCATGGTCGACCGCAGTGAATTCCGCGAGATGATCAAACCCTATCTGGACGAATTCAGCGACGCGGGTGAGCTTAAAAATGCGGTGGAGACTTTCTTTGATCTGGTTGATGCGCGCAACCTCAGGCTGCTCGACTACAATGCGATGGTGCTGGAAGTGGCCCGGCGCGAAGCCGAAGCGGAGCAGATCAAAGCCGAGATGCGCCAGGTGGAAAAATTGAAAAATGAAGCGCAGGGACATCGAGCGCCACAGTCGTTGATGGTCTACATGCGCAGCGCGTACACGCGCGTCAGGGATCACCTGATCGCCAAGTTGTACGAAATGAGTCGCGCCTACCAGATGTACGCGGTTTCGCGTTTCACGCCGATGCTCAACAGTTATTCGATTGCGACGATTGCGGATATCTTCACGGCGCAGCGTCTGATGTTCGACGACTATTTAACACATGCGGCGCGTCTGCCCGGCGATCTTGTCAAGTCGATCGAGTTGACAAGTCAGTCGCATCCGGCCATATTCAATGCCTTTGTGCAGACCGGCAGGCTTGAGTTTTCACTCAATCCGGATCACCCGGCCTTTGTACATTATACCAATGTTAAAATTGAGGAAATCGAGGTGGAATTGCCGGGTATGGACTTTGCGCAGGACTCGCTCTATCTGGCGATTCGCCTGAGCGGTGAACACTTTTATCACGTTACGGACGAGCGTACGCAACTCGACAGTTTTGCACCACCCACACGCAACCTGACCTTTGAATACAATTACGGCGAGAAACGAATTGAGTCGCACGCCGCAGTATACCGCCCGGAGGGGCATTACTGTCGTTTAAGTCCCTTCTGCACCTGGTCGATTAACTTTCGCGTGCTGGAGAGCAGCAATTCTTTCCTCAAACTCGAGGACGTGAAGTCGGTGCGTTTGACGTTAAGAGGCAAGGGGTTTGGGGTGAAGTGAGAGGAATAAAAATGAGTACCAGAGGGGATTTCTACTCCAATAAGTTCTCTGCACTTGGTGGAGTCAGTTATGTTGGCAATGCGCGAGCTGTGCCCGACGAAAGATTCAAGGATGAGGTGAAAAGGCTGGAGACTATGATAGGTGGCATGTTTCCACCCGCATATGTTGAATTTGTTGAACAATATGGATTTGTCTCCTCGAATGAGTTGTGGGTAGTTAGTGGAACTGACAAGATTCCCGGAACCGACGAGGACAATTCCGTTTTTGTTGGTTGTTTTTTTGGCGTTGTTTCTGAAAAGAGGAATCACAGGTTCTCAGTAGAACACATGCTTGATATATATGAAGATCAGCTTCCAAAAGGGTACGTACCCATATGCGATGGAGGTTGGGGAGATCTTTTTTGTCAGAGTGTAAACAAACCGAACTATGGCAAAATATATTATTGGTGTCACGAAGAACCGGAAGATCACAACCTGTTCCTTGTTGCCGATACATTCAATGAGTTTATTGAAAAACTCGAGGTTGATATTTTTGATCCAATTCAGCCGCAGCCCAAAGTCGTGGCAATCAAAGTCACTGCAAAGGGTCTTGAAATGCTTGAAAACTTTCGCAAGGGAGGATCAGGAAACTCAAATGGCGATACGATCAGACAGGAGTAGTATATGTGCATGTTGCCACTAGCCTTTGAACTTGATTCGTCCGAAAAAACGATGAAAATTCAATTGGTTGAGCTTCTGAAAGCATGGGGCGTCGACTAGTAGAACGCGCAGATTCCATATCTGTTGCAGAATCGCGATCCGGAGTACCTGAGGAGGTATTGAGACACATGGTGATTCGACGAATCCTAAACTTCCTGAAAATCAAACCAAAGGAATTGGCCAGACGATCTGAATCAATTGGCGCCTTTGCTGAAGTTGATGTTGTCAGATTGATCGAAGAGTTGCCGGGGATTCCAGCCGGGGCGACGGGAACAATTGTTATGGCTTACGGAAAGTCCGGTCAATATGAAGTTGAGTTTGTTGACGATGACGGAAACACGATCGCTATTGAGACTGTTTCGGGAGAGCGTCTGGAGTTGATTCAACAACATAGATGACCGCTGCTATTTCTCAGAGTTAGGACCCTCAATACAAACCCCCTCCGCGTTTCTCAAGCTTCAAGTCGCGCAGCTGCGGCGCCTTCACGCCGAAACGCAGATAAAAACCCTGTGAGAAACCCGTCGGCACCCAGCGCAGTGAAAGCTCCCAGCAGTGGATGTCCTTGCTGATGCGCACCTCCGGCGCGTTAATCTCCTTGTCGATCAGGTCCAGCGTCATTGAGGTTCTGATGTTCCAGGTGGCCGTGGGCGAGAGGTTAAGCCCCGTGCGGACGGTTAACGAACGCGAAATGTTAAACGGGTTCGAAGCCGTATAACTGAAGCTCGCCGTCATGTCGATGTCCCAGGGAATGCTGAAGTCGTTGAACCCCGGAGAACTGTCGCCGAACAGGTCGCGATCTTCTTCGATGTTTTCGTCGCGGAGGCGGAATCGCGCGCCGTAATCCACGCTGTCGCGCGACCGGCTCGATGAACCGTCATCCAGCACGCCGGCCGTGCCCTGGATGCCGCGTGAGCCGAACGACGTGCTCAGAGACAGCGATGCGCGATCAAGACGCGCCAGGCCCTTGCCGGCGTCGAGCATCAGACGGTCGACCGTCCGAACCAGTCCGTTTTTCTCGCCGTCGCTGTTGAGCTGTTCGTCGTAGTCGTACAGGTTAAACGTGGCCTGGCTTGTAAAACTCAGGCCCGCCAGATTGGTGCGCATATTGGCACTGACGCTGCTGAAACGCAGACTGTCGGCCGCAAAATTGTACGAGCCGCTAAGGCCCAGGGTAAACAATTTGATGACTTTGTCCGGAATGGTGTCCGGCTGCGCAATTTTGGCTTCAAAAGTATTGTCGAGGTTGACGCGCAGTGCGGATGTTAACTGCTGTGAAATGCTGATGCCGTCGGCCGAGTACCTGGAGTAGGGCACAAACTCCTGTTCGCTCTCGTCAAAGTACTCGTCGTAATACCCGAAGCTCGGATCCGAAAAGTCTGGGCGGTAGCTGTAGCTGAACGTCGGCTGAAAGGTGTGCCGCAGTGCGCGCAAACCCAGAATATCAGGTTCGATCAAACCGAAGAGTTTTGTGCTCAGCGCCAGGCCGAAGGAATAGTCGTAGTGAAAAAACGTGCCGTCGCGGAAGCTGTCGACCGTACGGTCGTTGGCCGCGTCGTATTCGCGCACGCGCTCGCGGAAGACCACATTGGCGTTGAAGTCGAAGGACGGCGTCAGAGTAAAGTAGCCCAGTTTGGGTGCGATGCTGATGCTCGGATCCAGTGAAATGCGTTGACTAACATCGCTGGAGTCGCGCGCGTCCAGTAATATTTCCGTGCTGTCATCATTGAAGATCGGATCCAGCTCAAACGCCTGACGACGCCGGAACGCCGACATGTTGCCGCTGAGCGCAACGTTGGCCAGCCAGCTGTCGCGGTCCACCAGGGAACGAAGCGGTTGCAGGCGCGGAAAACTCAGGCGCAACTCGGGCAGTGTCTCGTTGATTCGATTGGTTAACAGGTTCTGGTCGCGGCTGTAGTTTAAGGACAGCACCGATCCGTTGTTGAAGGAACGCGTGTAGGAGGCATTCGAGTAGATCGACTGGATCACGCGATTGTCCAGATCCGTCTGCGTCTCGCGGTTAAAATCCGGACTGGCCACGTCGATCGTAGCCGTAATGTTTTCCTGTGGGTTCAGCGTCTGATTGTGGCGCAGGTAAAGGCTCCAATTGCTCGACTCATCCGAGTCGGGACTTAAACGCGTTGTGCCGAAGGAACCGCGCACCGTCGAGTTTAACTGATCGCGCACTACCCAGCGGAATTCATCCCAAAGTTCGTAACCGCCCTTGGTTGTGATTGTGCCCCATAGTTTGTTGTCGGTGTAGTCGTCTATAGCCCAGTAATATCCGACGTTCTCAAAGACAATGCCGCGATTGCTGCTGCCCGCCGCGCCGGAGAAATAAAAACTCGGAATCAGGATACCCGAGCGCCGCCCGCGTTTGTTTTCAAAAAACACGCCGAACGGCAAGCCGAAAACCGGCACGTCTTCAACGTAGACTATCAGCGGATCAAGAAAAATGCGATCGTCGGTAATGACTTTCATTTCCGGCGATTTAAAATAAAAGTGCGGGTTGGGGTGGTCGCAGGTGGTAAAACAACCGTTCTGTACAAAAAGCGTGTTTTCGTTGACGCGTTTAATTTTATCGCCGAAATAGAAGCCGTTGTCGACGACGGTTTCGCCTAGCGAGACCGTGCCTTTTTTGGTCGCAAAGTTGTAGGTGATCTGCTCGCCGTAGAATTCCTCGCCGCCGTCGTTAAAACGCGGAATGCCGATCAATCGCCCGCTGCTGTCGCGTCCGGCGCTTGCCCGCAGCATGGTTGAGTCCAGCAGCAGTTCAATTGTCTGTGCCTGGAGCTGCATCTTGCCGTAGTCCAGGCGCGCGTCGCCGTGCAGTTCTATGCGTCGACGGCGGATCATGTACACGGCCGAATCGACAGAGAAAAGATTAACTATTGTGTCGAGGCCGCTGCGATTTTGGCGAGCGCGGATGCGGTCGGCCTGCGTGCTGTCCACGCTGATGCCGCCCAGAACAGGTGCTGTAGCGGTCGAATCCTTCTGGATGCTGGTCGAGTCGCTGGGGGGGGCAACAACGGCGCTGCTGTCGACTGCGCTGCTCTCCGTGCGGGTGCTGTCAACAGCCTGCTGGGCGTGCAGCTCCACATGCGCCGACGAACCAAAAAAGGCCGTTAAAACAACACAAAAAAGTAGCCGGGAACGGAAGGTCATGTACGCTCTATGTTTAACCATATCGCGTTTCCGTCGCATCATGCTTTACCTGTCTTAGTAACGACTGCGCTGAATTCCGTCCGGGAGATCGAAATTGTACGAGGACGCAGGTTGATTGAGTAGTATTTCGTCGCAGCGCAGCGTCAATTCCATGTCCGCCGCCGGAAATTCCATGTTAACGACCGATGCGATCGGGACGCCCTCGACCGGTTTAAATTCGCCGTAGTTAACGGTAACTAGCGTTTCGCCGGAGTCGTTCTTGCGGGCGTACTGCGTGATCGCCTGTTCGGATTCCGAATACAATACGCGCTCGACGTAACCTTCGCGTTTGCGCACGAGTGATTCGAGACCTTTGTCGTCCCTGTATTCGCGGAACTCGGCAATACCGCCGGGAATTTCACCGCGCACCAGTCGCGCCACATCTTCCTGCGAAAGCGGCATGAAGAGAATGCGTTCAAGGTTTTCGGCCGAAGGCACGCCTTCGATGGCGCGACTGCGGAAAGCGTCGTAGTACAGGAATTCGCTCGGGGAAGCGCTGAGTGCGCCGACGAGTACGTTGCCGAACGGCATGTAGATCGAAAGAAGGAGGGAGTCGGTCTGGTACATCGCCAGCTCAAAGTTGCCGCGCTGCGAACTGGTTCCGCGTTTGCTGATGATTGCGCCGGCAAATTCGAGTGAGGTAATGTTCTCGGAACGCTGCCCCAGGTGGAGGCGGACCTGATCCAGCTTGTTGTCGCTGTCGCTGCCGCTGGTGTCCGAACTGGTCTGTTGTGTGCCGGCGCAGCCCGTCAGGACGGCCGCCAGCGCCAGGATGATGCACAAAGATTTCATAGTGGTATCACATTAACGTTTGCAGGTACACCGCCGGGAGAAAGTCCATTAGCCCGGTCGCCGGGGAGAGTCAACATTGCACCTTGCAGCCTGACCGTTGTTTAACCGCCGCCGCGTCCCAGACGTTCCATGGTCGAGTCGCGATCGGGTTCCAGCTCCAGCGCGCGCAGCCAGGAATCGCGCGCTTTGTCGGTTTCGCCCAGTTTGGCGTAGCAGTCGCCCAGGTGTTCATACACCGTGGCACTGGCCGGATCGATGTCCACCGACCGGCGAATATACGTTAAAGCGCGCTCATATTGTCCCAGCTGGAAATAAATCCATCCCATTGTGTCGAGGTAGGATGCATTGTCGGGATCGCCGGCCAGAGCGCTCTCCGCCATGCGTTGTGCACGCTCCAGCTGCACGCCGCGTTCGCTCAGCGCATAGGCGTAATTGTTGTTGATCAGGGCGTTGTCCGGCGCCAGTTCCAGCGCGCGCTCGTACGCGGCGTCGGACTCGGCGTGGTCCAACAGAATGCTGTAGAGGTTGCCCAGCTGCACCCATGCGTCCACAAAGTCCGGCGCTATCCGGGCTGCGCGCGTCATTTCTTCGACCGCGCGTTGGTTGTCCCCGAATTGCTGCCAGGCCATGCCCTGATAAAAGGGATACTCGGGATTTTCGGGAAACTTCTCTTCGTGTCGGCTCAAAAGGTCGATCGCGCGCATGTATTGTTCGCTGCGCAGGTAGTGCAGCGCAACGCGGATCGGCACTTCTTCCAACGAATCCGCCCGATCCAGCACTATGTCAAAGTAGCGCTCGGCCTGATTGCGACGGCCGCTGTCGTACAACAGCAGGGCGGCGTAATACGGCGCCAGCCAGCCCGGCGCGTTGACTTGTTCTATGAACTCCGTGTACTCGTCGATTTCCCTGCTGTGTGTGTTGACCGTATCCACGCGATTCAACAAAAGGCCGGCATAGGACGCCAGATAGTAGTCCACGTCATTGACCGGTACCGTGTACGCGGCGCTTTGCATCAGCGCGTGCGCTTTGGCCAGATCGTCGCGCGCCGTATAGGCCTGCATCAGCTGGAAGGGCAGGTAGTCCAGCGCCGTCGTCGACTCGTTCATTTTTTCGAGCACTTCGATGTAGCGCGTGGAATCGCCGGTCGCTTCGTACAGATCGGCCAGTTTGGCCAGAATTGGAAAGTTTTCGTCCTGATACTCCGATTCGCGACGTTCCAGCACCTCTTCGTAGAGCATGATGGCCGTATCCAGGTCGCGCAGTTCATACAGGCGCGCCAGCGTCACCTTGGGCGTCAGGGAGTGGGGTTGTCGCTCGTCGAGAAAGCGGAAGGAATCTATCGCCAGATCTATGCGGCTGTTGTACAGATGCAGCCGCCCCTGAGCTTCGTAGAGAGGTAAAAAGTCGGGATTGAGTTCCAGGCCGTTGCGGATATGAATGCCGGCATTGAGCAGGTCGTCCAGCTCCATGTAACACTCGGCCAGCGCCAGGTGGATGGCGGCAGACTCGTCGTACTTGAGCGCCTTTTCAAATTCCTGGATGGCATCCGCATACAGGCCGCGCATCTGGTAGGTCGATCCGCGCGCAAACACATCCGCCGCAATGCGTTTGTTGCCGCCGCGCCTGGCGCGCTGTGTGAACAGCCCGTCCTCCTGCGTGTGTGCCGGCATCGTCGGGATGCAGGCCGGCAGCAGCAGTGCCGCAATCAATATGGGGAGAATGCCAAGTGCGGTTCGCTGCGAGCGCTTTTTATGTCCGTGCGGGCCGTTCATTGCTTTTCCGTTCGCCGGCTGCCGAATATTGGAGCACAGCGGCGTTTGATTGTACCGGGGAGACTATTCAAGCGCTGACGTCGGACGCGGGGGCAGATTGCCGATTGTCGGGGTGGAGCGGCGACGCGTCTGCATTTGTGGCTTTATCGGGCTGCCGGGCGGTTTAAAACAAACAACCCTCCGTTTGGAGGGTTGTTGAATCAGGCTTTTTTCTCAAGATCTCGCAGCATGGCCTGGTAGCCTTTTTTGTCGAGCGTTCGCAACGCTCGCGTCGAAATCTTCAAAGTGACGTAACGGCCTTCTTCAGGGATCCAGATACGTTTCTTTTGCAGGTTGGGCAGGAAACGTCTGCGCGTTTTGTTGTTCGCGTGGGAAACGTTGTTTCCGCTCTGGACTCCCTTGCCGGTAAGTTGGCAACGACGCGCCATAATAGCACCTCCGGAATAATTCTATATGTATTTGTTCAGATTTCTTTGTCAGGCGCATTTTCCGCGCATAAACTTCGAAAATACGGCCTTTTCTGCTAAAAGAAAAACAAAAAATTGTTTTCACTTCACCTGACCTTTCTGAAAAAATCCGCTCTTGTTTGTCAGCGTGAGTGAAAGCGTCCGGCCTCCGAGCCGCAACCTCAGAATTATTGCCCGTTCAAGCCTTAAAACCGACCGCTTGATTTTTCACGCTCGCGTTTATTAACTGTCTCAGCCATCTTGCCACAGTATGTTTAACAGAACTCGCGGAACTTTCATGCGTGCCGATCTACCGGGTGGCGGTGCAAACCACACAGTTTCGTTCTTCCAGCGCAATCCGGCGTTGAAACTGCTGCTTTTGTTTGGTCTTTATGCGGCATTTGCAGCGGGCTTCGCCGCAGAGTGGGGGCACGTTCTGGAGATTGCCGCGATTATCCTGTCGGCCGTCGCGCTTGTCGGTCTGTGTCTGCGGCGGCCTGGTTTCGTGCTGCATCTGTCGGCCGCCGCATGTGCACTGTTAATTGTGGCGGCGCTGCAGTCCGCCCGTCCGTTGACCCTTGACCGCATCGACGCGCCATGGATTCGCTGCGGCGCTCAGGGCCAGGTTGTTGAGGTCTTGCGCAGCGATTCGATCTCAGCGATCCTGCGGCTGCGCGGCCGCGTGAAAATGCGCGGACTACCTGCATTTGATTGTCGAGATGTTCTGTTGCGCGTGCGCTGTTTTGGAGAATTCATGTCCGCCGCAGCGGGCGACTTGTTAAGTATCAACGGGCGCATTCGCCCGCCCGGCGCGCCGCAACTGCCGGACGATTTTAACGAAAGCGCCTGGCTGGCTTCTTCGCACGCGCTGCTGTCCGCGGAGTGCCGACTGCGTGACATCCGCATTGTTGAACGCGGCGTATCGTTGCGGCGCGTGTCGGATCGCTGGGCATCCGCACTGGAAGATCACATTCGACGGATCTTTCCGGCGCGCAGCGCCGACTATGCCGTGGCTCTGCTCACCGGCAAGCGCAGCGGAATAGAACCGGCGCGTCGAAGAGAATTTGTGCTCAGCGGAACGGCGCACGTCCTGGCGCTCAGCGGCATGCACGTTATGGTAGTTGTCGGAGCGTTGCTGCCCTTCCTGGCGCTGCTGCCCCACCGCGGCCTGCAGTGGGCGATCCTGACGGCGGCACTGGTCCTTTTCTGCTTTGTCGGCGGCATGCGCGAATCCACATTGCGCGCCGTTATCATGTTTGCGCTGTGGCGCTCACTGACCGGCTTTGAGCGCAAACCGGAATTGCTCAATATACTGTGCGTCACAGTGCTATTACTCGTCGCCGTCGATCCGGGCATGTTGTTGTCGATCGGCTTTCAACTTTCCTTTGCGGCCGTGGCTGGAATTGCGCTCCTCTACGGTCCGCTGCGTCGTTTGTTTGAACGACTGCTGCCGCGCGGCGGCGCGATTGTGCGCTTTGCTTCAGAGTCGCTTTGTCTGACGCTCGCCGCCGGACTGATCGTCAATCCACTGATTGTGATGCATTTCGGCATGGCGTCCGTCGTGTCCCCGGCGGCCAATCTCGTGGTCGCGCCGCTGATCATGCTGGCGATGTTGCAGGCGCTGCCGGCTGTTGTGCTTGGTTGTTTCTGGCCGGCAGCTGCCGGACTGTGGGCTCAGACCTTCGACGCGCTGATTTTTGTTGCGCTCGAACTCAATGGAATGTTCGCCGCTTTGCCGCATGCCGCCGCTTTCGGTGCGGCGGCTTTGCCGATTGCACTTGGATTCGGCGTCGTTTCCATCTGGCTGCTCGGGTCGCTGCGACTGCGGCACGCCTTTCGGCGAATATCAGTCTGTTTCGTGCTGTGTTTGTTGGTATGTTTTCTGCTGACCGAAACGCCGCCGCGCCTGGAGCTGATTCCGCGACGTGACATTTGTGCCATGATTCATCGGAGCCTCGACGGGGAAGGTCGCCGCCACACCGCCTGTTTCCTGCTGGATCGGCATCTCGACATGACATACGCATACGTCGATCGCGCGCTGCTGAATTATCTGTGCCGAGACAGCGACTCGCTGCATATCACGGCGATCGGCCCGTCGGCAGTTGCGCAGCTGCGGGCCGCCGGCCTGGACGGCCTTGCTGTGCCGGTCTGCGGCAGCCTGTTGCACAAACGACGCGATATGTTTGCGGCGCTCGATTCACTGGCGGTGCGAGGCCTGGAACCGGAAGTGCTCGCGCCTGACTGTCGCGCGCTGATACTCGAGGACTCGGTGCTGAAAGTCCGCCTGGAGTTTGACTGCCGCCGCAACCGGCTGACGATGGTGCGACAACAATTCCCGGGAGAATCGGCATCCGTCCGCTCGCATTCGGGAGGTTCGAGTGCAGCTCCGCACTATGGAGCGGGGGAGAGCGAAATTGCATCTGCGGAACATGACGCCGCGTCGGCTCAGGTTGAGGGACCCGGCACATTGCGCTGGGTGATGCCGCAACTGACTCGTCGCTGGACGTTTGCCGACTTGACACTGCCCGACGACCCGTGACTTCTGACCCGGTGATAAACAAAAGCGGATTTAAAAGGCTGTTTCAAAGGAAAAATGCCGGAATTTGGTATCGCAATCTGACACCTTGAGAACAGCTCCGTGTCCTGAAAACGCTTGACCGGTGTATATTTGCCCATTCGTTCATACCCTATTTCCCGAGCTGATGACGCGTCCCCAAAAGCCTGAACTTCAATGCATTTCAATCTTCGTTCAATGGTCGGTATTTACATCGGCCTTGCTCCTGCTGCTGGCGTCCTGTGGCGATACCGGCGGGGCTGATCCTGTGGAACGGGACAGTGCCGATGCGTCCGGGGGAGAGCACGCGCTCGTTGAGGAGCCTGAGATCGGTCGAATCAATGAGTACGCAGGCACGCAGGCCTGTGCGGAATGCCATGCCGAGATCGTGGCCACATATGCCGAAACGGCGCACCACAATACCTCGCGGACGGGAGAGCGCAAAAACGTGCTCGGGCAGCTGGTTTCGGCGCACAACACGGTCAAAGTATCCGAATCAATGCACATCCGCGTTTCGCAGCGTGGCGATACGGTCTATCAGGTGGCTATTTTTGGTGAAGATACGCTGGAAGCCGCCTACCGCCGGGCATACCCGATTGACATTGCCTTCGGATCCGGCCGCAAAGGCCAGACTTACCTGACCTGGCGCGACGACAGCCTGCTGTTCCAGATGCCCATATCGTACTACACCGTGAATAACAGCTGGGTGGTGAGTCCGGGATACACGCATGAGACAATTGGTTTTGACCGGCCTGTAGTGACGCGCTGCGTGGAGTGTCACGCAACGTATTTTGAGTCGCGATTGCCATGGGAAATCGGGCGCAAAGTCAACAAACTCACAGTTGAAAGCATAGCTGAAACATCTGCGCAGGAAGCCGAAAAGTTCATGAGTCACCGGCTGAATGCCTATGAACCCGGCAAGTACATCCTTGGATTGACCTGCGAAAAGTGCCACAATCCGGGTCGCCAACACGTGGAGTACCACCGCAAAAACCCTCGGGACAGCGTCGGACGCCATATCGTGGCCACCTACGGACACACGAGTGATCGCGAAGCGCGCGAACGCTCAATGGACCTGTGCGCCTGGTGCCATTCCGGCGTGACCGACATCATGCGCGAACCGTTTTCCTACCGGGCCGGCATGCCGCTTGACAGCTTTTTCCTCGTCGAAAAATCGGCGGATCCGGCCGAGCTGGATGTTCACGGCAATCAGGCAGGTCTGCTGCGCAACAGCAAGTGTTTCAGCGCAAGCGGCGTCATGACATGCACGACCTGCCACGACCCGCACAAAAAACAGCGCGATCTTGCATTATTCAACAGTAAATGCCAAACTTGCCACACCGATGCCGATTGTGGCATGCACGGAAACTCAACCATCAAAAAACACAATGTCGATCTGGGCGACATGTGCGTCGACTGCCACATGCCGCAAAGCAAATCCCGTTCACTGCTGGTGGAAAAAGATGCCGGCGACGAAGCGGAAGGGGTCGACATTCGCACGCATTATATCGCCATTTATCCCAGTCACAGCGACGCCATCCTTAAACGACTGGAGGCGGCGCACTAGCACGAGGTTTGCATGCTGGACTCAACACTGTTTGGTGTAGTTATCGGTCTGGTTCTGTTTTACGCACTGCTCAGCATCATCATTTCAAGTATCAATGAATTTATCGTGTCACTGATCGGCACGCGCGGCAAAAACCTGGCGCTGGGCATTCGCACGATGCTGAGCGGCGGGGAGGGCAACGCCCTGGCGGAGGCCGTGCTGAACTCTCCGGTCGTGAAAAACTTTGGCTCGCCGTCCGGCGGGTCTGCCGGCAAGTCGCGCCTGCCGTCCTACCTGCCGGCGGAGTCCTTTGTTTCCGCCCTGATACGCGCGCTTGTGCCGCCCGACGGTCAATCCAGGCCGCCGGCGCTTGCGGATATTGAAAACGCGGTTAACAAGATTGACGACCCCGAATTGCGCCATCGACTGACGGCGCTGCTCGATGAGGCCGACGGAGAAATCGACAAATTCCGAGCCGCGGCGGAGAAGTGGTACAACAACATGATGGACCGCGTCTCAGGCTGGTACAAACGCAAAATATCGTGGATTCTTCTTTGTATCTCGATCGTCGTCGCTTCAGTTTTGAACGCCGACACGATTGTAATGATCGACGCGTTGATCAACGATTCTTCCTTGCGCGCCTCCGTTGTTCAGCAGGCTGAACTGGTCGCGACGGAGAGTCCGGCGATCGCACAATCAACCATTCAGCTTGATTCCAATCTGCGTGCCACCATTCCGCTGGACAGCAGCCTGCAGCGCGTTCAACAGGGTTTGACGTTTACGACGGCCGAGCTGGACAAACTCGACCTGCTCGGCTGGGAGCCTTCGCCTTACCTCAGGAACAAGGTACCTGCAAACGGATCGATTCTGGGCTGGCTGGAGAAAGTGCTCGGCCTGTTGCTGACCGCCATGGCAATTTCACTCGGTGCGCCATTCTGGTTTGATGTTCTCAGCAAAGTATCGCGATTGCGCAGCTCCGGAGCGCCACCGCAGACTGTAGCCTCCTCGCCGGCGCAGGGACAAATTGCCGTGCCTCAGAGTTCGATGAATCCCAACGCGACGCCGCAAATGCAGCCGCAGATGCAGGCCGGAGTGCAATCGTCAACCGGACCGCAGACGGGGGATCTGGCACAGTCAGGTCCCGAAGGCAATACAACAAATCCGGCTCCGCCGCAGAGTTAGCCGGGGTGTTGATCCGCCGAATTGACCTGTGCTGAAACATTCGGGATTTCCGCAAACGGGAGTCCTACCCGATGTTTACCCAGTCACAGTACACGAATCGCCGTCGCGCAGGTTGATTCCTGCGAGTCGCCGTTGTAAATTGCGCTTTCGTTTAATCGATGTTTGCCGCCTGGCGCCAATGCCCGGCGGAATAGCCTGCCGGGTGGGGGGGATATTGTGGTTCCGCCCGGATCGATTGGAACAACGCAAATTCCGGTGAAACAAGAATGGCCAAGATCAGTGATCAGCAGCGCGCAAAAACTCAATCCCGCAACACCTGGAGCGACCTTTCCGGCGATAAAAAGATGACCAGCACCGACACAATGATGTTGATCATCATGCTCATCGTGGTCTTTATGCTGTTTATGGTCATTTACGCTTCGCGGCCGCCTTTCCAGATTTCCTGAGTTGAAGCATGACCGATTTGTTTGCCCCGCTCGAACCGGATCCGTCTTCGAAGCGCGAGGCGGCGAACAGGAATGCTCCGCTGGCTGAGAGAATTCGCCCGGCTACGATTGACGAGGTCATCGGGCAGCGCCATCTGCTCGGGCCGGGTGCGCCTCTGCGCCGCTTTTTTGAGAACGGCGACTTTCCCTCCATCATTTTCTGGGGACCGCCGGGTGTCGGTAAAACCACGCTGGCACAGTTGATGGCGGGCGGCGCTTCTTTCGATTTTCAACGACTTTCCGCGATTGAGGCGGGCGTAAAAGATGTCCGCGCAGTTATTTCCGCTGCGCAGAATCGCCTTCGCATGGGCCGTCGCACGCTATTGTTCATCGATGAGATCCACCGTTTTAACAAATCGCAGCAGGACGCTCTGCTGCACGCCGTTGAAAAGGGCGTGATCACGCTCGTCGGTGCAACCACGGAAAATCCCTCGTTTGAAGTCAACGCCGCGCTTCTGAGCCGCTGCCAGGTCTACCGCCTGAAAGAACTGAACCGCGATGAAGTCCGCGCCGTCGTGGAACGCGCCATTACTTCCGACGAAAAATTACGCGAGTTAAACATTCAGATCGACGACTGGGACGCGCTGTTGCGGCTGGCCGCCGGCGATGCGCGCAACGCGCTCAATGCGCTCGACATGGCTGCGGCGCTGGCCGGCCGGCGCGACGAAGAGGTGTGTCGCATTGACGCCGACATTCTGGAACGCGCTTTACAGCATCGCACCGCGCGTTATGACAAAAAAGGGGATAATCACTACGACGCGGTTTCCGCATTCATTAAATCCATGCGCGGCAGCGATCCCGATGCCGCACTGTTGTGGCTGGCGCATATGCTGGAAGCGGGAGAAGACCCCAAGTTTATCGCGCGACGCATGGTGATTTTTGCGTCGGAGGACATCGGTAATGCCGACCCGATGGCCCTGGTCACGGCGGTCAACGTTTTCCAGGCCGTCAATCTCATCGGCATGCCGGAATGCCAGCTCAACCTGGCGCAGGGCGTAACCTATCTGGCATCGGCCGCGAAATCGAATGCCTCCTACACGGCGGTTAAACAGGCGCGGGCGCTTGTATCGCAGCAGGACGTCATTCGCGTGCCGCACCATCTGCGCAATGCACCGACGGAACTGATGAAAAACGAGGGATTCGGGCAGGGCTACCGGTACCCTCACGATCACCCAAGCGGATATCTGCCGCAGCAGTATTTTCCCGAGGGCATGGCGGAGACGACTCTATATCGTCCGGTGCCGCGCGGTGCCGAGGCCGAGTTTGCTGAGCGGCTGCAACGTTTCAGGCCCGAGCGCTATCCAGAAAAAAATGGTGACGAGGATTCAGACGAATAGTATATTGTCGGAGCGTCCAACGGAGCCGGAACCAAAGACTGATCACAGTTGTTGCCGGTGTTTTGTGCAAATCCATGAATCATTTGACATTTGAATATGAACTCAGTCAGCACGCATACATATTGCAGCGCCCGTTTTTTGCTGATTTCTCTTGTTTGTCTTGCAGCCGGAATCACTACAGCCTGTGACGATGGCGCGCCGAACGACAACGGCGTGATCATCACTCCCATCGATGAACAGATTGAGATCGGTGCGCCGGCCCCGACTATCCGACTCAACAATCCGGACGGCGATCTGGTTGAACTCAAGGACCTCCGCGGCAAACTTGTGCTGGTAGATTTTTGGGGTTCCTGGTGCGGCCCCTGCCGCGCTGAAATGAATGATCTGCGCGAGGTTTACGCCAAACACAAAGACCGCGGTTTTGAAATTCTCGGCGTTGCAATCGGCGATCGTTTTGAACAGTGGAAACAAATGATCGCCGACAGCTCGCTCGTCTGGCAGCAGACATTTGATCCCAGCGGCTCCACCGGAGAGCGCTTCGGTTATGGCCGCCGCGTTCCCTACAAAGTGTTGGTCGATCGCGAGGGCAACGTCATCGACACTAACGTGTCGCGCTGGGATCTGGAAAAAGTGGTGGATGAATTGCTGGATTGAGGCGCGTTTGAAATTTGAGTCAATTGTTTACAAAAGAATTGCAAAACCCGCACTGTTGAAAAACTGTGCGGGGTTTTGTGTTTTAAACTGTGACTTCGGGCATGTTTAATTGATCGTCTCAAGCTCTTTGATCTGAACTCTGGCACTCTCCAGCGCTTCCGCCGCCGTCATACGACCGTACACCGCTTCCATGATCGCGTTTTCAAGTATTGTCTGCGCCTCCACAAATACCGGGGACCAGGGCAAGGGTCGCGAATTGCCGATCTGCTGCACAAATCCGCGCTTGAGCGGGTTGTCCTGCAAATCCGGATCGGAGAGTGCGGCCTGACGCGCGGGAATACCTGCGTCCGGCACCGATTTGATGTAGGCCTTTGACGACTCGTACGAGGTCAGAAAGTTAACGAGTCGCCATGCGGCGTCGGCATTCGGGCTCTGTTGTGTTACGGCCAGTGCGTCACCGCCCAGAATGCTCCAGCCGCGCAACGAGTCGTTCGCGCTGCGTGTCGGCATCGACGCCAATGTTAACACCTGCTCCGATGTGAGATCGCGCTTTAACATCGATTCAATCCACGCGCCGGTGATCCAAACTGAAAGGCGGCCGTCAACAAACATGTCATCCAGAGTGCGCGAAGCTTCGATGCGTCCACGTTCCGCCATGTTGCAATAGCGCTCAAGACCTGTCACCGCGGCTTCGTCAAAACTCAAGTGCAGCGGCCTGCGGCTGAACAAATCGCTGCCGGCGCTCCAGATAATCGGCAAAGATTTTTTCAACACATTGTGCGGCTCGGCCGCGTTAACGCCGAACGGGATCATTCCTTCGCGCTCCGCAGCTGCCATCACGGCATCCAGGTCCCGCCACGTAGAAACTTCTGACGTGCTGAATCCTTCCGGCACATTGACAAGCATGGAGCGGGTGTTAACAAACCAGGGCAGAGCGTAGACCTTCCCATCCGTGGTTAATGCTCCGAGCGCCTGCGGTAAGATGGTCGGCAATGCAGTGTTGAAGTTTTCGGGCAGCGGCTGCAGCACCTGTGCGCCGGCGAATTCCGGCGTCCACTCCAGGCCGATATGCACAATATCCGGCGGCGTGCCGCTGTTGAACGACAGCTGCATCTTGGTCTTGCCGTCGCTCCAGTTCAGATCGATGAGTTCCACCTGCACCGTGGGTTCGGCCGCCTCAAATTGTGCGATCAGGGATTCGAGAGCCGCTTTCTGTGCCGGCTCCGACCAAAAGTGCGCCATGGTCAGCGTAGTGCCTGCTGTTGCACCGTCGGCGGTGGATTCGCTCCTGCCGCCGCATCCGCATATCAACACAACTATCAACGCGAGGGCGATGCCGCCGCGTCCACGCAGAGGAGTATTCATGTGTAGATTCCGCAATTATTCGGTTCGCGGCTCGGAGTTGCCGCTTTGCAGGCTGTCCATGACCGCCGGAGTTGAGGGGGGAGCAACCTGAACTGAATCGGTGCTGTCGACAACGGCCGGTTTTGGCGTTTGCTGTTTGGGCTCTATCCCAAAGTACTTCTCGAGAATTTTACGGCAGACGGGCCCGGCCACCGCACCGCCGTAACCGGAGTTTTCCGCAATGACGGTGACTACAATTTCCGGTTCTTCAAAAGGCGCAAAGCAGGTAAACCAGGCGTGATCGCGGCCGTGGGGATTCTGCGCCGTTCCTGTTTTTCCGGCAACGGCAATACTGCTGAGACGGACGGAACGCGCCGTGCCGCCCTCGGCGTTGACCACGTCCCGCATTCCAAGCCGGACAATGTCGAAATACTGCTTTTTAATGTTCAGTTCTTCGGCGCCGTAGTCGACGGGATCGATGCTTTCGGTTTCGCGATTGTAAACCGTGCGCACGGCATGCGGCTGGTAGAGCGTGCCTTCATTGGCCAATACCGCGGTGTACATCGCCACCTGCAGCGGCGTGACGGTTATCTCGCCCTGGCCGATACCCCAGTTGATGGCGCGGCTGTCGGCCCAGCCGTTTTTACCGTAGGTTTTGTCCATCCAGGCGCGATCCGGCATAATGCCGCGATTTTCCTCAAGGATGTCGATACTGCGTTTTTCGCCGAATCCGAACATCTGCCCGTACTTTGCCAGCACGTCCGGACCGAGCTTGATGGCCATCGTGTAGAAAAAGACATTGCAGGAAACTTTGATCGCCTGGCGCACATTGAGGTTGCCGTGCGCGCCGCCGTGGCATTTGAAACTGCGGTTGCCCAGGCGGTAGGATCCCTGGCAGTTGACGTGCGAATGTTCGTCGATGACGCCTTCCTCCAGCGCTGCCAGAGCTACAAGCATTTTGAACGGGGAGCCCGGCGGATAAATGGCGTTTGTGACGCGGTTGATAAAAGGCCGCTCCTGGTCGTCTCGCAGTTCGTTGTAAACGTGCGCCGGCGTTTTTCCACTGAAGTGATGCAGGTCGTAGTCGGGTTTGCTGACGAATGCCAGAATTTCTCCGTTGCGCGGATCCAGTACCACGGCCGCGCCGGAGTGACCCTCCATACTTTCCTCGGCCATCTTTTGCAACTCCAGATCGATCGCCAGATTGAGGTCAAAACCTCCGGTGGCCAGGATGTCGTTCAGTCCGTCGTTGAAGCTGCTGACCTTCTGCCCCAAGGCGTTGTACGCCACAAACTCCACACCTTTGCGCCCGCGCAGAAACTGCTCGTAAGTCCGTTCCAGTCCGCTGTAGCCGATCATGTCTCCGCGCTCGTAGTAGTCGCCCATTATGTTGAGCTGGCGTTCGTTGATTTCCTTGGTATAACCGAGCAGGTGCGTAAGGCGCGCTTCCTCCGTGTACGTTCTCTTGGTTTCCGCCGAGATTTCAACGCCGTGCAGCAGGTTCCAGTTTTCCTCGATGGCGGCGACTTCCTGGAACGTGGCGTCGGAGTGAATGATCACGGGCCGGAAACGGCCGTTGCGGCGCTTGGCCACGCGTTCGTCGATTTCTTCCGGCGTCACGCCGATAATGAGCGCCAGCATGTCGCGCGCCTGCGGCGTAAAATCCTTGGGCGTGACAGTAACACTGAAGAACGGTTCGTTCTGAACGATGGGGCGGCCGTGGCGATCGTAAATCGCGCCGCGCATCGGTTTGGAGGTCAGGGATTTGATAACGCGCTGAGATCGTGCCCGGTAATCGCTGCCCTCAATAAACTGCAACTGCACCAGACGCCCCAGGTATGCGATGGTCATCAGAACAACCAGCGATACAAGGATGACTTTGCGGGATGTTGAAGCGAAGGCGGAGTTGGGATAGTCCGAGCTCATGCGCGAAAATACTGCCATTGCGTTTTAAATGCTAATGGCTGCAATGACGCTCGGCCGCCCGTGTAATTATACACTGCAAATACATGCCTGCCGGGCTGTTTGACTTTCTTGGACGGATGTGGTAAATTTCGCGCTTTGTGTTAACCATCAATAATCCCGCGCAAACCCGACGCTATAGCGTCCCTCCGAATACCTTTCCCTATGTTGATCGAACCATTGGCAGCGGCGACGCCTGCGGACAAGGCTTCTTCCTTGTCCTCGGTGTATGCGTTTGTTCGCGAACAATCGCTTGAAATTTGTCGTCCGCTGGAAATCGAAGATTACGTCGTCCAGACTGCGCCCTATATGAGTCCGCCCAAATGGCACCTGGGTCACACGACCTGGTTCTTCGAAATGGTAATGAAGAAGTACGTGCCGGACTACCGCATCTTTTCGGATGAATTCCTGTTTTACTTTAATTCGTATTATGAGGTCTTTGGCGAGCGCATCGACAAATCCATGCGCGGCACCAAATCGCGACCAACGGTGCGCCAGGTGCTGGACTATCGTCGCAGTATTGATGAGCGCATGCGCGGAGTGTTTGCACGCCTTGAGTCGCTCGAATTTGCCGAGGATATTATCCGTCTGACGACTCTCGGTCTGGAGCACGAGATGCAGCACCAGGAGTTGATGGTGTACGACATCAAACACCTGCTGTGCGATCTCTATAAACCCGAAACCCGACACGCTGCGCCGGAACCGACAACGGCAACATATGACGGCGAGGTTGAGTTCGAGGGAGGAACATTTGAAACGGGATACGAGGGCGAGCGCTTTGCTTACGACAATGAAAAGCCGCGCCACACCGTGTTTCTCATGCCCTATGCCATCGATCGTGCACCTGTGTCCAACGGTGAATACCTGGAGTTTATTCGCGATGGCGGATATCAGGATTACCGCTGGTGGTTGTCCGAGGGCTGGGGCAAGGTCAGAGAAAACAACTGGAAAGCTCCCTTGTACTGGGAGCAGCAGGACGAAGGCGAGTGGTTGATCCGCGATTTCAGCGGATTGCACGCCATCGTGCCCGACGAGCCGGTGACGCACGTCAGCTTTCACGAAGCGCGAGCGTTTGCCAAGTGGAATGGCAAACGCCTGCCCACAGAAGCTGAATGGGAACAGGCGGCGCTGCGCGATTTGACAAAAGAGGGCAATCAGACCTTCCCCTGGGGCGAGGCGACGCCTGCTGCGGAGCATGCCAACCTGCTCGACTCGCGTCTGTGGGGCGTGGCACGCATCGGCGCATTCCCGCAGGGAGTAAGTCCCAACGGCTGCTACGGCATGATCGGCGACGCGTGGGAATGGACGTCGTCGGACTACGCACCCTATCCCGGGTTTGAGTCGCAGTTTGCTGAATACAACGACAAATGGTTTGTTAACCAGAAAGTCTTGCGTGGCGGTTCATTTGCTACTCCACGCATTCATATTCGCGGCACGTATCGCAACTTCTTTTATGCGCACGAGCGCTGGATGATTTGCGGATTTCGCTGTGCGCGAACGCTCAAATAATCTGTCATGTTAAACTCACGAGGTCTGGTTGTAATTGCGCCGGCATTTGAGATCAAGGCGGTTGAATCTTGTTTTGGTCGATTCTGGTCTGATTAACTGCCGCTTCCTGAACCGAATGTTGTCTCACCATAGTGTACTTTGAAACGAATTCCCATGCTGGACACAGAAATGAATGTCGGCAATCCTGTTGACCGACTTAAACAAATTGACCTTCACGTTCCGAGCGATACATTTCTGGCCGACACACTCGCCGGACTTGCCGCTACGCCCAAGACACTGCAGCCAAAATATTTTTACGACGAACGCGGATCGGAATTGTTCGAAGAGATTACCGAGCTTGACGAATACTATGTCACACGCACGGAAATCGGCATAATGCAGCGGTATCAGGCGGAGATGTGTGCCGAGTTTGCCCGGAATACTACACTTGTGGAACTTGGCAGCGGCGCCAGCGTCAAAACGCTTTACTTGCTGCGCGAAGCGGCACGGCGCGGTATTAATCTGACCTATGTTCCAATCGATATTTCGCGGGACTTTTTGTTTAAGACGGCTGCCGATCTGAGCAGCCGTTTCCCCGAGCTCAATGTTCGCGCCGTTTGCGCCGACTTCCTCGACGGCGTGCGCTGGGTCAAAGAACAGGATTTTTGCGGCTCGGATCAGACGGTCATATATTTTCCGGGATCGACCATCGGAAACTTTGAACAGGTCGAGGCGCGCAAGCTGCTGCGTTCTATTAACAGTTTGCTTCGGCCGGGCGACGGTTTTCTGCTGGGGACCGACCTGATCAAGGATCGCAATGTTCTGCAAAAAGCATATGATGACTCGGCCGGCATTACGGCGGCGTTCAATCTGAATGTGTTAACTCGCATCAATCGCGAACTCGGTGCAAACTTTCCCGTGGACGAATACAAACACATTGCGGTGTTTAACCCGAATCTGGCGCGCATGGAAATGCATCTGGAGTCGCAGTCGAGTCACGTGGTTGAACTCGGCGGTCAGAGTTTTTCAATTCAGACTGGCGAACGCATTCATACCGAGTGCTCTCATAAATACACGCCGGAAAAGGTGCGTGCGCTTGCCGCAGAAACCGGCTACGAACTTCGTCAGACCTGGATGGACGACAATTCGTATTTTGGCGTGCACTACATGGTCGTGCCGCAGCAGGGTGACGCATAGTTCCGGTTGCGGATTTTGGTTTTAAACGCAAGGTTGGAGGAATCCGACGATGCAAAGTGTTAAACATTTTAGTCTGGTTGTAACGGCAAGTATTCTGGCCCTGTTGCTGCATTCATGCAGTCTCTTTCAGGGCACGGACGCACAGTCAGCCGACACCGTTTCCGCCGATTCGACGGACGTTCAGTTTGCCGATGGCGCTCCTGTTGATACCGGCGCGGTGCAACAGCCACCGCGTCGCCTTCCGACCTTGCGTGAGCAAATGCGTTCAATTGAGGAACGACAGGCGGCCATGCAGACTGATATTCAGGCTATTCGCACCGACCTTGCCGATGTCAAGTCCGACCTTGCCGACCTGCGACGCCTGGTGCAGGATTCTCCCTTCGTCACTCAGAGCCCAAATGCCACAGGCGACAAACCTTCGGCAGTTGAACAGGATCCGGAGACGTTTTTGTTGCCCGACGAGGCGACGACTCAACTTGCCACCGGCGATGTCAACAATGCGACTGCGGACTCAAAGTCCGGCGAAGACGATGTCGTTATTCTGCAGCCGGACCCGCCCAAAAAGACCAGACAGTCCAAAAAGTCGGTTAATTCCGGAGCTGATGCTTTAAACGAACCGAAAAGTCTTGCGCAGGAGTTTAATCCGGACCGGCGAATTGTCAATCCACCGGTTTTTCCGCAGCGATACTACGACGGACTCGATCATATCCGCCGGCGCAACTATCTTCAGGCCGCCGACTCGCTGCTTCTTGTGCTCGATGACAACGACGATCCTTTTGTACGCGCCAAAACCTTCCGCTGGCTGGGCGAGGCTTACTATGGTGCGGGGCAGTGGCAGGAATCGATTAACTTTTTTCTGGAATTCCTCAACTCCGGCAGTTATCCGGACGAGGTGCAGGCTGTGCTGATTCTGCTCGGCAACGCTCATGTTAAACTCGACGACACGGACCAGGCGCGCAAATACTTCCAGCAACTGGTTGATACTTACCCGGACGGCGAACTTGTGGCGCGGGCGCGGCGCATGCTGCAGATATTGTAGTCGGCAGAGTTAAACAAACTCAGCCTGTGGGCGTTCGCAGTTTGCACACACGTCGTTCCGGCGAGAAATATGGTGTGCTGATCCGGGTGTTCGTACACATTCTTTTTTTGCGAGAATTCCGGCTAGATTCGAGTGCCACTGATCGCGAAATTTGGTCCAATTCAAATTGATCGGTTTTGCCACCGGATACACGACTTGCCACGTTGCAGTTTAGCGCTTTTGTTTCTACCTGCCTCTTGTTTGCTTGATGGTTGATCGCTTCGTTCTTGTATCGACACACTTCCGGCTTGCCTTGGGAATACTTCGGTTTTGTGCTGATGTACGTCTGGCTTGACTCCAGAACACTTCGCCCTTGTGCTGACGCACTTCCGGCTTGTTTTTTTCTTGTTTGTTCTGCGGTTTCAAGTTTGGAGGCAGGCTTGAGACTTGAGGTTCTGAGGCCGCATTCTACAAGTTCACAGGAATGAGACGATCCGTTTATCGGTTAATTCCGACCGGTTAACCATGTTCCGACCAACGTTCAATGTTTTGCATTGGGACGAGACCAGTTAAACGCGTATGCTTGTCATGAGACCTGTGCAGCTGGCGGCACGGGGCATCCGCGACTGAATCACTCAAAAAAAACTGCACACGATGCAGGGTGGGAGGAGTGTGTCTGAACGTGGAGGAACTCGACCGTGGTGGCGGCGGGGCGGTCCCCTGATCAAGGGGAAAGTACGGCCTGAACTCAACCCTTACTCAAATCTGGTACTGTTAACCGGACAAAAACGGAGTTGTTAAAGCCTGGCATTCAATCTGGAGTGCAAACAGTCATGGGAAATTATCGTCCGCGCAGGATTAATTCAGAGCAGTGTTCATTCAAATTAAATTCAGTTCTTTCATGATTTCAATCTACACAAGATCGGTCATCACCGGAAGCGAGCATCACAAGAACTATATGGCTGTAATCACCAGCAGCGTAATGCGTATGCAGCGAAAGCCAAGAAGTTCATAATTCCAGGTCTGATCACCGGCAGCGGAAAGCAGGACAGAGTTCAGTATTGGCAAAGTGCTTGGATATCCTGGGCTACTGCAGCGCCTGCTCAATCATCAAAGCGCGAGCGGTGCGTACCTGGGCCGCACTGCGCGCAGGATACCAGCCCGCCAGCAATGTCAGTCCCAGCGCAAGGACTATGGTGAAAATCACGTCAAATGAGTGGATTTCAACCGGAATGGCCGGCACGATGTATTTGCTCGTGTCCAGCGCAAACCAGCCGAATTCCTGTTGGCCCAGACAAAGCCCAAGGCCCAACAGCGCCCCGCTCAGAGTGCCGATTCCGCCGATTACAATGCTCTCGTTGATGAAAATCTGAATGATCATTTTTGGCGTCGCGCCCAGCGCTTTCAGAATCCCGATCTCCGCGTGTTTTTCTTTGACCGTCATCGTGAGAGAAGCAAAAACATTAAACACAGCAATCAGAATGATGATGGTCAGGACCGTGAAAGCCGCCATACGTTCGAAACGCATCACGTTGTACAGCTCGCGGTGCAGGTCGTACCATGTCTCCAAGTGGTAGTTTTCACCTAGTTTGGCGCGCAGTGCAGCCGCGATTTCGTCGCTGTGTTTAACATCCTGAGATCTGATATCCAGATACATAGCCGCACCGGCCGGAGCCTTGAATAGATTGCGCGCCGTGGATTGTGAAGTATAGCCGTGAAATGCGTCGTATTCCTTGTGATTCAGCTGAAAGATGCCGCTTACCCGCGCCTGCTGCGCGGCAGGTAAAGCCGAGTAGATGACAGTCTGTTCAAGTGCCGCCGGTGAAAGTAGCATGAGTGAATCATCGACAAACGAGCCGATTTTGTCGGCTAGTGCAATGCCGAGAATCACCTGTGGGCGACCGTCTTGCGGGCTTAGCTGGAAGGTGCCGCCGACCATATTGCGGCGCAACCCGGACACGGCCATGAAACCGGCGGAGTCAACTCCGTGAAGTTGAAACACGTGGATGGTTTTACCGACTGAAGCCACGACTTTACCCGAAATCACAGGCGAAACAGCTTGGACGTAGTCGGTCGACTCCAATTCGGCCGCAAGCGAATCGGCGTTCTCAATCCAGGCGCCCTCCGCCGCGGAGACCCGAACATGCGGGTCAAAACCGATCAGCAGCGTTTCGGCCAACATCCGGAATCCATTGAAAATCGACGTGACACTGATAAGAGCAGCGACACCGATTGCAATGCCAACGATAGAAATCGTTGTGATGATCGTAATGAAGTTAAACGAGTGCCGGGCGAAGACATAGCGCCTGGCAACCCAAAACGGAATATTCATCGGCTAAAACAGGATCGATAGCCCGGAAGGGCTGAACGTGTAATCAATTGGACAGCAAACGTTTGGCGCGACTGCTGCGCTGCATCGTGCGACGCAGTTGATTGAGAAAATGTTGCTGGGCGGACATGGGTTTTTCACCTTCGGCCGCTTTAACATATTCATAAGTGCCGTCCGCCAGAAGGCGACGCGATTTGACATTGTCGTCCCAGTATACTTCCAGGATGTCACGTAATTCTGCCTTGCGTTTGTCTTCGAGCACCGGAAACATTATTTCGACGCGTCGGTAGAGGTTGCGCGGCATAAGATCCGCACTCGTCAGATAGTATTCTTCATTGCCGCCGTTGCGGAAGCACAGGATTCGCGTGTGTTCGAGAAAACGACCCAAAACACTGCGAACTTCGATGTTTTCACTGATCCCGGGAATACCGGGTTTCAGGCAGCAGATGCCGCGAACAACAAGGCGAATCTTGACGCCGGCCTGCGAGGCGCGGTACAAAGCGCGTATTATTTTGTCGTCGACGAGCGAGTTAATTTTGATCAGAATCTCACCAGGAGATTCGCTAGTATGGAGTTTTACCTCGCGGTCAATCATTTCAATGACGCGTGAACTCAGATTGATCGGTGCAACCGCAAGTCTGCGCCACTCTTTGTTTTCAGAATATCCCGTCAAAAGGTTAAACAGGTTGATTGCATCTTCCTCAAAGTCTTCGCGAGCGCTGAAGTATCCGATGTCCGTGTACAGGCGCGCCGTTTTTTGATTGTAGTTCCCGGTCGAAAGATGCAGGTAGGTGCGAATGCGGTCGTCGTCGCGCCGTACGACCATTGCAATTTTGCAATGTGTCTTGAGCCCGATAATACCATAAACAACATGCACACCCGCCTGTTCAAGCGCTCGCGCCCAGATGATGTTGTTTTGTTCGTCAAAACGGGCTTTCAACTCTACAAATGCAATCACCTGTTTGCCGTTTTCAGCAGCTCTTTTGAGTGCTTCGATAATCGGTGAATCGCCGCCCGTTCGGTAAAGAGTTAACTTGATTGCCATTACCTTCGGGTCGGCAGCCGCGGCATCCAGGAATTTGACGACGTTCTGTGAGAACGAGTCAAAAGGGTGATGGACCATGAGGTCCTGGCGTCGGATCGCCGTGAAGACCGAAGTTCCTTCTGTATTAAAGTCCTGCAACGGTCGCGTCGCAAATGGTCGGAACTTGAGCGAACGAAGGTTGACGTCTGTCAGTACCATGAAGTCGGACAGATTGAGCGGACCTTTAACCTTGTAAATGTCTTTGTCTTCCAGGTCGAGAATCTCTCGCAACATTGAAGTCAGGTGGGCGGGCAAACTTTCTTCCGTTTCCAGCATCACCGGAGATCCCCAGCGCCGGTTACGCACCTGTTCCTCCATCTCTGTCAGCAAATCGCTGGCCTCGTCCTCGGCAATCTCAATATCGGCGTCGCGAATGACGCGGAAAGTATACGATTCTTCAATCGTAAAGCCGGGGAAAAGCAAATCAGCGTTGGCCTGAATAATTTCACCCATCATCACAAAGTGATGTCCGTGGCGCCGTTCCAATGGAATAAAACGCGAGAGACCGGGCGGCAGCTGCAGCACGGCATAACGGTGCTGGTCGGTAGTATGTTCGCCCGGGGAGGCGATGACAAAAAGTACGTTCAGCCAACGATTCAATACGTGCGGAAACGGGTGAGCCGGATCGACGGCCAGAGGCGTCAGCAACGGCAGCAGGTTGCGCGTAAAGTACTCTCGCAGGTGCAGGCGATCGCGATTCGGCAGTGTAGAGTAGGGGTGAATAATCAGATTGTGATTCGCCAGTTGCGGCATGATGTCGCTGTGTAGAACATTGAACTGCCGCTCAATCAAGGGCGCCAGGCGCTCGCGGATTTCGTCCAATTGCTCCTGCGCCGACATTCCATCGGGCGAAAGATTGACTACGCTGGCGGAGTGCTGCTCCTTCAGACCAGCAACGCGGATCATGAAAAACTCATCGAGGTTGGACGTGAAAATCGAAATGAATTTCAGGCGCTCCAGCAGAGGATGGTTGCTGTCCTCGGCTTCTTCCAGCACACGCCGGTTGAACTCAATCCAGCTCAATTCGCGGTTGAAATACAGATCCGGATCGTGCAGATCGCGCTCCTGAACAAGAGAGCGTTCCTTGTTTTTGGATTTATTCTTGGACTTGCGAGGCATTGCACTTGCGCTGGACATAAGCACCGTGACGAAGAGTGAACAAACCTTTGCCGAGAACTTTGCACTGGAGTGTGCAAAAATACTCAAAAAGGGCATTCAACGACCGCTGGACCAGCGTCGATTTCAACTCACGCCGCTTGCAACGCCGGTACAAGATTGCCTCGACGTCAAACATTGAGGGTATCTAATCGCCGGAAGTCATCAGAAGTCCGTGTTCCATCGACAGTGAATTTGAAATTGTCATCTGCGATTCATCTTCCAACGAGCAGCAGGTCTGCCTCGCAGTGTACCTCAGCCGCAGAGTATGCGGCAGCTTCGACCTGAACGATGTACACTCCGGGATTAACCTGAGCACCGCGATCATCGCGACCGTCCCATTCAGTGCTGCCATGCGCCGCACTGAACTGCGCATCCAAAAGAGTCGCCACCTGTCTTCCTTCGCTGTCAAAGATCTGAACGCGAACAAATGAGTGGCTGAACGGCACCCGATAGCTGATATGTGTTACCGCCGGAGACTCGCCCAACAGCAATGGATTCGGTTGTATTTCAATCGACCCTCTCGTCGGAATGTCTGAAGTGCGATTCGATTCTCCCGCACTGCCGCCGCGTTCATCTGCGCTGGTTGTCCAGTCACGCTCAAATTGCGGCGTCCCGGAACTGATATTGCGTTCGAGGCTGCGGCCCTGCTGCGCGTTGAGTGGAACCAGGTGCAAATTGGGACTGAAACACACGGAGTCGACAATCCGCCCATTGGGGTTTGCCAGCATCAACGTCCCTCCGCCGGCTCGAAGGTTATATGATTGATCGACAAACAGCGCATTACCGCACTCTTTCAGACCGGGAAACTGTGCAAAAAGCGCTGTGTTCCAACAGACCGCCAGTGAACCCTCCGGGGCGATGTGAACGCCTTTTTCGCAATACGGTGGAATTGCGAGAATCAGACTGTCGGCAATCCCGCCTTTGGCCGAATGGAGCAAGCGCCAGGACCGTATGTCCGTTGTGTCATTGCCCGTATTGTGCAGTTCAACGTATTCGGCCCGACCCGGCAACGGACGAAACATGATCTCCGAGATAATGATTTTGTCCGTGCCCGCATCCAAGTATAGAGTCGATGTGATGCTGTCATTTCCTGGTTTCTCGTCCCCATCGACGTGTACGGTCGCAACGCAGCTGTACCAGCCGGATGTTTCCAACGTGTGGTTAAAAACAAATGCAGTTGAATCGGTAGCTGCCAGAAACGTCAAACTGCTGTCAGCACTGAATGCCGGGCGGCCATCAATCTGTATGACCAGCCTGACAGAAATGTCCTCAAGATCCTTTTTACCGGCATTCAAACAACCTAACCGCACTTGTTTTTCCTGCGATGTTACGGACGTGCAGACAAGATCAATATCCACGGGAGTTGTGCTGTTGAATCTGCCGGGTGTCGCTCCATCCGGGTGGACGGAAAAGGCCCAGTTGTCAGGCGCAAAACCATCCCGTTCTGCTTCCTTGCGTTCCAACGACACCGCTGCCAAAACCTGGGTGCCTGAATAAGCTACAGAGTCAAGAAGCTCGCCATCGCTGTTAAACAGTCGCAATTCATCGCCGCCATTGTTCAAAGAAGGTAGCTTAACCTCAAGCAAGTCAATACGTTCCGGCAGGTCATAGCGCAGACGCATCAAGCTGCTGTCAACGCACAAAACGATATACGATTCGGCATCTATTCGAAAGTCGGGGATTTCCTTGCTTGAACTTTTATCGGCAACTATCATACCGGACAGATTGCGGGCGCGTTTCTCCGTGTTAAAAAGTTCGATCCACTCGGGTGTTGTGTCGTCGGCGCGTGCGAACAATTCATTGATTACGATGTTCTGTGCGACTGCGCCGTTATACGTCAGGAGCAGTGTGATGAAATTGATTGCCGCGAATAGAGTGCACATGCCGGTGCTTTTCTTGATTAACATGTTGATCCTTGTTCCGCCAGTGAAAAAACATTTCGGGCAAATTGAGTCGGGAGTGCGGCGGAATCAAGCGTGAAAAGTTAAGCGGGCGCTGGAACTGTTTAACCGTTCAACAAAATAGATTGAACGGTCCGAAGCTGTCGAGCGCGTTGAAGATATCAGCGAATTAATCCTGCAAACGCTTCGGCGAAATCACTGAGTCCGTCTTAAGGGGCTGTCAATTTATCTTGTAAGAAGTGAATCAAACCGTTCAGCAGGAAAAAATGCCCGTTCAACCACGTTCTGCGCGTCGTTCAGTTTTTCATGCGAGGATCGTTTGTGGTTTCGACGTAAACTGGCACATGTCACGGAGCGCCGCATGCAACGCGCCGTGTTATGCCGGACTGACGTTTGCCTCAAAAAATACTGCACTTAAGCAGGGTGGGAGGAGTGCGTCTGGACGTGGTGGAAACTCGCGGTGGCGGCGGGGCGGGCGATGGGGCAGGCGGGCCCCTTGATCACCCCAAACTGCGCCCAAAAACTCCTGAACGCCCCAAAAATAACTGAACGTACAAAAAACCGCATGCCCGGTCCGGCTTCAGTCGAGCTTGCGGCGTTCCCTGAAGTCGGGAAATTCGTACTCGATGCGACCATCTTCTTCAATGACATTGGTGCGGCAGGCGCCGGCTTTGACCAGTTTGTTCAGCTCGCGTCGCGCCTCGTCAATTGTCATGCGCGCTTCCAGCGCCAACCGCGTCGGCGTAAGTATGCCCTGGTGTTTGGCGGCTATTGCCAGCACGTGGTTCTCGCGTTTCAGGATGACGCTGCGGCTGTTGGGGAGCAGTCGCGGCCCAAAAATCAGACCGATGATCCCGGCTGAAAGCAAGCCGGTGGACACAAGCATCATAGGCAAAACGCGAGCGAAAGGGAGGAGCGCCACGCCTGCCACCAGGCAGATAATCGAAGCGCTGCGGATTCCGCCTTTTTTGGCTGCCTCGTCGTCCGAAGAATCACCGCGCAGTTCGCGCTCGTCAACATCGCGTTGTTCGTGCTTCACTTGTAGTGCCTCCATGCGCATTTGAAGGTTCAAACAGTTTGTTCAACAACGATTGTGTGCGTTTTGGCGTGTAGCTGCCGCTTGTGTCGGTGTTGAGGTCCGCCTGCATCCGACGCAAATCGCTCAGGTAGTCCACATCGTACCACAGCGGAATCTCCGCAACGTTGCCCAACTCTTCCTCCAGCGCCGCCAGAGTGTTGGCGTATACCCTGGAGTGGCTGTACTCTGCGCCGAAAAATGCCGCTTCAACCGCTGCGTGCAGACCCATCAGATAAAATCCGCCGTCTTCACATCCGCCGATTACGGCCTGCTTGTTTGCCAGCTCTTCTTCCGCCATTTCCAGGAATGCATCCGGCAGGTTGGGGGAATCCGTACCGATAATAATCGCCGGGCTCCCCACACGCGAACCATGTCCGCGGAACGCGTTTAACATTTTGTCGCCGAGATTCTCGCCCTGCTGAATACTGAATGTTAAGTTGTTGTGTGTGCCAAGTTCCGATTGAATGAAATGTTTGAACTCATCCAGTTTCTCCGCCGGGTGCACAAACACGGTCAACGCTCGTCTGTTTAACAGCCGTTCAATAATATCCAACAGCATGGCCCGGTAAAGGGTGAGAGCCGATTCAGGCCCAATCTCGTCCGCCAGCCTGGTTTTGACCTTGCTGATCTCCGGAAATCGTGCAAAGACGAGATAGTGGGCCGATTGTGCTGACATGTGTTTAACCTGCCTGGCGCTGCGTTCGGGCGTGATTAATTTCTTCCCAGTCCAACCTGACTTTTTCTATGAGTTTTCTTTGTTTGGCCCGGGCGGCGGAGTGCCGCCTCCATCAGGTTTGCGGCTGGAATCGGTAGATTTACCGCCCTCGGAGTTACCGGCGTCGCGTTTATTTTCAGGCGACGAGCCGCCCTGATTGTTCGCTTTGTCGTCCGGCCGATTTTTGTCGCGTTTACGTCTGTCAGAACGCCGTCCGCCGCGGCTGCTGCGGCCTTTTTTCTCGCCTTCGTCCCTGGGTTCGTCGCCGGCCGGCCGATCGCCGGCTGTTTTACCTTCCTGATGAGCTTGTCTGTTTTCGCTGACGTTTTCGCCGCTTTCTGCGCTGCCGCCGCCCTCCGGTTTTTCACCGCCTTCGGTTTTGCTGCCGCGACCCCGTCCGCCGCGTCTGCGCCGCCGCGAGCGATCGCCGCGTTTTTCGCGATTTTCCGCGTTGTCCTCATTTTCTGCTCCGGGGGCATCCGCCTGACGCGCTTCCGGGGCCGAATCTTTGGCCTGAGACCTGGCGGGCCGTTCGCGCCTGTCGTCGCGTTTCCCGCTGCGCGGTTTGCGTTCTCCTCGTCCGCCGCGCCTGCTCCCGCCTTTGCCGCGATTCGAGGCGTCCATTTTGTCCAGGTCGTGTCCCTTGGGCTCTTCGGGCGGCTCGACGTAGACTTCGCCCGGCGCCAACACTTTTCCGTCGCGACGCAGTTTGTTTAAGTCACTCAGCGTAACGGTTCCGTAGTTGCCGGATTTGCCGTAATACAGATGGACTTCATCGCGGAAAATGTCAATCTTGAACATCTTGCCGGCGCCGTCGGCCGTTACGATGGTCGAGTTTAACGGCGGATAGTTTTTCAGTGCTGAAGTGTAGTAGTCGATTTCATAGAGCAGACAGCACTTGAGGCGCCCGCACAGACCGCTCAGCTTGGTAGGATTTTGCGCAAGCTGTTGTTCGCGCGCATGATCCAGCGTGATGTACTCAAAGCGATTGAGAAATGTGCTGCAGCAAAGTTCGCGCCCGCAAATTCCTACGCCGCCGACGCGCTTGGCTTCGTCGCGTGGACTGATCTGCCGCAGCTCGATCCGCGTCGTAAAGATTGCCGCCAGATCGCGCACCAGCGAACGGAAATCCACCTGCCGCGGTGCGGTGAAAAAGAGAGTCAGGCGGTGGTGGTCGAATTGCCACTCCGCGTCGACGCCTTTCATGTCCAGAGAAAAGTGTTTAATGCGCTCTTTAAACACGGAGAATGCTTCTTTTTCGCTGGCTTTGTTCTGGTCGTAGCGTTCCTGGTCTTTTTTGTTTGCCTTGCGCACCACCTGGAAGAGCGGTTCCTCTCCTTTGTAAATGATGTGCATTTTCTCATTGGCAATGCGCCCCATAGCCGACACGCGTCCGGCGTCCAGCCCGCGCTCCGCCTCGACTACAACCAGGTCCCCCAACGCGAGTTCCAGGTGTTTTTCATTGCGGTAGAGGAGTTTGCGGCGGCTCTTGAATTCGACTTCAATAATATGCGAATAACTCTTGCCTGTTTCGCCTTCGTCGGCAGGTGAATCCGGATCGGCGGGAGAGTCTGCGTCTTTCTGTTTAACCGCCGTTTTGGCGGTGCTTTTACCGTTGGCTTCGGCGCCTTCACTCGCCGCGCCATCGTGCGCGGACGTAGCGGCTGCTTCCGATTTACTTCCGCAATTCTCACAACCACCATCGTCCTTGCCGCAGGAAGCGTCGCAGTTGGATTTGCGATTTCGGATTGTTTTGGCCACGTGCACGCTGGCCGCATCGGGCAGGTCGTCAATTTTGCCCAGACCAATATGAGAAAGCGTTACAATTGAACCGGATTGGTCACCCATATATCTACCGTCTTTTCTGCACTGGAATGTTAAGCCGCGCGCGTAACCTTGCGGATGAAGATGCTGCGCATCTCCAGCGCCAGGCGCGTGAGCGTAAGATGTATCTGCACGTTTTGTTTAAGGTAGCGCAGGGCTTCCTCAACTTTCATGCTGGCGGCCAGGAGATCGGCGCCGGGGAAATTTTCTACAAAGCGCTGCATCGGCGCTACCTGGTCGATGTTGACCACGGCGTCTGTATTGCCGCTGGCGGAAAGTGCAAAGGCATCCCGCAGCCAGAGCAGCAGCAATGTTAACATTTGTTCCACGCGTTTGCGGTCCTTGTCGGCCGCGATGTGTTCTATCTGGGCGTAGAGATCGAGAACGTAGTTGCGCCGCTTTAACATGGCGCGAAAAAAGTCCACCACTTCACCCCTGATTTCACTGAAGTCGTCGCCCGTCAGGCTGAGCGCCCGCGTATAACTGCCGTTGGCCAGTCGAGCAATCAGGCGGGCATTTTCATCGGAAATTGTCTCTGTTGTGTTCTCGCGCAGCGCGTTTGCAATCTCGTCGTCGCTGAGTACGGCGCAGCGCACGTCCTGGCAGCGCGAGCGGATCGTTTGCAGCATCTGATCGCGCCGCGCAGTTGTTAACACAATTGTCACGTCGGGGGAGGGTTCTTCGAGCGTTTTCAGGAAAGCGTTGGCGGCTTCCTGATTCATATTTTCGGCGTTGGAAACGATGTAGAAACGCCGTCCTTTACCCGTGCCGCTGAGTGCGACGCCTTGTTTAATCTCGCGAATGGCCGCGATGCGAATGGCATTGGCATTTGGAATGGCGATGCGGTGGTAGGGATTGGCCGCTTTTTGCGCCAATTCATCCTGGACCTGTTTTAACTGCTCGTCGCTCAGTTTGGCGAGCGGGGAGCGCGACTTGCGATCCTCGCCTTTGCCGGCGGGCAGAGCCGTAATGAATTTGATATTGGGATGTTGCAGCGATTTGGCGCGGCGGCAGCTGTCGCACATGTCGCAGGCGATGTAGTTGCCGTCTGTTTTGATGGGATTTAAACAATTGACGGCCTTGGCAAATTCGAGAGCCAAAGCATCCTTGCCGATGCCCTGCGGTCCCCAGAACATGTAGGCATGTGCTATGCGCCCGTCGGTGATGACGCGCTGCAGAACGGACTTGATGCGCTGCTGACCGATTATCTGCGACCAGGACATTTAAAGGGGCTCTCTTTCTGCGGACCGTGGTCCCAATGCTGCTGCTCGTAGCTCTGCGGCGCGCTCGGAGCGCTTGCGCGGAGGTCTAATCGCACAATATAATCAAATCCGGTCAATCGTTCCGGCGCTGCGGCGGAGCCGAGACCGGCGTGTGTATTATTTGATCTTGCACATCATGGCGGACAGTGGTAATTTGGCGGCTTGCGGAAGCGCACACGGGCAACCCAACGTGAATCCGGCACGTGTGTGCACAATAGCGTTCAGACGACAATCATGAGTTCAAGTCAACAGACTACTGCGACTTCGCAAGACATCGATTCCGACATCGAGAACAGTATCGATTCCAGGGCTGAAACGGACATCGTGCCGCCGATCGAGGCGGGCGCCCACCTGGATGACGACGACCGCCGCCGCGTTTTCGACTTCATGCTCCAAACCCGCGAATTTGACCTGGCCATGTTGCGCCTGTACCGTCAGGGGCGCGCATTTGGCGGCGTGTACTCGCAGATGGGCAACGAAGCAACCGCGGTCGCCACGGCATATGCGTTGCAGGAACAGGATGTGCTGTTTCCCATGCATCGCGACATCGGAGCACATTTTGTGCGCGGACAGTCGCTGCACGCATTGATGCTCAATCACCTGGCGCGCAAAGGCAGCATGATGCGAGGTACGGACGGCACCGGCCACTATGCCGACCCCGACAAGCGCATTTACGGCAACATTTCACACCTGGGCGCGATGATTCCCGTTGCGGCAGGTTTTCTCATGGCGTCCAGATTGAAAGGCGAAGACTGCGTCGCCATGACCTACATCGGCGACGGCGGCTCGCAGATAGGTGATTTCCATGAAGCGATGAATCTGGCGGCCGTACAGAATCTCCCCCTGATCGTTATCATCGAGAACAACCAGTACGCCTATTCGACGCCAAACAGCGAGAGTTTTGCCTGCGAGCGGCTTTCCGACAGGGCGCTTGGTTATGGTTGTCACGGAGTGACGGTGGATGGAACCAACCCGGAGGCGGTCTACGACGCCTGTTTTGAAGCGATCCGCAACGCCCGTGGCGGCGGCGGACCGGCGCTGATTGAGACGGTGAGCATGCGCATGCGCGGCCACGCCGAGCACGATGATTTTTCCTACGTGCCGCGTGAGGTCATCGAGTACTGGGCACGGCGCGATCCGGTAGATCGCTATGAGAAACTCGTGCTGGAGCGCAAAATCATGACAGCCGATGAGATTGCCGCACGTCGCAAGGAAATCAGCAGCCAGATGAACTCGGTGATCGACGAGGTCGTTGAAATGCCGTTCCCCGACGCGGAAGAGGGCTTCAAGAATATTTTCATGGATTGATGAGTTTGCTCGCGCCGCTGTGCGCGAACAATGCAGGAGAGCCTGGTACAAATGCCGACAATGACTTATCTGGAGGCGATTTCCGATGCGCTGCGCACCGAGATGCACAGGGACGAAAGCGTCTTTATTCTCGGCGAGGATGTAGCGGGATTCGGCGGCGCATTCCGGATTACCAAAGGTTTTGTTGAGGACTTCGGCAAACGGCGCGTGATCAACACGCCGATTTCGGAGACAGCCATTATCGGCGCGGCCATCGGCGCGGCGCTGAACGGCATGCGCCCGGTCGTGGAAATGCAGTTCATGGATTTTGTGACGAACGGCTTTAATCAGCTGGCCAATGTAGCCGCGACGACGGCGTATCGCTGGGGAATTCCCGTGCCGATGCTCGTGCGCGGACCGGCCGGCGGCGGCGTGGGCGGCGGTCCGTTCCACAGCCGCAATTCCGAAGCCTGGTTTGCGCATACGCCGGGCATCAAGGTTGTCTGTCCTTCGTCGGCCGCCGATGCCAAAGGTCTGACGACGGCAGCGATTCGGGACAACAATCCCGTGATGATGTTTGAGCACAAGGGCCTGTACCGCAAGATCAAGGAAGACGTGCCCGAAGGCGAGTACATGGTGCCGCTCGGCGAAGCGCGCACCGTTCGCAGCGGCAATGACGCCAGCGTCATTACCTACGGCTCGATGGTTTTTACCGCGCTTGAGGCCGCCGAAAAATTGGCGCAGGAAGAAGGCGTGGACATCGAGATCATCGACATACGCACGCTCGTACCCTTTGATGAGGAGTCAGTGCTGGCGTCCGTACGCAAGACAGGGCGCGCGCTTGTTGCGCACGAGGCCACGTTGACAGGCGGATTTGCGGGTGAAATTGCTGCGCGACTGGCGGACAAATGCTTTGAGTTTCTCGACGCCCCGATACGTCGCGTGGCGGCATTTGACTCGCCGACGCCTTTTGCTCCCACGCTGGAACGCGCCGTGCTGCCGTCCGTGGACGTGGTGACGAAAGCGCTGCGTGAGTTGCTGGAATACTGAACATTTCCATCCCGGTGACAAACAAGAGGGCCTTTTAAGGGCTTTTCAAGATTGTCGGGGTGGGGAAGCGGTCCGTTAGTAAGTTGGTGGCGGACTGCAGCTGGAACTGCATGAAAATTGCAACGTTTGGAGGCGAGGCGCATGGCGCGCGTATTGTTTACCATATCCTATACCATTCCGGATGAATTTCGGACGGAGTATATTCAACTCGTATCGCGGCTGCGCAAACGGGTGAAGGGCCAGGGCGCGGACTACAATGTGTACGAAGCTCGCCACAAATCGGGCCACTTCCAGGAAGTGTACCTGTATGAAAGCGTGACGGACTACGAAGCATCGGACGACTGGGAAGACGAAGTGATCGACGAATTGACCGAAAAAGTCCACAACCTTGCGGTCAAGGGCAAAATTGAATACTCGACGATGATCGAGAGGATTTAACCGAACCAGTCAGCAGTCGGAGGCGAGCATGCTGATCGTGACAACGCCAAACGTTGAAGGCTACCGCATTACCAAATACATTGGACTGGTAACGGGGGAGGCTATACTCGGCGCAAACATTTTCCGCGATTTTTTTGCGGGCGTGCGCGACGTTGTGGGCGGCAGATCGACGGCATATGAAAAGGAGCTGCGCAAGGCCAAGCAGATTGCCATTGATGAGATGATAGCCGAAGCGCGGGATCACGGCGCCACAGCGGTAGTTTCACTCGACCTCGACTACGCCACTTTAACGTCTTCCAGCGGCAACATGATGATGGTCAGCGCCAACGGGACGGCCGTCGTGCTGGAAGAGATCACACCCACTGCGGAATAAGTTTCAGCGGACCGGACACCGTCGGTCCCCGAAGGATCCAGCCCCGCGTCACCGACGGGGCTGAACGATTGTTTGCCAAGGACGGGAACATCCATTCAGGCAGGATTTTGCGTACGTTCGGGAGCGAGTGGCGAGCTCCAAATTAAAGTCCCCCGCCGCCTTTCACATATTCCTCAATCCCTTCAAGCCCGCCGCGCTCCACGATATTGCACAGCGAATCGGGCGACGTCCGCACATAAACGTAGGATGGGATGTCGATGCGCGCTACGCTCATGTCCGACTGCATCGCCTTCTCAAAAAACTGAGTGTCGTCCGCAAAACGCACGGGAGGGAAACCGTCGAGGTCCAGCATCTTTTCGCGTCGCATGACAAAGGTGCCGCCGACGACGCATGACTTGATCGAGATCAATCGCTCCGGGTCGTTTTTGTCCGGCACAAACTCGGAACCCACAATCGTCACGCCGCCGTGCAGCAGGTCGATCTCCGGGTTCTCAATCAGGATCTGACGACGCACGTAGAGGTGGTCCTGGCGGTAGTAGTCGTCCGAGTCGAGGAAGGTGACAAACAATCCAACCGCGGCGGTAATGCCCGCGTTGCGTGAAAGCGCCGTGCCGCGATTGCCGTGGTACATGTAACGCAGCCGCACGCCCCGCTCGATGTAGTGTTTAACAACCTCAAATGTGTTGTCGTTGCTGCCGTCGTCGACCACCACAATCTCCCAGTCTGTTTCCTTTTGGTTAACAACTGATTCGATGGCCTGCGGCAGGCGGTCGGCGCGATTGAACGTGCAGATCACCACGCTGAAGAATGGCTGGAAATTGCCGTAAACGGGCGTGCTCATTGTACTGCTGGACTTGTGAGTTCGGATGTGTTTCGCCTGGGTAATAATAAACCTGTTTAATCCCGGTTGTCATTGTTTTGACCGGAGCGATCGCCGCTACGAAGCACCGTGTGCTCCAGACCAACGGTCCGTACGGCAGTGCCTGTGTAGCTGTCGCCACTGCGAATATACAACGCCGCCTCCAACAAATCTGCTTCGTCCGTCTCGCCGCTCAAACTGAACGTGGTTTCCCGCAGAGCGATCGTCGCCGGCGCGTCCGCTCGACCCTCGGACTGAATAATTGCCCGTCGTCCCGCCGCAAAGCTGCGCGCCACGTCCATGTGCGTCCCGATCAGCTCAATTCTGGCATCGCCCTTGCAGTCCAGGAACACGCCGTCGATGTCCACACTGTTTAACTTCAATTCTGCCGACCTCTGGTTTCCGTCCACGAGGATGGTTGCCGGACTCGTCACTCCTTCGCAGCGTACGCGGTCGATGTCGATGTCTATTTCCGGGAAACTGCCCGTAATGTAAGACGTGCCGACCGGCGAGTCGCTCGGATTGATGATTTCTCCTTCGCAGTGCACGCCGCGCCGCAGCGCCCAGTGTGAGTTCTCCGAAAGCACGACCCGCGCGCCGGCGTGAATTCTGACGCTGTCGCTACTCAATTTTGCCCCGGGACTTAAACGCAGTTCCGCTCCGGGCAGCAGCTCAACGATTGTGTGCAGGTTGACAATGCCGTCGCACACTATCGCTGCGCCGCCTTCAACAACGATGCGCGCATCGGCCGACGGCATTTGTTTAATTTGCGAGCTGTAACACATCCGCAGTCGAGCATCCTGTTTAACAAAAATGCCGCTATTGTCGTGCAGTGTAATCCGCGCTCCGGGATGCACGCTCGTGTTGCCGTCAATGATAGACAGACCGGCCGCGGATTGTAAGTCCACCTCGCCGAAAATTTCACTGTAGTCGCCGCTGAAAGCAAGCGACGGTTCATTGTTGTTAACTTTGGTCGCAACGATCAAGTCTCCAATCGTCAGCCTGCCTTCCAGTGTGACGTTGTCAATCATTCCGGCGGCCATGATTACAGCGCCGTTCCGGCTCGTTATTTTTGTTGTAGTCCGGCCTGAGGCGGCGCGCACGATGCCGTCGATCGCCAGCAGTTTGTCGTCGCCGTCAACCTCAAGTTCGACGTCTCCGGGCAGCGTCGTCAGCCCCTGGTTGTTGTGTTGCTCGCCGGGCAGACTCACGCCACCCGAGTCCAGCACCGCCGCATAACCGGTGGCGCTCGCCGCCGGACGCCATGCGCCCATGTGCATGAGTTTTCTTCCGTCGCGGTTCTGCGTCGCTCCACTGAAATCCAGCGCACAGTTTTCCTGAAATTCCGGCGGCGCTTTGAGCGGAATGGCGTGCGCCGTTGCGCGGTAGGCGTCCACCATGCCGAAGCCAACCCGCTGCGCCCAGCTGCGCCTTAGCGGGTCGTTCATCTGCGTTTGGTACTTGTACTGAATCGGCGAGCCGTCCATGTTGTCCAGCGCCATGAAGACTTTGCGATTGCGGTAGTCGCGCGCAAAGTAGCCGTATGTCGGGCTGAAGCGGTAAAACATGTTGCAGGTGTCGCTGATTTTCTCCGCGGTAAAAGTCAGAATGTCGTAGGCGCGCCGCTGCAACGCCGCGCCGCCCGCAAACACGCCGGCACTGTCGAATGTGCCGGATAGTCCCAGTGTGCGGTCGATGCCAAGCATCATTGCCGCAATGCCCGCCACCAGCGGCGAGCCCTGTGAAGTGCCCGAAGAAAATCCGTACGTGGTGCTGTCGCCGCTCAGCGACATCAGTGGGTTGGACGGTGCAACAATGTCGATAAAGGCCCGCTCACGCGCCAGAATGCGCACGTCCGGATCCGGGTCGCGGTTGAACTTGTCGGTGCCGACCGAAAAATTCCAGTTGTCCACAAACTGCAGCGGCCCTCGCCAGGACCAGCCGGCGTTGTAGCGGCAGCCGTAGAACTCCCCGCCGCAGATGCTCGAGTCGCTGCACGTTACGTCGCCGTCGCGCACGCCGCCCACCGCAATAACTTTGGCGTCGAGCATTGGATTTTCCGGCGCGGCCGAATCCGCAAACGCAAAACCGGCGGGGTAGAGGATGCGCGGATAGTGAATGCGCACGCGTTCGCCGTTGGCCATTGTGTCGCGCGCTTCGGCAAACTGCGGCAACTTGCGGCTGTTGCCCGCGGCCGAAACGACCACGACGCCGGCTTCGACGATGTCGCGATAGTTCTCGCGGCTGAAATCCACCAGACTCACGTTGCAGACGGCCGGCAGGCTGCGCCGGCCGTTGGGCGTCAGGTCCGTGTCGACGCGCAGCACGTCGTGTTCAGAGCGCAGCGCCAGGCCGCGGCTCTCCGGACTGATGCCGATCATCGGACCGTTGTCTGTTGGTTCGTCGCCCGTGTCCGGCTCGCCTTCGGCTACGGCCATCCCGATCACCGTCAGGCCGTGCCCGCCGCGCAGCGGCTCCGATTCCACCGATCCGTCGCTGCCGTTGCTGATAATCAGGTTGCCGCTGCCGCCCGGCACATTGGCAGGATGCAGGTCGGGATGTGCGTCCAGCGTGTCCGTCCAGATATCAACCGCTGCAAGTACCACGTCGGGTGCGCCGCGACTGATGCGCCAGGCCATGGGTGCGTTGACCGCGTAGAGATGCCAGTGGAATCCCGTGCGGTGCGTGTTCGGCGAGCGATCATCGATTTTGCGGGCCGTCTGTATCGAGTCAAAATTCGTGCCCGGCTGCAGCGCACGGTCCCGGTACTCCACAAAGGGTCGCCCTCCGCCGCAGGACTGCAGCGCAGGAAGGCTCCAGACTGAAACAACGATGACAAACAAAAAGAATCTCATGGGGCTTTCCTTGCGGTCCGGGTTCAGCCAACGTGATGCGGCGGGAAGCGACGCGATGTTTCCTGTGCCAAATTGAAAAAACCGGCCGGTTTAACAAACGCGGTGCACGTTAATAGGGCGGCGGGCGTCTAAGTCCGGCATATCGTCCGCGGCAGCTCCGGCTGCGCCGGGAACCGGACCTCCAGCGGCAGCGTAAAACTGACACTTTTTTCGGAAATGCGCGTACAGCGCGGGTTTAGCGGGGAATGACTATGGATGCAGTCACGTTCTGGACAACATGTGCCACCGACGGCATTGTGCTTGAACCTGAACAGATGCAGGCGATGGAGCGCTACCACGACGAGCTGATCAAGTGGAACAAACGCGTCAACCTCGTCTCGCGCCAGGATATCGAACACGTCTATGAACGCCATATCCTGCATTCATTGACCATCCTCAAATACGTCGAACTGCGCCCCAAAGCGCGCGTCATCGACGTCGGAACCGGCGGCGGTTTCCCCGGAATCCCGATGAAAATTGCGCGTCCCGATCTGTACGTCATGCTGGTCGATTCGATCGCCAAAAAAGTCAAAGTGACGGACATGCTGGCCAAACACACCGGCCTGCGTCACATCGGCGCCAAAACCATCCGTGCCGAGGCGCTGGTTGATGACAAACAATTCCGCGGCACCTTTGACATGGTAGCCGCCCGCGCCGTGGCTCCGCTCGTGCAGCTGGCTTCCTGGACCTTGCCGCTGCTGCGTCCCGACGGCGTGCTTGCGACGCTCAAAGGCGGTGATCTGAGCCGCGAAATCGAAGAGACCACGCGTAAATTCCCCGAGCTGTCGGTCAGCGTGATCGACATCGACATGATGGGAACCACCTGGTTCCGCGACCACGATAAAAAGCTGGTTCTCTGCCGGTTTGCCCCGCCGGGAGAAGTACAGAAAGTCGTTGCGGAAGCAAAAGAAATTTTGTCGGAAGCCGGTCAGGAGCCGCCGCTGCAGGTGACTCCAACGGTCGCCGAGCCGGGTTCGGCCCAACCGCTGCCGACGGTTCCGCCGGTTGAACCGCAAAAGGATCCCGTGCAGCCCGCTGTTCCGCCGACCGAACCCGGCGTTGAACCGGTAGTGCCGACCGTTCCTCCGGCTGAGCCGGGCATTGAACCGCAGACGCCGACGGTGCCGCCGGTCGATCCCGACCCCGCGCCTGCTCTGCCGACGATTCCGCCGGTTGAACCGCGCTGAGCAGACATGCGCAGAATAAATATTGATTGTGCGCCGCCGAATTCGCGTACGGCCGCTGTGGCGGCACACGCATTCGCGCGTCCGTTCGTGGTAATTCAGAACACTCGGCGCTTACAACGGATAGCCATTTTTACGGTCCGACGGGACAGCAAACAACTTTACAGCAGGGTATTTGCAGCAGGGAAGGACATGCAGCACAAGATCAGGAAGATGTACGCGTGCACGGCGTTTGCGCTGGCGTTGACATTTGCCGCGGCACTTGCGCCGCTCAACGCGCAGGACGCCCAGGAAAGCCCGCTCAAAATCGGGCGCCTCAAGTATTCCGGCGGCGGCGACTGGTACAACGACCCCTCGTCGGAAATCAACCTCCTCAAATTTATCAGCGACAACACCAACATCGACGTCAAACCGGAGTTCGAATTCGTCGACCTCGGTTCCGACAACATTTTCCTGTACCCCATGCTTTTCCTGACCGGACACGGCAACGTGGCTTTTACCGATGCGGAAGTGCGCCGCCTGCGGGCCTACCTGCAAAACGGCGGTTTTTTGTACATCGATGACGATTACGGTCTGGACAAGTCCATTCGGCGGGAAATGCGGCGCGTCTTCGGCGATCAGGATTTTGCCGAGCTGCCCTTTTCGCATGGAATTTATTCGGTTTTTTACGACTTTCCCCAGGGGCCGCCAAAAACGCACGAACACGACGACAAACCGGCACGGGCATTTGGTCTGTTTCACGACGGCCGCCTGTGCGTGTACTACACGGTTGAGACCAATCCCAGCGACGGCTGGGCCGATCCCGAGGTACACGACAATACACCTGCCAAGCGCGAGGAAGCGCTCAAATTCGGAACAAACATCGTGGTCTGGGCGTTGACGCACTGACGTCGGCGCACGGCCCGAAAATCCGAAATGTTCCCGCGTGACACACAACGTATAAACTGCCGCTCACTGCGTTCGACGGGACGCAAACACAAACGTATCAACGACTTACAACTTCCGTGTGAATATCATGAGCAGCGATCAATCGAACTTCCAGACGCTCTTCCAGTCTCTGCACGATAAACTGACGGCTACCCGCCGCAAAGAAAAAGGCATGCGCCTCACCTCCGGCTTGCTCAAGAGCTTCGCCGTTTCGGTGGGCTTTTTGACTTTTCTGGTCGTCGCCGAGACCTTCGGCTTTTTTTCGGTGAGTGTACGCACGGCGCTGGCCGCCGCGTGGCTGGGCGTCAGTCTCGGCGCACTTGCCGTATTTGCCGGGCGCGACATCCTGACGGTGCTGGGCATCGGCGCGGCTGACAACGTGGAGCAGCTCGCTCTGCGCGTCGGTCGCCATTACCCGCAACTCAAAGACAAACTCTCCAATGCGATGCAGCTGTTTCGCATGTCGGATGCTCCGGCGGGCGTGTCGCGCGAACTCGCGCTGGCGCGTTTCAGCGAAGTGGGACGCGAGTCGCAGGCGCTGGATTTTGACGTCATCATCGACCGCGCCGACCCCAAACGCGCGCTGATGTATTTCGGTCTTGCCGCGGCCGCCACGCTGCTGATGTTCGCCGCTTTCTCCGATACCGGTCAGGCTTTCAACCGCCTGGCGAACTTCAACAAAGCATTCATCCCGCCGGCGCCTTTCAGCCTGGAAATCGAGCCGCAAGACGCGCGCGTGCTGCGCGGCGCCGACGTGGCGATTGTCGTGCGCGCGCAGGGACAGACGCCGCCGGACCAGGTAACGCTGATGCTGCGCGAAGATCGCCAGGAAGAGTACGATTCGTATACGCTGCGTCCGGACTCGCTGGGCGAGTATCGTTTTGAGATTCCCGCCATCAAACGCGGTGTTGAATTTTACGCCGAAGCGCCCTGGTACGGCGAGCCCGTCGCTACCGGCTCCGGACAGATTCGCGTACTCGACCGCCCCGATATTCGCTCGCTGAGCGGCACGGTGACGCCGCCGGCGTACACGCGCCTGGCTGCGCGCTCCTTCGACGCCAATTCGGCCGACATCATCTCGTTGCGCGGTTCGCGCGTTGAGCTGGAAGTGCTTGCCAACAAAGATCTCAGCGCCGCAACGATCGTGCGTCTGGATCGACGCGACGAAGAAGCGTTACTCGCTTCAGCCGAAGAAGGCGAAATTGCCTCCGCCGAAGTCATCGGGCCGGACACGGTTTTGATTGACATGCAGATCGACGGTCGCCGCGCTTCCGGCGACTTTACAGTCGACAAATACGGTGAATACGAAATCCACGTCGTCGACAAGGACGGCGAGAAAAATCCGGAGCCGATCCGTTACTCGATCGTGCCGCTCAACGACGCCTACCCGACGATTTCGCTGGTGGAACCGACGGTCGACGTTCAATTGAACGAAAACGCGATTCTGCCGATCAAAGTTGTCGCGACGGACGACTACGGCTTCCGCACGCTCAAATTGAATTACCGACTGGTTGAATCCGAATACGCCGCTCCCGAGGAAGAGTACACCTCGATCAGCATCACGGTGCCGCGCTACGAGCGCGCCATTGAAGTACCCTATGTCTGGAACCTGAACGACATCGGCATTTCGCCGGCCGACCGCTATCAGTTTTATCTGGAAGTGTTTGACAACGATGTCATAACGGGACCGAAATCGGCCAAAACCAGTGTATTGACGGTGCGCCTGCCTTCGCTCGATGAAATCTTCGACGAAGCCGACGAGGTGCAGGATATGGCCGCCAAAGAACTTGAGAACATCCTTAAGGATGCCGAAGAGCTCAAACGCGACATGGAAGAAGTCAATCGCGAACTGCTCAAACAGGATAAAAACGACAAGGTCGACTGGCAACAGCAGAAAAAAGTCGAAGAGTTGCTCGCCAAGCAGGACGAGTTCAACAAACGCGTCGACGAGGTGCGCGAAAACCTCGAGCAGATGACGCAGCAGCTCGATCAGAACCAGGCCATTTCGCCCGAAACACTGGAGAAATATCAGGAACTGCAGAACCTGCTGAAGGAAGTCAAGTCCGAGCAACTGCAGCGCGCCATGGAACGCATGAATGAAGCCATGGAGCAGATGTCGCCCGATCAGATGCGCAAAGCCATGGAAAACTTCGAGTTCAACGAAGAGCAATTCCGCAAAGGCATCGAGCGCACCATGAAAGTGCTGCAGCGCGTTCAGGCCGAGCAGAAAACGGACGAGCTGGCCAAACGCGCCGAGGAATTGCGCGACAAACAAGCCGAGCTGCAGAAAGAACTGCAGAACTCCAATTCCAATGACCAGCAGCGAATGAACGAGCTGGCCAAAAAACAGGAACAGCTGCAGAAAGAACTCGATCAGCTCAGCGAGGAACTGATGGACCTCGAAGAATTGATGACGGATATAGGCGACGATGTGCCGATGTACGAGATGCAGAAAGCAATTGAAGACCTGCAGAAAGAAATGACCGAGATGGCCATGCAGCAGGCCGGCGAACAGATGCGTCAGGGCGATCAGCAGCAGGCTCAGCAGAATCAGCAGCAAGCTCAGCAGAACCTGGAGCAGTTTGCCGGACGCATGCAGGAGCTCAAAGAGCAGATGGAGAAAAACGCCAAACAGGAGGCGGTGCGCCAGATGCGCAAGTCCATCAGCGATATGCTCGACCTCTCCCAGCGCCAGGAACAGCTCAAGGACAAAACGGGCATGATGGACCACAACTCGACGGGTCTTCGTGAGTTGGCGCGCCAGCAGGCCGACATCATGCAGGACCTCAACAACGTGGCCAACAACCTGTCCAAACTGTCTGAAAAGTCCTTTTCCGTTACGCCTGAAATGGGTAAGGAAATCGGCACGGCCATGCGCAAAATGCAGTCCTCAATCGAAAACCTGAGCGAGCGCAATCCGCAGGCCTGCGCCGGTGCGCAGTCCGGCGCTATGGGCGCTATGAACCGCGCCGCCCAGCAAATGTCGAGCGCGCTTTCCGACATGCAGGGGCAGGGCGAAGGTCAGGGACAAGGCGAGGGTCAGGGACAAGGTCAGGGCCAGGGTTCCGGCGGCGCCGGATTCATGCAGGGACTGCAGCAGGCGGCTGCGCAACAGCAGATGATCAATGACGCCCTGCAGAAAATGATGCAGCAAGGTCAGGGCCAGGGCGGTTCGATGTCCGGTCAGCAGCGCGGTGAACTCGGCCGCCTTGCCGGCGAACAGGGCGGTGTGCAGAAATCACTGCAGGAACTTGCACGCGAGCAGAAAGAGTCCGGCGGCGAACGTCGCGCTCTCGGCGACCTTGAGAAACTGGCGGAAGAGATGCGTGAAGTTGTCGCCGACATGGAGTCGGGGCAGATCAACGACAAAACGATCGAACGCCAGAACAAAATCCTCTCGCGCCTGCTGGACGCCTCGCGTTCGATGCGTGAACGCGACTACGAGCGCAAACGCGAAGGCCGCCGCGGCACAAACACGGCAGTCGAAAGTCCAGCTGAAATCGACATGGCGTCGCAGGAAGGTCGCGAACGCGCTCTGCGCGAGTTGATGGAGTCGATCCAGCGCGGCTACACAAAAGACTACGAAACGCTGATTCGCCAATACTTTGAGGCCTTGCAGAATTCGGAGAGCTCGCCGCAGTAAACGGAACTGCGTAGAGCATAACGATTAAACACAACAGGAGTCGGGTCCGGCGCCTGTTGTGTTTTTTTATGCGCCGCTGCGAGTTTCGCGTCGATGTTGAAAACTCAACTCCGGCCTGAATCACAAAATTGCGATATTGAAATATGCATCCCCTTTTTGAGGACATTTCATCGCTGCCGACGGAGCGAATCAATCCGGCGACGGTAGATATCGACGTGTTGCCCACGCGTGAGATCGTCGACCTGCTGCACGCCGAAGATGCGCGCGTGATTCCCGCGGTCGGCGCTGAGTTGGATCACATCGCGGCCGCGGTTGAGTTGATCGTTGCGGGATTTCGGCGCGGTGGCCGCCTGATTTATGTCGGCGCCGGAACGAGCGGGCGTCTGGGCGTGGTCGACGCTTCCGAATGTCCGCCGACCTTCGGCACGCCGCCGGAGATGGTGCAGGGAATAATTGCCGGCGGTTCCGAGGCCATGTTCCGCTCGCAGGAAGGAGTGGAGGACTCGCGCGAAGCGGGAGCCGAAGCGCTGGATGAAATCAGCTTAAGCGGTACGGACGTGGTGTGCGGCATTGCCGCTTCCGGTCGCACGCCATTTGTGCTTGGCGCGCTTGTTCACGCACGAGCCAAGGGCTGCAAAACGATCTTTGTCAGCACGTCCACGCGTGAGAACATCCGCGGGCGCGGCGTCGAAGTCGATGTGCTGATCTGTCCGCAGGTCGGCCCCGAGCCGATTGCCGGGTCAACGCGCATGAAGTCGGGAACGGCGCAGAAACTCGTGCTCAACATGCTGACGACCGCGTCAATGGTGCGCATCGGCAAGACCTATCACAATGTCATGGTCGATCTGCAGCTGAGCAACGGCAAGCTGGAAGCGCGCGCGCGCCGAACGGTCATGGAAGTCTGCGGCGTAGAATACGACGAAGCCGACCGCGCGCTTACGAGTTGCGGCGGGCACGTCAAAACCGCCATCGTGAGCATTATCGCCGGCGTTGACTGCGCCGAAGCGCGCGCGCGCCTGCAACGCGCCGACGGACACGTGCGGGCGGCGCTGCAAGACTTGATTACCGATCAGAGCGCTGACAAACAAGAAAATCATCAGTAACGGGAGGGCGGTGCATGACCAACGTCGAACGGGCGCGCAGGCTGTTCCAATCCGCCTACAAACGCCATATGGCCGGTGAAATTGAACGTGCGCTGCAATTGTACGACCGCTCGATCGAACTGCACGCCACGGCGGAAGCGCACACCTTCCGCGCCTGGGCCCTGAGCCAGAACAGCAAATACACGGCGGCTATTCGCGGCTGTAAGCAGGCGATAGAACTGGATCCGGACTACGGCAATCCCTACAACGACATCGGCAGCTACCTGATAGAGCTGGGGCGTTATGACGAAGCCGAGGGATGGCTGCGCAAGGCGATAGACGCGCCGCGCTACGACGTGCGCCACTACGCCTGGTACAACCTGGGGCGTACCCTGGAGCGCCGCGGCGCTCTGCGTGAAGCTGTCGACGCTTATCGCAATTCACTGGATCTGGAACCGGAATTTCTGACGGCCTACGTAGCTGCGAATCGCGTTATTGCCCGCATGAATTAACGCGGCAGTTTGAGAATTCAGGCGGTGGGCGTAAATTCTCACGGGCGGGTAAACCCGCACAGGCACAATAGTCGAATGTAAACAGTGCGTGCGCGCACAGGCCTGGCGCCAATATTCATTAAACATGGGCTGAACCGATCGTATGACCTACACAACCATCCCCGAAATGTTTGTCGGTGTTACGAACAAGTATCGATCCAATACCGAGCATCCCGCCTACCTGTACAAAAGCGGCGATGAGTGGTTGCCCGTCAGCTACGACTATCTGCGCGAGCAGGTTGAACTCATGTGTTTCGGCCTGCGCGCTCTTGGCGTCGGCAAAGGTGATTTTGTCGGAATCCTATCGGAAAACCGGGTCGAATGGATCATTTCCGACTTTGCAATCACGGCGCTGGGCGCCGCCGACGTGCCGATTTTTCCGTCGATGACCACGCAGCAGTGCGCTTACATTTACGGGCACTGCAGCGCGCGCGCAGTGGTCGTGTCCAACCGCATGCAGTTAAACAAAATTCTGGCCGCATCGGAGTCTCTGCCGCACCTGCAGCACATCATCGTCATGCTGGAAGACTTTACGCACGACGATGAACGCGTCATCACCATGGCCGAAGTAATTAAACGCGGCGCGGAAAGCGTGCCCGCCGAGCAACGTAGCGAGCTGTTTGAAGAGCTCTGCGGCCAGGTTAAACGCGACGACCTGCTGACCGTGATCTACACCAGCGGTACAACCGGCAATCCCAAGGGCGTCATGCTGGCGCATCGCTGCCTGCTGACCAACGTGAAAGATGCGCGCAATGTCAAACGCCTGGACCACACGGACCTGCTGCTGTCCTACCTGCCGCTCTGCCATTCCTACGAACGCATGGCCGGTTTTTACACGGCATTCGCGTGCGAAGCGACGGTGGCCATGGCGCCATCGATCGATACGGTGGCGGCCAACCTCGTGGAGCTGAGTCCGACCTTTTTAACAAGTGTGCCGCGCTTTTTTGAGCGCGTGCAGATGCGCATTCTGGCCGCGATGGACCGTGAAAAGCCCATTAAACAAAAGCTGTTCCACTGGGCGATTGATACGGCCAAAAAATATCGCAAGGCGCAGCGCGGTGGTTCGGCTGGGCCATTGCTGAAAGCGAAGTTTGCGCTGGCCGACAAACTGGTGTTAAGCAAGATACGCGCACGGACGGGGGGACGCCTGCAGTACTTTATTTCCGGCGGGGCGGCGCTGCCGCGAGAACTCGGTGAGTTTTTTGAAGCGGCCGGGCTCGTCATTCTGGAGGGATATGGACTCTCCGAAGCTTCACCGGTAATTACCGTCAACCGCCCCGGTTCCTACGAATTCGGTTCCGTCGGTCGGCCGATGGACAGCGTGGAAGTTAAACTGGCGGACGACGGCGAGATTCTGGCGCGCGGTGAAAACGTGATGCTGGGTTACCTGAACGACGAAGAAGCGACGCGTGAAGCCATCGACGAGGAAGGCTGGCTGCACACAGGCGATATCGGCGCGTTTAACGAAAACGGCAACCTGGTCATTACCGACCGCAAGAAAAATATCTTCGTGAGCAGCGGCGGGAAAAACATTGCGCCGCAGCCCATCGAAAACGCCGTGTCCCAGAGTCGCTTCGTCGATCAGGTTATGCTCATCGGTGAAAAACGCGATTTCTGCACGGCGCTTATCGTGCCGAACTACGACCTGTTGGAAAAGACCGCTGCGGAGAAAGGTATTAATGTCTCCGGTGTTGCCGACCTGGTGACAAACAAGGATATCATCTCCGAAGTTAAACGCGATCTCGACAAACTTCTGCACGGCTTTTCCAAGTACGAAAAAGTACGTCGTTTTAAACTGCTTGAGCGTCCCTTTTCCGAAGAGGAAGGCGAAATCACGCCGACGCTGAAAATCAAACGGCGCATCGTTGAGCAACGATTTGCCAACGATATCGAAGAATTGTACAGCAACAATTAACACATGGCCCGGACTGGATTGCTCTCCGCACTACCCCGACCGGGCGCCAAACGGATGGAATTGATGAAGACCTTATACAGACAGGCTGAACGGCTGATGGGACAGGTGGCCGACCTCGACGCGGCCGCCGCAGTGTTTAACTGGGATCAGGAAACGCTGATGCCGCCGGGCGCACTTAACGCGCGCGCCGAGACCATGGCCGGCCTGTCCTCCATGAGTCACAGTCTGATGACGCAAGCCTCTACCATTTCCATGGCCGAGGAGATACGCGCCAATCTGGAAGAAATGCCCGATTTTGAGCAGGGCATCCTGCGCTGTTTTCTTCGCGATTTCGACAGGCTTGTTAAACTGCCGGACGAACTGGTACGCGAAACGGCAATGGCCGAAGCGCTCGCCGGAGAAGCCTGGAAAACTGCGCGCGCCAACGACGACTTCGCTGAATTCCAGCCCCATCTGAGCAAACTGATTGAGCTGAAGTCGCGTGCGGCCGAACTCTACGGATATGAAGGCCACAAACTCGACGCCCTGATGGATTTGTTTGAGCCCGGGTTAACCGTTGCGACAGTAGATCCCGTTTTTGCGCGTTTGAAGGCCGGCGTTTCCGCCATGCTGGACGAGGTCCGCGAACACGATCAACCGGACGATTCTTACTTGACGAATGCCGACGTTCCGTCGGAAACGCAGATGCGTTTTGCGCGCGACGTTGCGACAAAAATCGGCTTCGATTTCAACTGCGGGAGGCTCGATCTTTCGGCGCATCCATTCTGCACAAATTTCTCACATTCGGATGTGCGGCTCACGACACGTGTGGAAGACGATCTGCGAACCTGTCTGTTCAGCGTCATCCACGAAGCGGGCCACGGCATGTACGAGCAGGGGATCGACCCGCGTTACGCGCGTTCCGCCGCGGCCGGCGGCGTGTCGATGGGCATTCATGAGTCGCAGTCGCTCTTCTGGGAAGATATAGTGGCGCGCAGCCGCGAGTTCTGGCAGTGGCTCTTCCCGCAGTTCCGCGATACCTATATGGATGCAAACACCACGGTCGACGCCGAGCAGATGTATCGCGCGGTCAATCTGGTGCGGCCAGGCCTTATTCGCATTGCCGCGGATGAGTTGACCTATCACATGCACATTATTCTGCGCTACGAAATCGAGCGTTCGCTGTTCAGCGGCGAGCTGAGGGTGGAAGACATTCCGGCGTTTTGGAACGAAAAAATGCGCGATTATCTCGGCATCGTCCCGCCCAACAACGCACTTGGCTGCTTGCAGGACGTGCACTGGTCCTTCGGCGGGTTCGGTTATTTCCCATCTTATTCACTTGGCAAGCTGTACGCGGCGATGATGTGGGCGCAGGTGCAGCAGGATATGCCGGACGTCCGCAGCCAGATAGCGGTGGGCAATTTCTCTTCACTGTTGGATTGGCTGCGACGCAATGTGCATCAATACGGGCGCACGCGCGACAGCCGCCGGATTATAACGGATATTTCCGGACGCGAGCTGACGGAAAAGGATTACCTGGCCTACATGCGCGGCAAGATCGACGATATTTATGGGGCGTAAAAAAATCCGCAACATTTTTCGTAATTCGCTTGCGGAGAATTGCCAGAGGTCGTATTTTTGCGTTCTTGTTTGAGCGGGCTTATCGCTCAAACATCAGGCCAACCTAGCTCAGCTGGTAGAGCAGCTCACTCGTAATGAGCAGGTCGTCGGTTCAAGTCCGATGGTTGGCTCCACTAAAACCTCCGAAGTCAAGCGATTTCGGAGGTTTTTTGGTTTTAAAGGGGATTAACGCCGGAAAATCACCGTGGTATTGTGTCCGCCGAAACCAAAGGCGTTGGACATGGCGACATTGATGTCCGCTTTGCGCATCGACTTTGCCGTGAACTCGAATTCGGTGTCTTCGTCCGGATTGTCCAGATTGATCGTCGGCGCAATGTAGCCGTGTTGCAAGGCCAGGATACAGGCGGCCGCTTCGATTGCCCCGGCCGCTCCCAGCAAGTGCCCCGTCATGCTTTTGGTCGAACTCATGTGCGGCTGATTGCTGCGCTCGCCGAACAACTCGGCGATGCCTTTGCTTTCGGCGCGGTCGCCCAGCGGCGTCGACGTGGCATGCAGGTTGATGTAATCGATGTCTGCCGGCGTCAGCCCGGCTGAATTCAGCGCTCGCTGCATTGAGAGTTTGATGCCGCCGGCTTCGGGGTCCGGCGCGGCGTAGTGATACGCGTCGGCCGATGCGCCGTAGCCGACCAGCTCAGCCAGAATCGGCGCGTTGCGGTTTTGGGCGTGTTCCAGGGTTTCCAGCACGAGCGCCGCCGCGCCTTCGCCGGAGACAAAACCATCGCGATCTTTGTCGAAGGGCCGTGAGGCGCGCGCCGGATCATCATTCCGCGTTGATAACGCCTGCATGCGGCTGAAACCGGCCATCGCAAGTTCGGTGATCGGCGCTTCCGCGCCGCCGCAAATGATCGCGTCGGCTTCGCCGGCACGCAGGACCGCCAGAGCGTCGCCGAATGCGTGGTTGGCGGAGGCGCAAGCCGATACAACGCCGTGGTTGGGACCGCGCAGCCCGAATTCCATTGCGATCACGCCCGGGGCCATATTGCCGATCATCATCGGTACAAGAAAGGGCGAAACAGCGCGCGGACCTCCGTCGTGCAGGCGTCGCGTCTGTTGCTCCAGAAGCTGGATACCGCCGATGCCCGAGCCAAAAATGACGCCGATGCGGTCGCGCCGTGATGCGCTCAGCGCAGCGGGGTCAAGCCCGGCATGTTCGACGGCTTCGCGCGCCGCAGCCAGCGCAAATTGACAGAACGGGTCGAAGCGTTGCGCCTGTTTGGCGTCCATGTAGTCGCGCGGATCAAAATTCTTGACTTCGCAGGCAAAGCGCGTTGCCAGAGCCGATGCATCAAAATGTGTGATACTGGCAGCGCCGCTGCGGCCGTTCTGCAGCGCTTCGTTGTATTGGGAAATGCCGTTGCCGATGGGCGTGATCGCGCCCATTCCGCTTATGACGATGCGTTTGGAATCGGGAAGTGACTGCATATTCTGCCGCTTATGTGTTGTGTCAAAATGCCGTGCCTGAATATCTGCGCTTGACTTCAAACCGACCGTTCGGTATTTTACGGCCTGCAATTTATAGAAAATTACCGTAGAGCACAACATGCAGTCTACCGATCAAACTTCGCCGGGCAAAGGAGCGCGCACACGCCACGCCATTATTGAGGCCGTTACGCACCTGTTCAACAGAAAAGGTTATGCCGCCAGTTCAATCAGGGATATATGTGAAGCCGGTGGAATCCAGAAAGGCGGACTGTACAATCACTTCAGCAGTAAAAACGACATCGTTTTGGCCTCATTCGACTGGGCCAAACAGCAGCTCGGCGCGGCGCTGGACGAATGTATGCGGCAAGCTGCGGAAGCGACGGCGCCGCAGCAGCTGGTTCATCTGGCGGAATCATTTTGCGCTCTCTATGAAAACGACACCTATTTTCCGGCGGGTTGTCCGGTGCTCAACACGGGCATCGAAGCAAAAGGAGATATGGACATCCTGCGTGAACCGGCGCGCGACGCCATGGCAAAGTTTCGCGGCAGAATAATTACCATCGGTGAACGCGGTATCGACAGCAGCGAATTACCGGCCGATCTGGATCTGGAACATCTGGCGGATGTTTTTACGGCGCTGCTGGAGGGGGCCATGTTTCTGAGCGTACTGAATGACGACACGCGCTACCTGCACAACGCGGTGGATCATCTGCGGGCACATATTGCGTCGTTGGGCGAACACAAAAACTGAGGGCCAGGGATATGACGCTCAGCCAAAATTTTCAACTTCCGGAATAAACGACTAGGCTTCGCCGCTCGGTTCGCCGAATCTGATCTTGTTGCCGAACGGATCGGTGAGTTCCAGGACTTTGTGACCCCAGGGCATATTTTCGACACCGGGATTCAGGTATTTGTAGTTTTTGGATTGCAGCTCGGCGTGCAGTTCATCTACGCCGTTGCAGAACACGTAGATGCATGAGCCGGGAGTAGCGTCGCCGTGATGCTCGGAGAGATGCAGTAATAAATTTCCACGTGAGACCTGCATGTAGATGGGCATGTTGTCGTCGAATGTGTGCTCAAAGTCGATCTTGCAGCCGAGGTAGTCGCAGTAGAACTCGCGTGTTTTGTCGTAGTCGAAGATTCGCAGGATGGGGATGATCCGCTTAAAATCAGGCATGGTTTGAGGCCCTTGCATAAAATGTGTGAATTGTCTGCGTCTCTTGGGATCTAATTTATCACAATTACCGACTTTGCGTCGGCACATCAAAGCAAGTGCTGTTATTGCAATTGCAGTCAGGCTCATTCCCCGTTCATTTTATTGTCACCTTCCCAATCGATGCATTCTCGCCTGAGCATCGCTCCGTGGTTCTGAACGGCGGATTGTGCTGGACTGTGCCGTCGAAAAACGATCCGTTTTTTCGCTTCGATCTGAAAATGTTCAATTTGCGTCTACGGCAGTCTTTGCCATAGTCGTTCCGGTCTTTTTCAACTGTCTGCACTCCGGCGGACGCGCGGGCTTCCTCCCAGACTCCTGACTTGTTTATGCGTACATTCCAACATCTTTTCACATTTGTTCTTGTCATTTGCTGTCTGGCTTGTGGGGTAGAGGACGACGTACATCTGTCCACCGCTGACAGCACCGCATCTGCGCGGCCAGTGATTAATGTCGAGCAGAATGATTCTGCGCGGCTTTTGCATTCTGAACCGCATTTCAAACTCGACACTGTTGCTCCACCGTCGGACTTTGTTCCACCAGACTTTTCCAGTCTTGTATTGGACGAAGTGTTTGTGATGCCGTTCTCTATTGAAGCGCCGGTGCAAATCGACGCCCCGGACGAACCACCGACTCATTTTGTCGTGTTTAACGATAGTTTGCTTGTATTGCAACAGAAGGGGACACTTCATGTGATAAATTTTACGGCCTCCATCCACCGGCAGCTCGAATTGCCATGTGAAATGAATGCCGCTTTTATTGAAAAGATATCCAGCAACAAACTGCTGCTCAACCACTACAGTTCGATTGCTGTTACACCATTAAACAATCTTCAACCGGAACTGCATTGTGATGTTGGCTGCACGCTGTATGATGCTGCGGTCGATGTAAACGGCGCCATGTATTTTTTTGCCCACATACCGGGCCGCAAATCAACGGAAAGGGGCTATGCTGATGAACTGCGCCGAATTGCCGTGATCGAGCCTGGCGCCGGGTTCGCCCTGCCATTTGAATTTCGCCGGTTTGCAAGTGGCGGAAATTCGGTCTATGCATCTCTCAATGTTGACGACAACAGCCTCTTTTTTCTGGACTTTGCATGTTTAACGACAATTGAGAAATCATCTTGGGATCATAAAGTATACAATCTCGAAAAGTTGGTGTCCAGGGTGTGGTTCCCAATGCAGGCGCTTGGCAGAGTGAACGAAAACTATGTGATCTTCATGAGCCGAAATGATACTGTGCAGGATGCAATCCTGATGTTTAATACGAACTTTAACGACATCGCTATTTACCAGGTTGGTTTTAAGACGGAAGCGCAATTGCGTTCGGACGTTGGCAACTATGGGTATATGTCTGAATGGCCCGGCGGCGTGATGTACTACCTGGATCCCGCGATTAACAAACTTTATGCTCTTGGTTTTTCCACGGGAGGAGAGTGCGTTCTGCTGTCATGCGGTTTGCCGGAGTTCTACGATGAATCCGGAGCAACAATCAAGGGCAGGATTCATTGACTTGTGGTGCATGGATCGGCTTTGCGCCGGTTTCCTGACCGCTTTGAGCTGCTGCCGCATCTCAGGCTCATTGACTTTAATGTTTGCCTCTGAACCGAAAATATTCCTGTTCTACGTTTACCGCTGGTTTCGCACTTGAATTCTTCGGCCGGGTTAACGAGTCGGCAGACAGCGTTAAATGTGGTTGTATTTTAATTACTTAGCGGACAGTCAGGACCGGCGAGCGCAGATACAAATGTCAAAAGTTGGTTCGTTCCGATGCGAGTTTCTTAGCTGTGAGCCCTAAGGGCTCACAGCTCCTACGTAGTTTTACGTATTTTGAGGCTTCCGGCCTCAAACTCCGGTTCCCGGCAGGTTACTATCTGACCAAGACACACACTATGAACATCAACATGCAACATGCGGGCATTCGATTGCCGCTGCTCGCCACAGCGGTGATTACCGTGCTTACACTCTCTTCCTGCTCAATCTTGTTCAAAGAGTTTCTGATTAACTGGACCAACAACGACATTCACGTTCGGAGTGATCGCAAGAGCTTCGGGAAGCTGATTGCCGTTGATTCGGTCGACACTTTTCATTCATTCGACATGACGGCCGACTCCGCGCTGATTTTACCACCCGGCGCGATTCTGCCGATCGGAACGGCTCTGAATGTTGTCGACGAGAGAGATTTTGTCTACGACACTCTTCTTATCATGCGTCCCGATCACGAGCCGCTGGTGCTGGACCGCTTTGCTTCGGTCGACTGGATGGTGTATCTGGACCAGGATTCTCTCTGCGGAATGTATCTGATCATCCAGGACTGAAAGCGTTCCGCTACTGCAAGACTGGTTGGTTAATGTTTTGCGCTGCGGCTTGGCGACGGACTTGACGGTTCCGGACGTGGCACCCGCCGATAAACAGGAAAGTCATAGAGAGCAAGCCGGAACTCCCAGAGTGACGGCGCGGCGGTCAGCCCGCACGTGAGATGCCCCACAATATTCAGCGATGCGCCTTCAGTCCAAAACACAGAGTTAAACAAAAAGGGCCCCGCCGCAAAAACGACGAGGCCCATAGTCAGAGGTCATTTGACCAGTTGACGGCGTGAATGTTAATTCGTGCCGTCGTTAGCGGGGTTTTGTTCGTAGGTGCGCTCCAGCTGAATCGGATTCTCGAACGGCGGGGGAGGCGCCAGGCCGGGCGTACAGATTTCCGTCAGATCGCCTTCAAAGCTGACGACAGGATCGATGCCTTCGATCTGCGGATAGTCCTGCTGCTGCGTTTCGAGTTCCGTCATGACGTCCACCGAAACGAAGTTCGGGAATTGCTGCGTGGCGCATGCCGTGCCGAAACGCGTGCCCGTGCCGCCGATGGCGTCGAGCGCCAGGACGTACTGATCGCCGCCGCCGGAGCCGTATGACAACGTCTGGCCCGCCGTAAAGTAGCCGCCGCTGCGCGTGTCAAGTCCGCGTAGGGTTTCGTACTGACCGCCGCCATAGGTGCGCGTCCAGATCGGGTTGCCGCCGTTGGGACCCAGCTCAAACGCAAACCCTTCGCCGAGGACGGCCGCGCCGGCCAGCGAGTTGGTCTGGCCGCTGATGACCACGTTCGAGAAGTTCGTGTTGAGCGCGTCCGTGATGCCGTAACCGACGTCCCAGCTGCCGGCCGTGAAAATCTCGTAGGCGAACTGCCACTGCGGTGCGTTGCCGGCGCCCGGCAGCGTGCGGATGACAAAGATGTCGTTGCGCTGGCCGCCGAAGCTCCAGGTTTCACCGACGAGCGTGAGGGTGAGCTCGGGATCGCAGACGGCGTCGTTCATCACGATGTCGAAGCCGCGATCGTTGGCCGGGCCGCCGTAGAGGTTGGAGTAAGCGATACCGCCGGCGTTGTCCACCGCAAGCAGCCAGACGTCGTCACCGCCGGCCGAACCGGGACCGTCGGAGTAACCGATTGCGTAGATGTCACCGCTGCCGTCAATCGATTCAATGACGGACCACAATTCGTCGTTGCCCGTGCTGCCGTAGTTGAATGCCCAGTTCACGCCGCCGCCGTTGTCGATGCTGGCCAGGAATCCGTCGCGGCCGCCGAAGGTGTTGCTCTCGACATAACCGGCCACGATGATCTGGCCGTCTTCCGTGGCGATGATGCTTGTGGAGCCGTCGCGCTGGAAGCCGCCGAACCATACGGTCCAGAGAATGCCGCCGCCCTGGTCCGCGGAAACAACCGCGATGTCGTAGCTGCCCGTCAGCGAGTTAAACACGCCGGTCGTCCAGATAATCTGGTCTTCGTATTCAACCACGTCGGCGTCCACGTCCCAGCCGTTGGCTTCAAAAACCATACCCTGGGCGATGTTGCCGTTGTTCGTGATCTGGCTGACGTAGACGTTCGGCGGGTTGGGGCTGAAGGTAGCGCCGTAGGTCCACGTGCCGCCGATCTGAATAGCGCCGCCGAACTGATCGCTGGTCTTAATGTCGAAGGTGTTTTCCTGCTGAGCGTCGCCGATGGCGCGTTCCCACGGTTGCGCGGAAGCCGTCGGCGCAATCAGGATCGCAGCAGTTAAAAAAGAACCGGCCGCGAGGCACAGGTTTTTGAATGTATTGAGTTTAGTCTTCATTGTTAACACTCTGTGTTTGTGTTTCAGTTGTTAAATAATGATTGTTGGTAATGTCAATGTGTGGTTAAACAGGTTCAGTCGTGCAGGATGACCTGGCTGGTTTGCATGTTTTCACCGCTGCCGACTGAAATGGTGTATGCGCCCGCCGTCCAGTATTCCGTGGCGAAGTTCACAGCACCGGAACCGGGCGTTACGACTTTGCGCGCCAGCGTGCGGCCCATCAGGTCGGAGATCACGACCATCAGTTTTTCGTTCCGGCTGGAGTTGACTTCCACCGTCAGCGGCGTGCCGATCTGGATCGGATTAGGATGCGCCTGTACCTGGATGTTGCTGCCCGTCATCGGGGCGGCCGCGCCGGAACGGCTGATGGCGCTGCCGCCGGAGTTTTCATCCACCATGCCGAAGAAACCTTCCTCATTGCAGATTTCAACGTATTTGCCGGCTTCCGTGGCGTCGGGGAGAGTAAACTCGACGGGTTTAACTGTAAGGGGATCGACTCTGATTTCGAGCTCGCCGAAGGCGTCGACTTCGCCGACTTCTATCTCGGGGGCGCACTCGTTGCCCGCCGTGTCAAAACCCGTGGCCAGGTTGAAGTCCGTCGAGAGAATGTACTGGTCGCCCGCGCCGAGGCCGAAGCTCTGCGTCTGGCCGGCCATCCAGTAGCCGGGTTCGGCGACGTCGGGATTCTTCTGAGCGATTGAGCGAATCGTTTCATAGTCGCTGCCGCCGTACACGCGGTTGGCGCTTTGCAGATTGCCGCCGAAGTCGATTTCAAGACCGAAACCTTCGCCGCGCGGAGCATTGGCGCTGTTGCTGCTCTGGCCGACGACGACCACATTACCGGGGCCGTACTGCACGCTTTCGGCGACGTCATAGGCGGTTTCCCAGCCGGCGGCGCCCCAGAGATCAAAGGCGCGTTGCCATGCGGGCGCGCCGAATGCGTCGGTGCGAATCACATAGGCGTCGGAGTTCTGCGTGGAGAATGAATAGGTTTCACCGACGATCGTGACGGATTCGCCCAGTTGCGGATCTTCGGAGTGCAGGATGAGATTGTAGGCGCGGTCGTTGGCAAGGTTGCCGTAGACCCAGCCGAAGTTAAACGCACCGGTGTTGGCATCGACGTTGATCATCCAGGCGTCGTCGTGGCCCTGCGTGTTAAAACTGTTGGATTGGCCGACGGCGTACAGAGTGAAGTCATTAAACCCGACAACATCCTGTTTAACAGCGTAGAGTTCGTCGTTCTGCGCACCGCCGTAGGCAAAGGCCCAGATAATGGTTCCGGTGTTTTGGTCCAGGCGTGCCAGCACGCCGTCGCGCGTCGTGCCGTTGCCGTAACTCTCCGTCATACCGGCCACGACAATATCGCCGTTGAAGTCGGCCGTCAGTTGGATGACCGACGTACCGGCGTCAGGTGCCAGGCCGCCCAGCGCCGTCGACCAGACGATGCTGCCGAAGAGGTCAAAACGCACCACGGCCAGGTCGTAGGAGCCTGTCGTCGGGTTTAACACGCCGGTCGTCCAGACAAATCCGGGCTCGGAGAACTCGGAGTTAAGCGCCACGATTGAATAGTCGACGTCCCAGGACTGCGCGTCAAACACGTAGTCGCGTTGCAGGATGCCGTCGGGCGACCATGCGGTGACGTAGACATTGGGCGGATTGGAGACGTTGGCCTGGCCGTAGGACTTGGTGCCGCCGATGGCTACCGGACCGCACTGGAAGGCGTCCGAGCTTACAACTTTATGCGCATTTTCAAGCAGGCGTTCACCCGCGCCGCGCTCCCAGTATTGCTGGGACATGGCCTGCTCGCTTCCAATCAGTGCAAGGCAGCTCAGAGCAAGAGCTGCCAGGATCACGCGATTCTTCTGCATGATCTTAACCTCCATTATAGTGAATGGGTATGTGAAAAATGTATACATGCATGGAAATGCATGCTGGTTTGTTTAAGTAAGAGCATATCAAGTCTGCGGGCGCACTTTTGCGTCCGGCGATGGAGCGGATATGTTTAATGCGCCGTTTAACGGGCGCGTGGCAGTATGGCGTCCGTTGGCGGCAACGGACATGGCAATTACGTCAAATGGGATAATTCCGTCGGGAGCGCTGCTCCTGAGCCTTGGTGCGCGGAGCAGGCGTTGTCCGAGCGGCGGTGCGTTATTTCTGCCGGATCGACCGGATGAAAGATCGACCGGAAATTAACAGAAACTACAACATCGCAGGTTGTGGAAAATTCTCATTGTTTTCCCAGGGTGCGGCATCACGTAGTAGACGTGGTTAACAAAGGGCAGTGAAAACTTGCGTCGTTTGCTGGGCCCAAATTAGGATTTAAACCGCGCCTGCACAATCGGAGATTTCCCTAATTCTGGCTAGGGGAAAGCCTTAAAAACGACTAGGTGAATTCCTTACATCATGCTAGGTGATTTCCCTATACCTTTCACAACAGCCTCAAAACCTGCCTGCGGCAGTTTTTCCTCCAATCCGTCTTGTTCGTCGCCGGGTTTCAGGCCCGAAGTCTCAACGACTGTCTATTTGCTCCGCGTTTCAAGCGCGCGCGTGGCTCCGCCGAGTATGGCCAAATATCTGATGAATTGCATTTCCGGATTTCGCGTTAAAATGCGCTACAACCGCGATCGCGCTTCAATCGAGGAATTGATCGACTTGACTCTGGCCGTATTGGATCCCGACTGAAACTCTCCGACTCAACCGCTGCGGTCTGGTGAATTTATGGTTAAAACTTCTGTCTGTTTAATCAGTGACCGCGTTGTGGCCGTCCCGCACTTGCGGAACCTCCGGGGAGGTCCACGATAAAACTGCTGCCTTGTCCGTGCGTGCTTTCACAGTGTACGGTCCCGCCCATCATTTCCAGCAGTTTTTTAACTATGGACAGCCCGAGCCCGGTGCTGTGCTCATTGGCCGTAGGCCGGGCGCTCAAACGTCCAAATTTTGTAAACATGCGTTTGTGGTCGCCGTCCGTCAATCCCGGTCCCTGGTCCGCGACGGTGATGCGCACGCCGTTCCCCTCGGGGACGGTCGCGCAGATTCGCACCTGGGTGTCGGGTTGTGAAAACTTGATGGCATTGGACAGCAGATTGTCGAGCACGCGATGCAGCATGTCGCGGTCGGCGCGCACGTCAATTGTGGCCGGGTTAATCGACGTGGCAATTGAAATGCCTTTGTGCTGTGCGCGTTCTTCCCAGCTGTGCACCAGGTCGCGCAGCACGGGTTCCAGCGGGAAGGTGAAATTGTTAACCTGCATGGTGCCGGACTCGATGGCGTTGATATCGAGCAGGCTGCCGATAATATCGCTCATGCGCATCGCCGCATTGTAGATGACTTCCGCGCGTTGTTTAATACCGCATTCGTCCAGGCGTTCGAACTGGTGGATGAGCACCTCGGCCGTCATCATGATGCCGCTGAGCGGGTTTTTCAGATCGTGGGCGGCGATGCCCAGGAACTCGCTTTTTTCCTCGTTTAACTCCTGCAGGCGTTCGTTGAGGGTGGCCAGCTCATCGACGTGGCGGCGGTAATTTTCGACGCGTTTGCTCCAGCTTTCCACCTGGCGCAGCACGAGAATGTCGCGCAGGCGTTTCTGTTCGCGGCTGTCGTAATACGTTTCTTTCAGCTTGTGGTGTTTGTCGAGGCGCCGCCAGGCCTCTTCGTACTCGCCGCGCTGCGCATGGATCTGCGAGCAGGTGTATTCCAGCTCAAAACCCAGCTTTTTCAGGCCCAGTTCTTTGACGAGTTCGTCCAGTTCATCCAGGCGCGCCTCAGCCTTGTCGATTCGCTGCAGCTCCAGGTTGACGACGGCCATCGAGTGCAGGGTCTGCGCCGCGCCGTGTTTGTCGCCGATGATGCGGCAGAGTCCGAGGCTCATATCAAAGTAGCGCAGCGCGTCGTCCCGCAGGTTGCGTTCCATGCAGATTTCGCCGAAACTGCGCAGAGCGAGCGATTCCACGTATTTGTTGCCGGTTTCGCGCGATTTTTTGAGGCTGCGCTGAGCAAAGAGGAGTGCGGCGTCTAGTTCGCCGAGCGCCTGATAAGCGCGTGAAATGTTGTTCTCGGTGCCGCAGATAAATGGATCGCCAGGCGGGACTTTTTGCAGTTCAGTCGATTCCAGAAAGTACTCCAGCGCCTGGCCGTGGTCGCCGATTTCAGAGCAGATCAGCCCCAGGTTGTTCAGCGCCAGAGAGATGTCGGTGCGGTTGCCCAGCTGGCGGCGTATCGTCAGACTTTTGAGGCAGCAGTCGAGCGCGCTGGAAAATGCCTCCAGCAGTGTGTAGACGCGGCTCAGGTCCATCAGCACCTTTGACAGCTCGTCCTTGTTGCCGGTGCGTTCCTGGATGGACTGGTTTTCCAGCAGCGCTTCCAACGCCGTCTGGTAGTCGCCTGTCATGGTGGCGGCGCGGCCGCGGATCTTGAGCGCCGTCCAGATATTGCGCGTGTCCTGCGTGATGCGGCTGATTTTGAGCGCGGCATCGGCTTCTTCGTGCGCTCCGGCCGCGTCGGACTTCGCGAGTCGGATTATTCCGATCACGTTGTGCGCGTAGGCCAGCTCGTGGGTCATGCCCAGGCGCCGCGCCAGCTTCTGGGCGGCACGCGCCTGCGACTCCGCCAGCTCGGGATTGCCTTTGGTCAATTTGCGGGCATTGCGGTTGAGCTGCCTTACCTGCTCCTCTTCTACGGATCGACTTGCGCCGGTCCGGACTTCTTCACGTACTTCACTCATCGGCTCACTGGCAGGAATCAAGCTGAAACTGGTCGCGAACGCGAACCTGGCGTTCGGCAATTGAACTTTGGGCGCTCTGAGGCGCCGACCCAAACTGATTGAGTCAGATAAAAAATACGACTGCAGCCAAAACGAGAAACCGACCAAATATACTGCTGCGCAACATGATTCACAACGCGCGCTTCGGCGGTCTGCGATTTCCGCACGCTTTGGGTAGTTTTGACCCGTTTTCGGCTGTTTTTTAGGTTGAAAGACCTCAATCTGAGCTGGATATCTGCCTTTTGACTGAGCTGTCGGGCAGATCGGCTCGGCTTGTCTACGCCACATTTGCCGCCGGCGGGGCACTCTTTTGCGCTGCATTTTGACGTGCGGGACCGGCGTGTGAATGTATATTGGCGGCCTGAGCACTTCGAGCTGCCGTTGGCATCTCTTGTTCCCTGACTTTTTTGTTCGTCACGCGGAGCGAAGTCTCGAGTCTCCGGGTTGGTCTTGAGTTTTCAGCTCGCGGGTTTGAGGACTGTTCGCAGCCTTGCAGCTGTCGAGTTTGCATGCAGTCGGCGGACTCAGAGACTTCGGGTTTGAGGCGCGACGACAAACAAGAGAATCGGGAAGCCGGCAGCAAGTCTGCGAGTGCAACGAGGAGCGCAGCGGCAACGGCGCGGGAGTCATGAATCAGTGAATGAAAAGGACGTAAGCGCAAATTCAATGTGGAGTTTGAGCAGACTATTTGGGCGAAAGAACAAGACAAAAAAGTGGGAAAACATCGTGCTGGCGGGCGAGGTGAACCCACGCTATCTGTTGGTGTTTCCACTGGTGGTGTTCGCAGTCTTTACAGGGGGGATTTTGATTGGCTCCGCCGGCATGGCGACGATTCTGCCGTTAGGTCTGGTCTCGTTCTGTTTAAACTTCTTCTATTTTCGACGACAGATGTTCTTTCTGGAATTGAACGTTGCAGAGCTGCGCATTCTGAACATGTGGGGCATGACAAATGGACGCACAATTTCAGTTGATGACATCGATGCGTTTGAGTTTTCCATGATCGGACGAAAACGGAATGTTGTACGCATCAGAATCAGCTATGAAGATACGACCAAAACCTGCCGAATGTACGGCCTTGCATTTGACGCAATAGCAAAGTTTAAACACAAGCTGCAGATACTTGATCCGGAATTGGCCGTTTCTACGCTTCGAAGTGCAGGTTCGACCGACGATACTGTGCGAATTGCTCTGACGGACCTGTTTGCCAACCGCGCTCAACAGTTTAACATGACTGCGCCGAACAGGTGGATAGGCAGGGAGTATGGCGCAGTTTTCCGATTGATAAATTCCGATTCGTCCGGAGCTGAGCCAACCTATGAGGTTAATTCACTTGTTCCGGAAAACATTGTCATCGCCAGGCAGGGCGAGCAAATTACGGACAAGCGGTTTGCATCAAAAGCCTGCGTTGTGATTACGGTTTCAATGTGGAGCACTGTTGATCACGTCAATGCCAGAGTGTATTTAACCTACGCTCTGGAACGCCCGCAATTGCGCGACAAGGTGATGTTCGTTTTTCTTCTTTTTGAAGACGTGCAGCTTGCCGAGCGTTTTTTTGGCGGCAAACGCGTGCTGAGCAGCTCGCCGCTGACGTATTACGCTTACGACGGAGAGATTAAACAGAAACGAATGGTCGTTCAAACGCCGGCAAAGATTGACAGAGATGTTGAACTGTTGTTGGCCTCCGAATCTTGAGATGGAAATCCATTGATTTGAATGTCGGAAAATATTGAGATGTTGTTTCGAGTGTTCTGCACGTTGACTACAGGGCTTGTTTTAATCTGTCTGTTGCCCGCACTCGTGTTCGGACAGTTACTGCCTCCGAGCCACTCAGCAGTCCGATTACCGGAACTACTGACCTATGTTGAAGTTGATCAGGACATCATTCGTCGGGAACTGGTGTTTAGACTGATTGATTTGCGCGATCATGTCGTCATCGATAGTTTCTATACTCGAAGCGTCAGATGGACAACGGGCAGGATCGACATTGGTGACTCCGATCAACTGGCGTATAGACTGTGGCTGCGCGGAGGATCGAACACAAGCTATGAACAATTGATAATTCTGACCGTGCGAAATGGCGAATTGGTGACAAGTCTTAATCTGCAGAGTTATGAGCGGTTTTTTATGGGCGAATTTATCGACCGTCAAGGATCATACTTCTATGGGCGCGATTCGGTAGCCCTGGAAAATCGGGTACGCAATGGTCGACCGATATTACGACTCAAACAAGACTATTACTGCATTGAGAATGACAAGCCGGATGTTCGGCGGCGACTGACCGTGACACTGAAGTATGATGAAATCAACTGTGTTTATTATTCTGAGATGATTCATTTGAGCGCAACACCGGATGGAGAGCCTGCCAACAACAGACGTTTTCACGCTGTCAAGCTTTTGGAAGCGGTTTATGTATACTATAATGGAGGCTGGTACTGGTGTTCCGAAGACATGTCGAAGTTTGATACAGCGTGCTTTTGTACTATTCCGTTCTAGAAATTCCAGTTCGTTAAATTCTTGACAGCTTGACGTCAAGTGACGAATATTGGGGATTCAAGTGGTGATCGAAAGTACGTTTAATCCGGTGAGGCTGATTGCAACGAGTGCGGTTCTCCATTCTCTCCATCAAACATATTCGATGTGGTCCTAAGCAATAACATTGAAATTGACTTTGTGACACCAATCCGACGAGAACGAATGTCCAACGAGAAAAAAACAAAGACGCTTGCAGAAATAATTGCTTCAATAGCCGAAGAGTTGGGAATAGAAGCGCCGCAAGCCCTGGCGAATCACAAGATAGAATCTGTACTCAACTACATAGGGAAGGATGAAGACACCGATGAAGTTATGTACGAATTTCATCGCGTGGTTCCCTCAAATTTCACCGTAGTCAAACTACACGAAAAAATCACCGATAGTAAATATGCGCGCGGTCCGCTTGTTGTCGTTTCGTATGCTGTCTGGAGCGGGCCGGATATCGCGAACGCCTTTTCGGTGTTGAGGGCTGGTATCATGAGAAGGGAAAAACTGGCCGGTTTTACTTTTGCTTTCCTTGTTTTTTCCCATCAGGAACTGGCGTCAAAATTCTTTGCCGGCAAACACGAACTTCGCTCAACACCGACAACGTTTTACGTGTACAACGGTGAGATTAAACAGATGCGTTTCTCGGTGCAGAGGTCTGAACAGATTGATGATGACCTAAACATGTTGCTGGCGCTGCACAAAAGCGAACAAATACACAGCAAAGATTAAAGAAGATTCGCACAGTAAAAAAAACAAACTGCCGCCTCTCTGCACCAGGTGCAAAAAGGCGGCAGTCAGACGCAGTTCCGTCGACAGCGAACCCGCAGACGGTTCCGGGGGCAGTGTTGCAATCCGTCGGGCATTAGCGATGGATTGTAAGCGGGAACACAGACTGCTGTCCATTTACCGTGGCCGTCAAAAACCATACGCCGGCCGGATAGGCCGCGAGGTTGAGCGTGAGTGCGTGCTCGCCGGGTTCGTGGACGGAGTCAACGAGGGTTTTAACGCGGCGGCCGGCGACATCAGTGAGGGCGATATCAACGTGCTGCCGCGTTTCAGTTTGAAGCGTGTACGTCAGTGTGCCTTCCGATGCAAGCGGCATGGGCGACACGTTCATGTTTAACAATTCTTCCGCAGCGGCGGCTTCGATATTGACATCCGTCGGAGATTGTCCGATCTCCAGGCGGAAAACGCTGGCCTGCTGACCGACCGCGTAGAGATAGTCGCCGTGCTGCGCAAACTGCATCAGGTCGTAGTCCGTGTCGATATCCATGTCCGTCCAACTTTCGCCGCCGTCCTCGGTCATCTGTGCCAGGCCGTCGTTTCCGATGGCATAACCGGTTGTTTCGCTGGTAAACCAGATGCGGTCCACGGCGTCGGAGATGTCCGTGGCGACCCAGTTTTCACCTCCGTCGTTTGTTTTATACATCTTGTCGCGCGCCAGCACAAAACCGACGTTTTTGTCGATGAAAAAGACGTCTTCCGTCCATTCATCAAAGTTGTATTGCGTCCAGGTTTCGCCGCCGTCGAGCGTTTTAAACATTGCGCCGATGACGAAGTCCGTGACTGCTACAAAGACCGTGTTTTCGTCGAGCGCGCATTGCCCGGCGAAAATCGTGCCGTCGATAGCCATCTTGAGGTCCCAGCTCTGGCCGCCGTCCAGCGTGCGCATGATGCCGCCGGAAAAACCAACGGACGTGCCGTAGCCCATGGCCCATGCGGCCGTCGGGCCGACAACATCCAGCTCATCGGTGCCGGTGACCTGCGGAATCTCCGCGTTGATCCAGTTTTCGCCGCCATCGCCCGTCAGGTGCAACAGCGTTTTGGTACCCGGAGGACCATCGTAGCCCATAACCAGAATAGACTGCTCCGTGAAGTAGCCGACGCCGCGCAGGTGTTCGGCTTCAAAATGGCCCAGGTTCCAGCTTTGGCCGCCGTCCGTTGTGTGTGCCACCACGCCGCGACTTGTCGCCAGATCCTGACCGACGGCAAGCCCGATGTCGTCGCTGTAGAAATCGGCCCCGAACAGCAGCAGATCGGAGTATTCTGTCTGCACCGGGGAGATGTCGACCCATTGCGCGTCCAGCTGTGTCGTGCCGCAGAGCAGCAGCGCGCCAAAACAGCAAAGCGACTTGCGCAGGGTTTTCAATCGATTTGAATGTGTAGTATCAAGTTGAAACATTATTAGCGTCCCGTTAAGTTCATGAATGAAAACGGGAGTGCTGCAGTACCCTCGTAACGCCAATCTAGACATGCCTCTGCGCGCCGGCAAAGCCTGTCGTCGGGACAAATGAGAATTCAATCGCGCGCTTTTTTTGTTGAAATCCGTATCCAAACCCGTCGTTTTTTTGTCTGTACAGCCTGAGAATCGCTTTTTCTGTCGCAGATTCGGCATTTACCGGTGGATTTGGAGCTGAAAATCCTGCGTCGGCGGCAAACGGAGAATTTGAGAAAATGAGGATTCAATGAAAAAGAGCGACAAGCTGTTCGAGTTGATTCGCACAATGAACCGGAGCGAAAAGCGCTTTTTCCGACTGCAGTCCGGCATTCACGCCGGGCAGGGCAACACGCGTTATCTGGATCTCTTCGATGCGGTCGATGCACAGGAGGAATACGACGAGGCGAGTCTGCGTGCGCAGTTCGGCGGCGACGCCGTCAATTTTGCCGCGCTGAAACGCTACCTGTACCAGTCGCTGCTCAAGGCGCTATATCTGTTTAACCTGGAAGACACGCCCGAGGCGCAGGTTTCGATGTTAAACGCCCAGGCAATCATACTCGATAAGAAAGGTCTGACCGGTCAGGCGATGACCCTTCTCAAAAAAGCGCGCGGCATTGCCGACCGCAACCAGCTTGCCGGGCGCGCGCTCGAATCGCTGCTGCAGAGTTTTTCCCACCTCTTTTCCAAGGACGCCGTCAAATTCGAACAACAGCTGGAAGAGGTTCTCGAGCAAATCAGCATCAACCGCGACATGTTCTTTGAATATATCGAGACGCTGCCGGTCATCAAAAGAACCTATATCGCCATGACGAAGTTGTTCCACCCGCGCAATGCCGATGAGCTGGCCGAATACGAATCGATTATGCGCCACCCGATGATGCAAAATCCTTTCGGCGTTTCCTCCGTCCTCGGACGGCGCAATATGTTGTTAAGTCTGGCTACCTGCCACCGCATGGTTAACAATACAGCCGAAGCGCTGCACTATTATGAAGAATTATACCAGCTGTCCATCACCTTTCCGAATCTGAGTCGTTATCGCAGCACGGTTTCGGCTGCGTTGTACAACACCTGTTTAAGCAGTATCGAAGCTGAAGATGCCGACAAGTTCGCGCACTATCACGCGACTTTAATTGACGAGTGCCGGTCCCAGATCGCGAGGGGACACGACAGCATGTATTGGGTTGCGCTCATTTTGCCGCCGTATATGTCCAGCGTACGCGGCGAGTTTGAGTTGGCGTTGGAGCAGCTCGACAGTGCCGCGCGCGAACACGAACTTGCGGATCGTCAACTCGACTCGGAGAACACGCTGTTCGTTTATCATTTGCGTTCCTGCGCCTACTTCGGAATCGGGAAATACGACAAGGCTGTCGATAGTTTAAACGCTTATTTTTCCTACCCGAATGTGCGCCAGCTGAGCACCCAGCGCTACTACGGCTCTCGTCTGCTGCTTCTGCTGTTGCATTTTGAGATGGGGAATATCGACACGCTGGAGTCGCTGCTTCCTTCGGTCTGGTCGCAATTGCAGGTGCGCGGTCAGGTATACCGTCTTGAAGATTGTTTAAGACGTCTGTTTAAACACGTGATCCAGCTTGGGCGCACCAATCTGAGCGCCGCCGAGTGGAAGCCCTTCTACGAGGAGATGCAGATGCTTAAACGGGATCGCCTGGAATACGGTGCCATAAAACGCTTTGACTTTGCACAGTGGGTCCGCGCCAAATACGAGGGGCGCACCTGGGCGGAGGTCGTACGCGAGGAGTTCGGCAGCGGCTGTGTGTTTAACGACTCTTTGGCTGAACTGGCGGATGTTAACTGATTCATGACCGCTTTGAGCCGCGTCCGCGTCTCAGGCTCTTTTGACCCTTTTGTTAATTATTGTGCTTCAAGCACAGTGGTTTGCAGTCGGCGACAAACGAGGCCGTGATTTATTATCGGCGACTTCACAGCTTGTAGAATATCAGTGAATCGAGTTAGATTTGTCGGGTGGGCAACAGCACGCTTGGCCGGATCGTCCGGAGCAAAAAATCGGGGAACACAGCAACACAACACGGAGGTGCCATGTCGGCAAGCGCGGAAAACGAAAAGGAAAACCGGAAGGCGCCGCAATCGCGTCTGGCGGAGATTACGGCGATGCTGGTGCGCCTGGTGGCCGTGGCGGCGCTCTACGCTTTGGGTTTTGTCATTCTGGTCAACATCTATTTTGTTCTGCCGTTTTCCGATGGGGGTTCGAGGCTGGATGCCGACAGCCTGGAGAATCTTCCGCTCTTTGTCTTTTCCGGTACGCCCTTTGCGTTTGTGTGGTTTTTGCTGGCCGGACTGCTGAGTTACGGAACAGTCAGAATTCTGGCGGCGAGCCGGGAAGTTTCCGTCCGAACTCACGTGTCGATCAACATTGTGTTTTTGATTATTCTTTCACACCTGGTGTTTTTGTGGTCCGACACGGACTATGAATTCATCCACACAGTGATTTATCACCTGCCCGCGGTGGTTTTGCACTTCTGGCCGTGGACGCGCGAGGGTTTGTTGTTGCGGCGGGAGTCTTCAGACGAAGAGCCTGGAATTTTGCAGGGCCAATAGCAGGATGACCGCATTTTCTCACTCTGGCACTGTACGAGTGCTTTTGCTCACTCCGGTTTCAGTTCTCGACTCTACTATTTCTCACGGGGATCTGCCGTTCACAGGAAAACGACCGGTGGGTTAACAATACAGTGCGTTCGCCGGTCAATAGCGGCCGTTTGTCCAGATTTCAATGATTCAACAAAACCTGGCACGCAAGGTTTTGAGCTGTGAGCCCTTAGGGCTCACAGCTCCTACGTAGTATTACGTAGTCACTGAGTTTCAAGTAGAAGGCCTGAGGACGTCTCACCTATACAAAATCCCGAAACTACAACCCCGCCGACAAACAAAAGCTCAAAAAGCCAGCCGCAAGACGCAAGTGAAACGACGCGGCGCAGAGGCGCAAGCGCTCAGAAATCGATCAAATGTCCAAAGCAGGCGAATGTGTCAAGTTCCGGGTTCCGGTGTGAATTCGGCCGGTTCCGCAATATTTATGCAAATTTGGGGCCGGAGATAGCTGAAATTGAGTCGTGTGGAAAACTGCCGAGCGGACCTGTAGTAGATTTGTAGTGGTTGAGTGACAAACACCGAGCTGTAGATTGCAGTATCCGGATTACTGTCGCGTGGAATGCACTTCCCGATGCGGATGGAAGACCTCCTCCTCCGACGACTGTTCAAATATTTGTGGAAATCAGGTCACCGGGCCTGTCAATTGTTCAACGAGAGCTTCACTATGATCCCTACTCATGACAGTGTTTTGACGTCCTCACCCGGACGAAGAATCGCACCGACGAGCCGCCTGAGGGCCTTGTTGTGCGTTTTGTTTGTCGGCATACTGGCCGGTCTCGCGCCGGCGTATGCCACGACGCATTCCGTCACGTTGACCTCGGATGTCGACATGGAAGGATCGTTGCGCCACGAAATTGAGAATGCGGCGCCCGGAGACACGATCTCGATCAAGGTGCCCGGCCCCGTGGAAGTGACGCGCGGATGCATCTCGGTGACAACAAATCTATTCATCGTCTCCGGCACGACTTCGCAGGTGACGCTGAGCGGACTTTCGCTGCACCAGCTGTTCTGTGTGAGCAATGCAAATGTGACCTTCAAAAACCTGCACTTTACCGACACCTGGTCGACGGCGGGCGGGGTAATTCGCGCCACGGATGCAAACATTGAGATGATCAACTGCGCGGCTTTTGACAACCGCGCTACGGAAGGCTCGGTGATCTACGCTGACTACGGCAGTATTACGGTGCGCGGATGTAGTTTCTACGACAACGAATCGCACGGCACCGGGGCGGTACTCAATATTTACGAGGGCCTCGTCAGCGCGGAAAACAGCACCTTTGCGAACAATCGCGCGGGCGGTTGCGGCGCCGGCATCTACGTGTTCGGAACGGCGACGGTGGCCAACTGCAACTTTGTGACGAACCACGCGACGCTCTGCGGCGCGGCGATATTCCTGGACGGCGACTTCATGACGGTGGAGCACAGCCGCTTTGACGGCAACCACGTCGACGAAGAAGGCGGAGCAATTTTTGCCTACGGCGGACTGAGCATCACCTCCAGCACGTTCGTAAACAACCAGTCGACGCGCTCCGGCGCGGGCGTCCGTTTTGACGGCGAGCTGCTTGATGTTTCGCACAGCACCTTTGCCAACAACAGCACCGTTCGCAACGGCGGCGGCCTGCGGATTTCGGGCGACGCCATCGTTACGTCCTCGACCTTTATCAACAACTACAGCACGCGCAGCGGAGCGGGGATTGCACATTTCAACGGCGGCCTGTTTCTGCACTCGACGCTTTTTGAAGACAACGTGGCCAGCACGGGCGGTGGCGCGTGCCTGGTGCCCGACTTTACGCTGGTGACGTCCTGCACCTTCCGCAACAATACCGCGGCCATCATAGGCGGGGCCCTGTTTCAGGAAGGCGAAGAGGATTTTCTCTGGCTGGAAGACAGCTATTTCTACGGCAACAATGCCTACTACGACGGCGGCGCGGTATTTGCGTTTTCATCCGAAATTATCTCGACCAATTCCAGCTTCCGCAACAACCACGCCAATTTCGGCGACGGCGGTGGTGTGTTTATCGACTTCGGCTACGCCGAATCCTACGACTGTACCTTTGCCAACAATACGGCCTGGGTGCGCGGGGGAGCGTACTACACCTACGAAGAATCGGAGATGTACTTTTTTAACTGTCGCCTGGATTCCAACTTTGCCGACGTGAGCGGCGGCGCGGTGTACGCGCAAGATTTCGGCTATCTGGTGATGGTGAACTCTTCGTTTATGTACAATCGCGCCACGGACAACGGCGGCGCGTACCGCCAGCAGGGCGGCGCACACCAGTGGACGGAAAACTGCACCTTTGCCTGGAACACGGCCGGTATTTCCGGCGGCGCTGCTAAAATCAGCGGCGACGAACTGATGGTAACATCCTGTACGTTCAGGAACAATACAGCAGCCAACAACGGCGGCGGCGTACGCATTTCCGGGTCCGGCATCAACTTTATCGGCTGCACCTTTGCAAACAACCAGGCCGAGGACGGCGGCGCCGCATGGGGATTCCTGTCGGGAATGTTCTTTTACGAGTGCAACTTGTCCGGCAACATCGCGACCAATCACGGCGGCGCCGTAGCTGTGAACTCCTACCCGCCGGACGACGATGATGACGAAGAATTCGAGGGACCGCCGGAGCTGCCGGAATTGCCTGAAGTGGTGCTCGAGCCTCTTGGTTTTACCCTGGCTTATCTGGAAAGCTGTACGGTAACAAACAATCACGCCGCCATCGACGGCGGGGCGCTGCACGCATTTGCCGGTGACATCGAGACTTATCTCTGCAATGTTTCCTACAACACGTCGACTCAGAACGGCGCGGCGGTTGCAGGCGACAGATTCAGCTACTTCTTTCTTGACCAAAGCACCTTTGCCAACAATGCAGCCGGCATGGACGGCGGAGTTGTGTTTGCCGACGGCGTCTACGCTGGTTTTGTCGATTACTGCGATCTGTTGAACAACACGGCGGGGCGCAACGGCGGCGGTATCTATTCCACAGGTGCGGTGATTTCCATCGGCTGGTCCACGATTGCAAACTGCACGGCGGCGGTGCACGGCGGCGGGATACTCTCGCATTCCCGTTCGACGACGAACGTGACGTCATGTACGATTTCGGAAAACACCGCCGGCGAAGACGGCGGGGGGATCCTCACCCAGGCGAGTGAGTTGATCGCGACGGGCAATACTTTTGTGCTCAATGTTGCCGGACATTTCGGTGGCGCAATTCACAACGAATCGGCCATCAAAGCGCACGACAACACCTTTTCACAGAACTCGGCGGCCGGTCACGGCGGCGCAATCTACTCGTCCAAACCACTCTTTCTGACCAGCAACACAATTACGCTTAATGTTGCGGACAACGACGACGACGGCGGCGGCCATGGCGGCGGAATCTACGGTCCCGGCGGCAGCATTCGCTCCAATATTATTGCCGGAAATACCGATCGCGGCGGCGAATATCCCGACGTCGGAGGCGCGTTCAGCTCGGACGGCTACAACCTGATCGGCACGGTCGGCGATCTGGACTTCAGCTCCAACACTACGGGCGACCGCTACGGCGACCCGAACGGCACAACGACAAAAAATGCCGGAGCAAAAGAATCCGCCACGACCATCGATGCCGGACTGCAAACTCTGGCGGACAATGGTGGGCACACCTTCACGCATGCTCTTGACCTGAGCAGCCCGGCCATCAATCACGGCGCTCCGACTGGTGTTGCTCCGCTTGATCAACGCGAACGGCTCGCCTATGGCATCCGCGATATCGGTTCGTTTGAAGCCCTGCCGCCGCTTGAGATTCTCGGCGCTACGACAGCCTGCGTCGGCGTAGGCAGCATTTACAGCCTGCGCTTCTTCAGCACGGAACACAGCTATAGCTGGTTCTTCCAGGACGGCAGCGATCCGGGCTTTGAACTGAATGCGACAAGTACAAGCGGCGCCGTGGGCTGGAACCTCGAGACGATCGCCACGGTGACGGTCGTGGAAGACTTCCCCGACGGCTCCTCGCGCGCGACCACGCTGGTAGTTTCGACCTTCCCGGTTCTTGGACAAATGGACTACGTCTGCGTGACCGCCGGCAGTACCGTAACATTTAATGTGTTAAACAACGACATCGCCGCCGGCCTGACTGTGACCGGACTCAACAATGAAGAGATGCTTTCCGGCACTGCCAGCTGGATTTCCAGCGGCGTGATAACCTATACGGCGCCGGCCGACTTCACCGGATTTGAGACCTTCAGTTACACGGCACAGGGCGAGAGTCTCTGCACGGGAATCACTGTTAATGTTGTGATAGCGGTCAAGCCGACGGAAGAATCGCAGCCGAATCTTTCCTATGTTCAGCGCAAGCAGGATCGCAGCGGCGGCGTTCGCGGACTTAAACGCGTGGCCGATGTTGCTCTGACATCCGACGGGCGCTATGTCTTCGGTGCCGGATGGAGCGACCACTCCGTGGCGATGTTTGAGCGCAATGTTTCAACCGGTACGCTGACCTATCTGGGTCGTGCACGCCATCTGCGCCGCGGCGTGAGCAACATGCGTTACCCCTCGGCTCTGGCGCTGTCGCCGGACGAGAGTGTTCTGTACGTCACGTCTTATGCCGACAACTCTTTGTTGGTGTTTAACATCGATTACGACAACGGCGAGCTCGATCTGTACAATATTCTGTCAGGCGACGGAGGTCCGGATCCGCTGCAGAATCCTGTCGGCGTTGCTGCCAGCAGCGACGGCCGCTCCGTGTATGTGGCCTCGTTTAACAACCACAGCCTTGCACACTTTGAAACACAGTCTTCAGCGGCGAACATCAGTTTCGTCGGTCTGTACCAGGACGGTCAGGAAGGCATCGACGGCTTGCGCAATGCGATGGGCGTAGCGGTCAGTCCCGACGGTAAAAACGTTTACGTGGCCGGCAATGGTGACGATGCCGTTGCTGTCTTCCGCCGCTCACTGAACGACGGTACGCTGAGCTGGGAAACGCAGTATCGCGACGGTATCAACGGCGTCGACGGTCTGGCTTCACCGACGAGCGTGGCGCTGAGTCCGGACTCGAAGAGCGTCTATGTGACCGGTCTGGGCGACAAGGCGCTGGCGGTGTTCAAGCGCAATCCGCAGACTTGCACGATGACCTTCACCGAGAAGATCAAAGACGGTCAAAACGGCGTCGACGGGCTCTACGGCGCGTATGACGTACAGTGCAGCGACGACGGTCGCTCCGTGTACGTCGTCGGCGAACTCGACAATGCCATCGCGTTGTTCCGTCGCTCGCTGGCTGATTGTTCGCTGACCTACGTGCAGTGCCTCAAGGACGGCCAGGGCGGCGTGGACGGTCTGCGCCGGGTTCGCGCGTTGGACGTTTCCAACGACAGCCGTCACGTCTATTGCGCAGGCCGCAACGACAACGCCATTTCCGTCTTTGCACGCAATCTGGCGCCGGAAGCTGTTAACGACAACGGCGGGGGCGTTGCGCCCAGCAGCAATAAAACAATCAGTGTGCTGAGCAACGATTCCGATCCGGAAAACGATGCTTTGACAGTTACGGCTAAAACGGACGGCACACTGGGAACGGTGGCGATCACCGGCGGCGGCACGACGGTTGAATACAGTGCCGGCGCGGCTTCGGGCGTCGACAGTTTTACCTACACGATTGAGGACGGCAACGGCGGCTCTTCGACTGCGACGGTAACGATAACGGTTGCCGCGGTTAAACAGGGAGACGAGCCGGTTGCGATTGTTGAGAGCGAGATTCGCGTCAGCCCGCATCCCGTTGGTCAATTCGCCGACGTCGTGATCGAAACGGGCAGCGATGCTCCGCTCGACATTCGTTTGCTGGACATGAGCGGCCGCGCAGTTTGTGCGTTCAGTCTGCCGGCGGCTTACACAGGCGCGCATCAGTTCAGCATCGAGGGCCGCGAGGTTAACGGCGTTAAACTGGCGGCGGGCGTTTACGTCATGTTTGTCGAGTATGTGGACGGCGACGGTGTGGCGCAGCAATTGCGTCGCAGCATCGTCATAGCCCCGTAATCTCGACGATTGTCGAGGGCTGGTTAACAAATCAACCCGTTCGGAATTGCCGGTGTTTAACCGGCTTCCGGGCGGGTTTTTTGTTTAATGTTTATTTGGGTTTTCCACGGATGCCGCGATTGATGGTTTGTCGTTTGTTTCTTTCCGGCGAGTCGGCTGCGCTGTTTGCGCTTCTCAACTGTTCGTACTTGTTTTCTGGAAGATCGCTTTGAGCCGCGCGTTGCACTTGCGTCTCAGGCTCTGCTTGACTTCTTGTTTGTCATCGGGCTTGAAGTCTGTGGATGTCGGGATTGTTTTCGGCCGCTACAATCCCATCGCAACGATTGAGTGGCAACACAAGGCGTTCAGCGGACAATTGAGAACGGCGTAGTAGGTAGATCTACGTGTTTTTCAGTTCGTATTCGGATTTGGCGTTTTTTGGCACGGGAACACATTGAGCTGTGAGCCCTAAGGGCTCACAGCTCCTACGTAGTTTTACGTAGTCATGCTGTCGGGATTGACACCGATTCCCGCGTTGAAGACATCAAGCCCACTGACGAGCAAGAAGCAAAAAGCAAGCCCGACCGCAAAGCGGGAGGCGAAGCGCCTCAAAGTCAAGTCTGCGTACCACCGGTGAGTGCCCGGTACACCATTCCACACGCAAATGGTGTAGTGCTGTAGTGTCAAACCGACAAAATAAGGGCTGAAAAGCGCCCCTTACACCAGAGACCTGCACCAATTGGTGTAATCGTGACGAGGTGCGGCGACCTCCTGCGCACCGTAATTTTGTAGCATCTCAAGAACGAGACGGCCATGCTTTTCGGCTTCGCGGTGCCGGCAATACCGTGAAGCCGAGCAGGCTGTCTTGTATTAAACTGAACGGAACGGACCTTCAGGTCTTGAGACAACGAACGCGACAACATACAGTTCATCCATATTCTTGAGACTATTGTCATGCGAGTTAACAACAAATCTTTCACTCTTGAAGCCCTGCGCCGTCTGCGCAAAAGCCTGCGTCGCCTCGACCGGCTGACGCGGACGGGAAGCGCCTCAAACAACGACCGGCGGAAACGATCCATTCTGCTGAAACGGATTGAAAAGCTGGTTCAGATGTTAAACACCGGCTGTCTGCGCAAACTTGCCGCCGCCGCGGCCGGAGCCGCCACACTGATAGCCGGCGTTAACCTCCAGGCCCAGGCACCGAAAATTACTGCGGTGACCCCGGCCACAAATTCAATTGTGTCCGCGCCGTCCGAGTCGATACGCATTCGTTTCAGTGAAGTAATGGACACCGGCACCTTGACAACCGGCACGACCTCGTTAAACGCAAATATCACGGTAATTGGATCGCAGCGCAGTTATGACGGTCGACTGGCAGTGAGTTACAGCAACGGCAACCGCCACGCAATTGTCAATCCGAACATAGACTTTTATCCCGGCGAGCCGATTACGGTGACGGTGAAAAATGCCGAGGACGCGGGCGGAACCGCAATAACCCGTCCGTTAACATACCAGTTTACGGCTGCACCGCTTGCGGGCACGGGCACGTTTACGACTCTTGGCGCCGGTTCGCCGACGCACAATACGGTTGCCGCGGCGCTGGGAGATATGGACGGCGACGGCGATATGGATATCGTCATGGCCAACAGCAATGCACAGAACCGCGTGCTGCGGCAGATTGCTGAATTGTTTTATAATCCGGATGACTTCGGCGCCGTGTCCGACGCTTCGCGCGATGTAGCTCTGGCAGACGTGGACGACGACGGCGACCTTGACATCTTTGAAGTACTCGACAATGCCGGCAGCAAGCTGTGGTTAAACAACGGCAATGCGAGCTTTGTCTCAGTGCAAGTCAGCACGCAGGCGACCGACAGCCGCGTGGTGGAAACCGGCGACTTTAACGGCGACGGCGTTGCGGACTTTATTGTCGGCAACGAAAACAACGATGCCGACGAGCTCTTTCTTGGAAATGGCGACGGCACCTTTGTGCGCACAACGCTGGGTGCAAACACTCAGACCAACGGCATGTGGGTGGGCGATCTGGAAAACGACGGCGATCTGGACGTGCTGACCGCGACGCGCGGCATGTACAACAAACGCTATACAAATAACGGCGACGGCACCTTTGTTGTCAGCGACTACGGCGCCGCGTCCGGCAGCGACGACTACGCTCTGCTGGCGGATTTCAACGGCGACGGCGTACTGGAAGAGTACAGCGGCGCAGGCTCGGTTGCCGTGGGCGATGTTAATTACGACTGCATTCTGGACAAGGTCATCGTGCAGAACGGCGATCACGTCCTGTACCTGGGCAATGGCGACGGCACGTTTACGACTTCCGTGCTCAGCACGGGCAACGCGCAGGACGTGGTGATCGGCGACCTGGACGGCGACGGCGATCTGGACGCGTTTATCGTGAACAACGGATTTAACATTATCTGGGAAAATACTGGCGTGCCGACAATTGCCAAATTGTCTCCGGCAGCCAATTCTTCGGCAGCCAACGGCGATCCGATCGAAGTGTTTTACAGCCAGATTATACTGCGATCCTCGCTCAACCCCTTAAACAACACGATTCAGGTCTTCGGCTCGGCAGGCAGGCTGACGGCCTCCAGTGTTGCGCATGGGTCCGGCGATCACAGCATTCGATTTACGCCGGCCGACGATTTCCTTGCCGGGGAAAAAATCATGGTGACGGTACAGGAAAAAGGCGAATCGGCTGATGGAGATATGTTTGACAGTCCGACCGTGTACCGGTTCACCGGCGCGGCTTCCGGCGGCAGCGGCAACTTTGATGTTACCGGTCTGGGAAATGAAACGAGCGACGTCGCCCTGGCGGACTTTGACGGCGACGGCGATCTGGACGGATTCACGATCGGCGCCGATGGTCGTGGATCGGACATCCTGCGCAACGACGGCAGCGGCAATTTCACGGTTGAAACCAAAGAATTTTCATTTGGCGAGTGCACGGAAGCGGGCGACTTCGACGGCGACTACGACATGGATGCCATCATCGGTAAAAATGGCGTGCACGTTATCTGGTTTAACAACGGCGACGCGAGCTTTACGCAGACAGACCTGAACGGCGCGGATTACGATACGCGCGACTTTGGAATCGGCGACTTTGACGCAGATGGGGACATGGACATTCTGGTTGCAAACTTCGGGGCCAACCAGGAAATTTTGGTTAACAACGGCGACGGCACCTTTGCTTCCAGTGAGGCCGTCAATCGCCGCAACAGAGGCGTAGCAGTCGGCGACCTGGACGGTGACGGTGATCTGGATGCGATTTTTGCCACTGAAGGCTCCAATGCAAACGGTCCTATCAGCCAGCAAGTCTGGTTGAATTCCGGATTCCCAAGTTTTGTGAAGTCGACTACCGACAATACGCAGGTTGTCGATGTCGATCTGGGTGACCTTGACGGCGACGGCGACCTGGATGCATTTCTGGTCGGCACAAACGGCCAGAACAACCGCCTGTGGTTAAACAACGGCGATGGTACCTTTGTTGTATCGGAACTGACCGGCGGTAACGGACGATCGGTTGAAATCATGGACGTCGACGGCGATGACGACTTTGACGTTGTGTTGATCAAAACGCGCGGCAAAGACGTTTACTACAACAACGGCGACGCAACTTTTTACCGCATCAGCGACAGCGAAAACCGGCATGTGCGCGGCGCTCATGGTGACATCGACAACGACGGCGATGTCGATCTGCTTGTCGCCGCTGTGCAGACAGGTCCCTACGTCTGGAAAAACGGTTCGGCTCAGCCCAAAATAACGGGTCTGGAACCTTCAACCAACGCGAACGCCGCAACGATCGGAACAGTGTCGCTGAAGTTTAATCATCCGATTGCTGCGACAACTTCAACACTCTCCTATCCCGATGGTTATGGACAGTTCACGCTGCAAGGCATGCAGGGCGGTCTAACGACGCATTCCAGCATTTCCTCCGTCGATGTGTTTCGCACGATCGACTTCAATATGGGGCGCAATGCCTACCCGAACGAACGCATCCTGTTTTCGGTGAGCGAAGACGTGCAGAGCCACGGCAATCTGCCGATTGACCACGCGCACGTCTACGAGTTCCGCGCGGAGGTACAGTCCGGCTCGGGCGTGCTGGTCGACAGGAATTTCGGCAGCGGCGAGACCCGTGACATTGCTCTCGGGGATCTCAATGGAGACGGTCTGATTGACGCGATCGCGGCCAACACCGGCGGCAATTCGCAGATCTGGTTAAATCAGGGCGGCGGGGATTTCAGCACGACGGACTTTGGCGGCAACAATCACTATGCCGTGGCACTCGGCGATCTGGACGGCGACGGCGACCTTGATGCCATGCTGGCCAACATGAGCAGCGGTGGCGGTGCGGCGGCGGCCGAAATGTGGTTAAACAACGGCGACGGCACGTTTACCATTTCCTGGTTTGGCGGCACAGACGGCGACGACGTGGCGCTGTACGACATGGACGGCGACGGCGACCTGGATGCGGTGCTGGCGCGCAACGACGATCTTGTTTTAGCGCTTAACGACGGTTCGGCCGGGTTTGCCACGAGTGTGCTGGCGAGCGGCAGCGACCTGGTTGCCGTTGCGATCGGGGACTTAAACAACGACGGATTGCCGGACATCGTCGGCGCGCAGGAAAGCGCGGCCTCGCTGATTCTGCGCAATGACGGCGGTACGTTCACGAGCCAGGCGCTGGGCGCGCCCGAAGCCTGGGATACGGCAATTATGGATGTTGACGGCGACGGTATAATGGATATTCTCTTTGCGACCAATACAAGAGGCGACCTGCAGACGGATCAGGACAATTTCCCTTCGCTGGACACCTGGCGCAATATCGGCGAATTCAGCTACAACAAGTCTTCGCTCGAACTGACGGGCGAGCCGCACGGCATTGCCACGGGCGATGTGGACAACGATGGCGACATTGACGTTTTCATCGCCACCGAACACTCGGACGTGCAGGGACAATCCAATGACCAGCTCGTTTTCAACAACGGTGTGGCGCTCAACTCGCTCAGCACCTACGGTTCGGGGACTTCACGTGCGGCCGCTATGGCGGACATCGACGATGACGGCAGTGTGGATGTGGTCGTCGCGCGCAGCGGCGCTGAGCGCATCTGGCAGAATCTGGACCAACCTTCCATCAGCGTTTTGACGCCCAGTACTGTCGCAGCGACATCGGGTACGGTGCAGGTGGAGGTCGGCGGTTGGGACGTCTACCCAAATTCATCGCACATTTTGCCTGCCGGGATTACTACCGGGTCTGTCAACGTACAGGTTAACAGTCAGGGTCGTACGCGATCCACGGTGACGGTGCCTGCCGGTGAGTTAAGCGTTGTCGGCGGGTATGACCTCTACATTGTCACGCCGGGCGGCGAAACGAACGCTTTGCTCACGGTCATCAATGACAAGCCGATTATCGCCACGCGGCAGACGGTAATTGCTTCACCGGAGAACGCGCAGTTTACGCTGACGGTTAAACTGACGGACGTGGATCCCGGGATTGCCGGTCTGACGCTGACGCCGCCGACGGCCGACGGCACGTTATTGCAATCGATTGCACAGCTTGGTTCCACGGCCGAATTCACAAAATATGTGATCACACCGGTAGTGGACGCCAACGGCAGCACGACTCTGACCTTTTCGGTTGACGATGGGGCGCTGAGCAGTTCAACCACATTCTCGGTGTCAATTGTTTCGGTCAATGGTGCACCGGAATTCACAACCGGGGCAAATGTGACGGTCAATGAGGACAGCGGAGTTTACGACGCGGCATTTGCGACGGGAATAGACGACGGCGATCCGGAAACCACACAGACTTTGACGTTTGATGTGCAGAATGACAACAACTCACTGTTCTCTGTTCAGCCGCAGATTTCGGTTACGACGGGCAATCTGACTTTTGTCCCGGCGACGAACCAGAATGGCCAGGCAATTGTTTCGGTAAAATTGCAGGATAACGGCCCGACCGGCGGTCTGAACACGAGTTCGAGTGCCACGCAGCAATTTGTTATTGACGTTCTGCCGGTTAACGATGCTCCGGTGATCAGCACAAGTAATTCAGTTGTCACGACAGAGGAAGACATACCGCTCACAATGTCCGTTGATGTTGCGGATATTGATACGCCGTTTAACAACCTGATTTTGACCGTCACCAGCGCCAACCAATCCATTGTCGACGACGGTTCAATTGTTGTTGTAACTCCGACGAGCGCCAATACCACGATTCAGCTGACGCCTGAAACAAACGCAAACGGGCTTGTTGTGCTGTATGTTTCGGTGAATGACGGCGAGTACACACGCACGACGTCTTTCAGTGTTGATGTGCAACCGATCAACGATACGCCTTTGTTTAACACGAGTGCAAATATAACGGTCAATGAGGACAGCGGAGTTTACGACGCGGCGTTTGCGACGGGAATAGACGACGGCGATCCGGAAACCACACAGACTTTGACGTTTGATGTGCAGAATGACAACAACTCACTGTTCTCTGTTCAGCCGCAGATTTCGGTTACGACGGGCAATCTGACTTTTGTCCCGGCGACGAACCAGAATGGCCAGGCAATTGTTTCGGTAAAATTGCAGGATAACGGCCCGACCGGCGGTCTGAACACGAGTTCGAGTGCCACGCAGCAATTTGTTATTGACGTTCTGCCGGTTAACGATGCTCCGGTGATCAGCACCGGCAATGCAGTTGTTAACACGCTGGAAGACACGCCGCTGACTTTGTCCGTCAACCTGGAGGACATAGACACAGCGTTTAACAGTCTTATCCTGAGCGCGACATCGTCCAATCAGTCGCTCGTGGCCGATGGAGATCTGACAATTGTGACGCCGACCAGCGCCAACACACGGATAGTTCTGAATCCTGGTGCTAATGCCAACGGCAGCGTGGATGTAACAGTCTCGGTCTTTGACGGCGAGTACACGCGTGTGACGACGTTCGTGGTCAATATTTTGCCTGTTAACGACGCGCCGGTGATCAGTACAAACAACGCCGCTATCACGATTGATGAAGATATGCCGGCGCTGCTGAGCTTCAACCTGAGCGACATCGATACGCCCTTTGCACATTTGTCGCTCAATGCCGTTTCAAACAATGAAACGCTGATTCCATCGGCTTCGATCGGGTTTGGAACTACCAGTGCCACGACGAGCCTGATGTTTACGCCGCAGGCCGATGCCAATGGTTCGGCGGTTATCACCGTAACAGCAGGTGACGGTGAGTACAGTCGTTCGACGTCGTTTAACATAACTGTTGATCCGGTTAACGACGCGCCCACGATCAGTGGTCCTGCGAACCTGAGCAGCTCCCAAAATCAACTGGTCACGACGGCGGTGCAGATTAACGATATCGACAATACTTTTTCGCAGTTGACAGTCAGTGCCACGTCGAGCAATCAGGCTCTGTTTGCCGATGCTGATCTGGTAGCGGGAACAACGGCGGCGACGGTGCAATTAAACATGTCACCGCAGTGCGGCACTTTCGGCAATGCTCTGATCACCGTGCGCGTGTCTGACGGTGAGTTCGAAAACAGCACGTCGTTTAACATTGTGGTTCAGCCGATCGCGGCAATCTCCATTACCGGTGCAAACTGTGGTTGTCCAAACGTGCAGTTGACGTACGAGGCTCTGCCTTCCGACAATACGGCGACGCATGTCTGGAATGTCGAGGGCGGCAGTATTATCGGCGGACAGGGAACGGGAACGATCCAGGTTGTGTGGGATCAGAATGCAAGTTCGGCCTCACTCTCGCTTGTCCGAACCGCAAGCGCCGGATGTACGACCGGCACCGCTTTGATTGTGACGCCCAAGACTGTGCAGGCTTTGATGGACCACGTCCTGGTCACGGCTTCGAGTGTTGTGGCTGATGTGTTAAACAACGATGTCGGAACGGGCCTGAGCATTCTCTCGGTGAGGCAGCCGGCACATGGGCAGGCGCAGATTATCAACGGCAAAATTGAATACACGCCGGACTCCGGGTTTAACGGCATCGATGTGTTTAACTACGTGGTTGGGTCGATAGACAACTGCGTGGCGACCGGAGCGTTGGTTGCCGTCTCACCGTTGATGGCGGCTGCGCAGGTCAACGCTTCCTTTGTTGAATACAGGCAGGACCACGTCGGCGATGTGCGCGGCCTCGGCGGTGCGTATTGTGCGACGGTCAGCCCCGACGGTGAATTTCTGTACGTTGCCGGTCGCAATGATCATTCAATCGCACTGTTCCAACGCAACACAGCGACGGGTGAGCTCACGTGGATGATGCGTGTGCGCAATCTCAGGAACGGCGTTGTCGGGCTGGAATACCCCAGCGATCTGGCTATCGACCCGGCCGGAGAATACCTCTATGCGGCCTGTTATGGCGACAACGCTTTGCTGGTGTTCAAGCGCGACGCTGCCAGTGGCGAATTGACATTTGTTGAACGCAAGAAAAAGGGACAGGACGACAACGGCATTACAATTAACGGCATGAAAGGTCCGCGCGGTGTCGTTGTCAGCGCCGACGGACGAGGCGTGTTGGTAAGCGGATATTCGGACAATTCAATTGCCGTGTTTAATCGGGTCGATGCAACGGAAGAACTGCACTTTGTCGGGTATTTCAAGGATGGTCTTGACGGAGTGAACGGCTTGCGTCAGGCGATCGGCCTGGATGTCAGCCTGGACGGCCGTCATGTGTACGTTGCCGGAACGGGTGACAACGCCGTGGCCCTGTTTGAGCGCAGTCTCAGCGACGGAGTTTTAACATATTCGACGATGTACAAGGACGGCGTCGGCGGCGTGAATGGTCTGAGCAAAGCAATTGATGTCGCCGTCTCACCCGACGGAAAACACGTCTATGTGGCGGGCAATGCCGACGACGCGGTTGCATTGTTTGATCGGAATTCCGCAGACGGCACGCTGAGTTTTGTGGAAAGTTACGATAACGGCAACGGCGGCATTGACGGTCTTGACGGCATCACGGGTGTGGCGGTCAGTCCCGACGGCGCACAGGTTTGGGCCGGTGCGCGCGATTCAGACGCACTTGTTCTGTTTAAGCGCGATCGCGACAGTGGCAAGCTGACCTTTGTTGAAGTCTGCCGCGACGGCGTTGACGGCATTAACGGGCTGGCGGGAGCCATCATGCCCGCCACAAGCTGGAATGGTGAGCATATCTACGTCCCCGGCTACGACGAGAACGCGGTGGCCGTGCTTTATCGCAATCACGTGCCGACGGCTGCCGACGACAACGCAGGCGCGGCGACGGCGAACGGGACACTTCAGATTACGCCCCTAAACAACGACGGCGATTCGGACGGCCATACTCTCACGGTCAATTCGGCCACCGACGGCTCTCTGGGAACGGTTGCAATCATCGGCGGCGGCACGACGCTGGAATACAGCGCCGGCGCGACGACGGGCGCGGATCAATTCACTTATACTATCTCGGACGGCTACGGCGGCGAATCGACGGCGACTGTCACACTCAGCGTGGTGCAGCCGAAACAGTCGCATGCCCCCGGACTGTCGGCCGTACAATCGCCGCAGGTGCATGTTCATCCGAATCCATTGCGCAGCGGGGAAGAGGTTCTGATTGCGATCGATGTTGAATCCGATGTTGTTTGCACGATTCACGATCTGGCGGGCCATCGCATTGCGACTTTCACACAGCCGGCCTCGAACAGCGGCGTACACGAAATCCGCTGGACGGCGGAGGACGGTGGCGGTGCGCCCCTGGCGGCGGGCGCATATATTCTGTTGGTAGAGTACCGCGGCGACGATGGGCAGCGGCACACGCTGGAGTCCAGACTTTTGATCCGACGTTAAAACACATGGTTTGACATAGCGCTTACGTGGCGCATAGAGACCTCATCGGCGGCACACTGATGGGGTCTCTTTTAATTTGCAGCGTTCAGGAGCGAAAACTGCCCGGTTGGTGCGATTTTCCGGGACGTTTAAGTTTTTACGGTTTGAGATCGGTGAATTTGTGTTGATGTTGCATGCGTCGGCTGACGAGTCGGCGAAGTGACACAGGCGCAAAACCGGGCGGAATCTGCTGATTCGGACCGGGAGGGAAGCCTGTGTGGTGGAGGATAACCACATGCCGGAGGTGGTGGCGGGGGCGGGCCCAACTTGATTTCACACAGGGGTAGGACCCTTTTTAAACTCCAGACTTCACGTCTCCAACAATTGCGCCACAATTTGGCAATCCCTCATTGCAAAATCCTCACTGCAAAACCCTCACTGCAAATTCCTCATTGCAAATTCCTCATTGCAAATTCCTCATTGCACAAAATTTCTTCTCGCTTTGTCGGAACAATTGCGTTGCATTGTTATCCAGTCTCGGCGCGGACTTCACACGCGACGTTGCAATTCCCACTGTTTAACTCAGTGTGTCTTCGCTCCTTGATCTCCTGATTTCTGACCGCTTTGCGTCGCTCTTTCCATTCGCACCGCAGGCTCTTTGACTGTTTTGTTAACCGATGCATGTCAAACTGTAAGTCTCAAAGTCTGATTGAACTCTACGCTCCATTGTGCGCCGAACTGCACTCGACGACGAACAAGAGAATAAGCCAGCCGGAAGTCATCGACGGCGCAGCGCTCAGGTAGCCGGCCGGAGAGAAGCGAGGGCAACGGCGTCTTCATCCGTCAAACTGTGAATCGAAAAGCGAGAAGAGTAGTCCGATGTCACCCTGCCGCTGATCCTACTGCGCAAAAAGCGCCTTGTGAACAGTCTCGCAAAAAATATGCAAATTGGGGCATTTGAATGTCGGCTGAAACAGGAGCAGATGGTGAAACTGGCGCCAAACCTGCGTGCGTGGCGGGCCGGCGAACCCTGGGAAATCGAAACGGAATTCTCCGCCGAAATCCAGGACCGCGATTCCGCACTGAGAGAGCTGGAAATTCTGTATCGCGACGACATACTGCGGCTGCCCGGCCCTGCACCAGCATTTGATGCCGATGCCGCACTGTGGGCCGCCGCTACGACTGCGTTTGCGCTGCAGTTTGCCGTCGTGCGCGATATTGATGCCCGGCAAGTGGAAAGAAGTTTCAGTCGGCCTGAACCGGGCGCGGATTCCGCCGCTACCGTATATTCCGTCGACCTGACAATGCGACTGCTGCCAGGCATATGTGGCTATGCAAAGAGCATTTCGCGCGATGACCCGCTGAATGTGCAGCTCACGCGTTTGTGCAGCGTGTGGCCGCTGTCGTCGGTGGGCGCCGGTGAAATTCCGACTTCCGACATCACTGTATTGTTAAACAACGAGACATTGATGCGACTGTACGTCGACCGTGTTATCGATTCCAAAGATTACAATCGCATGGATCATCCGCAGGTGGCTATGCATGTGCGCGAAGCGCTGGGGCTTTATCCCGAGTTGGCTCCGGCTATGCAAACATGGTTGAACAAACGGGAAGCGGAGTCGAACACAGCGGAAGCGGCTGAGCCCGAATCCTGATTCGGACCGACCAGGAATCGGTCTGAATTCCGAAAAATTAACAGACAAAACGAATACAAAGCAGGAATACAATAATGTCGGATTCTGGTGAGGCGGTCGGAACGGAACAGGGTGTCGCAGTCAGTTTAAAGGCGGAAGTGCGTCAGGCAGCCGACAAACTGCAGGAAACGCTGGCGCAACTTAAACGGATATTCGTCGACAAGGATACCATTATCGATCTGCTGGGCGTCTGTCTGGCCGGCGGTGAAAACCTCTTTCTGCTCGGACCGCCGGGGACCGCCAAAAGCGCCATTGTGCACCAGCTGGGGCGGCTGCTGCAGGGCCGAACCTTCGACTATCTGTTAACGAGTTTCAGCGAGCCGAATGAGCTGTTTGGTCCCTTTGATATCCGCCGTCTGCGCGAGGGCGATCTGGTGACAAACACTGATGGCATGCTGCCCGAGGCCGATCTGGTATTCCTGGATGAATTGTTAAACGCCAACAGCGCGATATTAAACTCGCTGCTGGCCGCGCTGAACGAACGCGTGTTCCGTCGCGGACGTGAGAAGCGTCGGTTGCCTGCATTGAGTTTTATCGGAGCAAGTAATAAACTGCCGGAAGATGAAGCGCTGCGCGCTTTGTTTGATCGTTTTCTGCTGCGCGCTATGTGCGACAACGTCACAACAACAAAACTGGGCGCCGTACTGGAAGCGGGGTGGAAACTCGAAAGCCCTGCGTTGCAAACATCGGGTGAGTTAACTGCGGATGACGTGCGCATGCTGCAGTCGCATCTGGCGGATGTAGACCTCAACGTCGTACGTCCGGCCTTTATCAATCTGATCGCGGGGCTGCGCAACGCAGGCATCCCGATTTCCGATCGACGCGCGGTTAAACTGCAGCGTGTCATTGCCGCCGGGGCTCTCCTGTGCGGACGCGCCGAAGCCGCCGTGTCCGATCTCTGGGTCGTACGCCACATCTGGGACAGCGAGGAGCAGCGCGAAGTACTGCGCGCCATGGTCGACGCCGAGTTAAACAAAGAGGAGGCGCGCGTCTACGATCATCCGCAGGCGCGCCGCGCCGAAAAACCAGATCCGGAGTTGCTCGCCGCCGACTTAAACAGTTGCGCGGAACAACTGGAGGCTCCCGAACTGTCCGCCGTCGAGCGAGCACGCTTGCGCGACCGCCTGTCCGTCCTGAGCGGTCAGGTGCAGTGGATTGAGAACGAGGAACAACGCGCGGCCCTGCAACAACGCGCCGATACTGCCTGGCAAAAACTGGAACTCAATGCACGGTGAGCGCCGAATGGGTCATATTGCTGAGTGAACACGCAGTTGAAGCGCTGGGCGCATTGCGTCGGAATGCGGATTTGCAGGTTTTGCGCGACTCCGACGGCATCTGGCTGCGCGGCTCTGTTGACGAGGGCAAGAGCGCCATTCGCTCCCTGCCGGCCCGGGCACGGTTCCGCATTGACAACGACAACAAACTTATACCTTTCGGTGCGGCCCTTCCCCTGCGTCTTTTGCCGTCGGGCGACTGGATGTCCCTGACTGCCGCGCTGCGCCCCGTGGCTCCGGAAATTTCTTACGGGATGCCGGCGGATAACTCAATTGTGCCGTCACTTGAGCGCGAGAGGGCCGTCCGCCGCCCCAACGGCATCATCTGCCGTTTTGATCAATGGCTGGCCTGGATTGAATCTGCTCCGGCAGTGCGTCTGGAAGTCCTCCGGTTCGCCATGTGTGATGATGGTCGCGCGTTTATCTACGGTACGCCGCTGCCGCCTGTCAATGGTGAGTTTAAAGTTGTCGAGAGCGGCATTGCCGTTCCGGCCGGAATGTGTTTGCCGGACTGCTTTCCGCTGCCGGCACTGCAGAAAAAGTTAAAGCTCGCCCCGGGCGATGTCGCGCTCTTAAACAACGATCAAAGCTGGGAATTCATCAAGGCCGATTGGTTCCAGGCGGCGACGCGCGCGGCTGTGCGTACGAGCGCCCGAGGGAAGGAGGGCGGATGAACTCCGATACCTATTTCAAACCGCACATCCAGGGATTCTGGCATTGGGAGGACGGCGGCAACGTCGTCTGCTGGCGCGACGGCACGACAATTGCCTATCGCGAGGAATTGACCGTATTGTTCGACGATTTGCAGCCGCATAATCCGCCGGAGTTCGGAGCACTGCTGTTGATCATTGCCGCGTCGCGTACGACGTGGGATGAATCCAGAGAGCGTTTGCTGGAAGATGTCGCCGCCAATGTTGCCGCCAACCAGGCCATGTTAAACAACAGGCTGCGTGACGCCATTGGGCAGCTTCACAAAATTTGCGCATTGCCGACGGATCTGCGCAGCGGTATGATGAGCCTGCGCGCGCTGTCTTTTGCTGTCTGTGAAGGCGGGCACTCATTGACATCCGCCTACGTGGGCGGTGCACCAACGGAAAAAATATTTAACGGTCTTTCACCTGAAGAAATCGAACCATTTGAAGCCGCGACCAGCTACCCGAATCAATTCCTGGCCGAGGTGAATTCGGCGCACGACCTTCTGACGCGTTTCACCGCTGAGACGCTCGAACGGCGTCTGCGCACAGGTCTGGAACAATTGCCGCACCTGATCGAAGAAGCAGAGCTGGAAGTTAGCGAAACTACGGCAACGGACGGCGCAACACCTCCGGACGTGGAACCACAACCGCGAACGCTGAGCCGCAACCCGCGCCGCGACCTGATCGAAGAGCTGCGAACGCAGGGCGGACTGTCGCCAATCGGTGATATTGCTCGGCATCTGTTGGCTTTTCTCGGCGTGCCGCGCACCCCGGATCAGCACTTTCAGCAGGCCGCCGGCGGCGTTTCTGACATCGCAAACCGCGGCGAGCCGGATCGACTGTTAATCAGTGAGCTTGCGCAGGACAACGACGTTTTGATGAGCCGTCTGGCCAATAACGAAGCGCTTTACATGCGCCGCGAACAACCGCCGGCCTTGCCCACAGTGGATCGCATCATTCTGCTGGATACCACTTTGCGCGTCTGGGGCGTACCGCGCGTATTGGTTCTGGCGGCCGCACTGGCATTGCAGGCCGGCACCGAAGCTTCGCGCAAGGTGACTTTGTTGACTTCTGACAACGGACGCTACAGGGAAATTGAGTTAAACAACGCGGGCGATGTGACGCGTCAATTGGGGCGGCTCGAAACGGCGCTGGACGCGGGCGATGCTCTGGGTGAGCTCCTGCAACAGCATCCGGACAATGCCGAAGTTTTTCTGCTGACCCATGCGGACAACCTCAGCTTGCCGGACTTAAACGCGGTTATCCGGAAAGAATGCCGGCAGGGAATGTTTGCCGTTGCGGTGGATATGGACGGCGTACAGTCCGGCACGTTTGACCTGCGTCGTTTTGATCAGAGATCCGGCTGGAAACACCTCAACTCGTCGCATGTGGCATTGGATGATCTGTTGAATGACTCCAAACAGTTAAACAAACGCACGCCTGCGCCGCACATCATTAACCGGCTTTACGATCCGGACTATCCGCTGATTCTCCAGCAAAAGCCTTTTCCACTGCTGTTGCCGACGCACAAAAAAATCAGGTCAACGGCCTACAGTCCCGAATTCGGCGTGGTTGGCATTAACAATGAGCTCCGTCTGTTGCGCTGGCCGCCGCACGGGGTGGGATATGCGCAGCACCTGGTTGACGCCACGCCGCGCTGCGAACAAAGCTGGCTGCATATACTCTACGAAGAGTGTATCATTTACGGAGTGTTTTATCTGCAACGTGGACGGGAATACAGCCTCAAGACTCTCGCCTGGACGCGGGACGGCCAGGAGATGCAAACTGCGCCTTGTGAACTCAGCGTGCAACGCGTGGACACGTTGACGTTCAGTGAGGACTGGGCCATTGTTGTGCATGACGATCTGGTTTCCGTCTTTTCGTTGATCGACGGCAAAGTTAAAGACAAACTCAATCTGGGCGAGGTCGGGCTTGAATGTATCGATCGCGTCGTCCACGCAAGAGACCCCGACAGCCGCAGGTGGAAACCGGTGCGTCTGTACTTTGACGGCTGGGAGATCGGCTGGCAGCTTGAGAATGAGGAAGACCCGGAACGTAAGCGGATACAGGAGCAAACCACAGCCATGATGCTGGATCCCAGCCGGCTTTCCGGCCAGCGTCTGCACAAATTTGACGAACTAAGCATCTCCGACGGATTGCTGCGTATTCACATGCGCAGCGGACAGCGCGGCTACGAATCGCGCTATGCGCTGCATACTTTTGCCGGCCCCTGCACGTTCAGTGTAAAACAGCCGGCGCACAGCCGCCGATTGCCGACGGTGCAGTTTCAGCAAACGCAGGGCATTGGTACGGGACTCTGGTGGCTGCGCCGCGCGGATTTCCCCGGCGGTGGCCGCGCCTACCACGACTCGCGCGGCTTCCTGCATCTGATCAGCCCGGATACGTCTCTGCCGCAGATTACTATCGGCCTTCTGCGCGACACTACCACCTGTGTCTGGACTTCCGACAATCTGGGTTCCGGCCCACCCGCCTTTTTTGACACAGGCGTGGTACTCGACGAACAACGCGTCCGGGATGAATTGCGCTCCTGTCTCGCGAGTCTGCGATGTTAAACATCCGTATGCGACTGAAGGTCGCCACCACAGCCGCCGAGACACATGCCTGGTTTCTGTCGGACGCCGATGTTCAGCGTTGTTTAAGCGTGCTGAAACTCCTGCCGAATTCCGCGCAGGCGCAATTGCTGTTGCTGCCCGGTCCGCGTCCCGCTTTAACAGTTGGCTCCGATTTGCATGCAGCGCCAGGCGGTTTTCTGATTATTCCCGCCGAGCTTTCCGAGGGACATGCACTGAATTCACCCGGCGCCAACGTGCAGGCCTGGACCTGCCGCGCCGGCAAAGTGTATCATCCCGCCAACGCCGAAATATTTCCGGCCGTTTCCGATGAAGAATTAGAGAAACTTTTTGTCAGCGATCTCGTGGTCTGGCACCCCGGCCGTGGTGCGATGGCATTTGAGCAGAGCGCCCTCTGCCGCGCCGACAACCTGTTTGACATGCCTCCGCCGCGCGACGTCCTTTGGATGATGGCTGAAAGTGAAAAACCTCCACCGTATTTTGCCGGTGTCAGCGTTAAACTGCCGCCCGACCCGGCAGAGAAAATGCAGTCGAAGGCTGACGATATCGCGTCCAAAAACACGCGCGAGCTGCGCCAATTTGGCGACGGCGCGGGCAATGCTTTTGCGAAGAGCGTTTCGCTCTTCGGCATCCTTGGCCTGCAGGGAATTCGCGCTTTCGTAAATCTTCTGCCCGGTGGAGCGGCGGTTCCGACCGTGTTCGACCGCCTGGCGGACTGGGCGGATCGCCAGTTAAACAAGCTGCAGAACGAACGCCGCCGCGAGATTGAGCGCCTGCTCGAACTGCTGCAGAATGATCCGGATCGCGGTCTGCGTTTTGCTCTGCCGCTGGTCGGCGAAGGCCGCCGCGGCAAAATGGACAAGCCCGGCGGTCGCCTTGCCGAGCGTACTCCCAGCTACGGCGCGAACCGGAGCGGCGGGCGGGGGGACAATTGGAATCTCAATCCCGGCTTGCGGCAGCGTCTGATAACGCAGTACCGCGCCGCCGCCAATCGAGAAATTGGTTTAAAGCGCTTTGACCGCGCGGCATACATTTTTGCCGAGCTGCTGGGTGACTGGGGTGCGGCCGCCGACGCATTGGAACGTGGCCGCCGATTTCGCGATGCAGCCGACATTCATCGCCGCCGATTATTCGATCCTGTCCGCGCGGCGGAATGTCTGGAACGCGGTGAGTTGTACTACGAAGCGCTGGCGCTCTACGAACAAGAGGAGTTGCACCGCGAGGCGGGCAACCTGCACGCCCGCCTTGGAAATGAAGACGCGGCCCACAATGCACGCGAAAAAGCTCTGCAGACTGCCCTCGGCAAACAGGAGATCATGCTCGCGGCCGAAATCAGTCGCGACGACATGCGCAACGGGCAACGCGCGATGTGGATTCTTGAAAAGGGCTGGGAAGCGACGAACCATTCCGAGGAGTGTCTGCAGACCTGGTTTGACATCGCCGGCCGTGAAGGCGCAAGCAAAGATGCCAGGCGGCGCATCGACGAGTTTAACTCGGAGCAGCCACAAAGTCGTACAGCATCGAGAATTGTCAAGTCGCTCGTTCGTGTGACTCGTCAATTTCCCGATGTGGAAGTGCAAAAACAGTCCTACGACACCGCGATTAACATTGTCGGTCGCCGTCTGCCCGTGGCGGGTTACGAGGAATCACAGACACTGTTAAAACAGTTCGCCGAGTTGCGACCGCAGGACAGGTTGCTGAGCCGTGACACTCAAAAGGCGCGCGCGGCGATTAAACCAACGCCGAAATTCAGTTTTGGCGCTGCAAGCGGCGGCGAATTTCTGGCGCTGCACGGCCGTGCCATTTCTCTGCCACAGGGGCCATCGTGGTCCAACATGATTTCACTTGGCAATCGTTTTCTTGCACTGGGAATTAACAGTCCACGTGGCGACGAATATATAGAGTTATGCGGCGCTCCGTGGCAGGATTCCGAGCTGGAAAGCGTGAGTATTGTCAAGGTCTCACAATCAGTTCCCGCCTATGCACATTTGCACGTGTTAAACAGCGACGTGGTCGCACTTTTTGTGCCTATGGAGCCGCTCAGGCTTGTCCCATGGCTTGTGCATTCCGATGGTGAAAAACATCTGGCGCCTTCAACTCTGATACCGTCGGACGTATTCGGCATGGCATACGGCAACAGCAAGCCCATGCATCTGCTGCGCATTGTTAACAATTCTCCCGTGCTCGAATTGCGCAGCAAGAAGGGGCACGTACTGCGTACACAGAGTTTAAGCCCGGAAATTGGTATTGACGATTTGTCTTTGCCCTTGCAATTCGCAGGTCGTCAAAAGGCCTGCTGGATTGCAGCGGGCAACAGTATTTTTCGGGCCACGCCGGACGAAGTAAAGCGCGCCTGGCAGTTGTACAGCAATATTCAGAGTCTTTCTTTTTCAGCGCCTAATACGCGTTTGCGCCTGGTGGCGGCGCTTGACGAAGGTGCGGTGCTGCTGATTCCGGGCGCCGACAGTCAGCAGGATGTGGCAATTAACTTTGGCGACGGCGAGCGCTACCTGACAATCAAGCTGTTGCGCAGTGGTCTGATCGCGGCCTGCAGCAACGAGAACACCGATCTTTATCGCATTAACAAACTCAATGTGGAAATGGTCCACCGTCGTCCGCACGTCAGGCCGGATCTGACGCCGATGCAGATCGTGCAACTTCCGGATATTAACAGTTTTGCGGTGTTGTGCAACGGCGGTATTATTCAGATTTTCACTATGGAATTCAAAGGCTGAGCGGTCGCGCTGCTGCTTTTGACTGTTTTACCTGCACACGGATTGATTATCTGATCGCTTTGAGCTGCGCGTTCCACTTGCATCTCAGGCTCTTCTGACTTTTTTGTTTGTCACGCAGTTTGAAGCCCCGAAGTCTTGAGACAGTCCTGAAGTTTCTCGTGCGAAGACTTTCGGCCGGCCTGAGACACTGAAGCGTCAATCCGCAAGACAAACAAAATTTCAAAAGAGCCTGCCGCGACGCGGCAAAGCGATCATGGATGAGTAACAATTCGTTCGCGACGCAGATATCTATGAGTGGAATTCCAACCAAATGGCGTGAATTTGGTATTTTCCTGCTCGTGAAAGGATGATGTTCAAGTCGAACCCGGAACAGCGCGGCGCAGGTCCCGCCTGACAGCACATTATGAAAAGGTCCGCACAGGCTGATGCAGCTGGTCTATCGGCAAAACTCGATGCTTCCACAGGCGTCGAGAAGCTGCGCATTCTGGTTGAACTGTCGCGGATTTACCGGCAGTCGGACATGGTCAAAGGGCGCTCCAGGGTTGTTGCGGCGGTTGAATTGGGGCGCGAACTGCTGGCGCAAGGTACTACCGAATCTGAGAAAAAATTACATGCCGAAGCGCTCGGAGAGGCCTTGCTGGCCCGCGCCGATTTCAACATGAGCAACAACCAACTTGCAGCCGCAGAGGTGGATTACCGTGAAGCCCGGGAGCTGTTTGCGCAGGTGAATGCTCGACCGCAGATTGTACTGGCTTTGCTCGGGACGAGTTGGGTGTTGCGCACGCAGCTCAAAATGGATGCGGCGGCCGAGTGTATTAAACAAGCGGCGAACATTGCGTCGGAACACGACAACACACCTGAAACACAGGCCTTGATCCTGACCGAGCAAGCGCTCTACCACTGCGATCTGGGGGAAGACGAAGCCGCGCGCACCGCCATTAAATCTGCCGAAGCTGCAGTCCTTAAAGTTGATGATGTTTACCTGCAAGTCAGAGTGCTGCATTCCTATGCGTCCATTGTTGCGCGTCAGGGCGACTTTGGCGAGGCGATAGACTATTACGAGCGACTTTTACCAATTGTGCGACGGGAGGGATTCAGTTATGCCTTGCTGGCCGTGTTAAACAATCTCGGTATTGCGCTTGAAGCCCGCAATCAGTATGCGCGCGCCCTGCAGATGACGGAAGAACTGGTGCAGGTGGCGCGCGACTGTAAATTCGAAGTGCTGGAAGCTGACGGACTTAACACACTGGGCGCAAAATATCAACGTTACGGCGAATACGACAGCGCTACGACCGCGCTCAATGCAAGTATTGTACTGGCGCGCAAATTCGGGAATCGCCTGCTGGAAATGAATTCGCTGGCTCTGCTGGGTTCCGCTTACATCGGCGGCGGCGACAAACACCGCGGCATGCAGTACCTTGCGCAGGCTGCCGATATCTTCTTTGATATTGAACTCATTGACAATATCGATCTCATTGGCGTCGTACGCGAACTGGTTGATCACTTGCCGGACAACTGTCCGCCGCAAAAACTGATTGATTTTCTGCGCGCCGGCCAGAAACTCAACTACAACAGCGGTTTGAGCGTGCCGATGCGCCTTAGCATTTACCTCGGCGTCCTGCTGGAGAAAACGGGGCAAACAGAGGAAGCACGCGAAGAGTTAAAAGCCGCACTTAACATGAGTCGCAATTTTGAATCGGCCTGCTTGCAGTCCGAGGCGCTGTTGCGCATGGGCGAACTGGAAAATCGGCATGGGCAGCAGGATCTGGCGGGGCAGTATCTGCGGCACGCCCTGTTCGCCTCCGTGGAGTGCCGCGATTGGTTAATTAAACGCCGCATCCACCTGGCGCTGGTGGCACATTTTGAACAGACCGGCGACTACGAACGCGCGCTGGAGCAGCATGCGGCCATGTCCGATCTCGATCGCAACGTATTGCTTTCGCGTGTGGCCAACCGCGTCGAACGATTGACAAAAGCCGATACACTACGCGAATTGCAGCAAGGCATTGACGACACCACGACACAGATTCGCCTGTATGAATCCTCTCTGGAAGACAAAACCCGCGAGGAGCAGGAGCAGACCAGGCGCAATGAACAGCGGGCCGCGGCCTATAAACAATTGCGCGATGTACTTAAACAAACCGGAGTCGTCGCGACTGCCGACTCTGAATTGTCGAAGTGGCGCATGCGGCTGGCAGACGCACTTGCTTTGTTTCCGACCAGGCAGGCAAATGCAGTGTCGCCATCCGATTCACGTCCACAGGGTGCGACCGCCGAAAAACAGGTTTTTGTTGAAGTGTTAAGTCGGCGCTTTCCGACATTGACAAAACAGGAGGTCAGGGTGGCCGAATTGGTGCGATTGCGCACCAGCACCAAGGAAGTTGCGCGTATCCTGCGCATTTCCACGCGTGCTGCGGAAACGTATCGCTTTCGGATTCGTCGCAAACTGGAATTGGCGCGCGGCGATGACCTGGCCGTCACGCTGGCCGCACTGCACGATCAATCGCCCGGGATGGAAAATGATTAACATGTGTCGGGTTGAACAAACATTTGACGGTCCTCCGGAATTCTTTGATGACTTGATAAAACCCTTTTTGCTGGTCGCGCAGATTTCAGCCGCGATTAAACCAACGCGAAGTATTTTTGTTGCAAGTCCGCAGAGGAGTGCAGCCGAAAGTCTGTAGCAGGAACAAAGTCAAACGCCGGGAACTGGTCTGCTACACATAATGCATGCAGCCGCCCGTTCAGTGTCAGTAGGAGAATGAGTTAAACAGGTGAATGTCCTCCAGGATTGATAAATATCGCAAACAGGTTTCGTACTCGCGCGGCATTCGCAAAGCTGCGGCCATGGTGCAGCTGGCCCAGGCCCTGATGGGAGTCGATCACGTCGCCGCGTCCGATACCGCCGCCAAAGCATTGGTTCTGGCGCGGCGTATGCACGGGCGTCTTGACAAAAACGACAAACGCGCGCGCGATTACCGGCTGGTTGTGGCCGACGCGCTCTTTGCCAACGCGCAGTGTCTGATTGCCGAATTCAGGTCAAAGGAGGCGCTTGAACGGCTGCGCGAAGCGCTCGTTCTGTGGGAGGAGCTGGAAGCCTGGGAAAAGATGATGCCCGGCCTGATGCAACTCGTGCAGCATCTGCGCAACAAAGGGGAATTGGATGAGGCGCTTAAACAACTGCATCTGGCAATGGAAATGTGCGTGCAGCTTTCGCTGCCGCGTCATCAGGCCGGATTGTTTGCCATGTCCGCCACTATTCACGTGATGCGGAAAAACCACGAAGCCGCCTTTGCCGATGTGAACCTGGCCTTGCAGTATCTGCCGCATGTACCCGCCGCAGACAAAGCTGAACTGCTGGCGGAAATTGCCAATGTGCAACACGATGCCGCACATACGGCCGATGCGATTGAATCGATCGAGCAGGCGATTGAGATTGCGCGTGGTCTCAACGACAAACATTTGTTGCTGCGCCTTCTGTACAACCACTCGGCATTTAGATTTATTCTGGATCCCCGTTCCGACTACGCCACGCCTTTGCGCGAAGCCATTAGTCTGGCGAGCGAAACCGGGAATCGTCAGCATCAAGCCCTGTTGCACGAAATGTACGGCGTGCGCGCCATGCGCAGCGGGATGTACGATCGCGCCATCAAAGAGCTGTCGCGCGCCGGCGAGATTTATCGCGATCTGGACGGCCGTGCTGAAACCATGCGCATTCTCGGCTGGCTCGGTCAGGTGCACTGCGATCTGGGTGCGCAGGACAGCGGACGAAAACACCTGCTGGAAGCGCTTGATCTGCTGCTGGGAATGCCGCACGGCGAAGGTTGGACTGCGGTGTATCGCATCATCATGGACAACATGCCCGAGCTGATCGACCTTGACGCGACAGCCGCTGTTTTTCAGGCGGAAGCCGAAACTGTCCAGGCTGACAATCCCGGTGCTCGAGCGCAGATACTTCTCTTGCTGGCCCGGGCGGAAGAGCTGCGTGGCAACCTGAACGCCGCCGCGTCGGCTTATGAAGAGTGCCTGCAATTGTTCGAGGGGATGTCTATTCCCTGCAAGGAAGCGAATGCTCTGCTGGGACTGGGGCGCATTGCGGCGCTGCGCGGCAATCACACAATTGCGCGCGTCAGGTTGCTCGAAGCGTTGGCGCAGTCCGAGCTCTGCCACGAATGGCAGACGACACGCGCCGTCCACGCTGAACTGGCTGCCGTGGCCGAGCGATTAGGCGATTTTCGCGAGGCGCTGCAACACCGAAAGCTGTTGCACCAACGCGAGCGCGAGATTATTCTGCCGCAGGTCAACAACAGCGTTGACAGGCTGTTGGTAGGTGAGAACGCCGGGATGCTGCAGCATATACTTGATGAGAAAAACAGGCGGATGGAGGAACTGCGCACGCGCCTGGATGAAGTCGCGAAAGGCGCGTCGCTGAATCAACTCCGTGCCGAAGAAGACGAAAAACGCGAACGCCAGATCATCGCTTTTATTGAATCCGATTTGTTGACCGGCCGCACGTTGAACCTGCCGCAGGCAAACTCCGCCCTTGCCGCGGTGGAACAGGCTCTGTTCGAAGGCAATGCGCCGGTTGTGGATCCCGCCGCTGCAATTCAGACCGATACAATTGAATCCGTCAAACGCCGTTTCCCGGCCCTTTCCGTCACCGAATGCAGAGTCTGCGCCGCCATTTGCGACGGGCTCAGCAACCGCGAAACGGCCGATGCGATGCACGTGTCGATTCGCGCCGTCGAAACCTACCGCTATCGCGTTCGCAAGAAACTCGGTCTGGAGCAGGGCCAGGATCTGGCCGGTTTCCTGCTGTCGAATTGACCTGACTTTCACCGTTCGCATCGACGATGCACCAATGAGTTCAACAAACTGAGCTGCAGAGTCTGCTGCGATACTGTTTTCGTCGCACTACGACACTGCTGTAGCGCTACTACATCCAGCCCTTTTCTGAACGCCGGAGTGCCGGTCACCTGTTTCGGATTCACAAATCCTGCCTCAAGCCAGTGTTCATGCGCTTTTTTTCCGGACTCAAACACCGGAAGACTTGACCAACTTCGCATTTCCAGGGACAGCAGTGGAGTGCGATGCTGTAGTGCTTGTAGTAAAAGGCGACGATTTTTCACTCAAATACACCATCTCCGACGCTATAGTACTGTGTTTGTCGTAATAATGTCGTAGAAAAGTCGCTGTATCACCACCGTATTTTTGTAGTGCGATTCAAACGCACAAACAGTTAACAGCAATTTCCGGAGCCAAGTCTTCGGCCCCGCGTCGCCGGCACACGCGCGGGGCCGAGCGGGCTCCCTGTGTTTAAAACAGCCAAAACGGCGGTGCAGCTTAAACGGAAACTTACTGAAAGCCACCGCCCTGAGCTCGACGATCAATCGAACATTTCTTTTGCAATGGACCAAATAAAGGTTAACACAATGTGGTCTGACTCAAACGCGAACATGGGCGTGCTGCTGCGCCGCTATCGCAAAACACTGCGCCGACTGATTCGAATCGAAAACAACGAAGAGCAGCAGCGGAATTCGACAGCCAAACGCATTCGATGTTTGTTTAAACGTATGTCGCAGCTGGAGCGCCGCATCGGTCTGCTCCGTTTCGGCAAGATTGTGGACTCGTCGCCGCGTACCGCATTGTGCGCGGCCGTTCTGTCCGCCGCCGCAATGATTACGCCGCAAGGTCTGTTTGCGCAGGCGCCGAAGATTGTTGCTCTCTCGCCCTCGACGAATGCATTGGCCGCGCCGCGCAACACCGGAATTACCATCGACTTCGATCGCAGTATGGACGTGACCACGCTGACGACCGCCACAACAACAACGGCCGCCAACCTGGTGGTATACGGGTCTCAAACCGGTTATATCTCGGCCGATGCCGCGCTGTTTTACCGCAACAACAATAAACAGGTGGTTTTGCGACCGACGGGAATGTTTAAGCCGGGTGAACGCGTCGACGTCACCGTGCGCGCGGCGCAGTCGTCAACCGGCGCTACCATGGCCAACTACACCGTGTTCCAGTTTAACGCAGCGGTGGCGAGCGGCGGCGCACCCGATTTTAAAAGCGTGAACTTCGGTCATGGCGCCAACAACTCGAACAGTCGCGAAGTCGCAATCGGCGATCTTGACGGCGACGGCGATCTGGATGTCGTGGTCGGTAACTTCGGGCAGCAGGATGAAGTCTGGCTCAACGATGGCGCCGGCAATTTTACCACATCCGAATTGGCCGTGGCTTGTTGCAGCGACGAACGCAAAACGCGCGGTCTGGGCCTGGCGGACATGGACGGCGATGGCGATCTGGACATCGTGACCGGCGGCTGGCAGCGCCAGAATCGCATCTTTTTTAACAATGGCGACGGGACTTTTACGAGCTCGTACTTTGGTCGCTACAACAGCGAAAACACCGGTGTCTCAATTGGCGATATCGACGGCGACGGCGATCTGGATGTCATCATGTACTCGGAAAATCTCGACTATGACGACTTCTTTTTCAACAATGGCGACGGCACGTTTAACAACGTCACATACCAACGCACGCGATTCCAGAACCAGACGAGACTGGCCGACTACGACCACGACGGCGACCTGGAGCTGGGAATCGTCGGTCGTCTCTGGACCAGTCACCGTCTGTCCAACAATGGCGACGGTACGTTCAGTGGTCAAAATATCGGCGGTCCAACGTTTAACAACGGCGGTTTCTATTCGTTAAAGTTTGCCGATATCAACGGTGACAGTTTTATCGAAACGAGTTTTGTCAACTATCGCCACGGATTTGCCGATCTGGACGGCGACGGCGATCTCGATATGTTAAGTTCGGAGAGCGGATGTCGTCTGAGCATCAATGACGGCACGGGCAATTTCTCAACGAGTTCGGTCGGCGGCGCGAGTTTTCTGGCGCTTGATTTCGGTGATCTTGACGGCGACGGCGATCTGGATGCCGTGCTGGTGCGCGACGGCGCAAATCGCATTCTGTTTAATCAATCCGTGGTCCAACTTGCGTCCGTCACTCCGGCCGCCAATGAAAATGCCGCGCCGCGCGACAGCAATGTCGAGCTGGAGTTTAACTCCACGATGAACACGGTCAGCGTCAGTCCGCTTAACACCTCGGTATTTTTACATGGTTCGCAGTCCGGTCGCGTGCTTAGCGCACCTGCGACATTTGACGGCACAGATCGCGTCCTGACTTTTAACCCCGCCGACGATTTCCTGCCCGGGGAATTCATTTCTGTTTCGTCAACGGGAGGTCAGTCTCAGGCCGGCGTCGAGCTGGCGAACCCTGTTGTGAGCGGATTCCGCGTAGCGTCTGTCGGCGGCAGTGCGGAGTTCACAGCCGACGAACTTGGAGCAGCCGAAAACTTTCTCGCGGGCGACTTTGACGGCGATCACATCGCCGAAACGCTGCTGATTGAACAGAATAATATTCATCTGTTAAATGTCGGTTCCGACGGCACCTGGCAAAAAGATGCGCTTGGAATTGCGCCGGGTGCGGACGCGCATGCCATTGCCGCTGATTTCGACGGCGACGGCGACCTGGATGTCGTTGTCGATGTCATCGGCAGTAATCTGATGTTGCTGGAAAACAACGGCTCGGCCTCGTTTACTACGTCCACTTTTGGACCGCTGATGCCCCTGCTCGATGCAGCCGTGGGTGATCTTGACGGTGACGGCGATCTCGATTTGTTGGTCGGCAGCCTGACCGAGCTGCGTTTGTTCCGCAACAACGGCGACGCGACTTTTGCCGAATCGAGCCTGGCGACGGGACGATATCAGAGCGTTAAAATCGGCGACCTGGACAAGGACGGAAATCTGGACGTCGTTTCGGCGCGGCGCGACTTTCCCAATCCGCAGCCGCTTGAAATCCGGCTCGGTGACGGCAATGGCGGTTTTGACGAGTTTGAAATCGCCTCGGGGCGTTACTTCGAAGTTGAACTGGCCGACTTCAACGACGACGGTCTGCTGGACATCGTTGCCGGTACCGATAGCGGCGCGCAAAGTGAACTGTTTCTGAATCAGGGCAACGCCGTTTTTGCACAGTCGCTAATCGGCAACACGGGCAATGGTAGCTCGGTCGACACCGGCGATTACGACGGCGACGGCGACCTCGACATTCTGATTCTGGCAAACGCAAATCCCGATCTTTTGTTGTTAAACAACGGCGACGCAACTTTTTCTTCGTCGTCGCCGCAGGACTTCGGCATGGTGGCGATGCGCAGTGCCGACCTTGACGGCGACGGCGACCTCGACCTGGTGGCCGGCGACGGCTCCACCGGCAAGCTCTTTCTCAATGATAATCCGCTGCCGCGTGTGATTTCAATGTCCCCCGCGCGTAACTCGTTTAACGGCGGTGTGGATGACGACATCGAGCTGACCTGGCGCGAACGGACTCTGGTGGATCAATTAGAGCAGACTACAACGGCGGCAATTCAGAATCTGACGGTGCAGGGAATGCAAAGCGGACTGCGCTGGACAACAGCCGGATTGAGCGCCAACACCACGAATCTGGTCGTGGCGATCGATCCGGGCATCGAATTTTTTCCGGGAGAAAAAGTCGTAATCAGTGCACGCGAAGCTGTTAACAATATTAATCAGACGCAGATTCCGCAAGTTCTCAGCTATACCGCTGCAGTGCCGGAGGGTACGGGTGGATATTATCCACTCGCTCTCGGTTCGGGCATGTCAAACGACGTAGCGCTCGGCGATCTGAACGGCGACTACCTGCTGGATGCCATCGTCGTCAATGAGGGCGGTACCTCGTCGATCTGGCTTGGTCAGGGCGACGGAACGTTTAACCAGAACTCCTATGGACCGGACGAGTACCGCGCGGTTAAACTCGGCGATCTGGACGGCGACGGTGATCTGGATGCAGCCCTGGCCAGTTCCGGCTCGGCCATGGCCGAAGTCTGGATGAACAACGGCGACGGAACTTTTGTCGCGACACAATTCGGACTGAACCAGGGACGCAGCACAACCAGAGTTGCCGTAAACGACCTTGACGGCGACGGTGATCTTGACGTTTTGTGGACGTCGAGTTCCGGCTTGTTGCTGGGGCGCAACAACGGCGGTGGTATTCCTGCGGTTGCGCCTTTTATCAACGGAGCGGCCGAATTTGTGGCGCTTGTCGATCTGAACGGTGACGACGCCGTAGACATCTTTGTCGGCCACGGCAGCGGCGGGAGCACAATCCACCTTAATAACAATGACAACACGTTTACCGAGCAGAATCTCGACAATCGCGAAGCCGGTGAAGTTGCAGCGGCGGATGTCAACGGCGACGGCTTTGTCGACCTGCTGGTGGCGAGCAAGTCACAGCTGAACGAGCCGACGGTAGAAATTCTACTCAACGACGGCAACGCTGCATTTACGACCAGCGCATCAGTTGTTGCGGGCGCGGTTAACGGCATAGTTGTTGGCGATATCAACGCAGATGGATTTCCCGACGCAGTCATTGCGACGGACAACGCTGACGAGTTCTGGCTGAATAATGGCAACGGAACGTTTAAGCGTCGCGTGCGCGGCAGCGGCGTTTCGCGCGGAGCCGACCTGGGCGATATCGATTCGGACGGCGCGTTGGAAGTCATTGTGGCGCGCGACGGCGCCGAGCGCATCTGGCAGAATCTTGACGAGCCGACGATTTCTGCTTTTGCGCCGGCAGCTGCGACCGTCACGACGGCGTCGATCAGTTTCGACGCCCGGGGACATCACGTTTACATAACGGCGGCGAACATCGCAACGGTTAATCAACTGGGCAATTCGACCGGTACGACATCTCTGACGATCAACAGTGTCGGGCTGACAAGTTCGTCGCTGCAGATTCCGGCCGGTCTGGGCGTTAACGCGGCGGTGCTGCCGGTGACGCTGTTTACCGACGCCGGACATACCCGGGCGAACTTTACACTCAACAACGACCAACCGCGGATTGCGACCAATCAGACGCTGCACGTTGGGACCGAAGATACTCCGCTGCTGCTGACGCTGAAAGTGAAGGACGTCTGGCCGGGCATTGGCGCTTTGAACCTGACACTGCCTGTGACCGACGGATCGACGATCGCCTCGATCGTACAATCCGGCGCAACATCGGCCAATACGCAGTTTATCATTACACCGGCACTGGACGCCAATTTCAACAACGTGCCGTTGACCTTCAGCGTCGACGACGGCGAACTGACGCACAGCACAACGGTGCTAGTTTCATTTCTGCCTGTTAACGACGCGCCGCTGCTCGCAGCCGCTGATTTGCTGGCGACGGATGAAGATCAGGCTACGAGTTTAACGTTCAGCCTGTTCGACGTCGACAATGCGTTTAACCAGATCGCAGTCAGCGTTACGTCAAGCGACCAGACACTTGTGTCGAATGCCGGCCTTGTGCTTTCGGCTACGGCCGCTTCGATGCAGGTGGAAGTCAATCCCGTGCCGAACGCCAATGGCACGGCGTTGGTCACGATCTCAGCCTTTGACGGCCAGGCGACCGTGTCGACGACGTTCACGCTGAATGTTAATCCGGTCAACGATCCGCCGCTGCTCACGCTTGTCAACCCGCAATTGACGACAGATGAGGATGTGTCGACAAATGCGACAATCCTGCTCAGCGATATAGACACGCCCTTTTCACACTTGCTGTTGAGCGCAACTTCAGCCAATCAGTCTCTGCTCTCCGGCGGCGGGATCATACTGGGCGCTACCGGTGCGACGACAAACATGGAAGTCATACCGGAGTTAAATGCGAACGGAGCGGCGATCATTACGGTCAGTGTCGTCGACGGAGTTTACACCCGAACAACATCTCTGACATTAACGGTGAACCCGGTTAACGATCCACCGGTGATCAGGGCGTACGCATCGCTCGTCACGACGGATGAAGATACGGCCACTACCGCCGTTCTGCAGCTGACGGACGTCGACACGCCGTTTAACATGTTGGTGCTGACCGCCACGTCGGCCAGTCAGGCGCTGATAGCAAGCTCGGGCATCGTGGCCGGTACGCTGAGCGCTACGACCAATGTTGTACTGCAACCCGCCGCCGACGCACACGGCGCTACGACGCTGGAGTTCTTTCTGAATGACGGCGAATTCACGCGTTCGACGACGATTCTGTTAAGTGTTCTGCCGGTCAACGATCCGCCGATGCTGTCGGCTCCGCTCACGTTGACAAACAAAGAAAATCAGCAAACCAGCGCCGTGATTTCGATTATCGACGTCGACAAGGATTACAGCGGCATGTTGCTGAGCGCAACGTCCAACAATCAATCTCTGTTTACAGATGTCAATCTGACTCTGGCTTCGCCGGCGTCTTCTGTTCAGTTTCAGGCCGTTCCGGTCTGTGGGGCGACCGGCTCCGCGACAGTGACGATTCGAGTAGTCGACGGCATCTATGAAGTTGCGACAACGATCAGCATACAGGTTGATCCTGTTGCTGACTTGTCCATCACCGGGTCGACCTGCGGCTGTCCAAACATGTTGTTAACATATAGCGCATTGCCGGAAGACAACACGGCTACACATCTTTGGTCGATCGTCGGCGGGCAGATCGTAAGCGGGCAGGGTAGTGATCAGGTCCAGGTGATCTGGGATCAGGGAGGCACATCGGCAGTTCTGTCCGTCAGCCGAAACACACTCACTGGTTGCAATCTGTCCGAGCAGTTGATTATCACACCCAAAACTGTGCTGACTGCCATGGACTACCTGCTGGTGACCAACAGCAGTGCAAGTGTCAATGTGTTAAACAACGACCTGGGCAGCAGCGCTTCTTTGCTGTTCGTTGACGAGCCGCAGCACGGCCAGGCAACGTTTCTGGGTGCCGTAGTGACGTATGTGCCCGACGCGGGTTTCAGCGGAAGTGAAGTGTTTAACTACACGATGCGGACGGCCGGCCTCTGTCTGGCCACCGGAGCCGTGGTTGTGGTGGTGCCGGCCGACGAAGAGCTGCCGGTTAATGCCGGGATGCTGCAACTTCAGCGCAATCGCGTCGGTGATATTCGCGGGCTGGAAAACGTTTGCAGCGCGGTTGTCAGTCCCGATGGCCGCTTTGTGTATGCCGCCGGACGCAATGAACATTCAATCGTCATTTTCCAACGCAATCCGGTCGACGGCACCTTAAACTATCTTTCGCGCGTACGGGATCAACGCGCCGGCATTGTCGGACTAAAGTATCCGTCGGACCTGGCCATCGACCCGTCCGGTGCTTTCCTCTACGCCGCCGGTTACGGCGACAATGCGCTGGTTGTTTTCCGGCGCGATAAAACAAACGGCGACCTGACTTTTGTTGTTCGCAAGAAAAAGGGCCAGGCCGACGGCGAACTGACGATTAACGGAATGAAACGACCGCGCAGTGTGGATGTAAGCATGGACGGACGCACGGTTGTGTTAAGCGGTCACGACGACAACTCCATCGCAATTTTCCGCAAGGACGACTTAACTGACGAAGTTAGCTTTGTGGGTTACTTCAAGGATGGACTGGACGGCGTTGACGGACTGCGACAGGCGCTTGGATTGGCGCTCAGTTTCGACGGCAAACACGTTTACATCAGTGGCATGGCCGACGATGCGATTGCCCTGTTCCGACGCAACGCCATTACAGGAGAGCTGACGTATGTGACTCGGTACAAGAACGGGCAGGCGGGAATTGACGGAATCGATGGCGCTTGTGATGTTGCGGTGTCGTCCGACGGTCGTCATGTGTACGCCGCCGGATACTACGATGACGCCGTGGTGATGTTTAATCGCAACGCCGCCGACGGCACGTTGAGTTTTGGCGCGAAATACAGCAATGGATCGATCGGGATTTCCGGACTTAACGGAGTTTCCGGCGTTAACCTGAGTCCGGACGGTGCACAGTTGTGGGCTGCGGGGCAAATCGACAACTCCGTTGTTTTGTTTAATCGCAATCCGATGAGCGGCGCGCTTGATCTGGCCGGGGTGTACACGGACGGCATTAATGGTTACGATGGACTGGCAGGTGCGGGCATGGCGGCGATTTCGCCGGACGGAGCGTTTGCCTACGTTCCCGGATCGGCTGAAGATGCGGTGGCGGTGCTGCAGCGCAATCACAAACCGCTGGCAGTGTCCGATGCGGCGGGCGCCGTGGCAGCAAACAACGTCAAAGTGCTGATGCCGCTCGGCAACGACAGCGATCCCGACGGCGACTTGTTAACTATCAGCAATGCGCTTAACGGCAGTTTTGGTACGGTAGCGCTCAGCGGCGGTGGAACGACGATCGACTACAGCGCCGGCGCTGTTACCGGGCTGGATCAGATTCAGTACACTGTCAGCGACGGTCACGGCGGTGAATCAACTGCGACGATCACCATTAGCGTGGTACAGCCGAAACAGTCGCAGACTGATCTTGCAAATGTCGATCGGACGCCACTGCTCGGCGTTACGCCCAATCCTTTGCGCAGCGGGGAGGAAGTTCGAATTGACGTTGGCACGGGCGCAGCGGTTTCCTTTGCGATTCATGATCTGGCTGGACGTCGGATAGCCGGTTTTGCGCAGGCGGCTTCGCCAACGGGTATACAACAGATCCGCTGGACCGCGGTTGAGCGCGACGGAGCACTGCTGCCGGCCGGAGTTTACATTCTGTTGGTTGAATTCCGCGACAATGCCGGTCGTGATCAGGTGATTGAGTCGAAGCTTGTGATTCAGCGCTAAGCACGATACTCAGCAGATAGCGCCCATGCGGCGAACAGAGACCTCATCGGCCGGCACACCGATGGGGTTTCTTTTTTCGTTCAGGAAGGAATTCTGCCCGCTTGGTGCGGTATTTGGGTACGATTAACTTTTTACGGTTTGAGATCGGTGAATTTGTGCGGATGTTGCGGGTGTCGGCTGACGAGTCGGCGTATTGACACAGGCGCAAAGCCGGGCGGAATCTGCTGATTCGGGCCGGCAGGGAGGCCTGTGTGGTGGAGGATAAACAGACGTCGGAGGTGGTGGCGGGGGCGGGCCCAACTTGATTTCACGGAGGAGTACGTCCAATCCGCTACACGCACCCGCTCATCACCCAAAACCGCCCGCTCATCGGAATTTACCGACCGACCAGCCACATTGTCGCGAATCTGATAAAGTACTCTTCAATATGGCCGGGTAAAAAATTCTCAAAACGTTCTCCGTGCAAGCGCATTTCAACGACGACATCACCGCCTTTGCGCAGCATTGCGAACTTGTCGCCGGCGGCGTCTTCAGCTCGATTGATTCTATCCTGACAACTCATACCCATCTGACCGGATTTTTGTACATTTGCCAAAATTCCTTCACCCTCTTCGGGAGACCCAGCTTGTACACAAAAGAAGCGCTGCTTGATCTGAATCTGCGCGCACACAAAAATTTGCGCGACCTGTTGGACCATTGCCGTCAACTGAATAATGAAGAGCTGAATCGCAGCATTCCCGGCTTCGGATTGCCAACCGTGCGCGAGCAGCTTTGTCATGAAATCGGCGCCAACGAATACTGGATCGGCGTCCTGCTGGGCCAGATGCTCGCCGATGAAAATCTCGAAGATTATCCCGACATTGACTCGCTCGAACAATACCGTCTCAAAACCTTTAACATGACGGCTGATTATTTAAACAGCTCGACGCCGCAGGAACTTAACACGGAGCGCAAGATGATTTCCTGGGGCGGCAATGAGCGCATGCTCAAACCGGCACTTGTGGTGATGCGCACGCTCACACATCTGTACCATCATCAGGGGCAGGTGCTCGCCATGTGCCGCATCCTCGGCAAACCCGGCGGCGGAGTGGATTTTCCCATTATTCCCATTGATTGACACAGTGTGCGGAGTTTTAATGTCGCACAATACATCAGGAGGTTGACATGCTGTCAAATGTAATGGCCGAACTGTTTACACGTGATCTCGAACGTGTTAAACAGGAGATAGCGCTTTATTCCGACGAAGCCCTGCTGTGGAGTGTCAAGGGGTCTGTCGGCAATTCGCCCGGAAACCTTTGCCTCCACATTATCGGCAATCTCAATCACTTCATTGGCGCCGTGCTGGGCGGCAGCGACTACGTCCGCCATCGCGACCGCGAATTCAGCGACAAAAATGTGCCGCGTTTTGAAATGCTGACCGCCCTCGATGCAACAAAATTGATGATTAACAATGTGTTGACCGGTTTAAGCGCTGAACAACTCGAGCAGGACTATCCGATCGAACTTTTCGGCAAGCCGATGACGACATCCTGGTTTTTAGTGCACCTGCATTCACATCTCAACTACCATCTCGGCCAGATTAACTATCATCGTCGCTTGATTCAAGCCTGACTCTTACTGGTCAAATGTCCATGTTTAATCGTCTGATTGCAGCGCCGCCGCATTGAAACGGCGGCTTGCCTTGTGACTGTTTTGCTCGTCAACGAATGATCAGCGGCAGGTCGTCGAGGCAGTCTTGCTGCGGCGCGTGTTAATCGTAAAGCGGCGGCACATCATCCGTAAGCGACTGTTGTAAAAGTTCCAGTGCCTCAATTGCAGGTTCATAACCGCTCTGGTCCTGGAGTCTCTCGGCCAGCGGAAAGGGAACATTGTCCATCGCCGTCAGCGCGCTGCTGATCCTGACGCTCAGTCGCTGAGCCACAAGTCGGTTGCGAGTGTCAATCCAGGCCGTAAGTCCCTGCGCCTCCCGTCTGAAACTCAGTGATCCGTTGAACAGATGTTGAATCCCCAGCAGGCCGTTTCGTATTTCATTGAGAGAATTGCGGCTGAAACGCGACTCCACATTTCTAACATTCTGCGTCTGCAATGGCCGCTGTAAACGAATCTCGTCTATGTCGATGCAAAGATCCGTAATCGCGCTGAACGTCAGTTCAATAAACAACTGCGCGCTGTTTTGCCGCGAGCCGTCTCCACCGACAAGCTGCAGGTGAAATCCATTATTCGCCGCCCACTTTGCCGCATACTGACGAATCCGACTTGACAGCAAGTCCGCCGACGCCTCCAGATACTCGCGTTCACGCACCGTTAACTCTCCCTGCGTACGTGCTTTTCCATCGCGGAACAGCAAGTACTCTACCGCGTGAAATCCGCGCATGTCTGCCGCTAGTTTGTTTAACTGCGAAGAAGTTATCACACTTGTACTCGCAACCAGATTCTCAACACCTCCCGTGTCGAGCGGCCATGCGTTTAACTCACGCGCCAGTTTAAACTCTTCCGCCGGCCCGATGGCATATGCCTCGCTCATAGTCCAGAACGCTCGTGCGTCCCGCCACAACTGTCCCGCATTGACTATTTGCTGATTGTCCGTGGGCATGTCGCGTAGTGCCTTGCAGGCACTGTACAATCGTTCCACGCTGACCAGCAAATCAGCGTTAGTCGGCAGAATAACGTCTTCAACAAGGTGTTCCACTACCTCCTCGGCATAGAGCGACGGGTCGTCGTCGTCGCAGGAAGTTAAGCTGAACAGGCACGCGATCGCGGCCAGAGAAATTATTAAACGCTGGTATATTCCCTGTACCCGCGATGCTCCGGGACGGTGAATGCGAATAGATTTGCAGGACCGACCAATTTGGTTGTGCATGGCAAGCTGTCAATGTAGTTGTTAAATTTGGTGCGACGTTTTGCCGGGAGGTCGCGCCAATATAGTCAGGCAAGATGTTTTGCGCAATACAGGCGGGCAGGAGGGACGGATTTTTACCGCGACTCGGAGCGTACCGTCGTCCTGGTTTCTGGTGGGGCAATAACATCTGTGCGGCGCTTTGAGCCGCATCCGCGTCTCAGGCTCGGGTAGTGTTCCTGTTTTTCACCGAGTTCCAAACCGCAAGTCCAACATTCTGTGCACAGCCCCGGCGGCCCTTTGTTTCAGTCCCGCTGACAAACAAAAAGCGGCTGTTGCAGAAGCGGAGTGCAAAAGGGACGGTCGTCGGCATCATAGATGCTCGACAGCCGTCGCAGTCTGTTTAATCGTGACTTATTAAGTCTTGTCGTCCCGGCGCACGATTCGTTTATCGATGTAGCGTGAGTTCAGTAAATGCAGTGCGCCCATATACTTAAGGCTGAAAGAAACCATGTCGCCGACTTTGTAGTTGCCGCTGGTTTCGCCCAGGTCGATGATTAACATGTCCGAACTGGCTCCGGCAATCCTGATACTTTTATCGTCGGGAATCAGGAAGTCCGTGGCGCTGTCCAGCAGGCCGACGTCCAGAATGGCGCGGTAGGAAGTTTTTCCATAATCTTCTTCCTGGACCTTTAACATTTCGCCGGATGGATTCTCCGCAAGGTAGCCGATCGGCACCTTCGGTTTCTCCGTGATTTCAATGATCTCCGAATGCAACTTAAACACGTCGACTTCCATGCCGTCGATCGGCTCGCCCGTCAGCAGGTTGTTGCCGAAGTACAGCGTCTCGCCGATGCGGAAGTGATTGACGCCTTCAGGCACCTGACCGTATGCCAGAAGAGGAACGACGATTGACGTGCCGCCGGTGACCCATGGGATGTTGCGGTTAAAGCGCGCCTCGATAAGCTGCTGGTAGAGGCAGAGCTGAATCAACTTGTCCTGCGAGGGGAGAACGCCGTGCAGACAGTTTAAGTTTGTGCCGATGCCCGTAACTTCGATGTTCGGCAGGTGGAAAACCGCATCGTAAAAGGCCATCAGGTTCTCGCCCATGATGCCTTCGCGCAGGTCGCCCAGCTCGATCATGATAATGACTTTGTGTTTGCGCTCCTGCCGCTGCGCCTCGTCCGAAAGCAGTTTAATCGTCTGGTACTCGGAGTTGAAACTGACGTCCGCGTATTTAACAACTGTGCTGATATTGCGTTTGGCCGGCGGTTTAATGTAGACCGTCTGCACCGTCGGGTCGATCGCCTTGATCACTTTGAGGTTCGTCAGGCGCGAGTCGCAGATCTCACGTGCGCCGAGTTGTATGATTTCTTCGATGTACTTTTTATTGCCGCACAGCATTTTTGACACGACCGACCAGCTTTTACCCTGTTCGCTGAACATTCTGTCCAGAAAACGATAGTTGTGTTCCAGTTTGTCGGCGTGCAATTCAATATAGGTCATGTCTATCCAATGACGGTTCGCGGAATATCCTGCGGCAAACGCGTTAACAGCTCGTAGTTTAACTGCTCGCTCAATTCGCTGAAAGATGATACGGAGATCGACAGATCCTGCTGATTTCCGATTAAAATTACTTCGTCGCCCGGCTGTGTGTCGGGGATGCTGCTGATGTCCGCCACCAGCATATTCATGTTGACTTTGCCGATGACGCCGATCCTGTGGCCGTTAATCAGAACGCGTCCCTGATTGCTCAGTGAGCGGCTGAAACCCTCTGAATATCCGACCGGAATAATCGCGATTGACATATCGCGTTCCGCCAGAAATGTCGTGCCGTAGCCGACGAATTCTCCCGCACGGACGGTTTTGGTCGTCATCACATTGCTTTTCCAGGTGATGACGCGTCGCAGCGGGTCGTCGGTGTTTTTGCGGCTCGTCAGGTAACCGATCAGCGTTTCGCGGCTGGGCCAATAGCCGTATTGTGCAATTCCAATCCGGACCAGGTCCATTCGCGTTTCCGGATAGGTGATGGCCGCCGCGCTGCAGGCTGTGTGCCGGAGACGCGGTTTGACGCCCGCGTCGGCCAGAATCTGCACGTATTCATTGTAGGTCCTGATCTGGTTTTGCACGCGCAGGTAATTGCTTACGCTTTCCGCGCCGGCGTAATGTGTGCACACGCCCTCGGCGTTTAAGTGCTCGCCGTTGTGCAGAATCAAATCTGCGACTGTGTGCAGATCCTTGCGACTGAAACCCGTGCGATTAAAACCCGTCTCCAGCTCAATGTGAATCCGCGCCGTGAGTTTAAGTCGTTTGGCCGCGGCCAGCGCTGCTTGAAGACGTTCAAAATCAAAGACAAAAAAGGAGATGTTGTTTGCGATGGCCCATTCCAGGTCGGCGTTGTCGATCAGACCCATGATCATGATCTCCGCCTGTCCCTCCGTGGCGCGCAGGACGCGCTCGGCTTCAACGGCGTTAAACACGGAAAAGTGTTTTATGCCGCTTTGTACGGCCAGCGGCGTGTACACTTCGATGCCGTGTCCGTAGGCATTGCCTTTAACCACGGAAGACAGAATGCACTCCTCGCCCAGCATCGCGCGCAGAAAACTGATGTTGCTGCGCAGTGCCGCCGCGCTTAGTTCCAGTGTTGAATTGCTTTTCATTGTTCCTGCAACAGTTGGTCAATCACGGATCTGAACATGCCTGCGCCCGTCGGGATCAGGTCGTCGGGGAAGTCGTATGCGGCATTGTGCAGCGGCGGCTTGTCTTCACCTGCGCCAAGCCCGAACATCGCGCCGGTAAAACGCTCCGTAAACAAGCCGAAATCCTCGCCCCAGCGGAAGGCTTCCGTTCTGTCTGTATAGTTCAACTCCAAATTCCGTGCCGCCTGTTTAACAAGGCGGACGATGTCCGCGCTGTTCCTGGTCGCCGCGAAGTGGTCCGTCCAATCGACGGAATATTGCAACGACTGTGCCTCGGCCGCTGCGCGCACAATTGTCGTTAACGCGTCTTCCGCTGCGGCCAGGTGCGCATTGTCCCAGGCGCGCAGTGTAAAACGCATCTCGCCCTCGCCGGCTGAAATGCCGTGCGCTTTTTCGCCCATCGAGATGTGCACGGGCGTCACAAGTGTGAAGTCCTCGCCGTCGGCAGGCCGCTCAAGCGCGCGCGTTTGCTGCAAAATATCGGCAATCGCCGCCGCCGGATTCAGTCCCAGTTCGGGCTCGCCGGCGTGTGAAGTCTTGCCCCTCAGCGTAATGATGGCGGTTTTAACCGCCGCGCTGAAGCTGCCCACCCGGCAGACAATGCTGTGTTTGGGAGCGCCGGGCAGATTGTGCAGTGCAATAGCGTAGTTAATTTCGAGTTTGTTGAATCTCTCGTCGTTCAACACCGCCGCCGCGCCCGCACCGATTTCTTCGGCCGGCTGAAACAGCAGCACAACGCGGCCGCTCGGCGGGGGATTTTCTGAGAGATTCTGCGCAAGTCCGGCGACAATCGCCATGTGTCCGTCGTGGCCGCACTTGTGTGAGACGCCGTCGACCTTTGACCGATATTCAACGTCGTTGACTTCCTGAATCGGCAGGGCGTCGAGTTCACAGCGCACGAGCACCGTCGGTCCCGGTTTGTTAAACGCAAAGATCGCCGCCAGTCCACAGCCACCGATGCCTTCAACAATTTCCGTCGGTCCGCAGGAAGCTATAAAGTCGTGCAACCGCGCAGCCGTTCCGTGCTCGGCGCCGGACAGCTCAGGGTGTTTGTGCAATTCGCGCCGCAGTTCCGCCGCCTTGCCTGTGTCGGTATTAAACAAACTCATTGTGCGCCGGCTGTTTTTTGCAATCGCATTTCCAGATACTTGTTCGTGAATCCCAGCTTGCGGTAGAGATGCACCGCAGGGTTTTCGGGCTCCACGTGCAGGGCGATGCCGCCCGGCGTATGTTCGATTGCCTGCAGCATCAGTCCCTTGCCGAGTCCCATGCCGCGCCGCTCGCGGTGAATGGCGATGTAAACCAGGATGTTTTCCGGTATGTAACCCGACATGCCGGTGTCGTTCAGCACCACAGCGCCGATCAATTCATCTTTGTCGACCGCCAGCACAACGCGCCCGCCGCGGCCTTCCTTAAACACGTAGTTAATCGCCGCCAGAATATCGTCCGGGCTGTCGCCGAATTCGTCCAGATGTTCGTGCAGAAAGGCTGCAATGCGCACATTGTTGAATTGCCTGTCTTCACCGGTGGATCGGTCAATAATTCTGTAGTTCATAATTCTTGTCCTGTTAACGGGGAGATTGTTGAATTTTCTCTGTGCGCGGAAACAGCCAGGTCAGCGTGACAAACGCCAGCGCCGAGGCGGCAATGCCGAAGATATTGGCGTCAAGTCCCAGCGGCAGTTTAACATCGCCGCCAATCAGTATCAGCGTCGTGCCGCCGCCCAGCAGCATGGCCCAGAGCGCCGCCGTCTGACTGCTTCGCCGCCAGAACAGCGCTCCCACCACCGGCACAAGCAAGCCCGACACCATAAAAGCGTAGGAATAGAGCATCAGTTCCAGCACGTTCTGCATCATCGTGGCCAGCAGCAACGCCGCCGCGCCCACGGCCAGGGTAACAAACTGCGACACCCGCAGCGGGTGCTCGCGCAGCCACTTCATCGACGGCGCCAGTGTTTCCATCAGGTCTGTTACGATATTTCCGGAAGCGGCCATCAGGCAGGAGTCCGCGGTCGACATGATTGCCGAAAAATACGCCGACATCATCAGCCCCATCAGGCCGATCGGCAGCACGTGTTTAAGCAGCATCGGCAGGCCCATTTCCGCATCCAGCCCGTCCGCGCCGGCGTAACCCATTGCGGTAAACATGCCGTTTTCCACTGCCACGCGCGCCAGCAGCCCCAGCACAACGCCCATGAACGCCATCACCGGCCATTCAAACAAACCGGCGATAAACCACGCTTTTTGCGCTTCCTTTTGGCCGCGGCAGGCGTAGATCCGCTGGTACAGGGTCATGCCCACAAACCAGATCGGAATAATTGTGGCCGCCCAGTTCACCGCCGTCTGCCAGGAAATATTGCCCATGGACAGAAACTCCGGCGCCAGCGTCGCGCTGATTGTTTCATACCCGCCGACCGCGTTCCACGCCACGGGGATCCCGATAAAAATCAGGCCGGACATGAGCACAATCCACTGCACGGTATCGGTATAGATCACGGCTTTCAGGCCGCCCATCACGGTATACACAACCGCAATTGCGCCCATTGCAATCAGTGCGGTGTTTAAGTTGAGTCCGTCGAATGAGGCCGCCGCCAGCTTGGCTCCCGCCAGAATCTGTGAACTCGTAAAACCCAGATATCCGATAGCGGAAATCAGCCCCGCCGCCAGCGCAGCTTCGCGTCCGTAAAAATGCTTGAAAACCTGCGGAAAGGTCAAAAATTTATGTTGCTGCGATAATCGTGAAATGCGGGGAATCAACAGCACCGCGCTCAACCACGCACCGATCAGCCCCGTCAGCAGCATCCACGAGCCGGCGATGCCCATCACAAATCCCAGGCCGCCCAGCCCGATTGAAAAGCCTCCGCCTACGTCCGTCGCCACCACGGACAGTCCCACGTGCCAGCTGCCCATCGACCTTCCGCCCACGTAGTAATCTTCCGTGCTGCTGTTTTTGCGCAGGAAATATACGCCCACGCCCAGCATCGCCAGGAAATAGACAATAAATATGGAAAGATCCACAAAGTGCATCAGCAGAACGACTGGAAAGGAAGAATTTCGTGCGGGTTTTAAACCGGGGAATATGTTGGGAACCCGCAAAAATAGTAAATTATCTCTTAAATTGAAAATCCCGTCGTCGGTTTAACAATCCTCGCGCGGCGCTTTGAGCCGCTTCCGCGTCTCAGGCTTGTGCGATTATTTTGTTAATCAGCAGGGGAGGCATCGTTCAGTTTCACGGCAGTACCGAAACAAACCGTAGAAGTAATCCAGAGACCCAAAGCACGACCGGGCTGTCGGCACAGTCAATTAAGTGCGGGAGAATCATCCAGGCATGTATCGCGAAACAACAGTGGATTGGCGTCCCGAGGAATGGAATCGTTCTCGGGTGAACATTGGTCCTGATCCGTTAAACGTGCAAGGCATTCTGGCTGCTGATCGCAAAACCATTCTACTGGTTGCTATGACGGGCAGGGACGAAGGTTCACCGCTTGAGCGAGAAGGCCATTGTGTTTACATCAAATGGAATATCGAGACAGGAGAAGGTAAGAAGTATGGCGTGGAGAAAGTTGAAGCTGTCGGAATAATTGTCAACAGCATTAACCAATACCTCGATTTGAGATATGTGGAAGGGAAAATTCATCCGTCAGATCATCCTGTGGTCATCCAAATACTTGCAACCGATGGTACTTTGTCCGGCCCGTTTAGTTCGCCACAAAGATTTTATAACTATTACGGTGTTAACACCAATGGGAAACACGTTGTCAGATGCCGCGGAACTGAATGGAGTGAGTTTTCCATTGCACTGCTCGGCACTTCTGACAAAACGTTCCTTCGGGATACGTTGACAGATGGCGACGCTTTTGTTGGTCTGAAGCTTCAGCAAGACCGCATTTGGGGTACGATATTTCGATGGAGCAATATAGAATGTGGTCAAAGCGGTGATGATGCTGATTACATCATGCCTGCCTATTTTGACCTCCACACAGGCAAGATCATCAAGCTCGCCCATTTTATTGAATGTCAGTTTATCATCGATATAGTTCCAGGTGACTTCTGGCTATTGTTTTGGACGGTCTGTGCTCGAAAAGTTAAATCCTGGGAGTATGATTTTTACGTTAAAAAACTTACGTGTTTGCAAACCCTTGAATTTGAGCGATCTGTTATTATCAGCCAATATCGCCGCTATGGCCATAGTGAACTGCTATTCGGTGTTGATCGTTATCTTGAACAAAATCAAGGGGTGATTTATCTGTCGGTTGATTCCGGGGCCAGTTGGTCCAAACTACGTACTCCTGTCAATAACCACAGGCTGTGCACCACACTGGATGGAAGGTACATTTTTTGGAATGCAAATGATTCTTCACTCTACTTTCGTGACTTTGGCTGACTAATCAACCTGCGCATCAACTGCCGTGCAGACAGGCTCTATATTTAGTGCTCCCCGACAAACAAGAGAAAAACCACCCCAATGACTGCGCAAATTCATCAATTAGTTACGCTGTTTGACGTAATTTTCGCCGGAATTGGCACAAGGTCATGCGTGTGGTATTGTTCTTTTGATATGTTTGAGTGACGGAAAAATTTGTTTACTATCGATCAGAGCACTGTTGCATATGTCTAAGTTCCGCTCCAGAATGGTGTCGTATTCCACCATTATTGCATTTCCGCTGCTGCTTTTTATACTCTCCCTGTCCAGCCATTCGGCCGGCGCTCAGGACAATTCGGACGGCTACGAACCCGAAGCAAAGCAGGAGGCGGCCTCAAATCTGCACCTGCTACAGAGTCCTGCGGCTGTCAACCCGAACTATGTCGAAAACGACTACGGCCTGGGCGAGAGTTACATCGACAAACTACTGCCTTATCCGCCGGTCAAAGCGGGGGATCGAACGCCTTTTGACCTTTGGCGTTATGGCGGTCGTGGCCGCAGCTCCTTTGGATCGCCGGATCTGCCGCCGGAGTACGCAACGTTTGATGCGTGGTTGGCCTTCCACGAAAAACAGAAACCCGAGTTGATGCGCGACGTGCGCGAATACATGAACTCGCGTTTTAACTTCAGCGGGCAAGCGCGTCCGGGTGCATTTATGTCAGGCGGCAAACCCATCATGCAGGGACCGGTGGCTCGACTGCCGCAGGGGGTTGCATCCTGGGAAGCTCTGGCGCAAATGACGCCGGAAGAAATTAAACAAAAAGACATTTTTCCATTCAAGCCGCTGGCGCACCCACTGCACTCAACGGCGCACATGTTGTTTCCGCCGTCCTGGGTTGCGGCGCACCCCGAGCACGACCGCATCGACGTCGACTTCGACATTCCCGAAGAATATCTGCCGGAGTTTCCGCCGCCGATGTTCCTGACGACGCATAAAGAATTGGGCGACGTCACCAAAGGCCGCGAGGTGACGCTGGGCAATTACTGGGAAATTTTCAATGGCCTGTTAACAGCCGAACAGATGGAAGGTCTGAAGGAGCTGCTGCGTCCCACTCCGACCACCTGGTTTAACCAGACGACGCACCGGGTAACGCGCGAACCCAGCGCAGGTGTTGCCTGTTTTGGATGTCACGTCAACGGTCACACCAACGGCGCAATCGAGCTCGGTCCGGACTCCCGGCCCAACCTGGCGCGCCTGCGCGTGGAGACACCGACGATGCGCGGCAACTTCAACCTGCAGGTGTTGAGTTCCAAACGTTCGATCCGCAGCATGGATCACTTTGCCGAAGTGGAGGAGTACTTTGACGGCGATCCCGGTCTGGGGCAGGCGCTCGGTCTGCGCGCGCACCAGCGCACGGTGTCCAACCGCATGGGCGACTTCAACTCGATCCTCGACTTTCCGCCGGCGCCCAAGCTCGATCCGCTGATGCGTTTGATTCCCTCCAAATCGACGGAGCAGGAACTGCGCGGTGAGAAACTGTTCAACGGCAAGGCGCAGTGCGCCACCTGCCACTACGGCCCGGCATTTACGGACGACTACATGCACGATCTGCAGGTTGAGCGCTTTGTGGTCTCGCGTCCCGAGGGCGCTATTAAAACATTTGCGCTGCGCGGAATCAAAGACTCGCCGCCTTATCTGCACGACGGCCGCCTGATGACGCTGGAGGACACGGTGGAGTTTTTCAATCTCATCCTGGAACTTAAACTCACGAAGCAGGAAAAAGCCGACCTGACGGCTTATCTGCTCTGTCTGTAAGTCATTCAGGCTGCGAACTTTCGTATAAATTGTCAAGCCCATGAACCACGGCCCTGCCGGCCGGTTCATGGGCTTTGTTGTTTTGCGGCGGAAATTGGCCGCGCGGTGGAGTACTACAGGGCGGAGGAGCATTCAGCAAAGACCTCCGACTACGTATAACTACGTAGGAGCTGTGAGCCCTAAGGGCTCACAGCTCATTTGTGGCCGCCACCTCCAGTGACCAGGTGACGAACAAAAAAGCTCTGAAAGAGGCAAGATGCGGCTTGCCAATCCGGGGAACATTCCATTAGTAATTGTTGCTGCCACGACAACGTCATTCCGGAATACTGAAAATATACTGATCGGTCCACCTTGTTCCTGCCGTAGTTTTGAGTGACAAAACAGAAAAGTAGTTTCAACCAAATACTGCTGATTAACAGATCATTCGGCAGTGCCGGCGGCCCTTCTTGTCCGGGAAACTACAAACAATTCATGTACCATTAATGTTTGAGTCCGCTTCGCAATGAGCGGACAAGGAGAAGGTATGCAGAAACGTAAACAATGGGCAACTCTGTTAAGCTGTTTAACTGTTCTGATTGTGGCGGGGCTTCTTTCCACGCAGAATGTCAACGCTCAGTCATGTTGCCCGCAAGTGCAAATGTTTCTTGAAGAGGTCAGTCCGAATCCCTGCTGTTTTGATTTGTACATCGATCGCGACGACATGGGGACTCCCGGATGTGAATTCACGAAGATTCGTTTAACGGTTCTCGGCGGATCGCAGATAACCTCGGTGGCGAACGGCAACAACTCTTCCGGCAGCCAGACCAGTCCGACCACGGCGTTGTGGATCGCAGACGGCGGCGGTCAATACCAGAGTTTTGCCACCACATACGTCGGCCAGTTCTGTCTGAATGCCGGCGACGAATGTGGTCAGGTATTTGTCGAGCTGTTCGACTATATGGCAAACGCATGGACCTGTTCCTACACCCTCGATTGGTGCTGCGGAACAATGTCCTGCTGCGACAATCTGTTCATTGACCAGCACAAAGTCAGCGAGTCGCCTTGTTGTTTTGAGTTGGATGCGCTTATTAACCAGTCGATCTATTGTCGCTTCACAAAGATTCGTGGGACGTTGGCTTTCCCGGGAGTTGTTTTATCGGCCAGTTCACAATTGGGCTTCAACAGCAGCCAGGCGGGCAATGTGGTCGAGTGGACAAAGGATGCCGGAACGCTGCAGCCGGGTACCACGCCATTTGGAGGACTCTGCATCGAAGCGCCGTCCGGTTGTGAAGACTTTACATTGGAGTTTTACGACACTGAAGCGCAGGCCTGGATTTGTGAGCAGACAATTGAACTGTGCTGCCACGGAGCTGCCAATGCGGTTACGACCGTTGAGCCATTGCAAAGGGCCGACGGTCTGGCGCTGGGCGTCCACCCCAATCCTGCCAACGATCTTGCAACTGTTAAACTGGAAACGAAGAAATCCGGGACTCTGCGTCTTGAACTGTTCGATCTGGAAGGCCGCAGCATTCAGGTGTTGATGCATGAGTTCCGCTCATCCGGGGCTCACAGCATTGAAGTGTCTACGGCGGAAATTACGTCGGGTCAATACATTCTGCGTTTAAGCGCGGCGAATGGTCGCGTGGTAAGCATGCCGCTGACGATCGTCCGTTGAAACTGATGGAAAAGACGCGGTGGACAGAACCGCATGTGAAACAGAACTGATACCGATCCGGCGCCTGGCTGTCGATGCAAACCCCGCGTACTTTACTCTGGTACGCGGGGTTTGTCATTACCGGTGACAAGGGGAGTTTGTTGAAGAAAAGTCGTCAGGTTTTTTCCTCTGTCCAGTTGCAATTTGCGACGAATGTGCTGCCTGTGCGTGTTGACTGTATTGGGTGAAATGTTAATCGCCTCCGCGATCTGCATCGATGTCAGATTTTGTTTAAGCAATGTGCAAATCTTCAACTCCGTGGGCGTAAGCTCTTCGAATGTAGAGCTGAGATAGTGCACAAACTTTTCATCCGATTCGCCGAATGTGAGGTTCCAGAGATACTGGTCATATCCCTCGCCGAGCGTGCTATCGATGGAATGTTGAATCATCAACAGTGTTTGTCGATAATCATCCGGCGAATGTTTACGAAGGTCCGCCAGTCCGCGGCGAACTTCCTGCAGGGAGTTGTTGCGGCGTTCAATGCTTGCCGCCAGATTGCGACATTCCTGCTGGAGTCTTTCATTGTGGTCCGCCAGAGAACGATTGTCCTGTTCCAGCATTCTGATGTGCGTCTGCTGCACCTGAAACTCATAGTGAAACATGATTGAAGTAATTTGTTCTCGTATTTTGCTTCCGCGCATTTTCTGTTCAAGTGTCTGCTGCTGGATCACATGTTCATTTGAATCAACAGGCAATCCTGCCTCTGCGTATGCTTCCGCCAACTTTTTGTGAATCTCGCATTCCAATTGCACCATATTGAATGTTTGCGCTTGTTCCAACACTTGTTTCAGCGTCCGGACCGCCTGGCGTGGTTGGCCCGATTCATGCAGGAATTTGGCATCATAACAACTGATATGAAGTTGCTCCATCACATAATCCGCCTGTTTCGCCAGCTCGCGTGCCTGGGCCAGACTGTCTCGGCTGTGCTCGATTTGACCCAGGCTGAAGTATACCTCCGACATGGACATCAATGTGCGGACGATGTTCTTGCGGTTTTCCAGCGTGACAAAATCCGCGAGCATTTCCCTGTAAATATCAAGCGATAGTTTGTACTCGCCTTGCTCGAATAATTGGTGAGCTTTGTGGTACAGGCAGATAGCCACTCCTTTCCGATGAGAATTGCGGCGGTTGATTTCAAGCGCCTGGTCGTTAAAGTTCCTGGCGCGCACCATATCTTCAAGGCCGCAGTACACGAGCGATATCAAATGCAGCGCTTTGGCTTTTTCGTTGCTTGTGACTTGTTCACTCCGATCGCTGATCAGCGGATACAGAACTTCAAGCGCCTGTGGATAGGCGCTGTTTTCCCAATGCATGCGACCGAGTATACGGTGACCGGAGACATCAAAGTCGCCGTTATGCGCATGCAATTCAATCGATGCGCCAATATGATGCAGCGCTTTAAGCCTGTTCATGCGATTGCATTCGATCAGGCTGCGAATACGGTGAATTTTGGCCCGGCAGCGCCAATCGTTGTCGGCAATCGCATCTGGTTCGGCCCGGTTCAGCAGACGTTCGCTCTCGCGGATGTTGCCCTGCATTGCGGCCCTGTGCGCCACAATCATCAGGGGGTTGTGCAGGCAACCGGTAATGGAGCCGCTGCCGGCCAGATCGAGGACGCGTTGCGCCAGTTCTTCAGATTTTTGCGGGTTGGTAATAGCCAGTTTAAGCGCTTGTTCAATCATGTTCCTGACTGAGGCATTCTGCGCGCCGATATTATAGGCTCGCTCGCTTGTCGTTGGTGTCACGGTGATCTTCCTTGAATGTATCAAGCTGCAACCGATAAACTCAATGGTACAGCCGCAACGCAATTGTGGACCGGGCGGGGCGGCATGCACTTATCCGGGGAATTAGATGGCTTTCAGATGGGACCAGACCCGGCAATTATACAAAATTTTCAACTTCAGGCAGGTTCTTCCTGCATCCAGGCGGCGAACTGTCCGGCCTGTGGATTGGTGACTCACGGTGCTAATATTCCGTCACTCGATGCCTGAAAATGTTAACGTCTATGTTCGCAGCTGCGAGCCGCCAGGACACAGGACATTTGATTAAGAATGTTAAACCCGTCAACGGCATGGCGCCAGGGTGTCACACGGCATTGCTGGTTCTGCGGTAAAAGTAAGACTCAGGATGGAGGCTTACATGGCGCGGGTGAAGTCTGGAAAGTCTGCAGACTACGTATAACTACGTAGGAGCTGTGAGCCCTAAGGGCTCACAGCTCATTTGTCTCTTCGACATTATGCACCTGTGCTCTCATATTCGCCTTCAACACCGCATACCTTAACACTGGAATCTCGCTTCCAGACCTCCATTTATTGCACCCCGGAATCCCCTCTGTTTTAATCTGTAAGATCGTCGCTTGCCCCGCGATTGAAAAATTGATCGTTCGGATTCTGCGCAGGGCAAGCTGGAATCCGTCATGTGCGGGCAGGGGGATTCGCAACGGAATTTCGAGACTCGAAACCGCCGATTCCATAACGAGCAAAAAAATTCTGAAAGAGGCAGAACGCAGTCTGCCGAGGCTTGCGGAAACCGGTCCGATTTCGTGTTGAAATCGCCGGGAAGCCGCATTAATACTACGTATCCGCTACGTAGTCGTCAGGTGAGAACAATCCGCAGGATGTTACGAAAGTTACACGTTTTGCATGCCGGCACCCTAAAAACAGGCAGATCAGAAATTCATTTGCTTTAGCTGGAGCGATGTATTACATTTGGCCCTCGTTAAGCCATCGCACGATTGGGCAAGGTACCGCAGCCCGATCACTGCCGTTGCGGCAAGCCGGCCGCATAAACTTGTGTTTAACACTCAAACGCATAAACTGACAACCTATACATAAGCACGGAACAGGTGTCCGGCCGGTCCAAATTATAACCGGAAACACCAAGGCATTCGTATCAGGCGTTTATTGTCCGCTTTATTAACCACGGCGCGGCAGTACAGGGCCGGGAAGCGCTTTGTTGTTAAGTCACGGCATCGTTAAAACCTGGAGATACGCACGATTTTGAGCAAGAGCTGCGATCACCGCACGCTTTTTCACTGCGCATCATGAGGAGCCGGTTCCGGCCAAATGCAGGTTAAACCACAATTTAACATGGAGAAGGTATGACCACTCTTGTCGTGCCCGGCGTGCGCGTAGAAGCGCGTTTCGACGTTTTACCGCCCCTGCCGGCGCCGTCCGGAATCCTTGGTGCCGTCGGCATCGTGGACCGCCCGCCCGCATCGTCCGGCCTGATAACGGTATCCAAAATCAGTGAGTTGCGCCAGATTCTCGGGCCCGGTACCGAAGTCAGCATGCCCGAAGTGGTGCACGCACTGGCCAACGGCGCAAGCGAAGCCGTCATTTCACCCGTTACAGGCGGCGGCCCCGCGTCGCTGACGCTGCAGAACGACGCGGCTGTTAACGCCGTACTTCTGCGCACGCGTTCCAACGGAAGCTGGGGGAACGACCTGAAGGCAGACGTCTCCACCATTCTCGACGCCCTCGGCAATACCGTGCGCGTTAATCTGCGCCTCTATCTGAACGGCGCACTGGTTGAGTCTTTTACCGATTTGCAGCACAAAGCCGGCGCGCCGGACGACCTGTTTGAGACTATTAATCGCAAGTCGCGCTACGTCGTGGCTGTCGATCCGGTGGCCCAAAGCTGGCTGCCCGAACCGACGAACGCTCCGACAACGACCTATGAATTCTCCGACCTGGTGACCTCGATTAACGTTGCGCGCAAGGACAACGCCGAAACGATCTTTGTCATGCGTCCGGCCGACGGCGTCAGCCCCAGCGGACTTTCGGTTGAAATTTCAGTTAACGAAACCGCGAGCAATATCGACCTGAAAATATTCCAGGGCGGTCTGCGCGAAGAGTTTAACGATCTGGTGATGAATCCGGATGACGACAACTATCTGCCCTACGTGCTGGAGGCGCGCAGTCGCTTTATTCGCGTGACGGTGCAGAGCTCGCTGGCGGACAGCCTGCCCGCGGCGACAGGTGGTCTTGCGTCATTTGCCGGCGGCACGTCGCCTTCGGTGGCCAACTATCAGGCGGCCATCGATTTGCTGTCCGACGACACGCGCATCGACCTTGTACTGGCGTCGATCGAGCCGAAGCGCTCGAATACCGACGTACGCACGATTCACCAATCGCTCGTGGCGCACGCCGTCACGATGGCGGACAATGGCGCTCCCCGAATTGCTTTTGGGTCGGTAACCGCCGACGAACAATCCGATCTGTCGAAAATCAAGGACCACGCTTCATCCGTCCGCAACCGCCGTTTTGTACTTGTCGCGCCGGCAGGAGCAGCCGGGGCCGTGGCGGGGATGGTCGGCCGCATGCGCCCGCACTTTTCGCCGACGTTCAAATCCGTACCGTTACACGGTCTGGCTCCGGCTTCATACCGCGAGAGCGAGCTGAATCGACTACTGGGGCCCAGCACCAACCTGCTGGTCGTACAGAACCGCGTGGGACGCGGCGTAGTCGTGCTGCGCGGCCTGGATACGAGCGGCGATCAGATTTCCGTGACGCGCGTCGCCGACCAGGCGATTCGCGAAACGAAGGCAATTTCCGAGAACTTTATCGGCCGTCTGAACACCGACGACGCGCGGACGGCGCTTAAACAACAAATCGTGGCGACCTTTACGCGGATGGAGCGCGACAACGCGCTGGTTCCTTCCACCGACGGTTCCGATCCGGCCTTTTTTGTCGACGTGTATTCCACGCAGCAGGACTTTGCCCAGGGCATCGTGCGGATCGACATCGCCGTGCGACCGGTTCGTGCCATCGACTACATTTACGCAACCATCAGAGTCAAGAACTAAGGAGTTGACACATGCCGACAATTTTTGCTGCTAATGAAAGCAGCGTATTGTTAAACGGCGAAGCGGTTGAAGGCGTGACCTCCGTGGAATACCGCCATCACCAGGACCGCCGCAATATCTACGCCCTGGGCAGCGCCGAGCGCATCGGTATGGCCAGCGGCCCGCAGTTCGTTGAAGCACGCCTGCAGGTGGTGTCCTCCAGTACCGCGTTCAACGCGCTCACGGGCGACGAATCCTTCCAGGTGACGGCGACGCTTAAACAAGGTGCATCGCAGATGACGGTCACCTTTGACGAGTGTTTCCTGCAGGAAAAGAGTTTTGCGATGGGCGCCAACGGTCATGGCGAAGCGGTTTACCGCTTCACCGCCGTGCGCGTGCGTGAGGAGGCGGCCTAAGTGAGCGCGGACGTGCGGATCGACCTTAAACGCGGCGTGTTCAGCGCCGCCGACATTTCTCTCGACATTCGCCCGGTGCTCGACGCCGCGGCGGTGCAGGTCGGCGGGGAAGACGGGCCGCATATCCGCGCACTCAGCTTTGGCGAGCGATTTTCCCTTGTATCCCTGTCCGCCGGGTCATCTGATCCGGCGGATACTATTGCCGTGACCGTCCTGCAGGCGGCGACGCTTAAACAGGGCAGTCGCAGTTTTACCGCCGAGGAAACCGCCGCCATCGAGGCGCTGGCCCTCAGTCTGGCCGGCGCTGATACCGCCGAACCGGGATTTATCAACACACTCATGAAAGTGGCTCACGCCACCGGCTGGAGTATGGAACAGGTTGACGCGGCCCCCGCGGGACGCATCGACCAGATGGCCCTGCAACTTGAACCGGCACGGGCCGAGGCCGACGGCGGCTGGACCAGACTGGTGTTTAATCCCGACGCAAACAACGAGAATGCAACGGCCCTTACCATTCGCGAACGCCTGGCGCGCAACCTCTTGCGGCGTCTCGACTCCAATGGCGGCCCGCACATGCAGACGGCATCGCCGGACGCAGACGACCATGAGTTGTTTAACCCTCAGGTCTTTGGGCGTGCGGCGAGTCAAAACCCACGTGCCGACACATCGACCAGTATTGGTCTCGGCGGAAAAGACAAAATCGCCCCGGAGCAGGAAGGTAGACGGAGCGTATCAAAGGCACAGGCTTTGGCTGATTCGGCGCAAGCTGACGCAGGCACAGGCGTGCACAGACATCCGTTAACTGGTGGTTTGCCGACATCGGGCGGGAACGACGGCGAAACATCGGGATCATCCCCGACCGAACCCGCCGTGCCTGCGCAGGAGCCGACGGGTAAAAAGACTCAAGGATTGACCGATCCCGTTCCAACCGCGGCTGGTCCTACAGCCGCTCCACGCGGAACGCGCATGCCGAGCGCCCCCCCGGCTGTGCGCGCCCGTGTTCTCGGAATGGACGCCTTCCAGCCAAAAGCCGAGCGAGGCCGCGCAGGCGGAACGGCATTTTTAGCCGGTCGCCCCGCGGATGGTGCAGCGATTAAAGACAAAGATGCTGCGACGGGCGGACTGAAAACCTCCGATGCCGTGATTCACGGTGCGGCGCGAATCCTGCACGCGGGCGATCTCCCGTCCGTATCGGCGCGGCAGCCGGCGCAGGTTCCACAGGCGGATGCACCGCTCAACGCCGCCGATCTGATCAGGCTGTTAAACACAGACCCGCCCGCTACGGCGACGGCACGCAGTAGACACGCAAATGTAACACATGCGGCCTGGCCGCCGGTGTTTGAAGTGGATGACGGAAGTTCCAGCGTTCCGGCCCACGCGTTGCGCGGGCAGGGCGCAGCGGTGCCACGTCCGGCCACAAACAGGCTGACACATTCACGCGGCGAAGAAATAACTGACACGCCGACGTTTGACGATCTGAGATTACTTGAGCGCAATTCCGACCGCAATGGAGTTGCTCCACAGCCGGAGCCGATGCGCGCGCTGCCGACCCAGGCGCATGCCGCCGAACGCCAGGTGCGCGCATTGCAGCTTGGCGACGAACTGGCGCGTTTGTTAAACGAGGAAGCCGACCTACGGGGGATTGACTGATGGCCGAAGAAACCAGACCTATTCCGTTGCTTGGCGACATTTCGCTCGATTTTGGTCAGGTCATCGAACACAGCGTCGACGCCGGTTTTGTCTCGCTCGGCGTTCCCGGTCTGGCGGGCGAAGTTCAGCAGCGATCCGCGCGGCGCAGTCACCGCGTTAAACTCGAAGGATATCTGCACGGCGAGGAAGCGCGAGACCAGCTCGGCACATTGCAGGAAGCCGCCGCGGCGGGCGAGGAGTTAACATTCTCGGCCGACATCACCAGTGCGCTCGACATTCAGCGCGTCGTGATAACGCATTTTACAGGTGAAGAACTGGCCGGCCGCCCCGGCGTATTCCGCTACCGAATGTTCCTGGCCGAGAGCCCGCCGCTGCCGCCCCCCGCAACGGTGGAAGCGTTCGGCGGTCTGGACGACTTCGGTCTTGGCGACCTGGGATTCGACACGGATATTCTCGGCGACCTGCAGGATCTGGCGGGCGACATTGCCGGCGCGGTTGACGACGCTCTCAGCGTCATTGATCAACTGTCCGGATTGTTAAACCTGGACGGCCTCGACCTCAACGGCATATTTGATCCGCTCAGCGCTCCGGTTGACACCGTCAAAGGCGCGGGCGGCGGATTCAAGTCGGCCGTCAGTGATCTGGGCGACGCTTTCTCCTGACGCCACGCGCCGGGACAAACAGAAATGAACGTACATGTTCGGCAGGGACGGCGATAGTCCAGCACAAACGCGAGTGGCACACAAAGGGATCGTAGGGAAGACATGTTAACTCCGGCAATCGACATACGTTTCGGCGGCACATCGTTTAACGCTCACGTGTTGAACGTTCAGCTCTCGCTTGGCCTGCTGCCGGCTGTCAGCTCCGCGCGCATTACCTTTCCACGCGGCGTCGAGTTGGATGTTAACATCGACGATGACGCCGAGGTGATCCTGGACGGCGGCGAAGGCGCAACGGCTTCACTGAAAGGCACGGTGCGCGTCATCCGCAAAACCCTGAACGGCACACATCTGATTGTGGCCGACAACTGCGCAAAGCTGGCATCCGTGCGTCCGGCTGAGACTTTTGAGGGGCAGGACGTCGGAAAAGTCATCAGCGCCCTGGCCGATATGGCCGGTGTTAAACAAACGACAAACGACGCCGATCTGTCGCTGGCCGTATATACGGCGGACCAGCGGCATACAGCGGCGGAACACATCGCCCACCTGGCCGAGCTCAGCGGCTGCCTTGCCGTGATGCGCAGTGACGGCAATCTGGACGTGCTCGCCTGGCCGCAGGGTAGTCCCGACCTGGCTCTGCGCTACGGACGGGAGTTAACAGAATACGAGGAAGACAGCGTCGCCATTGCAGCGGCGACGCATTTCAGGATCGGCAATGGCCCCGCCGGATCGGCCGATGCGCCGGACGCCTTACGACCGAGTTTTACCTTTTTGCCGTCGGATGCCGCCGCGCCCGGCAAAGATTCCGTCTGGCGTTCCGCGCCAGAGATCCGCACGGCGTCCGATGCCAAAGCGTCGGGCGAAGCCGCGACGATTAAACACGCGGCACGCGGGGGACGGGTTCACTTCAGCGCCTGGCTGCAACCCGTGCTGCGGCCGACCACCGTGGTGCAGGTGCAGGATTTGCCCGACGGCAGCGGCGGTCCCTGGCTGTTGACGCAGGTGCGCCACTCGGTGGATGTTAACGGCGCGACGACAAGTGCCGAGGGCGTGCGGGCCGATGCCGCAAGTGCGCTGGACGGGTTGTTAAGTCTGGCCGGATCGGCCCTGGGAGGTCTGCTGTGAGTTCATCGTTGTTCGAAAGCATTGCCCGCATCGCACGCCACGAAAGCGCCAAACGCCCCGTTGCGGCTATCGGCCGGGTGGTTGACACTTTTGGTCCTTCCGACAACCTGGGCGACTACGCCGTTTCCGTTGAACTACGCGACTCCGGACTCGTTTTACCGCGTGTGCCCGTTGCTTCCGGCGTGCTGGGGTTTGCCGCCATTCCGGCTGTGGAGGACCTTGTCATTGTCGTCTTTGCCGAGGGCAGTTATCACGCGCCGGTCGTGGTCGGCCGCCTGTACACGCCGGACCTGAACGCGCCCAAACACGATGCCGGACAGTTAACACTCCAATTGCCGCCGGGCGATGATGAACCCGCGCTGGACCTGACCATTGACGGCAACGAACCTTCTTGGCGTTTAAAGATGCCGGGCGACGTATTGCTGGAGTGCGTCGAGGAAAAAATTAACCTGACCGTCGGCGAACTTAAACTCGTCATCGACGCGGGTGGCGGCGGCAGCGCCGAGCTGGCGGCGGGCGGAGCCGTGCTGCGCATTAAACAGGACGGCGATATCACGCTCAGCACGCAGGGCAACCTGGTGCTTGAAGGAAATGAAGTGTCCATTTCCGGCATGAGCAAGGTTTCCGTTTCCGCACCGCAGGTGGAAATTAATTAACATTGCTCAACGGCCGGCGCAGCCCGATTTGTCGGTCTGCTTTTTCAGAAAATTACTGCTTGCCAACGTGTGCGAAGTTAACAGTCGCCGGGCAAGCGTTAAACCGCTCAGCGCGATGCGTCGCGTCTGTTACATGTCGCATCAGCTTATAACCTGCCGCAAGGCACAAACGAGGAATCGCCATGGGAATGCCCGCAGCCGCTCAGAATGCAAGCGTCATCGCGGTCGATACACATATCGTGATGGTCCCCACGCCGGGCGGCCCCGTGCCGACGCCGCTGCCGCATCCCTTCAGCGGCATGATCGACGCGGCCACGGAACAGACGGTGAAAATTGCCGGTCAGCCCGCGGCCGTTCAGGACAGCACGGCGTCCAATCAGCCGCAGCACATTGCCACGCCGCCGGGAACCTCGTTCCAGAAACCGCCCGCCAACCAGGGCAAGGTGTTCCTGACGAGCATGACAGTCAAAATCGGCGGCAAAGGCGCCGCCCGCAATGCCGACATGGTGGAAACCTGCAACGATCCGGCCGACTTGCCGGTGGGGCAGATCATCGCCGGCGGCACAGTTCTGATCGGTTAAACGGACATGTGGAAAATTGTCTCGAATTATCGAACAGCGTCGAACATTCGAAGTCAGTCAGGGATTGAACAGTTAAACAACGGGGCCTTTAACATATGCCGTCGCTTGGCACTGATTTACAAGTATTGCCCGGATTTGCCGCGCATGACGCCGCGCAGATCGATCTGACCCTGCGTCAGCGGCCGGTGCGCGGCAGCCTGGCCTCGCCGCCCTCGGAACTCTACGACCTGAACGTCGTCGCGGGACGCGAAAACGTCGCGCAGTCGCTGATTCTTCGCCTGCTGACGCCGCGCGGTTCTCTGGCGGACCTGGGACATGCCGCATACGGCTCGCGCCTGCACGAACTGATCGGCCGCATTAAAACAACCGCCCTGCGCAATCTCTGCCGTGCCTTTGTTCTTGAGGCTGTCGCGCAGGAACCGCGCGTGCTGGACAGCGCCGTTGAACTGGAGTTTGACCTGCGCAGCGAAACCGGATCGACCTTTGTATTCACGCTGGCCGTGCAGCCCGTCGACGGCGGCGAACCTGTCGGATTATCACTGGAGCTGGGACTATGAGTTATACGCCGCGCAACTACGAGGACATCGTACGCGACGTTTTGACGACGCTGACCGGCGGTACCGTGCGCGAGTCGCTGACCGCGCCCGCCGACGCGGAGGAACTGCTGGTTCCGACGAAACTGAAAGAGCGGCCGGTGCGGCGCATCTCCCACCTGGAAGGCACGATCCTGACCGCGAGCGGGGCCGAGCTGCCCTACCGTTTTACCGCCGCCGACTTTGAGCTGATTTCAGCCGAGGGCGACGACGACAATCCCGACAGCATCAAGTTCCGCGAGGAAGGGCGCAAACCGATGCCCGGTTCAACCCTGGTGGTCAATTACTATCCTGTCCAGACGGATCCAACGCCTGTGACCGACATCAGCGTGGGTTCAGTGGTGCGCACCGTGCTGGAGACGATCGCGCGCGAACATGCCACGGCCTACCTGAATCTGGAACACATTTACAAATCGGCCTTTCTGGACTCGGCTGAAGGCCCGTCGCTCGACAAAGTCGTGGCGCTCGTCGGCGTGCAGCGCATGCAGGCCGGACACCCGGTGGCCAAACTGCGCGTGGAGCGTCGTGCAGGCGTCTCCGGGCGCATCACCATTCCGGCCAACACGGCCGTGGCGGACGACAACGGCGCACGCTACCTGACCAAGTCGACCACGACGCTGGAATCCTATGAAAGTACGCGCGATGTGTCCGTGCGCGGCGAGTCTGCCGCGACAGCGCTCGTCGACGCGGGCAAGCTGACCCGGCTTGAGACGCTGATTGCCGGCGTATCAGCCGTGAGCAACCCCGAGGCATCCTACAACCTCAATGCACCCGAAAGCGACGAAGACCTGCGCGCCCGCACCAAAACAGCGCTCAAGGGCAACGTGCGCGGCACGCGCGACGCCCTGACCTACGGTTTGCTGGCGGTCGACGGCGTCAAAGACGTCGCCATCGTGGAGAGTCCCAACGACGTGCCGGGCGAGATAAACATCAGCGTGGCGACCACGGGCAATTCCGATGAGGTCCTGTCCTTTGTGCGCCGCCGCGTGGAAGAATTGCGGCCGGTCGGGATTCGCGTCCTGCCCATCGGCGAAACCGCCAAGCGCATAGTTGTGGTCACGATCACCGAGTTGACGCTGGCCGGCACGGGCGTGACCGACAGCGAGCTGGAAACGCTTAAAACCGGCGTCAAGGATCGTCTGCAGGCCTATTTCGACTCAATCGCCGCCGGCGGCAAGGTGCGTCGTTCCCAGATGCTCACCGCTGTGATGCAGGACAGCGCCGTCGCCGACGTGACGATCAGCTTGGAAGCGCAGGGCGAGAGTCCTGTCGAGGAGCTGCAACTCAACGACGGCGAAACGCTCGAAATCACATCGATCAACTTTGGCGAAATCAAACCCGAGAACGATCCGGAAACGGCCGTTACGTCCACAGTCAGCGCCTTTGTACCGCTGCTGCTTGCCGCCGGAACCACCACGGCCGACGCCGAAAGCGTGCTCAAAGCAGCCTTTGATTCCCACCTGGCGTCACGCGGCCCGCAGAGCCAGTTGACCGTCGACGGACTGATGACCGACCTGCGCGACGACACGCGCTACACAATTATCCGCGGCGAAGTGACCGTTACGGTCGAAACGCATGACGCGCGCTTTGTGCAGCTGACCGACGGCCAGGGCGCGTACACGCCGATCACGGACGAGACGCTGGCGGCCGGCGATTTCAACATCGACATTCGCGAAGGGGAGGCCTGACGTGGCGCACCTCAACGACATGCTGCAGCGTCTGCCGCAGTTGTATCGCGAAGGCGAGATCGTGTCCGGTCTGATCGCTCAGGCGGCGACGCAGATTGAGATTCTGGACGAGGACGCGCGCGAGGTGCAGCGCGCGCATTGGTTTAACTCGGCGCTGGAAATCGAGGAAGCCGAGATGCTGGCGGCGCTGCTGGACATCAAACACGAAAACTGGCAGGTGCTGGGCGAGTACCGAGCCTGGGTGCACGCTCTGCGCGACGCCCTGCTGAAATACGGCGCCGTGACGGTGCGCGCCGCGATCAACTTTGCGGCCTCCTACACCAATTCATTTCAGCGGGCGCTGGATTTCCGCACGGTTCTGACGCTCTCAGCCGATCCGGAAGACTGGTTCCGTTTCCCGACGCCTATCGACAGCGAACCACCGCCGCCCGCCGACGAGATGTTCGACCACGCCGCGTGGCTGAGCGCCCTGCGCGCCAACCAGCCCGCCCTGGTGGAAAATCCCACGATGCGCCGCCTGCAGCGCGCGCCGGACATCGGCGGAATTGAACCGTTACACCGCTTTTCCGTCAAAAATCGCGGACTCGACTCCAGCTTTCTGGGCGCATTGATGGTCGGCCTGCCGAGCGGCCCCGAGTACGCTCCGGCGTTAATCAACCTGACGACAGGCGAAGGCATTGTTTTCCTGGGAGCGGTACCGCCGGGCGCACGCCTGTGGCTCAACCCCGATCAGGACGGCCTGGTCACCGGCATTCTGGAAGGCGAGGACGTCAGCCACAAACTGCGCTCGATCGAAGGCATCACGCCGGGCACGGCCTGGTCCGCCGAAGATGCGACCTCGCCGGCGCGCGCGCCGCGCCTGGTGCCGGGCGACAACGATTTGTGGTTTCTGCCGATAGCGCATTACGACGTGCCCGGCCTGGACCGTTTTCTGCTGGCGCTGGCCGACCTGACAATGCATCAGGGGCGCTGGGACCAGACCAACTTTGACCATTCGCTGTTCTACCAGGATCCCGCGGCGCAACTGCATGTGGGTTGGGAGGAAACGCGCCCCGCCTGTTATCGCATCGATCTGCCCGCCGGCTGGATGACGAGCCCCGCGCCCTCTCCCGGCGAGGAAGTCGGCGAGGACGGCATGCACGACAAACTGGCCGAGTCGCTGGCGGAGCGTCAGCGGCTGGAGTTTTCCCTGAACGAGGGCATCGACCGGCTGCGACCGGCGGGCGTTGAGGCCGAAGTGGTTTTGCACCCCTTCCGCGAGGTCCAGGGGCACAGCGATCGCATGACGGGATATCTGCCGCGGCGACTGCGCGATCCGGGTCCGGGCGGCGCTGTGCGCCTGGTGGACGGCGACGGAATGTTTGATGTAAGCGAATTCAACAAATCAATCTTTGATGTCGGAGACTGATAATGCGAGCAACCGTGCACATTGATCTGCGCGACGCCGACGGACGCATCGTCGGCAGCCGTTTTGCGCGTAACAGCGTTATGCGCGGCGGCGCCTCACTGATAGCCAATCTCTTTGCGGGAGGGCAGGCGCCGACGTGGAAAATGGGCGTGGGCGTGAACGATGAACCCGAATCGGACGCTTTTGATTCCACGGGGTTGACCGCGCCGGGCGAGGCCGATGACGCGCTGGAGGGCGGCACGGAAGTCGATATTCCGGCGGAAAACTTCAGCGTGGAACTCGACACCGAAAAACGCGTGGCGCTGGTGACGGTGCGCGCGACGATGCCGCATGAGGCGGCTGTCGGCAAGGTGCGTGAGGCGGGCCTGATTGCGTCGACCGGCAATGGCGACGTGCTCTACAACCGCGTCACGTTTGCGCCGATTGACAAACGCAACGACCACGAGCTGACGCTGTTCTGGGAAGTGACCTTTCCCTACGGCGATCTTCACGCACTGTTTTGACTTCTGTTTAACCGACGCGTTTGAATGCGCGGCGCATTAAACAGGTTCGGAACCGGCGACGCCCACGCGCCACACCGGTTCAACAAACCGGAACCGTTAACCCGGCGATTAACAAGAAGGGCTTTAAAGCAAGGCAAACCATAAAGGAATTCACAATGAAATCCGCTTTCCAGATACAGCTATCCGGTTACACGCGCGCCAATCGCGACGCATCCGTGATTTTAACCAATGAATCCACCGGAAAAACCCTGACGCGCAAACCGTTCCTGGACGGACGCCTGGTGGTGCGCGATCTAGACCCGGGTTTTTACAACGTGGAAGTGCGCCACCCGAACCTGTTCCGTCCCGTGGACCTGCGCCGCGTGCGCCTGTTTCCGCAGCCGCAACCAACAAAAGTTAACATTCCCGTGCCGGAAGATTTGTTCGTCGACACGCCGATCGAAGACATCCCCGACGCGGACCTGGGGCCCGTGCAGGAGAGCGCCAAATCCGTGGCGGACCAGGTGGGCAGAATCGGCACTAAAAGCCCGGGCGAAGTAATCCGCGCCGCCGATTTCAACCTGTTAACAGGCGCTGTCGGCGACCTGGCCAACGCCTTGCTGGAGTTAACCGGACTCGTCTCACCGCACGGCCACGACCACCCCGAAATTGCGGTGAAAATTTCCGAGGTGCAGGACAATCTGCGCCGTTTTGCCGAAGCCTACGGCCAGAGTCTGCTGGAACTGCGTCGTGAAATCGAGCTGCAAAATCTGAAGGGACAGGCCGAGAGCGCGCTGGACGAAGCGGGCGCCAAGGATGAAGATTACGCCGATATTCGCGGTCGCATCACCGATCTGGTCAGTGCGTCGCAGTCGAACACTGCGGTGTTTACCAACAAACTGGCCAAGTTCGGCACGATCATGCAAACCAAAATCGCCGAGCTGGCCGAGCGTTCCGACGACCCCGTGCAGTACATGCAGAAACCGGTTGTTAAGGAGTTGCAGGCCTCGGCGCAGCAGTATTCGCAGGCGGGCACGCTGGTGCAGCCGGAAGCCGAATTGCGCACGTACCAGCGCACGACGACAACTTCGGGCGGCCGCAAATTCTCCAATATCTTTTCCCAGACAGTTAACAAACTCTGACGAGGCCAAGGATGGCGTTTCCAACTGCAAGCGAACTTTCGCGACTGACGGCCCTGATCAATCGCCTGCTGCCGCTCGCCGATGTTAAACGCGGCGATCTGATCACCGCCGACAACTGGAACCAGGTGGTCGGGACCCTGATCGAACTTTCACAGATCGTGCTGGCGGAAGGATCAAACACCTCGGTGCTGCCGCATCAACATCAGGACGAAGTTAAACTGGCCTGGCTGGAGCCTTCGCTGCGTCAGTTGATCGAAGCCGGTCCCATCAGCGATCCCGCCAGCAAGTCGGCGTTAACCAATGTTGAGCGCGCTGTGGAGCGTCTGCGCGAGAGATTGATCGCGCTGGATGAAAATCTTGCAAGTCTGCGAAAACGCATGGACGAGGTCCGCACGCTGGACCTGCAGCGCGAAAACGAGGTGATCGGCATCCGGCGCACCATCGACGGCCTGGCCGACGCGCGCAAGGACGTGTTTGACCTGCGCACCTCGCTGGACACAATCAAGGCAGGCATCAACACCACGCTGGAAGCGGCGGACAAGTTAACAGTTGACGACGAACTGGTCGACTTTACCACCCTGCTGGACCGCGTGGGGCAGATGGAGGAGTTGTTTAACACGCTGAAACTGGCCGACGGTACACTGTTAAACGCACAGGTGCTGGACAATCGCCTGGCCGAATTTGCCAATCAGTATATCGATGAAGAAGAGTTGCAGGCAGTGCTGGAGAACCAGACCGTTGAAGTGCCGCAGGCCTCGCTGGATAAAATTCGCGACGAGCTGGAAGGCAGTCTGCTGGCGTCGGCGCGCGCAGAGTTGCAGGCCTCAATTCAACAACTGGACGGCGCGCTGCGCGAGTGGGCCTCATCGGAAATCATTCAGCGCACAAGTGAGCTGGACAAACGCATCCGCGTCAATGAACGCCTGATTAACGAATCGCTGGCGCCGCTGACGAATTTTAACCGGCAGCAGCTCGATTATGCCGTCAAGTTTTTTGAAGAACAATTCGGCGACAAATGGCAGCCGCCACGTGAGATTCTGAGCGGCACGGACCGCCTGAGCGGCATTGTGGACAGCGCGACCGCCGTACGCCAGCCGACGGACGCCGTCCTGACGGACAGTTCGCTCCTGGCCAATATTGACGACAGCGTGCGCAAACAGGTGGAAAACATGCTGCCGGGCGCAGTCGAAGCCGCCGTAGCCGCAAGCGTCGGCTCGAAGCTGGACACGGCCGTAAAGAGCGCGGTCGACGCCGCCCTGAAGGATCAGTTGACGGCCGCCGTTAACCGCGCCGTGCAGCAGACGGTGAGCGCAACTGTTAACAAGGCGGTCCAGGACGCGGTGAACAGCACGGTGAACAAAGCCGTGGAAGACGCCGTGCAAAGCAGCCTCAAGGAAGTCTCAGGGCAGTTGCGCGAATTTGTGCAGGTGGAAGTTAAACGCCAGATCAGCGCCACGGACAGCGGTCCGACCGAATCGCGGACGGACCTGGGCGGTATCCGGCGACTGAATAACAATGACGACCTGACCCGCATCTCCGGCCTTGGTTCGACCCTGGTGCAACGCCTGAACGAAAAAGGCATCACGAGCTTTAAACAACTGGCGTCCACCGACGCCGGCGACCTGGCCAAAATTCTGCGGCGTCCGCTGGCCGACGCCGAGCGGATTATCAGGGACGCCAAGCGACTGGCCTGAGCGCCGCGAAGTGCAGACTGTTGAACGCGCGTGCCGGGAGTCTAATTCTCCCGCGCCGCACTACCGGCCGCGGCCGACTTAAACAAGGATTTTCCGCGCTATGATTTCCGAATTCCAGACACGTTTTGCCGAAGTGCTGGGCGAGCGCCTGCCGGCTCCGTTCAGCGGGCGCGTGCATGTGGCGCCCGCGCCGGAAGGACCGGGCAACCCGACCGTGCCGGCGCTGCGCGTGGGCGTGACCGAGGCGCGGCCGCGGCCGACGGGAATCGGCGGCGGCGACTTTACTCAGGTGGTCAAAGGCGCGAATGCGCCGCGCCGCGTGCTGGCGCTGCAGTGCACAGTGCGCGTGGAAGTTTTTCCGCTGGCGTCCGACGACGCGGCGGGCCGGGCGGCGCAGATGCAACTGCTGGAATCGGCGGCATTTCAACTGGGCGCGGCGGACATGCGCAACGGCGCAGCGCTGGAGGATCAGGACACGCCCGACCCCGGCTTCCTGGTGCACAAGCTGCACCTGAACACGATGCATGCGCCCTTTGGCGCCGAGCTGGAAGACGAAGACCCTGAGCCGAGCCTGGAATTGCGCCTCGATCTTGAGGGATGGTTCTGGCCGGTTGGTCAGCCGGGCGTCAGCGGCACGGCCATTCAGGAAACGCGCGTGCGCGGCGTCTCACTGCCGCTGGCGCTGGAAGCCGCCGCCGCACTGACGGCGGGCGGCGCGGCGGTAGACTTTGTGTTGCGGCTTGGCCCGATCGTGCAGCCGCGCGCGGCAAGTCAGCTCGACCCCGATTTTCAGTCGCTGGCACTGAGCGTCGACGGCGGCTCGATCAGTTCGGCCGACGCATTGCCGGGCAGCACGGCGCAGCTCCTGCTGATAAACGTATCCGACGGCGCGGCGGCCTTTTCGATCACGCCGCCGGCGGAAGCGGGACGCATCGACCTGCGCGCCGCCTTTGACGACGGCGACGGCGGGGCGGGCCTGCAGTTTGCGGACTTCAGACTTGTCGTCGGGGAGGCTCCCTGATGAACCTGCCGAACGTGCTCAATTCCTCAATAGAAGCCGCGATCAATCAGATCAATTCCTGGTTCCCTTCGGCGGAGGAGCTGCAACTCAACGTGATAATCCGCGAGATGCTGCCGGCCGTTCTGCAGACGGTGACCTTCGGCGCGGAACCGCACACTTTCGGCGTGGAGTGGCCGACGGCCGCAGGCGCGACGCGCGTGGAAATAGACGCCACGAATGCGGCGGCGGGCAATCCCGCACCCAACCTGGCGCGCATCGGTCCGGCGACGACCGAAAAAGCGCTGGACAATCTGCAGATACAGGGCTCGGGCGCACATGTAATTGTCAGCAATGCCGAGGCCGTGCGTTTCCGCAGTTTAACGGTGACAGGGCTGCACATCGACGGCAGCGACGACGACCTGCAGTCCGCCGGCGATCTGGGCAGTCGCTTTCTGCTTGTTTCCATTCTGGACGCCAACAACGAATGGCTGCCGACCTACACAGTGCCGAAGGTTCCCGCCAATAAAGTCATGCCGTCAATGTACGGCGGGGCGACGTTTAACAATCGCCTGCTGCGTTTCCCGGCCATTAAATCGAAAAAATTGCGTTTAAGTCTGGTCAGCTCGGGTTTCCCATCGGACAGCTACACGGAGACGAGCATCCGGCTGGACGGCGTGACCGGCATGGCCGAACCGCTTGCGGCCGATCTGGAGTTGACCGCGCCCTCGGGCCAGCCGCAGTGGGCTTTTCCGGGCGAGCTGCCAGCGGGCACGCCGCTGAACTACGTGGACCTGCGCAACGCGCTCAAACTGGATTTAAATGCCGACCTGCCGAATGCGCTGGCGGACGGGCGCGCACTGAAAGCCGATTTTACACTCAAAGGGAAGAGCGGCACGGCCGCCACGTTCAGCTTCGGGCAGCCGAAGGGAGCGTTGGTGCGCGAACATACAGGCATGCAGCGATTTGATCTGCGCGGAGAGGAAGTGATGCTTGACCTGGGCGCGGCGCTTGACGCCGCCGCTCCCGACGCCGTTACCGGCGACCTGGCGGTGAAATACCTGGGGCTGCGCGTGCTGGCGGTGCAGTCGGATTTCCCGCTGGAGAGCAGCGAGCAGGTGCGTGGCCGCGTTGTGGCCGCCGAACCGGTCATGCGCGTGCTGGAAGAGGGCGCGCTGGACGGCCGCGACGTGGCGCAGTTCGCCTTGATAGGCCGTGCGCCGGAAGCCTGCGAGCTGGACGTCCAGGTATTCAAATACGAGGGCGGTCAGGCCGGCGATCCGCTTGGTCTGCCGGCGCGTTTGACGCTGGAAGCCGGCCGCGACTACGCCGCACACTGGATGGATGTGCCCGCACTTGAAAACTGGAGCGGCGCAACGGTCGTCTGCGCGCGCGCGCTGAGCGGCCGTTTTCTGTGGGCCGAGCGCGAACGCCCGCTGCTGCGGATTGTCATTCGCGATCCCGACCCCGGCGGGGCGCTGCTGTACCTGCGCAATCGCGGACTGACGACGGATCAGTTCGGCATTGCCGTCAATGAGACACAACAGACCTGGCGTGCGCAGAATTTCAACAGCCAGGTCTTCCGTTCTTCCATGCCGCAACTGTACAGCGACCTGTTCCTGACAGTAGATTTCACCGACCTGACGCTGAGGTATCGCCGATGAGTTTGCTCGACGATCTTAAGGGATTAAACATCGACGGCGTGTTAAACGCACGCGCCAACATTTCTGTGAGCGTCAACGATTCGGATGTGCAGGCGGTCGTTGACAACGGCGCTCTGACGCAGGTGATGGGATCGCTCGGCACGGCGATCGACGCAATTGTTAAAGGGGTTGACAACCCGGCCGCACTGCTGGAGCCGCTCCTGGAGGCCTTCCTGGCCGTTTTTGACCAGGTTAAACCCGACGATTTTCCGCTCGATGAATACCGTGGCGCGATTGAAGCCGGCGCGCGCATCATCGTGGAGCTGGCCGGCAATATCGGCGGCGACGTCAACGAAATCGAATTCCCGGGCGGTAAACTCGGCGACCTGATGACGCAGGCCGTCAGCTCCGTCTCCCGCTATGCCGAAGTACAATTGGATGGCGTGGGCAGCATCAAGAACGTGTTTGAATCACTGGAAAACGGCGCGCCGACCAACCCGACGGCGCTGGCGGAACTGGTGGTGGACAACCTGTTGCCCTTCGACTTAAACGCACTGAAAAATGTGCGCGGCGGTGTCGACAGCGTGCTCAACGGCATTCGCGACGTACAACTGGACGCGTCGGCCGTCAACGCGCTCGTTCTGGCATTCGACGCGGTGGCTGCGGCTGCGGCAACCAGAGACCGCGCGCGACTGGACGCCGCGCTGGCGGATCTGGAGCGCATCCGCCAGAACACGCTGGTGCAGATAGAACGCGCCATGAATGCGTTTAACAGCAATGTGGACGCCATCGATATCGGCCGTCACCTGGGCGTGATTCAGCAGGGCGCCGACCTGATTAAAAGCGGCGAGCGCGGCATTGTCGACTTTCTTGAGCAGATGCGCCGCAACATGGCCTACGGCCGTCAGTTGATTGAAAATGCGGACGCATCACAACTGGCCGCGGCGGCCAACGACCTGTTTGTCTACCTGGAGAAATTTCTGCAGGACCACATTCAGAATCCGATCGACGCACAGGTAGAAAACCTCAAAAACTGGCTACGCGGGCTGCTGGCCAATATTCCGCTGCGCGAGTACCGCGCCAAATTGACCGCCCTGATTCTCGGTATTGCCAAAACAATTGAAGACGCCGATCTGGGGCAGTACGCCCGGCAGGCGCGCGCTTTCCTTGACGAAATTGAGAATGTGATCGACAACTTCGATCTGGCGCAGGACATACAGGATGCGCTGCAGGGCGTCAACGATCTGCTGGACGGATTCCTGGGCAGCGTTGGAACGGAACTGGGCAATATCGTGGCTGAGATCCAGAACGTCGCCGACCAGGCGGCGGGCATTCTGACGACGGCGGCGGAGCACCTGGAAAAATTCCAGCAGACTATCACCGAACTGACCGAGCTGTTAAACAGCCTGGACGTGGAACAGGCCGCCGAACAGGTCATCGCCAAGCTGTCCGAACTGCGCCAGACGGCCGAGACGCTGCTTTCGGCCGCGCCGCTGCCCGACGCGTTGCGTCCGGTGGTTGAGCAGCTGATTCACGAGCTGGACACGATCGATCTCGACGTGGTTTTTGATCCGGTGCGCGCGGCGGTAGACGAATTCAAATTGCCGCCGGAAGTGCTGGACACGCTGAACGAGATTATCGCGGAGGCCGCGCGTCTGATCGAGAACCTGATTACGCCGGAGTTGATCGCCTCGATTGACGAAGAGATCAAAAAGGTGACGGACCAGATCCGCAAACTCGATCCGGCGGCGCTGTTGGGCGATCTTGACCAATATGTAAAAGACGCGGCGAATTTCGTTCGGGGGCTGGACCCGCGTCCGCTGGTGGACGGCATACGCGAACCCTATGACAAATTGCTCGAGCTGTTTGACGCGGCGCATCCAAACAGGCTTCTGTCCCCGGTATTCGACGCTTACGACTCTCTGCTTGGCGGCATACAAATTCCGGACAGCGAAAGCACGATTCAGTCGATGTCCTCGGCGGTCTCGTCGGCCGGACAGTCCGTGTCCAATACGATGACGCAGCCGCTGCGCAGCATGGCGCCGGAGGGCGCTGTCGAAACAGTGGAAGATCCCGAGAATCCGCCTGCGGAGCTGACGCAACAGCCACCGAGCACGGAGGAATTCCGCCCGGGCGACGTCGTGCGTCTGCTGGGCTGGGTGCCGAACAAATTGCGCGAGGGGTTGCAGGCGCTGGACGAGAGCGCCGCCGGCGACGCGGTCCGTGCGGTCGACCGATACTGCGGCGCGCTGGCGCGCGACCTGCGCGCACTACAGGTGGAGCTGTGGGCGGCGGAAGAGCGACTACTCGACCAGATCAACGGCATGGTGATGCCGCTGCGCGAGGCGCAGTTCAAAGCCCAGCTGGCCATCCGCGTCAACTTTTCGAGCGATATCGCCGACGTCGAGATCAACGGCATGATGCTGGCGGTGGCCAAAGCCGGCCCGGGCGAGCTGCGCCGATCGCTGGCGACGGCGACGGACGACACGCGCGAACGACTGCGCGCGGTGATCCGCGGCAGCGGCGGATCGCTGGGGGCCCTGCTGGAGCGCAGCGCCACCGCGCTGGAAAATTGTTCGCTGGCGCAGATTGGCGACAATCTTGAAAATCTCCTGATCGCGCTGGATCCGGAACCGATCGCCAAGGAGCTGGACGACATGGTCGCGGCTGTGCTGCGCAAAGCGCCGGAAGTGGCGGCGGCGGTGGACGACACTGTCCGCACCAGCATTCAACGCCTGCTTGACCTGATGAAAGTGTACAACCCGATGAACCAGGCCGAGAAATTCCTCGGCGTGCTGGACGTGCTGCGCGAAGAGATTTCGCTGCTCGACCCGCGTCGTTTGGCGTCTGAACTGGCCGAAATCCACGCGGCGATCCGTTCTACCATCACGGCGTACGACCCGGGCGTGTTTGCGCAGGAAATTTACGACGTGGTCGAGGCGGTGGCGGACAAGCTGGAAAGTTTAACAATCGAGAATCTGCTGCCGGATTTGAGTTTTCTCGACACACTGATCGCCAACATTGAAAACATGTCGCCCGCGCAGATACTCTCAACGCTGGACACGGGTCTGGACGCGCTGGCCGATCGACTGCAGGCGCTGGATCTGGCGGGGCTGGTGGCGGCCATCGAGGACCTGCCGCCGCGAGTGGTCAACGCGTTTGAAATTGCGGCGGAAGGCATCATCGCCGAGATCCGCAAACTGCTGGAAGCCATCAAATACGTCAGCGCCGAGGGCAGCGCCTCCGTCTCGGTCAGCGCTTCGGTATCGGTCGGTTAAATCCGCTCCGCTTAAACAGGACTCGTCACAGCGCATGCAGATGCGTCCGCCCGGTCGGGCGGGGAGGACAGAACAATGCAAACATCACAGCAAGAGTTTAAACATAAAATTCAGCGTATTCCCGACTCCCCGTACGTGCTCGAGTACGAGTACGACGACGAGGGTCGACTGCTGCGTTTAAGCGGCGGCGGGCGCTGTTATCTGCGCACGGACAGCACCAAACGGGTGTACGACGAGGGTTTTGCCGAGTTTGAAGAGATCTTTGCTTCGGGCGCTCTGCTGCGACGCGTGACCGTCGGCGCTCGCAGCTGGACCGAGTTGTACCGCTGGAACAATCAGGCGCAGCCGACCGAAGTGGACGGCGTGACAATTACACGCGATGAACAAGGCCGGGTAACGGAGTGCCGCGGTCGCGGTCAACACTGGCGCTATGAATACACAGATGATTTGTTAACAAAAATTGAAGGACCGTCGGTTGGACGCCACCTGCGTTACGACGGTCTGCAGCGACTCTCCGCCATGGTTCTCAATGGCAAACAAGAGGGCATTTCCTATGACGGGGAAGGTCGGCGCAAGATAGCCGCTGCGGCGCCGGCAACCTGGCACCGCGACGATGAAGGTCGTGTGTGGGCGGTGTCGGATGAAAACGGCCGAATAGTAAGCACCTATCTTTGGGATGAGTTTGCATGTCTGGCGCGAATTGACGGTGCGCCGGGCGGCCCGATGGCGGAGGTGTATTCGCTGGACCTGGGCGGTACGCCGGTGCGCGTGACGACGGCGCATGCATCCACGATTATTCCACGCGATCTGTTCGGCGAGAACCTGACGTTGCACGATGGCGTTCCGGGACTTTTTGGCGGTGCGCAGCACGAAGGGTTGGTGTACTACGCTTACCGCAGTTACGACCCGCGTTTCGGCGTGTTTAATTCGCCCGATCCGTTGGACGGCGGGGCGGACGATCCGCGGCGTGACGACGGCTATGCGGGCGCACTGGTGGCGGAGCGAACCACGGCGGGCGGCTACGGTGTCTGCGGCTACGACACGTTTACCTACAGCGATCCGACCGGCGCGATTGCGTGGTACTACCTCTTGTCTTCGTTAACATGGGCCTTCCCGAACAACTGGTTTTTAACGCTTGGAATGGACTGGACGCTTAACTTCTGGGGCAGTCTTTTTTCCGGCAATATCGGGCGCTTTTTTAACTTCCGCCACATTCACAGTGAGCGTTTGAACGTCGGCGGCATATTGCGCGACGGCGCGATGGCCACAACGCGCGCCTTTGCCACGCAGCACTATATCTGGGAGCAATTTGCGAGTTTCGACCAGGCCAAGAACGTGATGGTTTGTTCGCCCAATGACCGCTTTGCACCCACATTTTACGGCAGCACGCTGCGAATGGTGGAGACGTCCTCCGGGCGCGCCTTCATGCTGCGCGGCATGAGTCAGTTTGCCTACGACGGCGACTTGAACGGCGACTATCCGGACAGTTGGACGCGTCATGGCGGAACGGCCGAGGCGATCGCGCCCGGGATGTTAACACCGTATTTTCCCCAGGGCGGTTTACATCTTGGCGACATGTTTACAGAGGCGACGTTCTGTACGGCGACACAGGTGCCGCAGGTGCAGGGGCCGACGGATGCGACCCTGACGGAACTTGAGACCATGGACCGCTTCGGCGTCGGCACAGTTAACAACCTCTCGGTTGTCACCGTGTTGCAGACGGGTTTGGGCTTGACGGCGAATCAGAATATCGGCCTGGCCGACGCGGAAACTCCCGCCTTAACCAGCGCGGCGTTTGTGACGCAGGTGCAATCGGCGGTAGAGCGCGGCATACTGACAATTATCCGGCTTAATCCCGCACCGACGGGACTTAACACAGCAGACATCAGACTGCGTGGTCTGCAGGCGACGACGACGAGCGAAGCCATGGGCGACGTGGGCGATCTGCGAAAGTTAAATGCTGACGGTACGACCGGCAACTACGAGGTGGGTGATTTTATCCACATGACGCAGGGGCCGGACGACCGCGGCTTCGGCATTATCGTCGCGCTGGAAGCGCAGGTAGCGCTGGACGCGGCGTTTTCGGGCACGCCGGGCCCCAATCCCGGTGCGTCAATTTTACCGGCCGTCGCCGGCGGCCCTGTTAACGGCGTGGACCTGACTGCGACCGGCACGGAGTTAAACTTTACGAATGCTCCGCGACCCGGCGTGGGCGATATGATCCGCGTGTTCAGCGGCGGGACCGATATTCCCGTGGTGGTCACAGCGGCGAACGGCAACATGCGCACGATCGATCGCGGAGTGGGCGCACTGGGAACCAGCGGCTCGGTCAGTTGGCAGGCGCTGGCTCCGGGCGGCGCGATCGGTACAACCACGACGTTCGACGCCGGCGCGCAGATAACATTCACCACGGCGGCGGTGCGCACGGCGCCCTCGACCGGCTATCTGGCGCATCGCACGCGCGCCAACGCGGTGCAGGTGCGACGCGTGACGGCGCTCAACTACGATGGAATTGTGATCGGCAGCGACAAGACGGGCGCTGCGGCCAATTATACGGTTGAATTGTTCAAAACCACCAATCCGAGCGTTGACAATCTTATACTCGGCACGGCGGCGGTGCTGGCGTTGAATGCGCCGATGTCGACGGACGGCGTTACGGCGCTGCAGGTGCATCAGTTAAACGCCGACAATCTGGCCGCCAACCTGCAGGGGGCGAGTGCAACCGGACTTGCGCTCAATGCAAATGTGTTAAGCCGCGCGGTTAACAATGTGGCCGGCAGCAACGAATTACGTCCCACGCAGCCGGTGGGGCTGGACGACGGAACCAATCAGGAAATCGGCCTGATCCGAATCGTCGAGCGCAATGTGTTGTTTGATCGCGATCTGCCGATAGCCGCGGGCGATCTTCGCGCTGTGCGCGTTCAGACGGTGGGCGTCAACTACAATGCCACGCGCATTTCCAATACACAGTTGGTTGTTTTGCCGACGGACGCGGGCACGAGCACCCGCCTGGAAATGACGCGCTTTTTTGTCGGCGAATTGGTGGAGATCCGTTATACCGACGGCGGCACAGTTACGGACCAGATGCGCGTGGCTGCCGTCGACGGCATGTTGTTAACACTGGAGCTCGGCCGGGCGAACCTGCCGGGCACGGGCAGCAATTTCCAGGTGCAGCGTCTGGATGTGCAGGACCCGGCAACGGGCGGCGTGTATATCGCCATCGACGGATCGCCGCAACTGGCCAATCAGGGCGGTAATACGACGCGGGTGCTGCGCTTCCGGCTGTGGAACTGGACGGATCTGGCCGGTACGGAACGCGTCGGGATTATTTCCGGCGACAGGACAATTCCGGCGCGCGTGGGCAACACCCTTTATGACTGCACGCAGCCCGGCGCGGATCCGGAGGAGCTGCTGGTGGCGGCGACGGTGGGCGGCACAACGGTGGATCAACCGGTTTTTGCCACCGGCGAGCGCGTGGAAGCAAGCTGGGATCCCGGCGGCGGCGCAGTGCAGGACGAGTTCACCATCACAGCCGTAACGGGCAGCACGGTGAAGTTAACGCATGATACAACGCCGGGGACCATTACGGCCGGTTCAAACAACATTACTATTCGGCGCTTAACCGTTGTGCGACTGACGTTGGCGAATAATCCGGCCTCGGTCAGCGGCACGGTTAACGTCAGGCAGCTGGACCACACAAACAACAACGCCTGGGCGCCGACCTTTACGACGGAAAACGACCAGACCATTATTCTTGATCCGGCGGTGACGGGCACGTTAACCGCGAGCAACAATCAGACGATTGTGATTCCGTTGCGCGAAAGTGCGGTGCGGACGGAAGCCGTCATGCATCCCGGCGGCGTGCTGGTGCCCGAGGATCCGGAAACCTGGGAACACAACCGCTATCAGGCGCTGGTGGAACACGAACTGCGCCACACGGAACAGTATCTGTGGTGGGGGCCGCTCTGGTTCACGGCTTTTCCGCTCTGGGCCTTCGACCTTGGATTTTCCTATGCGGGCGTCGACTTGCCCGAATGGTCGGCTTTTGTGGCGGGTACGATCGAACGCGATGCGAGCAACAACAATATTCGTTTACTGCGCATTCCGAATCGCCAGGGAATCGATTTTAAAGACAATTCACATCTGCAGATTTATCGCGGTTCGGTTAAAGAGACCGCGCAGTTCGACGAAAAACGGGCCGACGATCTGTTCAGGATCAAAGCCAAAGCCTCGGGCGAGACCTCGCTGTCTGACGGAGCCGTATTTGTGCGCAAGTGCAATTCTGCGCTCGGACCGACGGGGCAGGCCTGGTACAGCGCCATTTATCAGATTTTTGACACACTGACACCGGGCGGATTGTTAAACATCATCTTTGGTCTTGGCTACGGCACGCTGATGCTGTTAATCGTGCGGATACCATGGATGATCGCGAAAGCCTGTTCAACGTACACGCGGTTCGCGGCCACGGTGTTGCCTTCTCGCAATGAGTTGCAGTTAAATGAAGCGGGACGTCGCTCCGAGTTTGCCAACGAAAGTCGCGTTATAATTCGTCAGAGCGGCAAGGACGACTTTGTGCGTTCGTTAAGAAGTGTTGACGAAACCGGCAAGTTAACGCTCGGTTCGTCGCTGGGTTTTGAAGGCAATGCCGAGGTGAGTCCATACGACACCAGCGTGGACAGTCAGTACTGGTACTGGCAGAAATACTACCCGGCCATAGTTAAGCCGAATTCATTTGCGGTCATAACGGCGCAGACTGAGGACGGCAAAAAGCTTGAGGCATCGTCGTTTGACCGGCTGCACATCATCGGTGAAAAAAGCTCCAATCACGAACGGTTTACGATGACGACCACCGTCACGTCCGTTTCCGGGGACGACATCGAGCTGGCGGACGGATTGCCGACGGACGCGCTGGGCGCATCGGATCAGGTGCTGCGCGTGGCCAAGGTCGGGCGGCAGGACGCGCAGGGCCACGTAGAGAGTTTTTTCCTGGACCAGTACGGCTTGATGGGACCGATGCGCTGGGTGTCGGATCCGTTCAGGCAATTGCATTTGCGCAATATTGAAAAACCGGGCTCGGCCTGGGAAATCATCTCACGCATTGCGCGCTACATCTGGGGCACGCACAACTGGAGTCTGGGCATTCCCGGGCACGTGTTTATTGACCGCCTGTTTCCCGGCGACGACATTGCGTATCTGGCCGACATCGAGCAGGATTCGTCCAACCAGAGCGGAGACCTGTATTCGGCGCTGGGCCGCATGCGCGGCAGCGTGGAAGTAGGCGACGGTTTTAATGCCGAGATGGTGGTGGGCGATATCGCGCGCTACTGGTACTGGCCAAATCCGCGCACGGTGAGTTTTCCAACGCAGAACGGCTGGTGCAATACGACCTTTAATCAGGATCGCCCCGGCGTCAATACGCGGCAGGCGGTGTGTTTAATGCCGTTTGTGACGAACGAAACCGGCGGAGCCGCGCCTGGCAACGGCGCCGAGCCGAACAACAATGCAGAAGCGGGCGCCGCCGGCACGAATCCCGGCCTGGCGGTGGCCGACGTATTTTACGCCAAAAATGCGGCCGCACCCGCCGATGTGCCCGGCCCGGCTGCCGGCACGCCGCGCCGGATCATGCCGGCCAATCGGGGCTGGATTCCGACGAGTAAAACGCTTTCCCGCACGCAGGGTATGTACGTGGCGTTTACCACGCCCACGACCGGTGCGAACCGGCATCGCGTTACAACCGACAATGCGATCCTATCCGCCGACGAGGCGCGCCACGCGCAGGACGAAGGCAAACAGAAGATTCTCTACAATGTTAACGTGACGGACGTAACGATCACGTTAAACGGCATTGCCGTCACCGAAGGAATGACAATCAACCTGCTGCGGACGCAGCGCGCGCGATTTGTCTGTCTGCCGAACAACAACCGGCGATACCGCGTCACAGTGCTGCGCCCGACGGACGGCACGGTTGTGCGCCGCAGCGACGAGCTGGAGGTGGAGATGCGCACGGCCGCGGCAGGTTCGAGCGAGCCGGTTGAAATCAGTCGGTTCTATCGATTCGACACGGGCAGCAATCGCTTTGAGACAGGCGGACTGATGCAGCACGGCATGCACCTGCCGACGGACATCGACGTGGCGGTACGGCGCATCACGATTAACACGGTCGACGCGCCGATTGTGTTAAACAGCCTGGCCGCTGCGATAGACTTCAGCTCCTACGCCAGTCCGATTCCAAACCTGACGCCCGGCGGCGAAGTCTTTGTCTTCATTGCCGCAAATGTTTTGAACTTCAACCCCCAGATTGCCTATCCGGGGACGCCGGGCACAATCCACCCGGTGTTGATCCAGCAGGACCAGACGGGCAGCGCTCCGGAAGCGACGCGCAATTTCCTCGGCGCCGGCGGCGACCTTGGCGGAGTGTTCCGTTTAAGTATCGCGGCCGAGGATCCGCCCGAAGAGCAGGCGCAGGTTACGGTGGACGTGCAGGTCGGTGCAACCGGCAACACAACCAACCTGACGCAGATTGTCATCCCGATTACCGGTCATTTTCTGGCAACGTCGGGCTCTTACACGGCGGCGGCCGGGGGCTCGATTACGCTTGACTGCGCCAACGTCGGCGGCGGGGGCGTGACGCCCGATCCCGCCAGCGTGGTGGTGCAGATGCCCGACGGCACGACGCCGCCTGAGGTCAGCCCCGGCACGCCGGAGTTGACATTTGCGGCGGGCGGCGCGAATCAACTGGTGGTCAGCGTGGACGCGGGTTTCAGCAACCCAGGCACGCGGCGGCTGTTGATCCGCGAGAGCGGCAATGCGTCCAATGTGGCGCGACGGACGATCACTTTGACGTAGGGAGCGTGGGAAGTGAGAATTAAACAACGAGCAAGTTGTATTACATGCAACGTGCCTGTTGTGGTTTGACATGTGCACATTTTACTCCGGTTGAACCCGGTCAAGTTCTCGCGTATCATAGCTGTTTTTGACTTGACTTAGAATGACGGTTTAGTCGCGATGGAAAAGCCGGTGGTTTTAAAGGTGAAACGGAAAAAGCGTTAAATGTCAAAGAGCTGCGAACCTTGAAGATTTGCAGCTCTTTGACTGAAGTACAACAGTATCAATTTTACGATGACAGCTTAAGCATCGACACCCTGCGGCGCGGCGTAAATCAACAGACTGCTGTCGGTAAATTCGGCCAGCAGGACGGACGCGATGTTTTCCTTGCCCTGCAACTGCGTGAATCCTACGCGCTCGGTCGGCTGAACTTCGACGGCGACATTCGCGCCGGGTTGAAGTTGTTTAACAGACGGTCCGACGACGTATTCCTGAACTTCATCGGTTTTGTTGACAAAGGTTACCTTGATCATGATGTTTCCCAAAGAATTAAGTGTGAAAGAAAACAGAGCCGGTGCAATTGGAATTTGCACGTTGTTGGTGTCGGCGGTCACGGGTCGACAGGAAATGAAATTCGACACAGAGAGCTTCTGCCGGTGTGCAGCGATTGCGGAGCATCGCACTGCGGTGAGCAGAGTCGCATTTGTCGGGTGACCGAAGGTGCACGCAGCCTGAAGTTAGATAAAAATATGATTGCGCCAAAAACAGTGTGTTCGAGTCAAGCGTGCGCCGGGAGGCGAGTGCAGTATTTCAGATGCCGACTTTCTGATTTTTCGTTTGTGGCGGATTCCTGAATGAAAGGCGGTTTTTAGACGGTAAGCGCAGTTTGAATGCTGAAAATACGTAAAACTACGTAGGAGCTGTGAGCCCTCAGGGCTCACAGCTCGGATTTTCAAGCACCAACCGGGTGCTGACCGACTACGAGAATCCCGGTGTGCCGTCCGCTAAGGGCGTGGAGACTGCAAACACTCTATGACCGCTCGTTGCCTCAATCTCTCCCGACTGTCTTGCCGCTGGTGGTTTCGCACCCGCTGACAAACAAAAGGAAAAAGCAAGCCACGGCCCCGGACGGGGCGAAGCGCTCAGGTATTTGCGCTTTTCTCCGTACATTTGCGATTCTGCGTTACAAGCAGGCCCCGCGGGTGTCTGCTTCTTATTTTAACGAAAATCCCATGTCTATGCACAGCTTCCGATTAGTGCTTTGCGCCGCGATCTGCGGACTTGTCCTTGGCGCCTGCAACGATTCTCCGAAGGCGGCCGCCGGCGCTTCCATCAAACAAACGATGTTGACGTTTGCCGAGACAGAACCGGTGATGAATACGGTGGAGGACAGCCTCTCGTATCACGTGGGCTTTTTGCGCGCCGACGAGTTGAAAAACAGCACCTTTGACATCAACGTCGAAAACTACCTGCTCGGGATGGTGCACGCCATGAAGGACGGCGCCGAACCGCTTACGCAGGAACAGGTCGAAAAATTGTTCAAGACGCTCGAAGAGCGCGAGTTTGCACGCATGCGCCAGAAACAGCGCGAAATGGCCGATGACGCCAGAGCCGCCGGCGTCAAGTTTCTGGCAGAAAACGCCAAAAAGGACAGCGTGGAGGTTCTGCCCAGCGGACTGCAGTACATCGTGCGCAAACGCGGGAGCGGCAAAAGTCCGGAAGGGAAAAACGTCGTGCGCATGCATTATCGCATGATGGACATCACCGGGAAGGAGCTCAATTCTTCCTATAAACTGAATGCGCCGCAGCAGTTCCGCCTGGACGGTCTGCAGCCGGGTCTTCGCGAGGGACTGCCGATGATGCGCGAGGGCGGCCGTCGGGTATTCTTCCTGCCGTCGAACCTGGCTCTGGACACGATGGGACGCGGTCCTGTGAGTCCCGGTTCGGTTCTGATCTATGAAGTTGATCTGGTGAAGGTTCAGGACGACTTTGAGACGATGCTGAAGAAATAAATGACGGAGTCCGGTGTGCGAACCGGTCTGTAATCAGGAGTGAGTGAACAGCCGTGAATCCGAGCGATTCGCGGCTGTTTTTGTTTGTGTGAATTTGAAGGTGATGCAGGTCCGGGGGAGGCGTCGGCGTCATTTTTCAGGTTTGTTGGAATTGGTCGCCTGGCTTCCCAACATTGTGTACTTTACACCTCCGTGTGAACAGGCGAGTGGGATGCCTTTCGCACATTGTGTAATTGTTGCCGACACGTTGCAAGACAGTGAAAAATGACCGAAAATGAAAAAATTGTCATTTTTCTTTGGGCGCAATCACATTTGCACTTATATTCGTCCCAGCCGCATTAATGAATAGAAGTTAATTTCCCCTCTTCGACCGGAGATTCCCAACATGACAGCAAAACACGCCGGCCGCCTTTTGGCGGTCCTGCTCACTTTTTTGGTTGCCTGTACGGGCGGGTCCGATTCGATTCAGATTGTCAGCACGAATTTTGGCGAAACAGTCGAAACGCATCAAAACCTGGTGTTTACCTTTAACCACGATCTGGTCGGCGGCGACTCTCTTGATCGATGGTTTGAAATTCCCTTCCTGGAATTTGAACCCAAACTGAGCGGCTCGTTCAAGTGGACCGAGCCCAATGTTCTGGTTTTTTCTCCTCACGCCGGCTTCCTGCCAAGCACACATTACAAAGCGGTGATGACGGGCGCATTGCAGAATCTTGCGCCGCAGCTCAGCCTGCCGGACGAAGATGAGCGCGTCGTTGAATTTCGCACGCCATACCTCATGCTGCTCGGCTCGCACGCCCAGTGGGTCAAAGGCAGCAGCGGCGAACCCGTGCTCGAACTGCGCCTCGAGTTCAATCAAAATGTCGAGCTGGAAGCACTGACGTCGCGACTGACCGTCAATCTGCTCGGTAAAAACGTCGATTTTGTACGTGGCGAAACCGGATGGACTTCCAATTCTCACCGAGTGACGCTCTTTGGCCTCGATCCGGCCGAAGTCGAAAACCAGACACTCGAACTCGTGATTGCCGCCGGACTGACGCCCTTCGGCGCAAATTGGTCCACGGAAGAAGACTTCAGGGCGGACGTGCCGATTCCCGCGCGCGACCGCTTCGATATCGTTTCTGTTGAGTCGCTCAACGACGAGGGGCGCACCATAGCGCGCGTTTATACCACTCAGGCGGTCAGCGATCCGGACCTGAGCAGTCGCATCAGCGTAGAGCCCAAAACGGCGTTTAAGGTTGAAGTACGCGACTGGGGAATGGACATCAGCGGCGAGTTTGAATTCGGTACGACTTACACCTTTACGTTTAATAAAGCGATGCGGGGCATCTTCGGCGGCACACTCGCCAAAGATGCAATACAAAAACTCACCTGGGGTGAAATTGAGCCGGGCATCCGCTTTGCTTCGTCGAAAGGCATGTACCTGACCAAGGCCGGCGCACGCAATATCGGCATGCTCATTTTTAACGTGCCCAAACTGAAAGTGACCGTCTCGAAAATCTACGAAAACAACCTCTACGAATACATGCGCTACGGCACGAGCGGCCAACGCGTGTACGACGAGATGAACCAGCAGAACTACTGGGTCGACGGCTACTTCAACAACCCGCGCTTCGGCGACGAAATCTACGAAGAGGAAATCGAAACAAACACGATGGCGCGCAGCGGCAACCTGACTCTGCTCAATCTGGATTTTCACGACAAGGTGCCGTTTGAAGGCATGTACGTTCTGCAGGTGGCGTCGGCCGATCAGAAGTGGGTGCTGGATACAAAACTGTTGGCGTTTTCCGATCTTGGTTTAATCAGCAAGAGCAGCGGCGACAACGTTCACGTGTTTGTTAACTCAATCAAAACCGCCGAGCCCGTTGCCGGTGTTAAAGTCAGCTTTATTTCAACCAACAATCAGCAGTTGCATCACGCAGAAACGGACGCCAAGGGGATGGCGGTGTTCCGCAATATCAAGAGCGCCGCTCCCGGCTTTGAAGTCGGTATGATCAGCGCGCGCAAGGCCGACGACTACAACTTTATGATGTACGACAACACCTTCGTCCAGACCTCGCGTTTTGACGTGGGCGGCCTGCGCAACAATAAAGCCGGGTACCAGGCATTTATTTACGGCGAACGGAATCTTTATCGCCCAGGCGAGACGCTGCACTTCAACACGATCGTGCGCGACGCCGACTGGCTGCCGATTGCCGGTATGCCGATCAAGTTTAAACTGCTGCTGCCCAACGGCAATGAATTCCGCTCGCTCAAACTTGAGCTGGACAAACAGGGCGCGGTTGCGACGGACATCACTTTGCCCGGCAGCGCCGTGACAGGCAATTACATCGCCGAAGTATACACTGCCAATGACATCCTGTTGAACTCACTGCCGATCAGCATCGAAGAGTTCATCCCGGATCGCATCAGAGTCGACGTCAGGTTGAACGAGTCGTCGGTGCTGATTCCCGCATCAATTGTCGCCACGGGGCAGGCCAACAATCTCTTCGGCCCGCCGGCGCCCAACCGCAACTACGAGGCGGAATTCAGTCTTAAACGCAAGTACTTCCAGTCCGAAAAGTTTCCCGGATTTGACTTTACCGTTAATCTGGACGACAATACCCGTTTTAACACGATCCGCCGCGCCGGCAAAACCGCCACGGATGGAAGTTTCGCCGAAAGTTTCGAACTGGATGCCAACGGCTACAAGGACATGGGGCTGCTGCAGGGCAGCGTGTACTCGACGGTTTTTGACGAAACCGGCCGGCCCGTCCATCGCCTGAACGTCGTCGATGTATTCACACAGCCGGTGCTGTACGGCGTCAAGGGCGGCAACTACTGGATTTCCGCCGGCGAGACTTCGGACTTCCAGGTGGCGGCTGCCGATACCAGCGGCGCTCCGGCCGCGGGCGAAGAGATTAACATCGCCGTGTACAAAATCAGCTGGGAGACTGTCGTCGAGCGGCGCGGCTCGCGCTACAACTACGTGTCGCAGCGGCGTGAGCGCCTTGTGCACACGCGCAAACTCGTGCAGAGCGCCCGCGATCCGATGCTGTTCCGCTATAAACCCGGGCAGTCCGGTCGTTATGAAATCCGCGTGTTCGGTGAAAACCCGCAACGATACGTTGAACACGGATTTTACGCTTATCGCTGGGGCGGTACCAACAACGCTTCGTTCGAAGTTAACAACGAGGGCCGCGTGGACATCACGCTCGACAAACCGCGTTATACGGTTGGCGATAAAGCGCGCGTTCTGTTTACCGCGCCTTTCGACGGCAACCTGCTCGTGTCGATTGAACGCGACGAAGTCATCGAACATCACAATGTTAAAATTGTCGACAAAGCCGCCGAGCTTGTTCTTGAAGTGGCCGAGAAGTTTGCGCCCAACGTCTATGTGGCCGCAACGCTGATCAAACCTCACGCACCGGGCGGCATTCCGCTGACGGTGGCGCATGGCTACCAGCCGCTCATCGCCGAGCGCAAGGGCAAACACATTCCGGTCAAGATCGAAGCGCCGGAGAAAATCCGTTCCAGTTTAACGCAGAAAATAACGGTGAAAACGCGGCCTGAAAAGGACATTAACCTGACGATCGCCGTGGTGGACGAAGGCATCCTGCAGTTGAAGAATTACAAGACGCCCGATCCGTTTAACTTTTTCTACGCCAAACGCGCTCTCGAAGTGCGCTCCTACGACGTCTACCCCTACCTGTTTCCCGAACTCGGGATTGGACTTAACGATGTCGGCGGCGACGGCTACGATCTCGCCAACCGTGTAAACCCATTGACAAACAAGAGGGTCAGGCTGGTGTCGTATTGGAGTGGAATCGTTAAAGCCGATTCACGCGGTGAGTATGAATACGAGGTGGAAATTCCGCGTTTCAGCGGTGAGCTGCGCATCATGGTTGCGGCGTATAAGGACGATGCGTTTGGTTCCGCCGAGCACAGTATGCGCGTAGCCGATCCGATCGTCGTTTCCGCCGGTCTGCCGCGTTTTCTCAGTCCCGGCGACACCTTGTTAATCCCTGTGACGATGACAAATACAACTGAAAAGTCGGCCCAGGCCACGGCGCGAATTAAGGTTGACGGGCCGGTGTCGATAATCGGAAACAGTGAAAGCCATCGCACGATTGCGCCCAACCAGGAAGAACGCGTTGTGTTTACCGCCGCGGCGCACCATGCCATCGGGCAGGCGCAGTTTAACTTCAGCGTTGACGCGTTGGGCGAGACGTTTGACGACCAGATCGACATGACGGTGCGTCCGGCCAGTTCGCTCTTGAAAATAGCGGGCTCCGGCAAAGTCGGTGCAGGGGAATCGGCCTCGTTTAACCTGAACGACGTTGACCTGGACGTGCGCCTGGATGCGCAGCTTGTCGTTGCACGTACGCCGCTGGCCGAATTTGCGCAGCACCTGAAATACCTCGTTGGTTACCCCCACGGCTGTGTTGAACAAACCGTATCCAGGGCTTTTCCGCAGCTGTATTTTAACGAGCTGGCCGCAGCGGTCGACCCGACTTTAACTGCACAGAGCAATCCGCATTACAACGTGCGCGAAGCTATTCGCAAGCTGGAGTCGATGCAACTCTATTCGGGCGGATTTTCCTATTGGCCCGGCGGCGGTGATGCAAACTGGTGGGGAAGTGTTTATGCCACGCACTTCCTGCTGGAGGCGCGCAAAGCCGACTTTGAGGTGTCGCGAACCGTTATCGACCGCGCGATGAACTACCTGCGCGCCAGGGCCCGCGAGCGCAAAACCGTGACCTTCTATTACTATATCGAAGAGGACAACTGGAATACGCGTCGCTCGCGCCAGATTCCCTCGCGCGACATTTTTTACTCGCTCTATGTTCTGGCCTTAAACGGAACGCCCGACGTACCGACGATGAACCAGTATAAAGATCGCGCGGACGATATAACAGTAGATTCGCGTTACATGCTGGCGGCGGCCTATGCACTGAGCGGCGACCGCGACAGTTTCCTTAAACTTAAACCTTCCGAATTCGGCAGCGAGCGCTCGGCCACGAGTTTCGGCGGCAGCTTTTACTCGCAGGTGCGCGACGAAGCGCTGTCGCTTAACATGCTGCTCGAAGTCGACCCCGACGATCCGCAGATTGCCGACATAGCACGCAATTTGTCCAAATACCTCAAAACGCGGCGGTACTTAAACACACAGGAACGCAGCTTTGCGATTCTGGCACTCGGCAAATTGACCAAAGCCGATATGGAAAAAGGCGAGCCGAAGTTGAGCGTCAGTATTGACGGCAAGGAACAGAAAACGGACGGCAGTTTCCCGCAAGAATTCGGTCGGCAGATCTTAAACAAATCCGTTACCGTGCGCAACACCGGCCAGGGTAATCTCTACTACTTCTGGCTGGCGGAGGGATACAATGCCGAGGCGCGTTTCCCCGAGGTCGACAATCACCTGAAGGTGCGCAAGACCTACTTTACGCGCAGCGGCGTGCCGATAGACGGCGGAAGTTTAAAGGTTAACGATCTGGTGGTGGTGCGGCTGCGCCTGGAGGGCGCCAAAGCTGTGCGGGTCGACAACGTCGTTGTCACGGATCTGCTGCCGGCCGGCCTGGAGATCGAAAACCCGCGCCTCGCTTCGTTGCCGGGAATGACCTGGATTAGTGACGTGGCCACGCCGGAGCACTTCGACTATCGCGACGACCGCATCAACCTGTTCACGAGCATTAACTACTCGTCGAAGCAGGACTTTTACTATCTGGCGCGCGCCGTTACGCCCGGCAACTTTGTCATGGGACCGGTCGGGGCCGACGCCATGTACGACGGCGAATACCATTCATACTCGGGCGCTGGTCGACTCAAAATCGATCCCTGATTATTATAAAAGCCCTTTTTAAACCCGCTTTTGTTTGTCAATGGGTTGCAGGTTAAACGCCGTCGCGTCGCAGGTATTTTTACCTGAAGCAGGCGCGGCGGCGAGGCCGCAGTCCGTTCTACGTTCCTGAGTCGTCAGAGTAAAACAGCGTCGCAGGTCTGGCAATTCCCGGCTTCAAGTGTTAAACGGCAGATTACAGGCGCAGGTATTAACAAGAACAGTCAACATATCGGCGGGCGCGCTCTGCGCCTGGTACAAAAGCTGATTCCGCGGCGGCGTAGCCTGCGCATTGTCGTTCTGTCTTTGGTCGGGCTGACGCTGACTGCGCTTGTGCTCGACCTGCTGTTTCCGCCGCCGCTCGATCGATCCTGGTCTCAGATCGTGTGCGACCGCGACGGCAAGGTCATGCACGCTTTCCTCAGCCGCGATGAAAAGTGGCGCATGTACGCGCGCCTCGATCAAATTTCGCCGGATCTCAAACAGGCCATTCTGTTTAAAGAAGACAAATACTTCTACGTTCATCCCGGTTTTAATCCTGTTGCGATGACGCGCGCGTTGTTTAACAATCTGGTTGAAGGGCATACGACGTCCGGCGCCTCGACGATCACAATGCAGCTTGCGCGTCTGCTTGAACCCAAGCCGCGCACATACGGCAACAAATTGCTCGAGGTGCTGCGCGCCGTGCAACTGGAGTGGCGTCTGAGCAAAGATGAAATCTTTGAATTGTATCTCAATCTGCTGCCTTACGGCGGCAATATCGAGGGCGTTCGTGCGGCGGCCTTGTTGTATTATGGCCGCGAAGCCGACCACCTGAGTCTGGCGCAGTCAGTGAGTCTGATCGTCATTCCCAATCGTCCGACCAGTCTGCGCGTAGGACGCGCCGACGCCGCTATCCGGCAGGCGCGCGACGAGTGGCTGAATCGATTGTACGAAGATGAATCAACTGACAGTACGCGAATCGACGCGGCGCTGGACGAACCGCTCGACATGGTGCGACGGGACGCACCACGCGGACTGCCGCATCTGGCGCTCAAACTGGCCGGCGCTTCGCCTGAGGCGCCCGTTGTCGTTTCGTCGATCGATGCGGTTAAACAGCAGCTGGTCGAGACAATAAGTTATCGTTATCTGCAGCGTCAGAAAGCCCACGGCGTGTTTAATGCCGCCGCCATGGTGATTGAAAATGACACGCGGCAGGTGCTGGCTTATGTCGGTTCCGCCGATTTCAACGACGCGGTGCATGCGGGGCAGGTGGACGGTATCCGTGCGCTGCGTTCGCCGGGCTCCACGCTGAAGCCGCTCGTGTACGGATTGGCTTTCGACCGTGGCCTGCTGACTTCGTGTACGATCATCAACGATGTACCGGTCGACTTTGCGGGGTATGCGCCTGTTAACTTCGACCGCAAGTTCAACGGCCCGGTGACGGTGAGCGAGGCGCTGTCGCACTCGCTTAACATACCCGCCGTGCGCACTCTGGACCGCATGGGACTTGAGCATTTGCTCGATGCACTGATCGATGCGCAGTTTGCGCACATCAGGACTTCGCGCAACGACCTGGGGCTGTCGACGGTGCTGGGCGGCTGTGGTGTGACGATGGAGGAAATGGGCGGGCTGTATTGCGCACTTGCCAATTCCGGCGAATACGCGCCGCTCAACTACACGGCGGGCGATTCATCGTCGACGGCTCAAGCCCTGATCAGTTCATCGGCCGCCTACATGCTTACCGACATTTTAACAAAACTGGAGCGACCCGACCTGCCGCGCAGCGTGGACAACAGTGTGCATGTTCCGAAGGTCGCCTGGAAAACCGGTACGTCCTATGGACGTCGCGACGCCTGGAGCATCGGATTCAACAAGAAGTTTACCATTGTCGTCTGGCTCGGCAACTTCAGCGGAGAGGGCGCACCGCGTTTAACCGGCGCCGATGTGGCCACGCCGCTGTTGTTTGATTTGTTTAACCGCCTTGATTACAATTCGCCCAACGAGTGGTTTGCGCCGCCGCAGGACATGGATTATCGCATTGTCTGCACGGCGAGCGGACAACCGCCCTCGGCTTTCTGCACCGACCTGGATCTCGATTACTTTCTTCCCGGCGTCAGCGACAACCGCCTTTGCGATCACATGCAGACGGTTCGTATTGCTGCGGACGAGTCCTGTTCTTATTGCCCGACCTGTCTGCCGCCGAACGGCTACAAGAAAAAGCTCTTTCCTCGCCTGGAAGCTTCCCTGGCCGCATTCTACGAACACGAGATGATTAACTACGAGCGTCCGCCGCCGCACAACGCCGAGTGTACGCGTGTGTTCAGCGAAGGCGCACCGCGCATACTTTCACCGGTGCACGGCAGCGAATACCTGATCGAACAGTCGGCCGGCACCCAGCTCAAACTCACCTGTCTGGCGCAACTTAACGTCGACAATGTTTACTGGTTCCTGAACGACACGCTGCTGGGCAAACACGCACCCGATGAGGGACTGTTCGTCACGCCGCCGGCCGGACTGAACAAAATCTCCTGCAGCGACGACCGCGGCCGCAACACGGACATCTTTGTGACGGTGAAGTATTACTGAGGTCCGCAGGATTAATCAAGGACCCCGGCACGCTTTTCTGAAAAGGCCTTCCTGTTTGTCGGCGGGGGAGAATGCACAAATCGGTGCGTTTGTTTTTGTCCGTTCAGGCGAGGAATCACGACGTTCACCCACGTTTGCAGCGTCGTTCAGTTTTTTCGAGCTGGAGAAAAGCCATGAAGATGTTAAGCTTGTGTCGACAGCGCGCAGCATGCGGCGCGTTAATCCGCGACGGCCTTCACTCAAAAAAACTTGCACACGATGCAGGGTGGGAGGAGTGTGTTGGAACGCGGTGGAGCTATCCGAGGTGGTGGCGGGGCGGGCCCCAGATCAAGCCGGAAGTACGCCCAAAACACATCATCCCTGACAACAAGTCTCCGCAATACCCTGAAAAACAACAACTTACATGATTCCGGCAGCCGGCGCTTGCTCTCTGACGGTTTCAGATTCCACACAAATCTCCCACATTCTCCAACGCAGTCTTTCCACTGCTCACGGAGCAGCTTTCGTTAACAATCGCCTTGAATCATGTGTTAAGCGTCAAGTACGGTTCACAAGTTCACAGCACAAAAGTCTCCGAGTGTGATTCGCTTGTGTGAAGTCACATTCACGAGCCTGGTCACAAAGTCTGCCGGCGGCTCCAGGTCATCAAGCTCCGTGGGCGGGAGTTCAACCCGTTGTTCCAGACAAATTTGATACACACGAGTTTGCATCTGTTCGACCGGCAAGAAAAAAAGCCGGCCACGCCCGCGGGGCCAGGCGCTCAGTCCGACCACGAAGTGAGGCGGCCCGCCATACAACCCAATGGAGTCGCATGCGCAGTCCGCGTTGATACGGTAAAAATTAGTCAATGATTGACGCGGTAGCCCGGCTGACTCTGATACATTGTATGGCCGAAAGTCTTACCACTGAAAAAGAATCTCTGAAAGTGCTGCCAAAATATACCGACCACGGCTGGTGCAAAAATACAGCTTCAGCCGCTTGAATACTGGTGAAAAGGCTGGTGCAGTTGCTTTTTCACTCATCAGAAATTGTTGCCTGGGCAACTAAATGCGTGGAAAAGACTGCTCCCCGCTTGCATCAAGTCTCTGAGTTTGCATATATTTGAGTCGCTGAAAACAGCGAAGAAATGTCTTGTGTAGGAAATGTTCTCTGGCGCAATCTGAAATCAGTCTGAAGTCTCTCGGAGAGTAAATATGCATTGGCGTTTAATGATCACAGTCGTTCTGGGCCTGTCCTTAACAACATTTGCTTGCGATGACGACGAGGAGCCGGGCAACGGCCTCAGCTTCAGCGGCAGCAATGGGTGCACCATAGACGGCGACGGGCTGGACATGGTAAGCGTTAACTGCACGGACAACAGCGGGAAAACAACTCGCGACGTAGGAGGCAGCCGAACATATCACTTTACCAGCGTCAGTCTGGAGGGTGAGTATGAAGGCGAGCCCGTTTTTATCAGTATCGTGTATACGTCGGATTCAGACGCGCTGACGAGCGGTGAGAAAAGAACCGGTCTGACAGTGAGCGAGTCGCTGAAGGTATTCGTCAGAATAAACGGCAGGCACTACGAAAGTGAACTTAGCTTTTTCAATGGCCCCGCCATCGTTAACTTCACAAAAGTCGGCGACCGCCTGCAGGGCAGTTTTAGAGGTACGCTGCAGGAGCGCGACGCCAAAGTTGAAATATTCGGCAGGTTCGACGTAGAAAATCAGCGTGACTAGCGTGTACTTGTTCAATCAATGCACGATTAAACATGGAACGGCGGCCGGATGGGATAGGACCTTCCGGCTGCCGTTTCAGTTTTGTTCAGGTGGTTGAACTTCCGTACTTTGGTCAGGAAATTGTCAATGTAAACCAGGGAGTGTATTGATGCTGCGAGTGTTGTGTTCCGTCGGTTTGCTCTTATTGTTTTGCCTTGCCGCTTGTGATGACGGCGACGAAACACTGCGTTTTGGCGGCCGCAACGGCATCGCATTTGAAGGCGACGGCTTCGACCGGGCCGGCGTCTACTGCGCTGAGTATGACGGCACAACCTCTCTGTTGACAGACGGGGGTGACACGCGACACTGGGTTCGAGTCAATCTGGCCGGCAGGCATGAAGACCGTGAAATCAAAGTTTTTGTCAGTTATTACTCCACAACTACCGCTCTTGAAATCGGAGAGTACCCGACCGGCTCCACCATGGAACGATCAATTTACATTCAGTTTTCGATTGATGATCGAGAGTATCGCAGCGACCTTGAGGTAGACGCGGATTATGGTACCATTACATTCAGCAATGTTGACGATCGCCTGAAGGGCAGGTTCACAGGGATGCTGCTTTCCATGGATATGCCCGGTAAGATAATTGAAGTCGACGGCAGCTTTGACGTTAAAAATGAACGTGAATGAACTGCGCCATCTGTTTAACACGGTAACGGCCAGGCGTCGACACTTGAATGTTCAGAGTACTTACCTTGAACTTCTCCACATTTCAACGCCACTTTTCCACCCTTGTGCGCAAACTCCGGAACATCCACGAATTTTTCCCTCCTGAAACTTTTTTGGCTCTGCTGGATTGTCCTGTCGATTCCGCACGGGCCGAACGCCCATCAATGTGAAACTTCGCGCGGACTGAAGGGATTTTGTAGATTGTCATTCGGCATTGCAATCACAATCCCGCAAAAACATGCAGCAAACTCATATTCAGCGCCGCACGGGCCTTGTTCTGACAACTTTGACGACACTTGTATTTCTGGCTGCGCCTTTGTCGGCCAACACGGCTTTTGAAGACTATCCCGCGTGGGAATCGAGCGAACAGGGCCGGCACGCCTCGGGCATTGCGCTGGCCGATATCAACAACGACGGATTTCTGGACGTGATTGTCGCCAACGGCTCCGACACCCGCAAACAACATCTCTGTGTCTACTATAACGACGGCGCAGGCATGCCGCAGACGACCGCCGGCTGGCAGTCGGCCGACAGCGCTTACCACGGCAATCTGGCCGTGGGCGACGTCAACGGCGATGGACTGCCCGACGTGGCAGTGTCAGTTCTGTTTAACAACGAACCCTATGCAGACTCCGGTTATGTTAAACTCTACATCAACCGCGGCGGCGAACTGGAGGCGAATCCCTCCTGGCGCTCGGCAGATATGTTTAACTCCTATTCGTGCGCTTTCGGCGATCCCGACGGCGACGGCGACCTGGACCTGACCGCCATGGCCGGTGAAGTCATAACCGAACGTCGCGACCGCAGCCGCATTTACTACAATGACGAGGGCGAGTTAAACACAAGTCCGGGTTGGCAACACGAACTGCTTTACCTGGGCGGCGACGCCGTCTGGGCCGACTTTGACCGCGACGGACGACTGGCGCCGGCCATGACATATCAATTTGAACCCAATCGCATTTTTCCCAACGCCGGACACGAAATTGGTCCGCGCGACAAGTGGTTCTCACAGGACCGCGCATTTTACGGCCGCGACTTAACAACGGCGGATGCCGACGGCGACGGCTGGATCGATCTTTTTGTGGCCAACGGCGGATACAGCGGTGGCGTTGGATACCTTAAACTCTATCGCAATGAGCGCAATGCCGGCATGGGACGCACGCCCGTCTGGCAGAGCGACTACCTGGGCGTTAACACGGGCGTCCGCTGCATGGACCTGTACAAGGACGGCAATATCGACATCGTCGCAACGGCCTGGAATCGCGGCCTGATGATATGGCGCCGCAGCGAGGAAGGATTCAGTGCTCACCCCAGTTGGGAATCGCGCGCACCGGCAATCAGCGAAGGTCTGGCGCTTGGCGACCTCGACAACAGTGCGCTCGTAACAGAAGAATTCACATTTGAATTCAACCAGGGCCGCAATGTTTTCACACTCGATGGTCCCTTTCGTCGCGTTGTCTCAATGTACTATCTGGATCTGGTTTTCGGGCCGCATGACTACTGCTTCCAGGGCGATCAGGGCTGGGTCAGCGTCAGCAATGAGTACAAATCAGGTGAACTGAACGTCACGATCGAACGCTCGTCCGAGCCCGACGTCGCCGTGGCCAACTGGGACGCGGACCGGGGCAACTACATCTACTTTTTCGACGCCGCACGAGTTGACGTCCCCGAAAAAAATTCAACAAAACCCGCACTCGACATTTTTCCGCAGCCGGCGGCAGACCGCCTGTACCTCGCCGATGCTCGCTACGGCTCTCAAGGCCTTTCCATGGTAGTCGACGGGATTGAAGTTCTCGACGCTCTGGGCCGCAAGTTTTTTAGCGTGGAGTATCCGCACGGTACAACAATTGAATCCGTCGGCGAGCTGGACGTAAGTGCGTGGCCGGTCGGCGTGTACTACTTGCAGTTGCGCAGCGGCGAATCGGTCGAGCAGCGCGCGGTTGTCATTGCGCGCTAAGCCGCCTGGACGGGCGACAGGAGCACTTGAAACAGCGTTGAACATTGACATTGAAAGCACGTGAAATCGACGGGCAAGGATCAGGCGGCGAATTCGTCTTCATCGTCCTGGTCTTCCTGATCGGGGCGGTAACCCGGCAGCGGCTGCCAGTCGATGCCCTCGCAGGGTGTGTAGTTGGCGGCGACGTGCTCGTCATAAAGGCGGCATAGCAGGCTGGTTTCTTCGTAGTTGCGGCATTTGGCGCAGAGCGAATTTGTCTCGATTTTGCGGTGCTGCTGTTTGTATCGCTTGTGCATCGGAATGATGGGATAGAGCACAAACAGCCAGATCATGATGAACACGAGGTTCGTCATGTCGCCGCCGCCGCGCGTGGCGGCCACGTACCAGTAAATCAGTATCAGCGCGGTCGAGACCATCAGTGCGTACAGCACGATTGTGCCGATCGTCACGCTGGGATTGATCGGGTTTCTGAACAACTCGGGGCGTAATTCGCGTTCGTCCGGAGCTTCCGGACTGCGATTAAACCATTTATCTATCCATTCTTTCATTGCGCGGCTCGTTGTTGGGCTTCGGCCCCGGCTGGAAATTGGTTTCCACTTGATTATCACGTGGCATGCGCCAAAAAATTATGTGACCGGCAAACGGCGACTATGTAGCGGCGCAGCCAATAATACGCCCGCCCGCGGCGCGGTGCAAACAGAAAGGGCTGCGGGGCGCAGGCAAGAGAGCAAAGCGAATCATCGTCCATGGACAATACCCACGAAATAGAGATTCTGCCGGACCACATCGCCAACCAGATTGCGGCGGGCGAGGTGGTCGAACGACCCGAATCCATCGTCAAGGAGCTGGTTGAGAACTCGCTCGATGCCGGTGCAACGAGCATCGCCGTGCACGTGCGCGCCGCCGGCAAGGACATGATCATGGTGCGCGACGACGGCCGCGGCATGCGCGGCGGCGACCTGGAGCGCGCCGTGCTGCGCCACGCCACGAGCAAACTCCGCGAGTCCGCCGATCTGCACAACATTCGCACGCTCGGTTTCCGCGGCGAAGCGCTGGCGGCCATCGCGGCCGTCGCCGATCTTGAAATACGCTCGCGCCGCGCCGAAGAGTCGCACGGCCGCCGGCTTGTCATGCGCCCGAGCAGCGCGCCGGAAATCAAGCCCGACGCCGTTTCCGTCGGCACGCAGGTGACCGTTCGCAACCTCTTTTACAATGTGCCCGCGCGCCGCAAATTCCTGCGCACGAACCTGACCGAATTCAAGCACATTCACGACACGATGCTCAAATTTGCGCTCGGCAATCCGGACGTGCAGTTTTCGCTGTACGACGACGACCGCGCCATCATGACGCTGGAGGCGTCCACCGAAGCGGAGCGCGTGGCGACTCTGCTGGGTGCGGACAGCGCCGAGTCGATGATCCCGATAGCGTACAACAGCGACCTGCTGCGCATCCACGGTTTTGTGGGGCCGCCCTCTCTGGCGCGCAAGTCGCGTGCGGATCAGCACTTTTTCCTCAATCGCCGCATCATCGTCAGCCGCCAGCTTTCACACGCGGTGCTGACGGCCTTTGAGCATATTCTCGACAAACAACAGTTCCCGGTTTTTGTACTGTACCTGACGGTGGACCCGCAGCGCGTGGACGTGAACGTTCATCCGCGCAAGCAGGAAGTCAAATTCGATCAGGATCGCCTGGTCTACAACGCCGTGCTGGACGCCGTGGCGGCGGGCTTGCGCACGCGCGACATCGTGCCGACGATGGATGCCGGACCTCTGCCGCCGGACGTGCGCGCGCCCTTTGAACGCGTCGGTTTCAGCGACCGGCCGGGAGCGGCGCTGGTCAACCGCGTGACGGGCGAACTCTACGAGCCGAGTCGTCGCTTCAATGACGGCGAACGTGGCGGCGCGACAAACTGGTCGGGCGGCACCGGCGGATTCTCGGGCGGCTCAGCCTTTTCCGGCGCACGTGAGTTCGGCGGTTTTGACGAACGTCGCCCTACGGCCGGCGACCGCGGATTGTTCGGAGGCGAAGCGCCGCAGGAGCGGCGGACAGATGCGCTTGCGTTTGGCGGCGAGAGCGCCGCACCCTTTGTTTTCCAGCTGCATCGTCGGTTTATCGTCAGCGCCGCTGCGGGCGGCATTGAAATAGTGGATCAGCGCACTGCGCATGAACGCGTGCTCTACGAACGCGCGTTGGCCGCGCTCGGTGACGCACCCGGCGACGCAGCCGATTCTGCCGCGCCGACAAACAAGAAAAAAGAGACGCAGACCCGGGCTGCGGCGATGCAGGAATTGCTGTTTGCGGTGACCATGCCACTGAGCGAGTCCGACCTGGCGATGCTGCGTTCCGTAGAGGTTGAGGTGCGTGCGCTTGGATTCAGTTTTGAGATCGGCGAACAGAAAGCCGACCGGCTGACCATAAAGGCGATACCGCAGGACCTGCGAATCGGCGAGGAAGAACAGGCCCTGCGCGACATCCTTGACCAGCTGAGCGAAGCGCCCGAACGCGATCCGGCCGACCGGCGACGAAAAATTGCGGCGGCCTATGCCCGGCGCTGTGCGGTTAAACCTGGCGATGTGCTGAAGACCGAGGAAATGCGAGCTCTGCTGCGCGATCTTGACCAGTGCGGCAGTCCCGCATTGGGGCCGAATGGACGCCGGACAAAAATTGAGCTGACGCTGCGCGAGCTGGAAAAACGCTTTCAGTAGTCGGCCGTTGCGATGCCGAAAATGGGGCATTGCGCGTTCTTTTTGGTAAATTTATCCCCATTTCCGGCGGAAACGTGTTAATGCGGGGCGGCGCCTGCGCGGGGAAGGTTACATCAGTGCAGATGCCGTCGATTTCAACAAACACTCTCCGATGATATCCCATGCTCAATAAACTTTGTGCGATCCTGATAGTTCTGTTCGCAGCTTCGCCTCTTTTTGCAGCATTTGAAGGCGAAATGCGACTGCTGAATCAACAGCTCAACAACGACGTTCTGACGGTCGATGTTTACCTGAAAAGCACGGGCGACGACCCGCTGTATCTTTCCGACTGCAATTATACGTTTGAGATCAATCACAAGAAGTTCAGCAACATGAAGGTCAGTTTTACGCCCGGCGCCGGGCTGCTGACCGACCGCTATTCCTATACCACGACGGTGCTGGCGGACAATACGATTGCGGTGGACGTCTTTGCTTCGGAGCCGCGCTCCAGCTGGTCGCTCTCGCGCTTTCAGAGTCGTATAGCTCTGATTTCCGACCAGGGCAACGGCACGCTGCTGGGCAGCCTGAAGATCGAAACCTTAACAAATTTCAGTGGGTATTCGGGCCTCGATCTCCGCACGACGTTCCCCTTTTTTACCAATATCAACAGCTACGACGACGAGTCGCCCTATCAGTCCGGTGAAGTCGACGTGACCTTCATTGAAACGCCGGCTTTTCCGCTTGCGCCGATATTCAATGTTAACATTGTCAACCCGCGTCTGCAGGGCAACGACGTTCTGGTTGATGTTGAATTGAGCCAGACCGACGGACCGGACTTTTACCTGTCCGACAGCGATGTTAACATACAGCTGAATGCGGCGCAGTTCGACAGTCCCACGGCCGAAGTTGTTGAAGTCGGCGGCAGCAAACTGAGCGGATATACCGTCACGCCGAGTTTTGTCAACGGTCTGCTCAAACTCAAGCTGGACGCGCCGGCTACCGCCGGCCAGGCCGAACTCGATTCCAAACTGGAAAAGGTGACGCGCGCACCCGGTACGACAAAAATTGCCACAGTGCGCGTGCGCGATCTTAAAACAACAGTCGGTTTCCGCAAGCTGGCCCTCGCCTGGGCGAACGGCGTCAATGCCTCCGTCTGGAAGCGCCGCCGACCGGTCGATCCCTGGTCAATTGAAGACGACATCAGCGCGAATGCAACAACGAATGCAGCCGCGCCCGTTTCCACGCTCAGTTTAAGCGCGCCGGCGGAAGCCGGACAATATTGTTTCGGCGATCAGATTGCAATTTCCTGGCAGTTCCTGCACGTGCGTGCGGTCAACATCGAGCTGCGTCCCGCCGCGGGCGGCGCTGCGACTTCGATCGTCAACAACCGGCCGGCGGCGCAGACGCCATACAACTGGTCGTTGCCGGATCTGGCGGGCGGCAATTACCGCATTGCTGTGATCGACGCGGCGGACGGCACACTGGCTTCGCTCAGCCCCGTATTAACGCTTGGGAAAGCTGCGGACATCCTGTCGTCCTCGGGCGAGCAGGCGCTCTGTATTCCGGAAAACGCCGAAGCGGTTTTCAGCGTGGAAATCGACGGTCAACCGCTGCCGCAGATCACGTGGCAGAAACAGGCGACGGGGCAGGACTGGACGAATCTGGAAGAGACGTCGACCGAGCTGCGCCTGCCGAATCGCAAACTGGACGAGGACGGCACGCGCTACCGCGCCATTGTGCAAAATTTCTGCGGCCGCGATACTTCTGCCGCGATGCTCATGACCGTTAAACAAACGCCGCGCGTGTTGGCGCCGCCGGTAGATCTGGACCGCTGTACCGGCGACAACGCCATCTTTAACGTGCAGGTTAACGGCGTGCCGCAGCCGGCGCTGCAATGGCAGGAATACGTCAACGACGCCTGGGTAGATATTGCCGGTCAAACGGAAGCTTCTTATCGCTTCGGCGACGTGCGTTTCGCCGACAGCGGTCGCCGATTTCGCGTGATGGCAGTTAACGAATGCGGCACGATATTTTCACCTGAAGCGCGCCTGCATGTCGACGATCCCGCGAGAGTGACGCTACAACCGGAGGAAGTCGTGGTGCTTTGTGAAGGCGGCGATTTCAGCTTCAGCGCTGAAGTCACTGGTTCGCCCGCGCCCGAACTGCAGTGGGAACGTTCGACCGACGGCGGTCTGAGCTGGGAGAACATTGCCGGCGCGACGGGACTGAGCATTTCCGGTTCCGACGTGGACCGCACGATGAGCCAGTATCGCTACCGCCTGATCCTGCGCCAGGAGGCCTGCGTCGGCGAGGTGCGTTCGCGGGACGCGCGCATCGTTGTTAACCACGTGCCGGACATCCTGCTGCAACCAAAAGACGTAACGGTCTGTGAAAACCAGCCGACGGCGTTTACCGCGGAAGCGAAAACGCGTCCGGCCGTTATGGCGCGTTGGCAGCGTCGCAAAGCAGGCGAAGACAATTGGGAAGAACTGGCTTACCGCGGACCGACGCTGAAAATCGATCAGGCCGGGCTGGACCTGCACGGCGCTCGCTACCGCGCAGTCTACGACAATTCATGCGGCGAAGCCGTGGCGACGCAGGCGGCGACGCTGAATGTCAACTTCGCGCCGCGGATTACAACCGAGCCTGAAGATGTCACGGTTTGTCAGGGCGGCTCGACGCTGTTCTCGGCCGGCGCGGACGCACGTCCCGCAGCAACGCTGCAGTGGGAGCTGAGCGCGGACGACGGCGAGACCTGGTTGAAACTGCCTGCCGCCGACGGCAATATATACGAGCTTGCCAATGTTCGATTGAACCAGCATGGCCAGCTTTACCGCGCCAGTTTTGTCAACAGCTGCAGTGCGGAGCGCGTGTACACACGCGCCGCGCGCATGAACGTAGTGGCAATTCCGCGCGTTACGCGCCAGCCATTTTCCGTTCGGGCGCTTGTCGGCGAGACTGTTCAGCTATCGGTTGAAGTTGTGCCGCCGGACGTCAACTATTCCTGGCATCGCAACGGAGTGCCGATGATAACGACGGAGCGAATCAGCGGCGTCAAATCGCACACCTTGATTATCGACAACGTGCAGCCGGAAGACGTCGGGGCGCGCTACCAGCTCGTCATTGACGGGCAGTGCGGCCGCGACAGCTCGCAATTTGCCGCCGTCAACGTGGACGTACCCGGCATTGAAATTCTCGGTCAGCCGGCGCAGACAGAGAGCTGTGCCGGAGAGTCCGTCAGTTTTCGCGTTCAGGCAATCTCGACCATCACCGGCACAACGCTGGAGTATCAGTGGCGACGCGGCGAGGATGAACTGTCAAACGGCGGCGCATACAGCGGTGTTAACAGCAGCGAACTGATCATCAATCCGACCGGTGAAAACACGGCCGCCAGCGACTATAACGTGCAGATTACGGTGCAGCCGGGCGGCGCCACGACCTTCAGTGACAACGCCGCGCTGGTAATTGTCGCCGCGCCGGAAGTGTTAAATACTTCGCCCGACGTTGAAGTCTGCGCGGGTGAATCGCGCGTGCTCGAAGTCGGCGCGGAAGGCGAGGAGCTGCGTTACCAATGGATGTTCAACGAAGAGCCGATTGCCGGTGCGACGGATTCACAGTTGCAGTTAAACAACCTGGACGAAGCGGCGGCAGGCGTGTATCGCTGTATCGTGCGCAACCGCTGCGGCGCGACCGAGTCAGATGAAATTACTGTCAGCCTCAAAACGGCGACACGTATCCTGGTCGGTCCGGCCGATGTGCAGACGAACAATGAATCCGAGTTTACGCTCAGCGTCGAAGCGGAGGGCTCCGGCGAACTGACGTATCAGTGGTTTAAAGACGGCGAGGAAATTCCCGGCGCCGTGCAATCGACCTACACCAAGGTCTTTCCCGACGAAGAAGACGAAGGCGAATACTCGGTGCGCGTCACCGGCGAATGTGATGCGGCGACCTCGGATCCCGCGGTTGTCAGTGTGACGATTGTCGGCATCGACGAGGTTGTTAACATCGAAGGTGTGACGATCGGTCTGCCGCGTCCCAACCCGGTGACAGACATGGCGGGGCTGCCGCTGGAGCTGGACAGGCCGATGACGGTAGAGGTCCGCATACTGGACGCTCTCGGACGTCGCAACGGTGAAACAATGATCCTGCATCTTCCGGCCGGCCCGCAGTCGCTTCAACTCGACTGTTCCGGTCTTGTTCCCGGCGTGTATTACGTTCAGCTTCGGTCCGGGGACTGGAGCGTTGTGCGCAGTATTGTTCGCGGGCAGTAAACGCGGCGGTACGCGTTGTGTCCAGGAATGTGAAAAACGGCCATTCCCGCGTTGCGGCGCGGGGACGGTCCGGCGGCTGCAATCGACAACAACCGGGATTAACTATGTTGCTACGTACAGGCTGGTCACTGCTGCTTGTTTGTTTAAGCTCGTTTTGTGTGATAGTCAACCTGCATGCGCAGGAGGAGAGCGGCGCAGTCGAAGGTGCGGGGCTTGAAGATTTTGAGCCGATCGACTACGAGGCCAACGGGGATATCGGTCTGCGTTTTGCCGACGGCCAGAACGACCTGAGTATGCTCGGCACGCTTGGATTAAACACGCTTGATCCGAATTATTTTTCCGGTTCCTTCGGTCTGGCGTTTATCGACGACGAGACCTACCTGATGCTGCGTTTGCAGCCCGAGTTGACTTTCGGCAAGTTCGGCGTCGGCCTCGACATTCCGATTGTGTACGGTCTTGACGACGGCTCGCTGCGTACGAACGAGTACGAGGACGGCGCGGGCATCCTGCGATTTATTCGTTATCTGCGCTACGGTCACAAACGCGTTCACCCGCTTTACATCCGCGTAGGCGACTTAAACGCTGTGAGCCTCGGCTCCGGATTTATTATGTACCGCTACAACAATTCGGCCAGCTTCGAGCGCCGCGCCATTGGTGTGTCGTTCGACGTGCATTCGGAGGACGGCTACGGCGTTGAAGGTGTGTTTGGCGACTTCAGCGATCCGGCGGTGATGGGTGTGCGGCCTTATGTGCGCCCGCTGGTGCTGCTGGACAGCGAGATTCCTATTCTGAAAAACATCGAACTGGGCCTGCCGATTGTGCAGGACAACGGCGACTTCGCCACGCCCGCCGGCAGTTCAATTACGGCCTGGGGTGTCGACGGCGCGCTGCCGATCGGCCTGACGAGTTTGTTAACATTGACGCCATACGTAGCCTGGTCGACCTTGTCAATCAGCGAGCGCGACAGCGTTCTGGATGCATATGTGTTTGCGGACGACGGCACGGAGGAATTTGAGCCGGGATCGGGTACGGCGGTCGGTGTTAATATGGTTTTGCAGGTGCCGGGTAGTTTCCTGACGCTCTCGGCCAAGTTGGAGCGTCGCTGGTTCGGGCCGTATTTCAGCGGCTCGTATTTTGATCCGGTGTATTCGGCCAACAAATTCAGCGGCATCCGCAGCATTCAGGAGTCGGGCGACACGATAGATATCGGCACGCACCCGACTCGCAAACTGTTAAGTTCGGAAGACAATCTGGGTTGGTTCGGCGCGCTTTACGGCAATATCTTCGGCAAACTGCTGGTGGGCGGCAGTCTGCAGATTCCCGATGTTAAACGCACGTTTGAAATTCCCGGCACGACGGCGACGGTTACCAACGGCGCGACGCTGCATATCGAAGCGCGAGGGGATAATTTGCTGCCCGACTTTCTGATCGGCGCGCGCTACGACCGCAATTATATTCAGGACGTCGGCGACGCTTTCAAGCTGGACGAGCGCTCGGTCATCAACGCCGTGGTGGCGCGCAAGCTGGGCGATTATTTGCGTCTGGGCCTGCACTACCGCTGGACTTTTGCGGAGGTTGGCGGCAAAACGGAAGCGACGTCCTACGTGTTTCCCTACATCAGCATCACGATCGGGCTGGGCGGTGGCGGTGAGTCGCAGCCGGAGCAAAACGACGACAACGGCGATGACAATTAAACACCTTTTAAACAGCCTTTTTTTGTTCGTCACGCTGTGCGGCGCAGCTGTGTTGGCGGTGGCGTCCTGTGCGTCCGGCGCGGGGCAAACAAACGAGCAGGAAGAATTAAAACCGACCATCTACGAGGCGCCCGGCAGTCCCGAGACGGGCGGCGCGCCGCAGAACATGGAACTGCATTACTGCATGATCCGCGGCCGGATTTTAACGGTGGATACGGCGTCCGGGCGGAGCTCCAACCGCATGGACCCGTGCGCTTATGCACCGTGCCGGGCGACTGTGTTGATTTTAACTGCGAGGTGTACTGTGGGCGCGGCGGCGGACTTAGAGACTGGAGACACTGTGACTGTGCGGTTTAGTCGCTCACTTGAAGCTTCGGCGGACCTCCCGATGACTGTGAGCTGGAAACTGCCCGGCCTGCAGGAAGGCGATGAGTTTAAAGCGCGCGTGGATGTGCGGATGCTGCCGCTGGCGGGAGTGGAGTTTATTGTTGGGGAGTATGAGAGGGGGGAGTGAAATTTATTGGGCAGACCTATCGCTGCCGATGCAGTGGGTATTTCCATGTCGACTGAGCATAGATTGTTACGTGCCTGGCTGCACTTTCGCGGACGTGGTCCCCGTCATTGTACCAGCGTTATCAGCCGAACAATCACCTTTGTTCCAATATTCAACCGCAGCACATACACTCCTGCCTTAACAAAATCCATCTTGTTCGTCACGCGGTTCAAACCCTGTGGGAATTCGTGCTGAAAGACTTGTTTAACCAACGCGCCGCGCATGTCGAACAGCTCAGCTGTCACAAGTCCCTGAGTCTCAAGTGTGAAGTTTAGTGTTAAGTCGCCGGTCGTCGGGTTTGGAGACAGTGAGAAGTTAAACTCAGGTTTGTCTGGTTCGGAAGTGTTGATTCCTGTCGCGGTGTAAATCGATTCTTTGGTGCGGTATATATCGCCTTTGTTGGTTCCGCCGTAGAGGTATCCCAGCGAGTCGACACATAGCGAATAGAAGCCGAAGTCGGGATTGTTGGGATAAAGATTTGTCCAGGAATCGCCTTCGTCGCTGGAATACCAGATTGTTCCGGCTGCAGAGCAGATGAAGTTGTCATAGCGGTCTACGATCATCGCCAAAATTTGGCCTCGTGGGTAGTTTTCGGGTCGTCCATCGAACTCTATCCAATTTCTACCTTTGTCCGTAGATCGCAAGACAGCAATTCGCGAAAGATTTGTGCCGACTAGGATGGTCCCTCTTGAGTTGATGGCCATCGACAACGGGTCCCACAGGTTGCCTCCGAACGGCGTGTTGACGTTGTGGCACTCGCCGGTTTCGGCGCGCAGAACAAAGAGACCTTTCCAGCGCCACGAACCCCAGAACACGTCGCCGTTTGGATGGAGTGCAATGCACATGCTCTCGCTGCTTGTCTCAGTTTCGGCACAGACAAGACTCCACGTCCGCCCACGATCCAAAGATTCCCAGATGCCTACCGGCCAAAATTGTCCTTTGTACCCTCGATTCATCGCAGCGTACAAGGTTCCGTCAAGTTTTTCCACGAACCGATAGTAGTCTATCCTTGCTATGTCATGCTGAAGGTGTGTATAGGTCGTCCAGTTCTCGCCGCAGTCGGAAGAAAAGTGGAGTGAGTCGCGTCCGCCCGCCACGATTGTGCCGTCGCGTAAAACCTGAGCGCCTGTTATGATGCCGCGATCGGAAATCGGAATCTGCGTCCATGTCTCTCCGCGATCGTCGCTTTGCCAGAAACCCCGCGCGGTTCCCGCAAACAGTTTCCCGCAGGGTGCGGCGGCGATGTTCGTGACAAACAGCATGTCGATTTCGTCGGATTCAGTTGTGTTGATCCAGAAATCCTGATCAAATGCCAAAAGTGCGGTATTCGGGAGTAACAGAAGAAAAGCGAGGATAAGAGAGAAACTTTTCATGGTCGCAATTTCGAGGTGAAATGCAACCGGGGCACATGCCCCGGTTGTCCTAATGTACAACAAACTGTTACTCGATGAACATCAGTTCGGACTGGCTGTGACCGTCTGCCGTCTGCATGCGGCAGAGATAAACACCCGGCGCATGCGCTTCGTTGCGCATCACCAGTTCATGACTTCCGCTTTCCAGCCGGCGGTCTGCAATGACGGCCACTATACGACCCTGCATGTCGGCGATTTCAATGCGCAGATGTTGCGGCGAACCGACTTCGACCCGGATCGTTGTTTTGTCGCCGAAGGGATTTGGCGAAATACCGCTCAGGCGGCAAACACTCCGATCCACGATCGGCCCGGTTTCTCCGGCGCGTTTGGCCTGCGGCAGCGGCGGCGTGCGATAACGTTTCAGGTCGTGATTGATCTGTCCGTTCCACGCCGTCATTTTGCTGTCATATGTCGCCCCGTGCGTCTGGCCGCACTCCAGCAGGTCGAGCTTTTTGAGTCGCCAGCTTGCCAGCATAGAGTCGGGTGAAGTCGGCACGGACTGGCAAACCAGTTCCAAGGCCATGCGAGCTTCGGGATAACGGCGCAGGTGCTCAAGGATCACGCCGTCGAGCAGCATCAGGCCGCCGCGCAGCAGTGTGTCGTTCGCCACGGTCGTGTCGGCCGCCAGGATCGTGCCGATCCAGCCGCGCAGGGTATCCAGTCGCTGTTCCGTTGAGTCGCCCTTCAGCGCTGCGCGGAAGGTATCTTTCGCGCGTGTGCGCCGCACCGTCGGCAGCAGCGTCGGGTCGGCCAGGTCGTCCAGCGCACGAACAAAGATCGAATCGGGTGTATTGTCCATCACCGGCCCGAAGGGATTCAGACTGCCCAATTGCTGCAGTTCGGGCGGCGACGGACAGGACAGAAAGTCTTCGTCCGTAGCGCAGCCCATCGTCGATTCACTCTGATCGAATTGGTCGCCGATCACCTGCACCAACGGGCCGCGCCGCACATGGAACGTGCCGTCGAGATTGTTCCAGCGGTTGGAGGTGGTCAACATTATGGCAATATAGTCGGCTTCAACATGCAGCTCGGTTTCGGCCGCAAAGTTATTCAGTCCGCAGGACGGCAGCACCGAACCGTGTCGTTCCATGTAAACATCTCGTCGCACTAAGAGGGGATCAAAAAACTCACTCTGTGGTTGGTTTCGTGGCTGTACAACAAACACATTGCGGCCAAACTCATCAACTTGCCCAGGGTTTTCGTTCGGCCGCAGATAGATCGTTCCACCATCGGCGTTGACGCCCTCCATGAAGAAGTCAAGGTGGCTGCCGCGCATCCAGACGCGGTCGGCCGAGGTGCCGATGATGCCCGAGTGAATATTTGCATAGACCGCATCGTAGACACGCGATTGCGCCGTGGCGGTATACGTGCCGCAGCGCCAGACGCTTTGCGCGGTATTGCCGCATTCAAAGCTCTCCGAGCGCGGTCCGTTGATGTGTATGAAGTTGTCGACGATGTCGGCACTGTTGCCGGTCAGGTCGACGGAGCCGACGTCGATAGTGCGCATACCGCCAATGAGATGTGCAAAGCTACAATCTGTAATGTCCAACTGCTCAAGACTCATCGAGAATAGACCAGCCAATTCATAGTTCTGAAGCATACGGTCGCCGGAGTTGTCGTCTGAACCATCCTCATCGGCAAACTCGCAATCTTCAAATCTTGCGCTAAGCGCAGGCGGCGGCGTGATCGGATCGCCGTCGCCGGGCCAGTAGTTGACCTCCACCAGGTTCTGCCAGGGCATGTTCAGCGATCTGGCGGCTGTGAAGCTGCAATTGCTGACGGTGTTGATGCGAATATTGATCGCCTGGACGGCCACATTGGAAAAAGCGGCGTTCTCAAGGCGCAGCCCGGACGCGGCGATGTCGTCAATGTCGCCTTTGGCGATGAGACGCGCGTGGTCTACGACGCCGTCACAGAGCACGTAGGGATTGGCAAGTTCAACTTCGGGAAAACGACCGGTCACGCGGGCGAGATTCCCGGCCTGACCAGCCACCGTCATGTGCCCCTGACACTCATTGAAGTAGTCCGGATCGCGTAGAGCAAGGTGCGCGCCCGCACCGACCACAAACTCACCGTCGGCCTCCACGCGGAAATGGTCCAGACTGACGACGGCGTTTTCACCAATCTCTACGCGGCCGCCGGGAAGGACGTAGATATGTGTAAAGAGGTCGACGTGCGCGCCGGGCTGCACAAGCAAGGTCGCACCCGCATCGATCACGACCATGCGATCAAAGTGCGTGCCCGGATCGCGCTCGATCCGCGAGCCGTACATCATCTCCAGCGTGCCGCCGGGTTTGACAAAGACATCGCGGCCGCCGCTCATCGTGATCTGCCCGCCGGGGCGCATGCGCATCCAGCCGCGCACAAAGACCGCACCGCTGTCCTGCATCCGCACATTGCCGAAAACCTCACAGACGTTGGCCTGAGCAGGACCGGCCATCAGGCAGCCGTTTGTTCCTTCGTCGCCGCGCACGATCAGATCGCCGACAAATGTATCGCCGCTCAGCTCGACATTGTCGAGCATGCCTTCGGCCACGATCTCGCCGTCGCCCGTGGTCGTTATTCCGTTGCCGCCGGTCGGCGTGCCCGACGTAACGATGCCGTCGATGGCCAAGGTGGCGTCGCCCGGCACGGTCAGCGTGACGCCGCTGCCGTTGAGTTCGGTCACGCCCTGATTATTGTGGTTCTCACCCGGCAGACTCGCGCCGCCCGCCTCGTAGAGGTCGAGCACTTCACCACTCAGGCCGTTGCCGTTGACGTCCTCGTTCGCGCCTTCCCGAAACCACGCGCCCATATGCATGATGCGTTGTCCGAGCGGCCCTCGTTCGTCGTTGTCAAATGGCAGCGTTACTGAAGCGGTGTAACGTTGGTCGGCCTTGAGCGAAATGGTGTGTGCCACGGCACGGTAAGCATTGACCTTGCCGAAGCCCATGCGCTGCGCCCAGCTACGTCGCCGCGGATCGTTCGCCTGCTCCAAGTAGTCGAACTGAATCAGCTCATCGTTGCCGTCGACGCCGGAGAAATAGTCCCCCTCGACATTCGGATCGCCGTCGCTGCCGTCGCAGCGCGGCCATTGCGGTCCGATGTTGCAATAGTCCGGCAGTTTGTCGGCTGTCATCGTCAGCACGTCGTGGACGCGGCGCTGCACGTCGGCTCCATTGAGCAGATCGCCGTTTTGATCATGCTCAAGATCAACTCCCGCCCAGCGATCGACCGCCAGCATGAGACCCACAACGCCGGAGACGACGGGAGCGGATTGTGAAGTTCCTGAGGAAAATATTGCACCGCCGTCGTTGGCGGCAGGCGTCGTAATGTACTGCCCAGGTGCAGCCAGATCAAGAAAGGCCCGGCGTTTAGCCTCCAGTCGCTCCGTGGGATCACTGCTCAGATTAAACTTGTCTTTTCCCGGCGAAAAATTCCAGTTGTCGATGAAAGTCTGCGAGCCACGAAACAACCAGCCATTGTTGTAGTCACAGGCGGCGGCGCTCAATCCGGGATTACAGAGCGGGTCCTGGCACGGCGAGGGGCCGCCGTCATTCAGCGCTCCGACGGCGATAATTCGTACGTCGCGCGACGGATCGTTCTGCGCGTCGGGATCGGCATATACGTGTGCCGCCGGCCTGGACACTCCCGGATACCAGGTGCGTCTCTGTTCACCGTTGACCTGGAAGTTGCGCGGTATGCCACACTGGCCGTTCTCATAGTCGCGTGCATTGCACGCGCCGGACACCACGACGATGCCGGCGTTGATGGCCGGAAGAAAATTCTCGGCGGTCACGCTGAAGAGGGGAGGTAACTCAACCGAACCGATGCTGGCGTTCAGGACGGCCACAGGCTGCAGTTCGTTATTCTGTTCGAGATCGGTATCAAGTTCCAGGATCTTCGGACCCAGTGTGCCGATGGCATGCAGCGCCACGCCGCGACAGGAATGCGCCACACCGAGCATGCCTGTACCCGGCGTTCCGTCGTCGTTGTTACCGGCGGCGACGGCCAGCGGCAGCGTCGTCAGGCCGTGGCCGCCGCGGCGGTCCACACTGGTCTCCGACCCGTCGCCCCTGTGTGCGGCGTCGACCACAATAAATTGGCCGGACTGTTGCGGCGTCGTACGTAGCGGGAGGTCCGGATGATCAAAATCGTCTGCTCCCCAATAATCGTAGGCTGCAATCACGACATCTGGCGCGCCGGTCGAGAACTTCCACGCCAACGGCGCTTTTATGTCGTACAAATGCCACATCCACCCGCGTGAATGAGCATGATCGGAATGCTCCCGATTCTCCGGCGTTAACTGAATTTCACTGAAAGGTATGCCGGGCGTCAATCCGCGGTCGTTCGGCAACCACTCCTCCGGCGGCGTCTGAGAACTGACTGAAAAAGTACCACACATTGACAAACAAAAAGTCAAGAAAGCGAGCCGTGGCAAAGCAGTGCCGCGGCGCTGCAACAAGTGCGTCGAGTTTTGTGACATGATATGTTTTAATTGACAAGGATTGTGAAAAGATGACTGGGTCGGATGGTGATCGATCGTACGAATGCTTCGTGGGGGAAACGATCGGTCGAGCAGGGGGTAGTGCAATGTCATCGGGCTGTGTTTGTCGGTACCGCACCTCAATGATCGTGTAACAATTCGGATTAACGGGTCAGGCGTTGACTGGCAGGTGAGTGAATCCGGGTGGGCAACATACGCTCGGGGAAACAGAGAAACAAGAGCCCTGTGAAAATAGTAAGAAGGGTACTGTTTTTTACCTGTGCACGAGAATCTGTCGGGCGGGTGCCGGGTGTTAAAAGCAATTGATAAAACAGTCATTCTTCCGCGTCCGGTCACAAACAACATTCTTTGCCGCAGCCGATCGTTTTTGACCGCACAGCCTATGGGTAATCCTTCGGTACAAGCCATCCGCGCGGCACTCCAACTGGAATGGCAGTCAAAAAAACCGTAAATTCCGCGCGTGTGAGTCCAATGTGTGGGAAGAACCTCGGAAAAACCGGGGACGGACACAGGACCGCGGATGGAATGAAGCAGGAAAGGGAGAGAAAATGCAGGGAAACAGCATGGTGCGCTACGGCTTTCTGGCCGCCCTGATGGCATTGCTGCCGCTGGGACAGGCGCAGGCCTTCGACGTGCAGATAGACTGGCGCAAGGATGCGCACAAAGCGCCGGTGAACGCCGTAGCTTTTTCAGACGATGGACGACTTGTGGGCTCCGCCGGCCACGATAAATGGCTTCGACTTTTTTACACCGCCGACGGAGTGGAATTCCGTGCGCTCAAACTGAAAGACCTGGGCGAGATGCTGCCGACGCCGCAGAAATTCGCGCCGGCCGTCAGCCTGGAACCGTCGCCCGGCGCGCCGGCCATGGCCACCCATCCTTTTTTGTATGGCTTTCACGACATCACCTTTGCCGCCGGACTGCCGTTGGTGGCCTCCGCTTTTACGGTGAAATACAAAGACGACTACGACAATATTGCGGCTACGGCCGGATTTGTGCTGATCTGGAATTACCAGACCGATGCGCGCCGCCTGGTTCCGATCTTTGAAGAAGAGGGTGGCAGCAAATGCACGCCGCTGCGCGCCGTGGAATTTTCGCCCGACGGCGAGACACTGGCCTGTGCGGGCGACAACGGCAGCCTGACGCTGATCGATGCGCTTAACGGCCGCAAATTTTATTCCGTGATGACGCCGGCCGAAGCCGTCTCTGCGATGGCATTTTCCGCCGACGGGCGCCTGTTGGCTTCGGGCGGCAAGGAAAACGTGACGCTCTACGACGCGCGAACGGGCCTGGAACTGCAGCAGTACGACAACGGCAAACAACGGCCGCACGTGCTTGCTTTTTCTCCCGACGGACATCAGCTCTACTCGGGCGGTTACGACAGCAAACTGCGCGTGTTCGACACGGCCGGCGGCGAGGAAGTCGCCATCATGAAAGAATTTGAAAGCTGCGTGCGCGGCGTGGTGTTTACTGCCGACGGCAAGTTCGCCATCGCCGCGGCGCTGGACCGCAAGCTGCGTTTTTACCAGACCAGCGACCACACTGAGCTGGACGTTTTCGGCGCAATCGAGGAACGCCACAACGCCCTGGCGATGTCGCCCGACGGGCGCTACATGATGCTTGGGACGATGAGCGGCGCGCTGCTGAAACTGACGCTGCCGTTCAGCATGAATCCGCGTACGATCTCGCTCTACGACAACGGCGCTACACCTTCTGCGACTCCGATGGACTTCAGCAGCGACCAGTACATGTTTGTCGGTCCCAATCCGGCAGACCAGGGAACGGCGATCGAATGGCGGCTGGAGCGCGGCGCGCGCGTCAAGCTGGAAATCCACAATGCCTTCGGCGAGATCATTGCAGTGCTGGCCGATGAGCAATTGGCGGCGGGCGACCACCTGCGCCGATGGAATATCGGCGAAGCGCCCTCCGGAGTATACTACGCCCGTCTGAGTGTCGACGGCAACAAGACTGTTCGAAAGGTTGTTGTAAACCATTGACAATGAATAAGTTGCGCGAAATCGCCGCAGTGTTTCTGAAGCTGGGACTTATCGGCTTTGGCGGTCCTGCGGCGCACATCGCTATGATGGAAGACGAGGTCGTCACCCGCCGCAAGTGGATGACGCGTGAACACTTCCTTGATCTTCTGGGCGCCACCAACCTCATTCCCGGTCCCAATTCAACCGAAATGGCTATTCACGCCGGCTATCACCGCGCGGGCGTGGCGGGCATGCTGGTGGCGGGCTGGTGTTTTATTTTGCCGGCCGTTCTTTCAACCGGTTTGCTGGCCTGGATCTACGTGGAATACGGAACCATCCCGGCAATTGAGCCGCTGTTTAACGGCATCAAACCGGCCGTAATTGCCATCATCTTTGCGGCGCTGCTCAAACTTGGTAAAAAAGCGATCAAAGGCCGAAGGACGCTGATAATCGGTCTGGCGACGGGTGTGCTGCTTTTTGGCGGCGTGAGCGAGGTGATTGCGATACTCGTCGGCGGACTGGCAGGCGGTGCGTGGCTGCGTCTGGGCCGCGGCAACAATGACGCCAATTCGGGCGCGGAGCCCGGCGACAAAAATGGCTCCGGAATGGATCAGGCGGGCGATAATAGCGTTAAAAAATCCGGCTTTGCACTTCTGATGACACCAGTTGTTCATGCTTCGGCGGCAGCCGGCAGCGTGGCAGTCTCGCTCACGCAACTGGGCTGGTCTTTTCTGAAAATAGGTGCTGTGCTGTTCGGCAGCGGCTATGTGTTGATCGCCTTTCTTGAGGGCGAATTTGTTGAGAGCCTGGGCTGGCTAACGCAGCAGCAGCTGCTGGACGCGGTAGCGATGGGACAGTTTACGCCCGGCCCGGTTCTGTCAACCGCCACTTTCGTGGGCTACGTGATGGCCGGTGTTCCCGGTGCGGTTGTCGCTTCTCTTGCAATCTTTTTACCCTCGTTCATATTTGTGGCGGCTTTAAACCCGCTGATCCCGAAGATGCGCCAATCTCGATTGTTTTCGCACATACTCGACGCTCTGAACGCGGCGGCTCTGGGGCTGATGGCAGCGGTGACGTTGCAGTTAACATATGCAGTTGTGCAGGAGTGGACTGGCGCAGTTATATGTGTGGCTGCCATGGCGCTTGTAATTCGTTTTCCAAAACTCAACGCCGCCTGGATTGTCCTTGGCGGCGCGGCCTGCGGCTGGCTGCTTCACATGTTTGTTTAAGTGCACCTCATTGGCTTTTGCTGTCTGATTCTTTTGTTTAGTGTTTCAGCTCGAAGTTTTTTCCGACTATTTTGCTCGGCCTTCCTGCTCGAAGACTATTTCCGATTTTTTACCTGGCGCTCCAGCACGGCGTTCATTTTCGACGATCTTGCTTGATCGTTTGCCTGATTCTCTTGTTTGGCCCGCCGGTGAGCGTCAGGTATGCAGTAATGGAGTCTGATGTTTCAGGTCCCGGCTACGCATGCGATGACTCGCGTCTGGTAAGTTTAGACGTCGGGAGCGGAGCGCGGATGTCGGCGAGGGATCAGTTGTCCGGTTGTGAGACGGAAGCGAACGTTGAGCCGTGGAATCGGGAATTTGACGCAGAACAAAGATTTTGGAGTCCGGGAGTCTGAGCAGGATAGGGGCACGGCGCTAAGTGAGCAGTTTGAGAATGTTAACGGGCGGTTTGTTGGGTTAAACGGAAAGGCGTGAAAATTTAAACGTACTTCCGGCTTGATCAGGGGTCCTCCCCGCCTCCTCCGCGGCAGTCCTTTTACCATTATATATTAACCTCCCACCCTGAATCTCTCCAGGTTATTTTCTGTTAACTCCCGGCAGATCACTAGTACCTCCGCCGCTCTCCCAACACTACATCGCTTTCCGTCAAATTCCTCGCGGAAAAAACCAAGCGGACGCAGAATCGTGTTCAACGTGACGTCCAGCCCGCTGAACGGAAAAAAGCATGTGATTCAGTTGTACCCTTGCGGATCAATATTTGTGGCATTGTTTATCAACTGCAGCCGCCACATCCCGATCCATCAGACATCCAGCAGACGCCAGATCTCCTCGATGCTGCAGCGTATTTTGAGGTTATTTACATCTTTGACTTGATAGACTGTGCCGCACCCCATGTATTAATCAGTTTGCCGGACTATGTCAAGCCGGCGCTCATCCGGTTTAACAAATAACTGGATATTTTGTGCTGAGCAATCTATTTCACCGGATTCGTGCCAGGTTTAAATGCCCGCATTTACAACTTGATGTTTAACAACGGAAGCCTGAATCCGTCCGCCCCTGGCGCGTCGTCGCCAAAATTAAACAACAACGAACTGCGTTGCATGCCTTCCAACGTGGTATAACGCGCGTTGTCGCCGTACGAGCTGGAGTCGTTCCACAGTAAAACAGTTTTCGGTCGCGAACTTACAAACGAAATTGTGGCCATTAACGGCGGGATAAACAAAATCGAACCGGTAGTCACCAAGTCCTTCAAATCTGAGGGAAGTAATTCCTGAGCAAGAATTCCTATAGCCAGGGAGGACAGCAATCCCACAAACGCGCCGCCGAATGCCGCGCTGAAATCGCCTTTGCTGTCGGCCCCTGAGTCGATCGCGGATATAAAGCTGGAGCAAAGAATCGGGCCGGTGACAAAAAGCCCGACGATCAGCACTTTGTCGCCATTGCCGTTGTCAAAGAATGTGTCCGCCGTGAGCAATGCCGGAGATAATACACCTACAACCCAGCCGCCTGTCCCGGCCAGGAACAGGCCGAGTTCGTTGCTCCGACTGTCGTTATCTTTCAGCCAGGCCCACAATCGCTGTTGATCTTCGCTCAATTCTTGTCGGTAGGGACGGGGAGGCAGTACGGCGTAGTTAAGGTCGTCGGGCGGAATGAGCAATTTGACGTTGGTGAAATCGTACCACGATTGTGACAGGAAATCTACTACGAGCGGAAAACCCAACACCATGTCGGGTAGAATCCACGCCGGTTGGAATTTGGACTGAACCTTCGCCTGCACTTCCCGGTCGCCCACACGAAATGTCAATTCGTGGTCTCTGTCGCAGGGTAATAGAATTTCAAATCCCTCTCCCTCAAGATAGTTGTGCTCCAGTTCTTCACCTGCATCATTGTAGACTCTGGTCTCAGGCGAGGCTTCCACACGTACGGCACTCTCACTGCCTTTCATAATTGCAGCACAACTCACCAGATAACTTGCAAGCAGCGCAAACAGCAGAAGTAACGGAAATTGTGGTATTCGGTTGAATCCTTCCATTGTAATTCCCCGAACTAGTGCAGATTGTTCGTTTTAGGGGCTATCGTCGCGGACAGTCCCCGGTAATGACCGGAGCTTAATATAACTAAATTTAGATGGGCTTTGAAAGATGTCAATATTCCTTCATGCGTCTTGCGCAAAGTTTCCGAATTTTTCCTGCAGTCTCTTTTACCATCAATTGCATTTTCTCTCCAACTGCGTGATTTTCCTGTTTTGCTCGCAGGGGAGTGAGAAGTCGACAGTTCTTGCGATGCAATGATTGCAACCCGTCTGATACCAGTCGATTTATTCACTCGCTTCCAGCAGACGTCTGATCTCCTCAACCTCGCCGCGCATTCTCACATTGTCAATGTCTTTGACGGCGGCAAGATCCAGCAGTACCCGGCGATAGAATTCGTCTTTTTGCACAATGTCATTGGCCACACCGATGCAGCTGTTGCGACTGCTGACCCAAAGATTGCCGAGCTGATGATCCAATCGCGTGACCTGGCAGTATTCGATTGTTTGTTCTTTGCGCCCCGTTTCGGTCAAAGACGATCCGTCCGTGCTGTAGGTCGTATTCAGGTTCTTGCGGACAATAATACCGATGATCGCGATGCCGATCGTGCCAGAGACATGCAGCAATATTGTCGACACATTCTTGAATGCTATCCACCAAAAGAAATATTGAAATACAGAGAAATACACGCCGAAGAAAATCCGGCGTAACTTTCCTGATACAGTCAGCCCTGTGGTCATTCGACACCGGTGCTATTAAACAAAAAGCCGTGCACACATTTGCACGGCCGTAATACATTGAAAATTCCTAGGCACAAAGACTGTCACGCCTTCTTATAACCTGATATTCACAAGAGGCAGCCTGAAACCATCAGTCTGCGGCGCATTGTCGCCGAAGTTGTAGAGGAGTGAGCTGCGCTGCATGCCCTCCAGCGTCGAGTACCGCGCCGTGCCGGCGTCTGCGCCCGATTCAGGCCACATCAGCACCGTCTCCGGCTGCGAACTGATGTACGACCGCGCCGCAACAATGGGCGGTACAATTAACATTGTTGTGTAGAACGTTGCGATTCCCGCATCTGTCGAAATTGTTGCCCCAACGACCCCGCCGGCCACCGCCCCGACAATAAATGAGCCGACCGCCCCGAGAAATGCGCCGCCGAATGCTGCGCTGAAATCGCCTTTTGCGTCGGAACCGGAGTCGACCAGCACAATAAAAGCCGAGGTAATCAACGGAGCGCCAATCATGATGCCGAATGTCATCACGTCGCCCGCCGTATCAAAACCAATTTCCTGGTCCAGCGTCAGGACCAGCGGAACGCCGAGACCCAGCATCCAGCCGGACGTAGCCGCCAGATAGATACTCAGTTCACTGCTGCGCCGGTCGTTCTCTTCCAGATAAGCCAGCAGTCGCAACTGGTCTTCCGTCATTCTTTCAGGGATTCGATATGTGGGCAAAACCGCATACTTCAGGCTGTCGGGCGGAACCAGCAGCCTCACGTTGCTGAAATCGTACCAGGACTGATGCAACAAATCGACCAGCAGAGGCAATCCAAAAATCATGTCGGGTATCAGCCAGGCCGGCTGGAAATTGGACTGGACCGTTACTTGCTGCTCGCGCTCACCGATGCGAAACGTCAGGCGCTGGTCCCTGTTGCACGGCAGAAACACCTCAAATTGCCCGGTCTCCACATTCTCCGCCTCCAGCTCTTCGCCTGCGGCGTCATACACCTTCGTTTCCGGAGGCGCCTCCACGCGCACTGCGCTCTCCGATCCCTTGAGAATCGCCGCACAGCTCATCAGTTGACACGCCAGGAAAGGCAGCAAGAGCAGTAACGGAATTCGTGTTTTCCTGGTGAAATTTCGCATGGTTTTGTTCCCGATCTAGTGCTGATTACCGGTAGTGCAGGAAATACGGAAGCTGCACAAGCCCGGCAATGATCAAAAATCAATATAACCAATATCGGCCCAACAGTGAAAGTTGAAAAGGCATTTTTACATACCTGCGCCAATTAGCCCTTGCTCCGCATTCCGTCAGAACGGCTGTGTCGCGACCTGACCCGGCTCTCTTTACAGCATGATTTTCTTGTTTGTCACCGGGAAAGAGGCGGGAAATCTGTTAACAATTCACGCCGTGAAGAGTAGGGGTAGATGTATATGCGGCTAAAATAACCAGGCGCATTCGGCGAAGCGGACAAGAGTGTTAAACAATCTGCTCGAAAGTTTCACAGCAGTTTTACGGCGGCTTCACATCCAGGTAAAGACTTCGGCTTAAACTGCAAAGATATATTCAAAGGTGAGCTTCTTTAACACAATGTTAGAGATTTGTTGATGATCAATGAAAAGCAGGCGGCGCACATGGTTCCCGGGATTAAACAGCTCAAACTGATAGATATTCGGGAGTCCGTCGACCATCCCGTAGCACGACCGCTCATTCGTCTTGCAGCGCCGCTGCTTGAGTCCCTGCTGGGACTGAAAGAATTAAACAGAGAGTATTCGCGCATCGTGGCCGAGTCCAAAGATCGCGACATCATGCAGGTCACGCTGGATGTCATGCAGTCGAGTGTTAACGTTTCGGATACTGACCTGCGCAAAATTCCCAAGCACGGTCCGCTGACGCTCGTGGCCAATCATCCCTTTGGTGGTTTTGAGGGCATGGCGCTGGCGCAGCTCCTGGCGCAATTGCGTCCCGACGTGAAAATTCTTGGCAATTATCTCCTGACGCGTATTCACGGGATGAGCGACCGCATCATTCCGGTTGATCCTTTCGGCAACCGCGCGTCCGTGCGCAAGAATGCTCACGCCATCAAGTCGGCCGTCAACTGGGTGCGCGACGGCGGCGCTCTGCTGACATTTCCCGCCGGTGAAGTTTCGCACTTTCGCTGGAAAGAAGGGGAGGTGAGCGACAGCGAGTGGAGTCCGCATATCGGCGCATTGATCGAATACAGCGCTTCCGCGGTCGTGCCCATCTTTATAGAAGGCCGCAACAGTTTGTTGTTTCAGGTGGCGGGCATGATCCATCCCGTGCTGCGCACGGCCCTGCTTCCACGCGAGCTGTTAAACAAACGCAAGAGTGTGTTAAACATTCGCGTCGGCAATGTCGTCCGTGGGGCGGAGTGGCAAGGCACCGGAACCAGCCGCGAATTAACCGAATACCTGCGCCATCGCACGTATTTTATACGCTACCGGCAGAGCGAAGAAGATGTCCGGCGCATCACCTCCGTCGGCAGTGAAAACATGCAACCGCTGGCGGCGGCGCTTGATGCCGGGGTAATTCGCGACGCCGTCGACAACCTGCCCGCCGACGCCTTGCTGGCTTCTCATTCGGAGCTGGACGTCTACGCAATGCGCGCCGCGCAGTCCGACGCCCTGATGCACGAAATTGCGCGCCTGCGCGAGTTTACCTTCCGTGAGGCTTTTGAAGGCAGCGGTAATGCGCTGGACCGCGATGAATTTGACGACACATATTATCACCTGTTTCTGTGGAACCGCGAGCGAGGTGAAATTGCGGGCGCTTATCGCCTGGGCTGCTGTGATGAATTGTTGCGGAAGAACGGCATCGATGGACTCTACACAAATACGCTGTTTAAGTTCGCCGACAAGTTTACCGAACACCTTGGCGACGCGGTAGAAGTCGGCCGTTCTTTTGTGCGGCCTGAATACCAGCGCCACTTTGCGAGTCTTTCACTTCTGTGGCGCGGCATCGGTGAATTTCTGGTGCGCCGTCCGCGTTATCGCAAACTCTTTGGTCCGGTCAGCATTGGCAAAAACTACAACCCGATGTCCCGCGCGGTTATCGTGCGCTACCTGCGTCGTTACAAACTGAACCAGACGATGGCCGCGCTGACCGCACCGCGCAATCCATTTGAATCCAACGCCGAAGAAACGGCGGCCGTGCTGACGCTGCAGCGCGGCATCCTGAACTCCACCGACGTCTCAAATCTGATCGGTGACATAGAGTCCGACGGCAAGGGCATGCCGATTCTGCTGCAACACTATCTCAAGTTAAACGCCCGCGTTATGGAGTTTAACGTCGATCCGCAGTTTTCCGACGTGCTCGACGCACTTATCTGGCTCGACCTCAACTCAACGGAAGATCGCTTTCTGAAACGCTACATGGGCGCGGAGGGTTTTCAGCGATTCCGCTCCCACGGCGACAAGTTGGTTGTTCCGCAGCTGTTCGAGGCCGGCTGATCGGCACAGTTCGGGCTCACTTTGCCACTGAACCGGCATATCTCGGAGCTGACCAACCGCTTCGAATGCATGCCGAAGTGCGCGGCCGCGTAATTTTCGACCGCTTTCCAGCACCACGACTTGCGGGCTGAACACCAATTCGACGGAGGGAGAATTCGCACACGCTGACAAACAAAAGCCGGCTTGAAAGGCTGTTCGGGTATTGAAGGCAGCATACGCGACGAGGCGGCAAGCGTCCGCAGGGCGAAAAAAGTTTGAGTTTGTTTCGTCGGCAAATGCGCCGATCTGTGAAAATGATCACACCGAGAGTATCATTGTTTTAGCTTTCAAACGTTATGAAAACAGGCGTATTCAGGCGGTCACAGGCACAAAATCAGTCGTTTTGAAGCGGCGAAAGTCTTTACAAACTTTTGCTTATCTTGGAATTTTGGGATCAACCTGTACAAGCACATGACGTTGGTTGGTGGAAATTTGGACAGCGACAACACCGTTTTGGTGGTCGATGACAACAAAGTCAACGTTGGAATCATCCGCCAGATGCTGCGGCGTCGTGGATTTTCCGTGCTGACGTCGGACTCCGGCGCCGAGGCACTGGCCATTGCCCGAAAAATCAAACCCGGCATCATCCTGCTGGACATCATGATGCCGGACATGGATGGATTTGAAACCTGCCGTCGACTGAAGAACGATGCCGCCACGGCCGACATACCGATCATATTTCTTTCCGCGCTGGACGACACCGAAAACAAAGTGCACGCCTTTGAAGTGGGCGGTGTGGACTACATCACCAAACCTTTCCAGAAGAACGAAGTGCTGGCGCGTGTGGACGTACATCTGCGCATGCGGCGGCTGGAGATGGAGCAGCGCCGCAACATTGAAGAGCTGAGCGAGCTGAACGAAGAAAAAGACAAGATGATGCAGATTGTCTCACATGACCTGCGTTCACCCCTGGGTGGAATCAAAGGACTGGCGGAGATCCTGCGCGACGGGGAGGAGTCGAGCGATCCCGCAACGGTACGTGAGTTTACCGCCATGATTTGTGATTCGGTCGAGTCTTTGATCGGGCTGGTCAATGACTTGCTCGACCTGGCTAAAATCGAATCAGGCGCTATGTCGCTCAATTTTTCGCGCTATGAGATCCGCGAGCTGGTGCTGCGCTGCATCGAGTCAATTCAGATGATCGCGCTAAAAAAGGGCGTCCGGATTGACATGGATTTCCCGGACGACGAGATCACGGTGCGCGGCGACAGACCGAAGATGATGCAGGTGGTCAACAACCTGCTGTCCAACGCCGTCAAGTTTACGCCGCATGGTCGCCAGGTTAAAGTCGCGGTGCGACTCAAAAGCGCCGACACAATCGAGATTGTCGTGGCCGATACGGGAATCGGCATCCCACAATCGATGATGCCGAACCTGTTCAATAAATTCGGCAAACACCAGCGCGAAGGCACCAACGGGGAAAAAGGTACCGGCCTCGGCATGCCGATCGTCAAGCGTTTTGTGGAACTGCACGGCGGCACCGTTCACGTCGTCAGCGAAGTGGACAAGGGCGCTACCTTCACCATCACCATGCCGAGAGAAGCAGACGACAGCGCGGCACACTGAACTGCGGTTCAATTGCACCAGCCGGACTTTTACCTTTCAGATTCAAACGGAAAAGTTCATTCCAGATATTGAGTCGACGGACCTAATCGGTCAGATTGGCGCCGAGCATCTGCGGTGTGCAGAACCAGCGTAAAGCCGCGTGAAGGGGATGCAGGCGGTAGGTGCTGATACATGCGATGGCGCCCGGTTCAAATTCAATCTGCAGGCGTCCTTCGGCGCTCAGTGCGGCGGCCAGAATACTGACAAGCGGGTTGTGGCTGACAAGCATGACACAGCTGTGAAGTCCGTCCAGTTCACGCAACAGATCGATTGCTTCGTCGCAGCGATTGAGCGGCCGCAGGCGCGCATCGAATTCTATGTCGCTGCCGGGCCAGACGGCGGCCAGAATTTCGGCTGTCTGGCGCGCCCGGACAAATGGACTGCTGATTATGTGTGGCGCTTCGAGATCGGAGGCGCGCAGGTGTTTGGCGGTTCGCAGCAATTTGGCTTTGCCGATCGGCGTCAGCTCGCGTTCGCGGTCGTGTGAGTAGTGCGCCGGCGATTCGGCCTCGCCGTGACGGGCCAGGTAGAGAGTGTGCATTGTCAGCGCGCCAGTGTCAGGTGAATGACCACGCCCGGTTCAACCTGCTCGCCTGCAGCCGGAAACTGGTCGATGATTGTGCCGCTTGTAAACGGACTTTCCTCGGTACTCTGGTTGACAAAACCGAGCGTCAGGCCGGCGGCGTCGAGGATCTGCCGCGCTTCCGGCAAGGTTTTGCCGACAAAGTCCGGAACCTCGACGAACTGGATTTCCGGTCCGAGGCTGACGACCAGATCAATCTTGTCGCCGCTTGAAAGTTTGTTGCCCGCGGGCGTGCTCTGGGAAATCACGACGCGCGCATCGAAGCGCTCGCTGTGAATGAAGTCGATATCGCCGATCTGGAGGCCCAGGCGCAGCAACTGGATGCGCGCTTCGCGCAGGGGAGTGCCGACGACCTGCGGCATTTCGAGGTGATCGGGGCCGCGGCTGGCGACGAGATACACCGGACGTCCCGCCTTAACTTTTTCGCCGGCGTGCGGTGTTTGGCTGATGACCTGTCCGGCCGGAATTTTCTGGTTGTTGAGGCGTTCGGAGATGACGGGATTCAGGTTGAATTTGCGCAGCTCGTCCATCGCATCGAGCGTGTCGGTGGAGACGATGTCGGGAACTGTTAACAAATCATCGGAGCCGACATAGGCGGGCATAACCAGATAGTCAAAAATGAGTGCAATCAGGAACACCATTCCCGCCAGCGCGCCGATTAATATCCAGTAAAATTTCTGCTCTTTTTTGTCGCGCTCCGCGGCTGCTTCGGGTTTGTGCGAATTATTGCGCGCGGCTTTTTCCTTTGCCTCGATCTCGCGCATCATTTGCTCGACGTTGTTGGTCGGCTCTAATGACATAGGTATTCTTTTGATCCCGGTTGAACACAGATTTGATGCAATATACGAAGAAAGCATCAGGAGTTACGGACCTGCTGCTTATCTTGCATGTTCGCTTAAACAACATTCAGCGCAGCTGCAATAGCTGCGCGCATTACAACACTGCTACATGACGTCGATTTCCAACGAGTACACGACAGTAAAACAGATTCCCGATTACCAAACAGCCCTGGAAGAAGTTGCGCTTCACCTGCGGGACGAAGCGGAGCGATATGTGCTGACTACGCATGTCAATTCCGATGGCGATGCGATTGGTTCACAACTTGCGCTGTATCACGTCTTGCGACGCAACGGCAAACAGGTGCTGATGATTAACCCGTCGCCCGTGCCTGAAAACATGATGTTTCTGCGCGACGCAGATCGCATACGCGTTGTGGATGAACAACGCGATGCCGCCGAAATTCGCGGGGCGGACCGCATTGTCGTGCTCGACGTCAACTCGCCGCGTCGACTTCCGGGCCTGGAGCCGCACATAGTCAATTCTTCCGCGCACAAAGTTGTCATTGACCACCATCTGGATCCGACGGACTTTGCGGATGACTATCTGGTAAATACGGACGCCGTTGCCACGAGTGAGATACTGTGCGATCTGTTTGCGAAGATGAATGTAAAGCTGGAAGAGCCGGAGGCGACGGCTTTGTACACGGCGATTATGACCGACTCGGGTAATTTCCGCTTTCCGCGCGTCGACGCGGATCTGCACCGCAGCATCGCCGCACTGATCGAAGCCGGCGCGTCCCCCTTTGATATTTACGAGCAGGTGTACAATCAGGGCAGTCTGGAACGCACGCAGTTGCTGGGGCGCGCGCTGGCGGGAATTGAACTTTATCACGGCGGACGCGTGGGCGTCATGCGCGTGACGGCTGCGATGAATGGAGGCGCTTATCCCGACGGCTCGATGACGGAGGGATTTGTCAACGAGATTCTGGCGCTGCGCGGTGTGGTTATCGGCGCGCTGATCACGGAGCGCGACGGTGAAATCAAACTTTCGATCCGTTCCAAGGGACGGCGTCCGATCAACGAGCTGGCGGCGATGTTCGACGGCGGCGGCCACATGAATGCCGCCGGTGGACACGTTGTCGGCGGTGCAATCAACGATGTTGCGGCCGACTTTGTGGAGCGCTCCGAGGCCTATGTGCACGAACGCGCCGCGTCGGATTGAGGCTTTGCAGCCGCACAGCCGAAAACAAGGGTAAAAAACTACAAAGCCTCCCGCCATCATGTAATGGCGGGAGGCTTTTGTTTTCAGACTGATGACAGACTTCCGGCTCAGGACATCGACTGCAGGACATTCTCAACGATCTGCATGCCTTCTTCGAGCTCGGCACTGCTCAGGTTGAGCGGCGGACGGAAGCGCATGGACCGGTCGCCGGATGCGATCATGAGCAGGCCTTTTTCTATACAGGCTTTGGCAAAAGCGCCGCGCTGTTCATTGTTCGGCAGGTCAAAAGCGCAGAACAGGCCGCGTCCACGCGGGTTCGACACCAGATTCGGGTGCGACTGCGCGAGGCCCTGCAATTTCTGCAGCAATGTGGAGCCGAGCGTTGCCGCATTGTGCACCAGATTCTCGTCATCGATGATTTCCAGGTAACGCGTTGCGCGAACCATATCCGTCAGGTTGCCGCCCCAGGTGGAGTTGATGCGGCTGGAGGCGTGGAAGACGTTGTTCGCGACTTCGTCGACGCGCTCGCCGGCCAGAATGCCGCAGACCTGCATCTTTTTACCAAAGGACATCAGGTCGGGCTGTACGCCGATTCCCTCGTGCGCCCACATCGTGCCGGTAATGCCGACGCCGGTTTGCACCTCGTCGAAAATCAGGAGGGCGTCGTTTTCCAGACAAAGCTGTTTGACGGCCGCCAGAAATTCCGTGCGGAAGTGATTGTCGCCACCCTCGCCCTGGATCGGCTCAACGATTATCGAGGCGATGTGATCGCGATGCTCAAAGAAGGCCTGCTTGATAGCGTCCAGCGCCGTTTTTTCTTCCTGCATCACCTGAGCCAGGTTGGCCTCGTTCAATGGAAAGCGGACCGCCGGGTTGTGGATGCGCGGCCAGTCGCCGAATTGCGGGAAGTACTGCGTCTTGATCGGGTCGGTGTTGGTCAGCGACATCGTGTATCCGGTGCGTCCGTGAAAAGACTGGCGAAAGTGCATCGCCATGTGGCCGCGCTCGGATGTGTAGCCCTTTTTGAAGTTGTGCTGCACCTTCCAGTCAAAGGCGGTTTTGAGGGCGTTTTCCACCGCAAGTCCGCCGCCTTCAATGTAAAAGCTGTACTTGAAGTGATCGGGTACCGCCAGCTCAAAGAAGGTCTTGACAAAGACCGCCATGACCTCGGTGTAGAGGTCGGAGTTTGACGGTTTGTTGATCGAAGCCTTGCCCAGGTACTCGATGAACTCCGGGTTGTTGAGTCCCGGGTGATTGACGCCGATCGGCATCGAAGCAAAACAGGTGAAAAAGTCGAGGTATTTACGGCCGTCGCGCGCGTCGACCATGTAGGAGCCTTCGCTCTCGTCCAGGTCCAGCACCATGGCGAACCCGTCGGCGAGCATATGTTGTGAAAGCACTTTGTGCACGTCATTGGCCGCTACGGCAAAGCGCGGCTTGTATGAGGAGCTCATGTAATGTTCCTCCAAAAGAGATGTATCGAGTTTTCGAAATGATTTGTAATGTTGTGTCTGTCCGGCTATGGCGCAGTTTCAGACATCCGGAACAGCTGCGGTTCGGAGATGGAGCTGAGCTGCAATCAAGTGTGCATTGTACGCCGAAGGGAGAGATAGCCGGTTGGAGTCTGGATTTGAACGAGTGCGCGATGGATGGCCAATCCGCCTAAAAAGGATCCGCCGCGGATGGTTCCGCGGATGATGGAAACGGAGGCCTGTAGTGTTCGCATGCGCATGGCGCAAGATACGTCGGCGGCCGCCAGAAGTTCAAATCAGAATGCGCTGCTTTTTTTTGTTGTGACCAAATGTTGTCCGCCGGATTATCAACTCCAAACACGGTCATACATGCCTTTACAGGATTCTATTGACGAATAGATTCAACGTGCAGCAGTCGTAATTCCCGCAATTTTCGTTCCCGTATGGACGGGCGCCGGCAAGCGTCCGCCACCGATGCGATTTTGACAAAAAATTGGTCGGGGAGCGTGAAAGGCGTGAATTTGAATCAATATTTCCATAACTTATTGGTTTGCTCCGCAGAGCGCGATTGGTCCTTTCAGCACGCTAAATCTGCAAATAACTGAGTGTACATAAATACACAACCGTCATTCCCCGAGGAGTTACCTAGATGAGTGTAACCAAAGCTTACAAACCCCGATTTCAGCACTATGTTATCATGCTGACTATCCTGATCGGGGTCATGTACTGGTTCCAAAGCGCCCTTGTTTCCGAAGCTGTGCTGATGTTTGTCCAGTCTCAGTTCAAACCCGAAAAGAGTGAGCTGGTCAATTTCAACGGCGTCTGGGCAACGCCATCCAAAGCCGGTGAAGAGCACATCGGTGAAGAAATTCAGAAGTCCTACATCGATCAGGAATACTTCTTCGACTTTACCAGCGTTGAACGCCTGGAAAAAGAACACGGCTACAACAAGGGAGCGGGCGAGTGGATGGTGCGCGCACCCAAACTCGGGGAAGAGGCCATCGTTCTCGAACCCTACGGCTTCCTGCCTCTGTCCTTCATTCTCGGCGTCCTGGCCGCGTTCCTCGTTACCTTCATCCTGCCGCCCTCGCTTGGTCTGGTCAGTCAGAAGGTCTATCGCGAGGTCTACAACACCAAGGCCAAGATCCGTTTGCAGACGGGCTTCAACAACGACATTGTTGAAGTGCTGACCATGCGCAACAGCGATCTCGAAAAACTCTTCGAACAAAATCCCGAATACGTCAAAAACGTGTTCCGTACCGTCTGGAATCGCACGATTCCCGAAGACGAGCGCAGCGGCTCGAACGGCGGCCCAGCTGCTTTTGACAAATTCTTTACCGACGATGAAGACGTAGCTTCCTTCCGCAACCAGATTCTGCTGGGACGTATCAAGGAAGTGATGTCGGAAGTGATCGTGACGGAAATCGAGGATGTCCGCGCCGCGCGCGACTACCAGAAGTTCCACCTGCGCATCTTCCCTGGTCTGCGTCTGTACATGGTGCACCACTTCTCGCACAAGTACTCGAACATCGTTACCGGTTTTGCCTACGGTGGTGCTGCATTCCTGATTATCGCCGTTGGTATTCGCGGTCTGAAGTTCATCCCGGCAACGCGCCCCTCGCTGATCTTCTTTGCTATCCTCATGGAGTTCACCATGCTTTCGCTGCTCGCCGTAACGCTGTTCTACACGGAAGGCGAAGAGCGCATGGATAAAATGCTCAAGAAGATGGAAGACGCCAGCAAGAACCAGCTCGAATCGCTTAATCGCCTCGCTACGGACATGCACAAAATGGCTTTGGCCTTTGAAGGCGGTACGTCCGAGCTGATGAAAGCCAAAGTGGAAGAAGCCGTCGGCGAATACCTGCAGAGCCAGGACAACGTTCAGTCCGCCGTGGCCCACGCCATTCGCGACAAACTCGTTGTCAGCATCAACAACTCCTTCCCGAACAAGTAAGCCGGGCGGGCGTTTGAAAATCGATTTCCCGCAAGGGAATAAAGGGTCGCAAGTTAATGCCTTGCGACCCTTTTTTATTTCTGCCAGTTTTGCGGCGCAAGCGGGGCTCCGGAACCGCGTCACTCGGCGGGATGTTGCAGCATACATGCCAAATTTAGATTCGAGCGGGACGTCGGAACACTTGTCGGTCAAAGCGGTCGGACAACTGTAACACAGACCGCTGCTCCGTGTTTGAATGGTGAAAATCGGCCCACCGGGGGCGGACGACCTCCGGAACGGCCTGCAAGCGGAAAATCGTCCGTCGGGACCGGCAGCCTCCCCAGTCCGTATCTCCAGCGCACTCGTCCATTTCCCAATGTCGTACGGAAGCTCAATGCCAAATTTTTCACACCGATGGCTTGCCCGATTCCTTGCTTTTTCCTTTCCTCTTTGCCTGATCTTTTGTTTGTCGGTGGGCGCGAATGCCCAGGTCGACATAACGACCGACGAGAATGGACTGACCATCGAAGTCAGAACCGCGCCGGCGCATGTGGAGTTGAAAGACGGCAAGTTTTTCCTGCGGCTGGATGATCAGCCGCATGTGATTCAGTCGCCGGCTGCGAGCCTGAAGTCCCTCGGCTCCACGCAGATTGACAAGTCTTCCAACCTGTCTCCCAGTGGCAAACAAGAGAAAAAAGGAGCCGCAAACGGCGACAATCAAGCCGGCAAGTCAGGTCAGACGATCGGCGGAAGCGAGGGCATGTTCTACCAAGGCCCGATTCCGGGCGGTATGGACGAGTATTCTTTTGTGATTGCCCTGCCGTCCGGCGAAGTTCCGCAGATCAGTACCGACTATCTTGCCGCGGCTCCCATATCAGGGCTTCCGAATGAGGGCGCAGCATTGTACGAGCTGCTTGCGCTGGACCACCAGCCGACTTTCAGCTATCTGGGCGTACAACGCGGCGTGCAATTGGGCGTGATAAAGTTCAAACCCTACATCGCCCAGGAAACCGATGCGATGTTGTCATGCACGCATACGCGCATCCGCGTCGACTTTGGCCGTCGTCTGAATTCAAAGCCAAATCCGAATGCGCCGCGCCTTTTTACGCCGGTGCTGAATGCCGCGCAAGTGCCGCTGTTGGCCGAAGTCCGCAGCTACAAAGACCGCGAAACGGATCGCATCCTCAACAGTGATTTCTCCTGGTTTTCCGTCGAAAATCCCAACGTAAAACTGCTGACCGAACGCGACGGTGTCGCCGGCATCAGCCTGGGCGAACTGGGCGAGGCGGGAGCAAACCTGCTCGGACGCGATGCGGCGTTTCTTCGGCTCTATTACGACGGGCAGGAGCAGGCTCTGGCCTATGTGGACGACGGCGACGGCCGCACCTCGGCCGCCGATATGATCTACTTTTTCGGTCGGCGCAGCACGGGGGACACGACGTATTTTGACGTGCACAACACACACGCTTCCTATTATCTGACCTGGACGGAAGAAGGCGCACCCGCGCTGCGCTACGACGCGTTTCCGCAAATTGAAGAGACCGCGCAGGACGTGGTCGATGTGGTGATCAACCGCCATATTGAAGAAGACCATTTTTACAATGTGGCCGACGTCATAGTTGGCGTGGCGCACACGGTGAACCTGCACCGCACGGAGCACGTGGAGGGGGAAGGCTGGTTCTGGCAGAATTTCGGGCGCGGCAATTCTTTTACACAATTGGTCCCGGTATCGCCGAGCGAACGCGCGGGCAGCTTTGTCGACTTTGTTTTCCGCTACAAAACCATCAGCGACGACCAGTTTTTCTCGCCGGATCACTTTCTGGAATTCACGGTCAACGAGGAAGTGCGCGGGTCTGAGTTGTTCAACGGCTATCGCAATCGCGAGTGGACGGCGCGCATCAGCAGCGACTCGGTCCTGGCCGGCGTCAACATGATGAAGGTCAACTCGCTGGGAGCGCCGGAATCGCGCGACGAACCCGGCTACGTCGATCTCTCGGCCATCGACTACCTTGCCGTTCGCGGCAGTGCGAAGGCTTTTGCCTGGCAAGGAAGAGCCGACTTCATCGTGCCGCAATCCAGCCAGAGTGAACGCCTGGTGATTCCCGGCTTTGACGACCGCAGTGTTTTTGCGATCGACACGAGCAACAATCTGTTTGCGGCCATGCAGTCGCAAAAAGCCGGCGTGTCTGTCCGCGCCGGCGTACGTGCCGGCGCGACACCCGGTCGCAGCATTTACTTCAACGATATTCAGCTGCTCTACGACAACGAGGCGGGCGAGGTCGCCGCAGTACTGGAAAACGGCGTTGCGCGGCGCATTGATGTGGCGTTGGTGCAGCAGACGCTGACCGCGGCGCAGAACGGCGATGCCTTTGTGCTGCTGTTCAACAGCGCGAACGAGCCGAGTTTTGCCTTCCGCGAGTCGGCGCAGGCGCTGGGCGCCGACATCTCCGACCTGAATGCCGGAGCGGCCTGGATGACCGCGGCGGTCAAGGGCGGACATACAATCGTGCGCGGCGGCCGCGACAATGTTGTCGCTTCCTGGTCCGGATTTCTGGTGCATTCCGCCGGTAAATCCTTCGAGCTGGCGTTTGGACTTGCGGCGGGACGGCAGCACGCGATCATGGCCACCGACGCAGCCCATCTGGAAAAACCGCTTGTGGAAGCGGTCGGGCAGCGCGACCTGCGACTGACGAACGCACGTGCCGATCTGGTCATTATCACACATTCAGTATTTCGCGACGAAGCGGAGCGACTGGCGCAATACCGCCGCGAACACAACGACCTGGAAGTGGCGGTTTTTGACGTTGACAACATCTACACGCAGTTCTGCTACGGCCGCAAGTCGCCCTATGCGCTCAAGGACTTTTTGCGTTTTGCCTACGAAAACTGGCCTGCGCCCGCCCCGGAGGCGCTGATTCTCTTCGGCGATGCTTCCTGGGATCCGCGCAAAGTCGCCGATTTTGCCGTAAAAACCGACTTTGTACCCAGCTATGGCCTGCCGGTGAGCGATTACTGGTATTCGCTGCTTGACGGGCCTGATATCGTGCCCGACGTGATGGTTGGGCGCATTTCGGCCGAAACGGCGGAAGAAGCCGCTGTTATCGTCGACAAGATCATCGAATACGAAACCCACGAGCCGCACCCCTGGCAAAAGAACTTCCTCATGCTGGCCGGCGGCAATTCGGAATCGGAGATTCGCGGATTCCGCAATGAAGCGCTGAAAGTGGCAAACAGACACGTGACCTCCTCGCCGCTCTGCGGCACGGTAGACACGGTCTTCAAGGCCAATGCCTCGGCTGTTTCAACCTCGCAGGGACGTGTGATTCGCGACAAGATCAATTCGGGCGCCGTCTGGGTCAACTATGTGGGGCATGCCGCTCCGACAATTTTCGACATGGACTTCGGCGACGCGGTTGAGCTGAACAACGGCAACCGCTACCCAATACTGGCGACCTTCTCATGCCAGACTGCCGCTTTCGCGGATCCCGCAGTGGTCGCCAAAAACGAAGAGTTCGTCAGAGAGAAGGGACGCGGCATGGTCGCCGCACTCGGAACTACCGGTTTCGGGAATGTCTCATCCGACAATCTGTTGCTGGAAGGAATGTTGGACGGCGTTCGTTTCCAGAAGGCGCGCCGTCTCGGTGAGGTGATCATCGCCGGCAAACTGGACATTCTGATTGCCAGTGAGAAACAGTCGCAAGATCCGTATTCCGACGTCGTTCCGGTCATTTACAACACGGTCATGCAGTACTCGCTGCTCGGCGATCCCTACCTGGAACTGCCGATCGACACGCTGCCGAATCTCTATATGCTGCCGGGCGACGTGAAAGTGGTCAACCGCTTCGGCAATCGTGCGATTTCCGAGAAGGACGGTCGCGCTTATGTGTCGGCGCTGGTGCGCAATGCGGGGGTCTACATCACCGACTCGATTATTGTGCGCCTGCGGCACCGCTACGAGCAGGAGACATTTGAGTACATCGATACAGTCGACCGGCAGTGTTTTCCTCGGCTCTTTGAATGGGACGTGACTGTTGAAGGGCGGCCGGGCCAGCACCGTCTGACGATCGACATGGATCCCTGGTCGGACCTGGAAGATGCCGACCGCACGAACAATCGCTTTGAACTGACCTTTTCCGTTTTCCCCGAAGGCGTGATTTCACTTGATCCGCTACCGCACTGGAGCGTCGAGCCTGAAGAGCCGGTCTTCCGCGTCATGACGCCGCGCGACTACACGAACTTCCAATACGAATTTGCACTGTCGACTTCGCCTGACGAAGGCAATGCCTTTCTGCGCGCCGACCCGGCCGAGGCCGCCGGTGAATTCTACACGGAGTGGCGGCCGGGAATTACGCTGGAGACGGACAAGTCATATTGGATGTTCGCCCGCACGATCCTGAAAGACGGCAACAAACCGGGTGACTGGTTGATCATTCCCTTTGTGACGCGCCGCACCAACAACAGCGAACTTTCGCAGGCGACTCTGCGGAGCGAGTCGGATTTCGCCGGCCTGGAAAGCAGCTTTGAAAGCGTCCCCGTGGCCGACTCTGTTATGCTGACGGCGCGCAACCTCAAGGTGCCGATCAATGTGACCGCGTCGGGCAGTTTTGCCACGCGCCGCATCCGCGTGCAGGTCGGCGATTCGCTCTATATCGACGACGAGTTTGTGCGCGGCGTTCACGTTTTCATCTTTCCGCGCGGAAGCGACAAAGCGCGCTACTACAAGCGCTTCGACATCTATGACTCCGACTCGCTGCTGATCCGCGAGCTGTTGACCGTACTGCAAACGGAGGTCCAGCCGAATGAAACGCTGTTGCTGGCCAACTGCGACGAGACATGGCGCAGGATCCGGGACTTCGGCTACATCGATGAATATCGCAACACTCTTGAACTGCACGGCGCGCAATACGCCGACTCGCTCGATGAATCCAGCTCTTATATTCTGTTTGCACGGAGCGGCACTGTCATCCACGAGGAGTGGCGCGACGGATCGGTCGACTCGACGCCGCTGACCTACTCCGGCGAACTGGAGCGTTTTGCCGAGAAGTACACGCTGACGACGCCGGTCTTCGGCCCGGCGCAGGACTGGCAGCGTTTTGTGCTGGATGCCATCGGCGATCCCGAGGCGCAGTGGACGGTCGAGATTTTCGGCTCATTTGATCCCAACCTCGAGTTTACGTCCCTGCTGCTGGCTGAAGGATCAACGGTGGACCTGGATTTCATTGACGAGGCGACCTATCCCTGGCTGCGGTTTGAGGTGACGGTTCGTCGCGGAAATGTTGGAGGCGATCTGAGTATCGGCAATGTGGCTGTGGACTTTGTTCCCGAAGCCGAGCTCGCTATTGTGCAGTCGGCCACCGCCTTGCAGACTCATGTACTGCGGCGGGGCGAGCAAAATGGGATTGAGGTGGCTGTTGAAAATCTCTCGCCGCGTGCAACCGCCCGGCCGTACAATCTGGACGTCGTGGTGCGGCCTGCCGATGCTCAAAGCGGAGCCACGCGCACGCTGACCTTCGCCAATGGGGAATTGGCTCCGACGGCGCGCTGGAATGGAAGCCGCGCTTTTGAGACGGAGGACCTGGCCGTTCTGTCGGAAGTGCTGCTGACAGTCGCTCCGTCGCGCCTGGAACGCGAGCTGTACAGTTTCAACAACGTGCATCAGCTGGACGATCTGGAGGTCATCAACGACGAGACCGATCCGGTGCTGAAGGTCTACATCGACGGCGAAGAGTTTGTAGAGGGCGTGTATGTGCACAATCGGCCGAGAGTCCGCGTGGAGCTCTACGACGACTCGCCGCTGCCGGTGCTGGACGAGGAGAAGTTGCAGATCGAACTGCGCCTGCGCGGTCCGTTTCCGGAGGCGACTTCGACGATGCGCAATTACACGCTGGATTTTGTCAATGACGAAAACGGCCTGAAGCTGGTCGCGGAGTTTGACGCCCTGCTTGAAACGGGCGACAACCGACTGTCGATTGTCGGTTTCGACCCGACGGGCAATTCCACGAGCGCCACGCTCAATCTGATTGTCAGTTCGCGCGCCGAGATCGGCAAGCCGCTGGTGTCGCCCAATCCCGTCAACGATGTGCTCACAGTGCGTTTCAGCCTGATAGACAATTTTCTGCCGACGACGGGCATGCTGGAGATATTCGACAATCTGGGGCGTCGCGTCGGTTCGTTGCGCTTTGATCCGGCGGTTGGCGCCAATGAGGTTCAATGGAATATGCGCGGGGGACGGAGCGAGCTGGTGGCGCAGGGGAGTTACTTCCTGCGGGTGCACGTCCTGGGCGGCTCGGCCATTCTGTACAGCGAGACCGTTCCGATCATTTTCCTGCCCTGACGACAATGTTACGCATCGGCACGTCGCGGTTCCGGGTGCATTGTGCGAGTCAAACGGCCGCAAAAACTGTTTCCATTTGGTAACATGAGCCTGCGGCTAGCGCACGAATGTCACGTTTGACCTCGAAAAAGAGTTGCTGCAAAGACCTTGCAGATGTACATTGGGTTTAGTCGTATTCAAATAGTCAATGCATTGATGACAACCCGCCCGGTTTTCCCCGAATTTGGCGGGTTCCGCTCAACTTTTGTTTGTTTAAGGCTTCGACGATATTTCGGTCGGTCAAGAAGCTTGATATACCGCTTTCAAGGCGGGGCACGACATCCAGGCAGATAATAAGGCAAAAACCTGAAGCTGCGAACAAATAAAAACGATAATACGACGTGTTTGTCCGTTGCCTGAACCAAGTGAACAGGCACAAGAGTTGAATTCATGAAATTGTTTGGATGGACGGTTTCAGGCATTCAACGGACAAATGCACTTGCCGCACTAGATGTGTCTCCCGGCTTCACGCGCCGTAGTTCGGGGGTTTCGGTTCAGCGCGTACGTTGATCTGCGCATCGAGTACTGCCGGCAAGTGATGGCGGACGGGTCCGGTTGGCGGCCCGTCCGTTTTTTTTGTCAATCTGGTTAAACAGATTTTCACTGCGATTAACTACGTTTTGTGCGCTTCGGTTTGTACTTTCACTCCTGCTGCCTTCCGCTATTGCCGTCGGACTTCAGTCTTTTTACCTGTCTTTTGATTCCGGAATTGTGTGTGTCACACCGTTTCAAGCTCGGTTTCAGGGATTTTTTCCATTCGATTCCAGCCACCTTCAGTTCAAACTGCTTTGTACGACAGCAATTCTGACCGCTTTGAGGCCCGTCGTTTCTCTCCGGCCTCAGGCTTGCTTGATTTCTTGTTTGCCATTGAAATTCAAACCCAAAACCATTGAGTCTGTTAACAATCTCCGAGTTAGAAACCTGATTCAAGTCTCAAACCTGAGAGTTTAATGCCGGCCTGAAACGCGGCAACTTCAAACCGGAAGACCGACTCGCAGTCCTCCGGCTTGAAGTATGTTTGAGATTTATTGCTTGTGTGAATGAGGTTGACGTCAGGTCGCCGGATCAGATGTTTAACGTTGGCTGTTAACTTCCGGCACTGGTGTCTGCATCCGGCTTCCAGCTGTTGTGATTCCGGCTCAATGGTTAACAGAAGTAAAAAGCAAGCCGCCCGCCGCCTGCGGTGGAGGCGAAGCGTCCTCAGGAAAACGCATAGGTGTTTAAGCCGCCTGGTTGGCCGCGCCGTGCTTAAACAAACCTAAAACGGTGAAGTCAGCGTGACCGTGAAACCGAAGTCGTCGCCGACGGGACTGCTGAGCGTCCAGCCGGCGTCAAAACCCAGGAAAATTACGTTGCTGATGAAAATGGGGATTTTTCCGATGCCGAACCCCGCCTCCGTATGCACGCGGTCGTTCATGCCGAAGTATGCCGGGACAATGCCCGCCGTTGATTCCTGTTCGTACAGGCCGCTGTTAACAAAAAGGCTCAGGTCGAGTCCGCGTCCGTCGTAGGTCGGCAGGCCCAGAACGCGCCACCAGAGGTCGCTGAAATTGTGGCGCACAAATACCGCGGCGTAACTGGTTCCGCCAAAAAAGCCCGGTCCGCCGGTGGCAAACTGATCGATGCGACCCAGCGCGCTTAACTTTGTCGGCATGATAAACTGATACTGCGTCGGCGTATTATTGTCGGCAATGCCGCCCTTGACCGCCACCTGCAGCGTCATGGGATTGTAGCCGGTGCTGAACGTTGGAACGAGGGCGCGCAGGCCGCCGTCCAGCACGCGGAAACGCTCGCCAGTGGCTGTGTTTTCGGCGTAGTGCGCTTCAATCTGCGCGCTGATTTCCGGTCGCAGGTTTGTCGAAACCTGGACGTTGACGTCGTAGTTGCCCCATGTTGCCGTGGCCCGCAACACGTCGTATTCGCCTTCGTTAATAGCTGGATTGATGCGGAACGCCCCGTCCGTGACGGGTGAATTTGATGCGGAAATCAGACCGGAACTCTGCGTGCGCGCCATCGAAAAATGGCGTTGGCGACCGAAGCCCGTGCTTAACAGGAGGTCGTCCTGCCGCAAGGTCAAACCCGCGTCCCAGCCGTGGCGTTCAAAATAGTCGAAGTGGTCCTGGCTGAACAGCGCCGCCAAAACCGTGTTGCCTTCCGAAAAATATGTGTCGTGATCCGGATGCGGCGAGAGCGAGGCAAAAGCCGTGCCCGCCACCCACAGGTTGCCGTCATCCCAACTGGCCAGCCGTGCACTCAGCGCCGCAGCGCCGTAAAAGTCCTCGCTGCCGAAGCCGTACTGCCCGCTGAGGTTCAGGCGGAAGGGATCGTAAGCCGCATTGACGTCCAGCCCGGGCACAAAACCGCCGACTCTGTTAAACACAAGCGTCGGGGCAAAGTCGTAGCGGAACTCGGAATCTTCAATCGGATCGCCCGCGGCAATTTTTGCTTCTTTAACGAGACTGTCAACCTCGCGATACATCGACTGTTCGCGCTGACTTAAACGCGCCGGCGAGTTGCGGTCCCAGAATTCCGTCTTGCTTGAATCGGCCTGCGGGCTGACACTGAAAATCTGTTCTTTTTGATAGATCGAGTCGGGCAGCACGCCGTTGACGTCGATATCTTTGTAAAAACTCGTCGCTGTTAAACGTCCGCCGACTTCGGCGATGCCGCTGATAATGTTAATCGCGCCGGCACCCGATGTGTTGAGATAAGTCGGCGTCCAGATGCTGTCGGCCACCTCTTCGAACTTTTGATGAAAACTCAGGTCCGTGATGTAGCGGATGGCCGTGCCGGCACTGGGCCGCGCGCGTACTTCGATCAGATCGTAGGTGCCGCTGACGATCGTCATGTTGCCGACAAAACCGGGGAAGAGGTCGGAATAAGGTTTAAAGTCCAGTGTCCATGCGGTCTGCCCGCCGAGTTTACGACGCTCCTTCAAGGTGAATTCATATGAGTCAAGCGCGTCGTCGGCCAGCGGCGTCGTGATAATCGCATTCGAAATGCGGAAGCGTTCTTCGTAGAAACTGAAGAAGTTGGTTATCGCCAGCAGGTTGTTGTCGGGCGCGACGTTGGCCGTCTGGCGGCGCTGTTCTATTGTGATATGCGTAATGTCTTCTTCATTGTCGCGCATCACGCGCGAAAAAGACTCGCGAATCTGAATGCGATCCTTGTCTTCGATCTGACCGAAAACATTGCCTTCTATTTCAAATGTCAGTTTGCTGTAAAGCAATCCGTTAAATGTTTTCAGACGCTTGCGGTTGGCGGTTTTGCGCTGGATGGCGCGCCGCACGATTTCCTCAGCCGTCGGTTCGGCCGTCACTACGACTTCACCCAGCGTGATGTCTGTCGGCGTGAGTTCAACGACAATTTCGGCGTCCGTATTGTTAACATCTGCAATTGTTTTGGGCTCGTAGCCCAGTGAGGAAACCCGCAGCTGCAGCGGCAGGGAAGGGACCGTCAGACGAAACGAGCCGTCGCTCAGGCTGTAGGTGCCGCGGTCGTGGCTGACGGCGTAGATCGTAGCGCCGGGAATCGCCTCGCCTGTGAAGGCATTGCGCACAAAACCCGTGACGCTGTGGTTTGTCTGCGCTCGCAGCGAAATGTTAAGTCCGCCGGCGAGGGCCAAAACGGCAATTAAACAAGTTCTGGAAAAGAAACGATGTGAAAGGGCGTAAATGTCGAGCATGCGGAAAATGTCGGCTAAAATGAGCGGAATGGCCGGGAATAATCAAAACAAGGCCGCACTACGCAGCAAAATGCCATTTGTTGCTTGTCCCGGAATTCGAAGTCTCAGAGACTCAGGTCAGCCGAAAAGTCGCTCATTGCGCGCATCAAGTCCGTCAAAGCGGTGAAGAAAGAGAAATACCCCAGCCAAAGCGGCCGCCGGCCACCGGGCCGACGCCCCAGACGGCGTCGAGGCGTAGAAACAGAACATTGGAAAAAGGCGTGGGAATGCGGCCTATGGCAAAACCGGCTTCCGAGAACCACTCGGATCCGCTCGACTTGAGTGCGCCGTCCGAAGTGTTGCGGTAATAAGCCGAGCCGCCTTGCACGGCCAGTTCAATGCCACGGTCGTCGAATTCCGGCAGACCGAAGAGTCGCCACACAAAATCGGTGAAATTGTGCTCGGCATATGCGCTGAGGTATTGTGTTCCGCCGACTTCACCAGTCGGCGCGGTGAAAAAGTGTCCGAAGTTGCCGAGCAGTCCAAAACGATGCGGCATGATGGCCTGGTATTGCGTCGGCGCGTCATCACTCGTGATTCCGCCGCTGATGCGCCCGCGCAGCAGCATCGGCGCATAACCCGTGTAGAGCGTCGGCAGGGCAAAATAAGCCGCGCCCCGGATGCCGCGAAAGTCGCGTCCGTCGCGGTAGGCCTGACCGTAAAAGGCGTCAACTTCCAGCGCAATGTCCGCTCCGCCGCCCGGAAAAACCGGTTCGGTGTCGCCCCAGCGCAGCTGCGCCTGCAGCGTGCGGAATGCGCCCGGATCCGCCGGCAGATTGGAGCGGTAGCGTTCCGTCGATGTTTCGCTCACCACCGGTGAGTTTTCCAGACTCGTCGAGAGCGAGTCCTGCCGCTCCTCGGCATAACGCAAATCGAGTTCCAGTCCGTGATAGCCGGCCGACAGGTTCAGGTCCCAGCCGTCGGCGCGGTAATAATCGAAGAAGTCGGAGTGAAGCACCAGCGCGGAAAGTGCGTTGAAAAACTCCGGATAGGTCTCGCGTCCCGGCATGCGCGGAACATCGGTGAATATTCCCGCGCCGACGCGCAGAAAAAGGTCGGTGGTGTCGATCAGCCAGGTGCCGACGCTCGCCGAGCCGAAGGTTTTTTCCTGACCGAAGCTGTAGCGCAGCGAGGTTTTGATTTCAAAATCACCCGGCAAAAAGATCGAGTTGACGCCGACGGCAAAACTTTCAACGCGATTGAAGTCCAGCAATGGAATCACCGGCGAGTTGAAGGAAAACTGCTCGCCGATTGAAACAAAGTCCTCTTCGTCGGACTGCACCAGACTGTCGATCTCCGCGTAAATGCGCCGCTCGTCTTCGGTCAGCACGCCGATGGAGCGATCCTGCCAGAATGAGGTGTCGGCGGAATCCGCTGCGGCAGCAACAGTTATAGTTTTTTCGCGCTCAAACACACTGTCGGGAATCTCAGGATTGACCGCCAGATTTTCGTAGATGCTCGTGGCGTTGAAATCGAGCTCAATCTCAATAGCGCCGCTGATCACGTCGAGATGGGTCGTGCCGCGCGTTTCCAGATAGGAAGGAAACCAGATGTCGTCTTCGATCTGCTCAAACTTCTGCGTGTATTGCAGATCGCGCACAAAAGGAATGGCCGATTCATCGCTGGGATGAAGATCGGCCTGCACCAGCTGAAATGTCTCATTGACGATGTGCAGGCTGCCTTCAAAAGTCGGGAAGAGCTCCGTGTCCGATTCCACATCGATGACAAAAATGATCTGGCGGCCGCGTTTGATGCGTTCGCGGATGCTGAAGCGGTAGTAGGAGAGCGCGTCGTCGGCAATGGGCGAGGTCAGTTCGGCGCCGGCCACTTCGATGACGTCGTCGTAGAAATTGACGAACTCGGTCAAGGCAACGAGGTTGTCGTCTTCGGCGATGTTGGCCGTCTGCCGGCGGCGCACGATTTCCACCTGGGTGCGATCTTCCTCATAGTCGCGGTAGACTTTGGAATAGGTTTCGAGGATAAACTCCTGGTTGCGCCGGTCAAAAGGTTTGGCTTCGGCCTGGGCTTTGCGGCGTGCCTTGATCGAGCGTTTGTCATCTTCCGGGGAAGAACTTCCAATGCGCAGACGTCCCAGTCCACGCCCGTCGATAAGCAAAACGATTTTAGAATACAACATGCCCTCGATGCCGCGGAGGCGCGCCAGGTTGGCCTGTTTGTTTTCAATGGTGCGCCTGATGATGTCCTCGGCGGTAAGCGGAGCGACCACGTTAACGCTGCCGAGTTCAATTGCGACGGGTTGCAGGACAATTTCCAATTCCAGGTTAGCGGGCGTCACGAGGATTTCACGCGGTTCGTGCGCGATCGAAGTGATCACAAGTTTTAAACTGCCGTAGGGCGCGGTCAGACGAAAAGCGCCGTTGGTCAGCGTGTAGGTGCCGTCGGACGTACCTTTGATGCGCAGGGAAGCGCCCGCGATTCCCGCGCCGGATTCCGCGTCGATAACGCGTCCGGAGATCGTCATACGCTCCGCGGCTGCGTCGCTCTGTGACTGTGCCCGGAGGCTCGGGGCTTCCATCCCCGTGACAAACAAGAGAATCAGAAAAGAGAGTCGAAGTGCAGTGGTCATGAGGTCAACCCGGAAAAGTCCGCGTGAAACATCGGAAGGCAGGCGGAATCTGCGACGAATAAACACAAATCTACATCGAACGACGTCCGACGCGCAAATGTTGCGCCGCGTTCCGCATTCTGCCTGAATTTTGCTAAATTGGCGCACGCCGTTTGTTTAATTCCGGCCGGCGCAGTCAGGAACATTTCAGGCATGAACGAACCCAAAGAACGCATCGAGACACGCAAGGAGCGCCAGGTAAAGTCGCGCGAAGAGGATTCCGTCCTGATTCGCGACGCCGTAGCCGGCGATCAACGAGCGTTCACGCAGTTGCAGAAGAAGTACTACCCGGCAATCGCCAACCTGATACGGCGGATGCTGCGCAACAGCGACGACGTTGAAGACCTGGTGCAGGAAACCTTCGTAAAGGCGTTCCGGGCGATCGAGACGTTCAACCACGATTATGCCTTTTCCACCTGGCTGTACAAAATCGCCTCCAACCACTGTATCGACTTTCTGCGTAAGCGACGCCTCAAAACGTTCTCCATCGATCAACCGATCGAGACGCGTGACGGCGAAATGCGTTACGAAATTGCCGATGATTCCTGGTCGCCCGACGGTGAAATCCAGGACAGGGAAAAACTGCGCATTCTGAACAAGGCGATAGAGGACCTGCCGGAAAAGTACAAACGCGTCATCAAGCTGCGCCACGAGGAAGAGCTGGATTACCAGGAAATCGCCGACCAGCTTGGACTGCCTCTCGGGACGGTCAAGGCGCATCTTTTTCGCGCACGGGCGCTCTTGTTCAAGAAGCTCAAAAACAAAGTGTACCATTTTTATCCGGACAGGTGATGCGCCGTCCGGAACGAGGACTGGAATGAAAGCTTACCACACTTTTGCCGGCTGTTTGCTGATCTTTTCCCTGGTAATTTTTTGTTTGCCAACGCACCTGAATGCTCAGAGTTTTGCGATCGGCGGAGGTCTCTCCACGCCGAGCGATGAAATCAACAACGTCTACAATTCCGACTTTGTGACCAATGACGACTTCGTCGGCAATCTGCTGCGGCAGTCGTCCGGCTTTGGTTTTCACATCGGCAGCCGTCTTTATCTGGAGCTGGATGAGGAATTGGCGCTGGTTTTCGGCATCGCCCTGCACCGTTTTAACGAGTCGCGCCTGGACGTGTACGACGAGAACGGGGAGGAGCTGATCGCCGTTTTGCAGGCCACGCAGAACATTGTTCCGATTTCCGTCGGCCTTGATTATCCCGTATACAAGGGATTTGTGGGTTTCTACGTTGCGGGCGACCTGCAGTACAACTACATCTTCAACACCATTGACATTGTGCGCAACGACCTGGCGATTCCCTTTGCCGACGAGCCGACGAACAACCGCGTCGGCGCGAGCTTCGGCGCGGGCGTCGAAATTGATCTGGCCGCGCTCATCCTGGACCTGGGCCTGCGTTTCAATCACGCCAATATCATCGGCAAGGAAGACAACGAAGGCGATAAAACCTACCTGACTTTTAACCTCAGCGTACTTTTCGGTGAAAAAACCGAATCCGAATAATTATATTTGCCTCTGTTCCACCGGAAAGTTTTTACCGGGTACGAAGAAAATTTCCGGTCACATCAGGTACACTGCATTATCGCTACGGACAATCCGACGCGTACAAGCGTTAGCCAAGCTGTACAACCGACTAATTGACGTCGTCGGATTGAGTTAAGTCATGTCCGCCGCTTCACGGCGGGCGCCAGCTTCCCGCATCTGACCACCGGGCCGGAATGGTTTGTGGATGCGGGCGGTCACTACTTCACGTTTTGAACGGGGCGACTCCGACTCATTGCAAACCCAAAAGCGATGAGCGATTCGCGTGCAATCACCTGCGGGAAAGCTATGCAAACGATGACGGCAAGCACTCGGGCGGTCGGGAAGAACAAACTCTATGTCTTGATAGTTGACGACAACCGCGATTTTGTTGACAGTCTGGCGCGTCTGCTGCGTCACGATGAGCGCTTCGGCGATGTGGAAATCAGCAGGGCATACTCCGCCGAGGACGCCCTGGACGCCTTCCGCGAGGAAAACAAGGTGGCTGTGCTCCTGAGTGATATCGACATGCCGGGCATGAGCGGCATAGAACTGATCGAAACCGTGCGCAAGGTGTCGCCCCTGACCGTACGAATTCTGATTTCCGGAACGGGCGGCTACGACGAAGTGGTGCGAGCCGTCAACAACGGCGGCATTTTCCACTACCTCCGCAAACCCTGCGAACTCGACGGCATCTGCGAGGTGCTGCGGCAGGGGCTGACGCAATACAAGGTCACGTCTACCGAGCAGGAACTGCTGGACACGACGCTCAAGAATGTGGTTCGCCTGCTGATCGACATGCTGACTTTTATCGCACCGGAAGCGCATCAGCGCGCCATGCGCGTGCGAGAGATCGTAGCCAGACTCTGCCGCAGGCTCAAGGTGAAACCCAACTGGAATTACGATGTTGCCGCGCTGCTGGCGCAGTTCAGCACCGTCAACGTCCCGGAGGGATTGATGGAGCGCTTCCTGGCGGAAGAACATTTCTCCGTCAAGGAACGCGAAGCCATCATGCGCAACGCCAGAACCGTTTACGACATGCTGCGGCGCATTCCGCGCCTGGAATACGTGGCGGCTTCGGTGCTGTACCAGCACAAACACTACGATGGTAAGGGCTATCCGCACGATGAAGTGAGCGGTAAAAAGATCGTTTTCGGCGGCCGCCTGTTAAAGGTTGCCTACGACTTTGACCTGAGCAGGCAGGCGGATCGCGACGACAAACAGTCCTTTCAGTTGATGTTCAGCCGCAGCGGCGTGTACGACCCGGAAATCCTGGCCGCACTGGAGGCTGAAGTGCTTGGTCTTCCGCCGGGCATGAGTATTCGGCGACTCGCGATTACGCAATTACAGGAAGGAATGGTGACGGTGTTCGATATCCTTAACACCAACGGCGTACGGCTGCTGCCCGCCCACACGCGCCTGAATGCGGAAGTCCTGCAGCGTCTCGTCACAATCTCCGAGAATCACTCAATCGTCGAACCCGTGATCGTCTACAGCCCGCTGCCGGTGGAAGTCGCCAACTGACAGCTTTAAATTCAACCCTGCAGGTGAGGTTCCCGTTCAACTCAATATCTGATTGCAGGTTATGTCGCGGAATCACCTTGACCGCGCCAATCTCAATTGTTTAAATCGCCCTCGTCGGCCTGAACTTAACGCGTGTGGATCAACGCGCGGGCACACGACCGTGAACAACAGGCTCCACCGCCACGAAGTGTTGAGAGCGGCAGTTCTGGCATGCCGGACAAAGATCGCTGATTTCAGTTACCGGATGATACAACACCGACGACAAGGTTTGTCGGCAGGTACAGGAGAGGTAAAGGTGGCGCGTCGAAAATTCAGAGCAAAAAAATACCCGGCGTCGGGGACGCCAGGTATGAGCATCTATCACGAATTCCAGGGGAGCGGAACTCGCTCAACTCAAAAGTAGTCTAAAATCGCGGGCCGTCAGTACGACGGCCCGCGGGAAATTTTCACCCGGCATCAAAGACGCCAGGTGTGAGCATCTGGCACGGACATCAGGGGAGAGACATCCGTTCAACTCATAAGGTATAAGGCTTAGCGACCGCCGCAGCGGCCGCAGAATTTAAATACCCGGCGTCGAGGACGCCAGGCATGAGCATCTAGCGCAACAATCAGGGGAGTGATTACTGCTCAACTCAAAAGCTTTCTGGGAAATTTTCTTCAAAGAACGTTTGCTCAAAGGTCAAACGTAGCGGAGGAGGGACTCGAACCCCCGACACGCGGATTATGATTCCGCTGCTCTAACCAACTGAGCTACTCCGCCGGAAAGCCCTCAAGTTAACATTGTTTTTACTTCTGAACAAAACAATTTAACACCGAGGCGCAAAAAACTCCGGGCGCTGTTGAACAGCCAAATGTTAATCGGCGGAACCGCCCAATTTTTTGATTTCGTCGCGAATAATCGCGGCGGTTTCATACTCTTCTTTTTCGATGGCTTTCTGCAGTTCCTGCGCCAGAATTTCGAGGCGCGAAGGGGATTGCACAACTTTGCCGGAGCTGCTCTCGGTTCCGGTTGCCGCAGCGTAGGATTCGGACTCGTCGTCGTCCTCGTGCTCGGATTCTTCCGCCCCTTCTGCTTCAAACGACGCTTCGTCCATGACTTCGGCGGCGACGTAAATGGGAGCGCTGAAACGCACGGCCAGGGCAATGGCGTCGCTGGGACGCGCATCGACGCCTTCCTCACTTGTATCGAGGACCAGGCGGGCAAAAAAGGTCGAATCCTGGATGTCGTTGATGACCACTTCAACGAGTGTGGCGCCAAGCGTCTCGATGACGGCTTTCATAAGATCGTGGGTCATCGGACGGCCTGACTTGATGCTTTCCATTTCAAGCGCGATGGCCTGGGCCTGTGCCGCTTCAATCATGATGGGAAGTCGACGCGCGCCGCTCTTTTCCTGCAGAATCAATGCATAACCGTTGCTTGCCGGGCTCGTCGACAATCCGAGAATTTCTACTTCTATCTTTTGCACGTCTGCCTTTTGCCTTTGGTTCAATGGGGCGGATTGGCCCTCCGGGCGCGCCTGCGTCGCGGCGTATCCACGAACTCTTGATACGATCAAAGGGTAAGTTTCATTGCTTCCAACCCGCCGTTCCACCCCGGGAAAAATCGCCGCAAGCGGCGTCCGTGTCAGCGCAGCCGCACGACGAGATTGAGCGCCGATCGCTCGGCCGTTTACTCATGCGTCGTGCGGCCGATGCCTTGTCAGGCTTCGATCTTGTTGCCCGTTGTTTCGCTGACCAGTTTGGTCAGCACCGGCAGAACTTCAAACACGTCGCCGACGACGCCGTAGTCGGCCACCTGGAAGATGGGCGCATTTTTGTCTTTGTTGACGGCCACGATGTTCTTGGAGGAGGACATGCCCGCCAGGTGCTGTACTGCGCCGGAGATACCGCAGGCGACGTAGAGATTCGGCGACACGGTTTTACCGGTCTGACCGACCTGCTCCGCATGGGGACGCCAGCCGGCGTCCACTACGGCACGCGAGGCGCCGACGGCCGCGCCGAATGCGCGCGCCAGTTCTTCGATCAGATAGAAGTTTTCAGGGCCTTTCAAACCGCGGCCGCCGGAGACGATTATTTCGGCTTCGGCTACATCCAGTTTGCCGGTGTTGCGCGTCACGCCCGTCACGGTCGTTTTGGTCGCGACGTCGTCGAGCGACGGTGTAAAGCTGCTGACGCTCACATTGGCGGAGGAGTCCGCCGTCGCCGTGAAAATGTTCGGACGGATTGTATAGACCTGCTGCGGCGCTTCGATCTTGACCGTCGCCAGCGCTTTACCGGCGTAAACGGGTTTCACGGCCAAGAGGCAATCGCCGTCGCGCTGAATGTCAATCGTGTCGGCCACAATGCCGGCCTGCAGTCGCACGGCGACGCGCGGTGCTGTTTCCTTGCCGAGAGCCGTGGCAGGGAATACAACGATCTGGCAGGTTTCCTGCTCGGCAAGACCGGACACGGCCTGCGCCAGTGCAGCGGCATTCGGTTGCGCCAGCGCGTCGTGGTCCAGCGTGAAGCAGGTTTCCAGTCCGTATTTGCCCGCTTCCTGAATGTTGGCGGCGTCGATGCCGCTGGTCGCGCCGATGAATTCGCCGCCGGTAAGCTCGGCAATATGACGCGCCGCTTTAATCGCTTCAAAGGCGTTTTTCTTGAACGCGCCTTCCTGCGTTTCGAGGTATGCTAAGATTTTCATGTGTATATCCAGAATCAAGTATCAACGTGACAAAATTCACCGATTGAAACGGGTCCCGGACCCGTGAGGAGCAAGGTCGGTCAGATTACCTTGGCGTCTTCGCGCAGGAGGCGCACCAGTTCCTTGATGTCGTCGGCCGAATCACCGAGCACGACGCCGCCGGATTTGGCGGGCGGCATTTCCATCTTTGTCACTGTGACGCGCGCGGGCAGGTTTTGCGCGGCGCGTTCCTCGATCGGTTTTTTCTTGGCTTTGATGATGTCCGGCAGCTTGGGGTAGCGCGGATCGTTGATGCCTTTTTGGACGGAGATCACGCAGGGCAGGGAGCTGGTAACACTCTCTTTGCCGCCCTCAATATCGCGCTCGGCTTTGACGGTCTGACCGTCGATTTCCAGTTTGGAGACAACTGTAAGGGAAGGACGGCCGAGCAGCTCGCCCAGCAGACCCGCCATCTGGAAGGAGTCGAAATCGATGCTCTGGCGACCCAAAAGCACAAGATCGTAGTCCTGGTTGGCCAGTTCGGACAGCGTTGCAGCGATGCCGAAACTGTCCATTCCTTTTTCATCCTTCACCAGAATGGCCGTATCGACGCCCATGGCCAGCGCGGAACGCAGAGTTTCCTTGCCGCCGTCGTCGGCCACAGTAACAGCCGTCACCGTGCCGCCGTGCTTTTGTTTAAGTTGCAGCGCTTCCTCGATTGCGTATTCGTCGTAGGGATTGACAATGTACTTAACGCCTTTTGCCGAAATCGCCGTTCCGGATTCGTCAATAGCGACCTTTGTCGCGGTATCGGGTACCCGTGAAATACCCACCAGGATGTTCATGAAGCTGCTTCCTTCTCTATTCCAGATATGCCTGTAGGATCAAGTATAAAGATCACCAATATACGAAAATTTTCCCGGCCGGAGGGCCGCCGCTCAGTCCCCGGTTTCCGCGTGGCGCATCAGTTCCGGGCGCAGATATGCACCGGTAAATGACTCGGCTTCCTCTACAACCATTTCGGGTGTTCCTTCCGCAATAATGCGCCCCCCGTGTTTGCCGCCGCCCGGCCCCAGGTCGATAATCCAGTCCGCTGTTTTTACCACATCGAGGTTGTGCTCGATGACGAGAACGGTGTTGCCCATATCGACCAGACGGTGCAACAGTTTCAACAGGATGTCGATGTCTTCAAAGTGCAGGCCGGTCGTCGGCTCATCCAGAATGTAGAGCGTTTTGCCCGTGCCGATTTTGGCCAGTTCCGTCGCCAGTTTAACGCGTTGAGCCTCACCGCCGGAGAGCGTCGTGGCCTGCTGCCCCAGGTGGATGTAACTAAGGCCGACGTCGAACAGAGCCTGCGCTTTGCGTTGGATTTTCGGGATGTCGCGGAAGAAGTCGAGCGCTTCTTCCACCGTCATTTTCAGTACGTCGGAAATCGACTTGTTGCGGTACGTAACCTGGAGCGTTTCGTGGTTGTAGCGCCGCCCGAAGCAGACGTCGCACTCCACATACACGTCCGGCAGGAAGTTCATCTCGATTTTTTTAACGCCGTCGCCCTGGCATTCCTCGCAGCGTCCGCCTACCACATTAAACGAAAAACGACCCGGTTTGTAGCCGCGGATTTTGGACTCGGGCAGCTGAGCAAACAAATCGCGGATCATCGTGAACAGACCCGTATAGGTCGCCGGGTTGGAGCGCGGCGTGCGTCCGATCGGTGTCTGGTCAATCTCGATGACCTTGTCGACGTGTTCCAGGCCTTCGATGGTCGCATAGGGCATCGGCCGCGTGTTGGAGCGATAAAAGCGCTGCGAGAGAATAGGGAACAGAGTCTTGTTGATCAACGTTGACTTGCCCGACCCGCTCATGCCCGTCACGCAGGTAAAAGTCTCCAGCGGGATGCATAGGTTCACGCTGTGCAGGTTGTTGCCGCGGGCGCCGGAGAGAATCAGAAACTTGTCGTTGCCGCCGCGCCGCTCCGTGCGCATTTCAATCAGTTTGCGATCCGTCAGATACTGCGCAGTCAGCGAGTTTTTGAGCGTGGCGTCCGGCATATTGTTCAGAGAATCCGGCTCTCCCGCCAGGATCACTTCGCCGCCGTGCACGCCGGCGCGCGGCCCTAAATCGATAAGATAATCGGACTTTTCGATCATCTCGCGGTCGTGCTCCACCACGAGCACCGTATTGCCCAGGTCGCGCAGGTGTTTGAGCGATTCAATCAGCTTGCCGTTGTCGTGCTGGTGCAGACCGATGCTCGGCTCGTCCAGCACGTACATTACTCCCACCAACTGCGAGCCGATCTGCGACGCCAGGCGGATGCGCTGCGCCTCGCCGCCGGAAAGCGATCGCGCCGCCCGGTTCAGTGTCAGGTACTGCAGGCCGACGTCGTTGAGAAAACTCAGTCGCGACACGATTTCCTTCAGGATCAGCGCGCCAATGCGCAGCTCGCGCTCCGTCAGCTTCAGATCGGTAAAGTACTCTCCGGCTTCTTCGATGGTGTACGCCGTTACTTCGCGGATCGAAGCGCCGTGTACGCGCACCGCCAGGCTCTCTGCGCGCAGCCTGCCGCCGTTGCAGGTCGGACAAGTGACGGTCGCCATGAATTGTTCGATGTTGTTGCGCACCGCCGCCGACTTGGTTTTGTCGTACTGCGAGCGCGTGTGCTCCAGAATGCCGCCGAATTTCTGCTTGTAGACGACGCTCTTGCCGGACTGGAACACATATGTGACCGGGAATTCCTGCTTGCCCGCGCCGTTGAGCAGAATGTCGATCTTGTCCTGCTCCATCTGCCCGAGCGGTTGCTCGCGGTCGATTCCAAAATGGGTGCAGACGGCATCCACCGTTTTCCACAGCCAGGTGTCGCGCGCCTTGCCCAGCGGTGCGATTCCGCCGTCATTGAGCGAAAGTTCCGGTTCCGGGATCAGCAGCTCCGGGTCAAAATCGCGGATCAGGCCCAGGCCGTCACAGCTTTTACAGGCGCCGTAAGGAGAGTTGAAGCTGAAGGCATTGGGCGCCAGCGGCTCGTAGGATCGATTGCAGACAGGGCAGGCATTGTTGCGGTTGTAGAGCGTTTCGTCGCGAATCTCATCGCCTTCAACCACCAGAATCTGCACCAGATCATCGCCTAGGTTCAGCGCCATTTCCAGCGAGTCGCGCAGGCGGCGGTCGGCTTCTTCCTTGATGCGCAGACGGTCCACCACCACTTCGATGTCGTGCACCTTGTACCGGTCCACCTGCATGCCTTCTTCAACACGGCGAATTTCGCCGTCGACGCGCACGCGAGTGTATCCGGCCTTGCGCATCTGCTCAAACTGCTCGCGGTAGTGTCCCTTGCGGCCGCGTACAATCGGGGCCAGAATGTATATCTGTTCGTCGTTGTTGCGCTCAAGGATGATGTCGGCTATCTGGTCCAGCGACTGCTTGCGCACCGGAATATCGGGGTGGTCGACACAGTACTGCACGCCAATTTTGGAGTAGAGAAGGCGGATGTAGTCGTAGACTTCGGTCACGGTGCCGACCGTGGAGCGCGGGTTGTGACCGACGGTTTTTTGTTCGATCGATATCGCGGGCGAAAGACCTTCGATCACGTCGACGTCCGGCTTTTCCATCATGCCGAGAAACTGACGCGCGTAGACCGACAGCGACTCGACGTAGCGGCGCTGTCCTTCGGCGTAGAGCGTGTCAAATGCCAGGCTGGATTTGCCCGAGCCGGAGAGGCCCGTGATTACGACAAACTGGTCGCGCGGAATGTCGAGGTTGATGTTCTTGAGGTTGTGTTCGCGTGCGCCGCGAACCACAATGTGGGTGTGTTCGCCGTCGATCGAGCCCGGCAATTGCAGGGCGGCTCCCACGCCGTTTGTAGCGGCGTCGTGCTGAAGTGCGGCGGACTCGTCCGCCGACGAATTGCGAGAGCGTTTGCCCTCGTTTTTGCTGACTTTTTTGCCTGCCATCGAACTCTGGACTCGAACCTGATCAAAAGCACCTGGTACGGTGTGTGTACATCGACCGCGGAGAGCTGAAAAAACTGGAGACATTCGGCCCGACAATTTATTGTGCCGAAATTTCCGCTTGCACAGGCTTGATCGGAGCGCAGTGTTTTACCTAGATTTGTGCTATGCGATACGTCCTGACCCCTGATCAAATGCGCGCGGCCGATCGCGCGGCGATAGAACAATGCGGCATTCCTTCGGCCATTTTGATGGAAAATGCGTCCCGTTCAGCTGCCGATATTATTCGCGCTGAATGTTTACAGGGGCGGGACCGTCAACGTGTGCTGCTTCTCTGCGGACCCGGGAACAACGGCGGCGACGGATTCGCTCTTGCTCGCCATCTGGCGGGCGATGCCGATGTTTGCGTGTTTTATTTTGGCTCGCCCGACAAAATGAGCGCCGAAACGCGCACCAATTTCACTGTTCTCACCGCTTTTGGCATTCCTCTGTTTAACATCGCTGACGCTGCGATTCCCGCGCGCGAACTCTTCCAGGCGGACATTGTTGTCGACGCCATGCTGGGCACGGGCGGCGATGTAAAGCTGCGCGATCCACTACCGGCCATTCTCACTGCAGTCAACAGCGCCCGCGCCGTCAGGATCGCACTCGACATGCCGACGGGACTTGATGGGCTGACGGGCGCGGCGCATCGGGATGCTTTTTGTGCCGACTACACAATCACCATGTCGGCGGCGAAACGGGGTATGTACTTCGGCCGCGGACCGGAACTATGCGGTGAAGTCAGGATTGCGTCCATCGGCGCGCCGCCTCAGATCAACGTGCAACAGGGCGGGGCTGCCATTCTGGAAGAGGAGGATATGCGATCGCTGCTTCCTCCGCGTCATGCCGACAGCAGCAAGTTTGACTATGGCCGTATTCTGGTTGTGGGCGGTTCGGCCGCAATGCCGGGCGCTATTGCTCTCAGCGCCAATGCCGCCATTCGTGCCGGCGCCGGACTCGTGACGCTGTTCACCACGGATGTGCATCCAGCCGTGCGCCCCGAGATCATGCTGCGGCGCATGACGCCCAATGCCGAAGGCGGTATTTCAGGCAGCAATTTCGACAGCATCCTGGTAGAACTGCAAAAAAGCGACGTCATTCTGATCGGTCCCGGTCTGGGTCGCAGCCCGGACACGCTCGCTCTTGTCGCTTCGCTCTTGCCCGAACTCTCGGCCGAACAGACCTGCATTCTCGACGCTGACGCCCTGGCGGTCTGGCCCGGTTACGACGGAGTACTTCCACACAAACTGATCTGTACGCCGCACACAGGTGAGTTTGCTCGCGCCCTGGATCAAAAACGCGATCATGTCGCACGGCAGCCCGAACATTTTATAAGTGAATGGCTGGATGGAATCGGTGGTACACTTCTGCTCAAAGGTGTGCCGACGGTTATTGAAAACAGGGAACGGCAATTTCTCAATATCGGCGGCAATCCGGGGATGGCCACGGCGGGCAGCGGCGACGTACTGGCCGGGATTATCGCTGCTTTGGCCGGACGTGGACTTGCGCCCCTGGAAGCTGCGGCTCTTGGAGCGTGGATGCATTCGGCGGCCGGAGATACGGCCATGCAAGTGCATGGAATGGAAGGAGTTACGGCCTCGGCAATAATTGAAAATCTGGATGCCGTTTTCAAACATGCCACACAAAACGGCGTGAACACCTCGACCTCAAAGAGCCCGATTTGACGATGCAACAGCAGACTTACCGCAGGCTGATGAGTCTGCCGATATTGAGCGCGATGATAGCGGTCAGTATTGTCTCGCATATGTCGCAGGCCCCGCAGCCCGATCTCGGTATCGAGTTCGGCGACAAGGTTTTACACGCGGCAGCTTATACTATTCTTGGGCTTTTATTCGCGGCGGCCCTGGACGCCTGGCGGGATTTCGAGGCGCGGTCGCTGGCCTTGTGGACCATTCTCTTTTGTGCGTTGTTCGGGATCTACGACGAGATACACCAGAGTTTTATCCCGAACCGTTTCGCCGATGTTTTCGACTGGCTGGCTGATTGTCTCGGCGGAGTGTTTGCAGCGCTTTTGTCTGGCAGGGTGCAAGCCAAACTGCGGAGCTGGCGCTCGAAACACATTCATGCGACTTCTGCAACTCCCTGAATTTCAATCTTTTAAGCTGAATTGATCCGCTGAAAACGGACTGTACCCGGATCGCTTTGAGCCCGGCGCTGCGCTTCGGTCTCAGGCTCTTTTGACTGTTTTGTTTGTCGCCGGGCGGACTGTGAGACGTACCCGGGAATGTGCGGATCACCTGTTTCCGGCGGACGCTGTGGCTTCAGGTTCGGGACTCGATGACGAACAAAAAAGTCAAGACCGCGCCGGTGCAGCCGGCAAGCGGGACTACGCCAAGTAAGGCGTGTAAGTAAATGAATTACAATGACATATGTGTCGGGTACCTATTGAAGTATCCGGTAGTGGCCCGAAATCGGCCGTGCACTGCTGCAGCGAGAATACAAAGGTGGAAGTCGGAGAGCATCCAGTAGAAGCTGAGTCTGGTAAAGTGATGAAAATAAAGGGACGAGAAAGGATCGATGAACGGAGGAATCAGCCTTTAGCGCTTGAAGGAGACTAATCATCAAATGCAGAGTTGACCGCCGGGCTGCCGGTAGAAAATGACTTTGAAAAAGGTGCTTAAGTTGATGTTATTAAATGAGTTAGGCGTGTGGCGTGAAGTGTGGCCGATAAAATTTTGGGCGCAGTTTGGGCCCTTAACGGGCCCCACCCCCACCGTCCAACCTGCCGAGTCCCACACCACTCAAGCTTTCCCGCACGGCTCCGCCGCACTGCGTCCGCGTGGCAAATTTTCAGTCCACAGCGAACGCGGCTATTTTTCAATTCATTATGGTGATCTTTCTGCCCGGCTTTTACAACATGAGACATCTCCGTTGTCTCCACAAGCGGAAATGATTCAACGGGCGCAATTCGCTTCCAAGCGTCGGGTAAAACGAGGTTAAACGGTTTTGAAGTACAATCACAATGTCGTGACGGCTGCCCTTTGAAGTGCTGCGCCGGTAAGTTTGTCCCCAATTTTTTAGCCGCGCCTGCGTTCTCTGCCTTTTCCAATGCGGTGCAAACCGCACCCCCGCCAATCAATGTGCCGAGGCTATGACCAACGCAAGCGCGCCTTTTTTTACGCTGGAAACAACCGCTGAAGCCGGGAATGCAAGGGCGGGGATAGTTCGTACCGATCACGGCGACATCCAGACCCCGATATTCATGCCGGTCGGGACGCAGGGAACGGTCAAGGCGCTGCAGCAGCGCGAACTCGTTGAACTCAATGCGCAGATCATTCTTGGGAACACCTATCATCTGTATCTGCGGCCCGGCGAAGAAATCCTTGGACAGTTGGGCGGACTGCACCGCTTCATGAACTGGGAACGGCCGATTCTGACAGACTCCGGCGGATTTCAGGTTTTTTCGCTGCAGGAATTGCGCAAACTCAGTGAACAAGGTGTGGAGTTTGCGTCGCACATCGACGGCTCGCGGCACATGTTCACGCCGGAAAGCGTAGTGGATACGCAGCGCTGTATCGGCTCGGACATCATGATGGTGCTGGACGAATGCACGCCGCATCCGTCGACGCACGAATACGTCCGCGATTCAATGCGACGCTCGGCGCGTTGGGCGCAGCGCTGCATGGATCGTTTTAAGGAGACCAATGGACGCTACGGCGCGCGGCAGTTCCTATTTGCGATCGGACAGGGCGGGGTATACGAAGATCTGCGGCGCGAAAATATGCACGCGTTGGTCGACATGGACTTTCCCGGATATGCCATCGGCGGCCTGTCGGTGGGCGAGGAAACGGGCGATATGTACGCCATGACGGCGGCGTCGACAGCCGTGATGCCGGCCGACAAACCGCGCTACCTGATGGGCGTCGGTACGCCTGAAAACCTGCTGGAATGCATTGATCTGGGCGTGGACATGTTCGACTGTGTAATGCCGACGCGCAACGCTCGCAACGGGCAGTTATTTACGACGCAGGGGCCGTTGAACCTGCGCAACGCCAAGCACAAAATGTCCGACGAAGCGATCGACCCGGTGGTGAATTCCTACGCCAGCAACAACTTTTCGCGCGCCTACATGCGCCATTTGTTCAAAGCCAATGAGATACTGGCGTTGCAGCTGGCCACACATCACAACATCGCCTTTTATCTGTGGTTGATGCGCACCGCCCGAACAAAAATACTTGCGGGGCAATACCGTCAATGGAAAAATGAATTTTTGGCCGGATACAGGGCCGAAAAGCCGTCCGCCTGACGCCGCCGACCGCCACTGCCGAATTTGCAGGTCCGCAAGTCACCGCGACGCCGCTGCGCCGAGTGCGCGGGGGCCGCGAGAGAATAACATTTCGTAAATTGTGCGAATCGGGTCTGTTTGTTTCACGATTTCTATTGGAACGCTATGATGAGCTTGTTTGGTTTTGTGACGGCTATGATGCCGCCCGCCGAGGGTGGTGACGGCAGCGGATCGCTGGTTTCAACCCTGATTATGTTCGGCGGCATTATCCTGATCTTTTACTTCATGATTCTGCGTCCGCAGAAAAAGCGCCAACAGGAACATCAAAAGCTTATTGACAATATTAAACAGGGCGACAAAATCGTCCTGTCGTCCGGCATTCACGGCCGCGTTTCGGGTTTTGACGACGGAGCGGTGAAAGTACTGATTGCCGACAATGTGCACGTGATGGTGGAGAAGAGTTCGATTCAGTCGGTAGTACCGAAAGAAAGCAAAGAATCGAAAGCCGCCGACAACTGAGCCGGCGTTTTAAACCGGGGCATCTGGGTACGCGCGCACGGCCAAACGACTTAACATTCGAGTAAAGGACTCAGCAGTATGGAATACAAGTTCAACACCATTCCGGAAGCGATCGAAGACATCGCCAACGGCAAGTTCGTGGTCGTCATGGATGACGAGGACCGCGAAAACGAAGGCGACCTGATTTGTTCCGCCGAACTCTGCACGCCCGACATGATCAACTTCATGGCGACCAAGGCGCGCGGACTTATCTGCACACCCCTTACCCGACAGCGTGCGCGCGAACTTGAGCTGCACGATATGGTGAGTTCAAACACCTCGCTGCACAACACGCGTTTTACGGTTTCGGTCGATTATCTGCACGATACCACGACCGGTATCTCCACGGCGGACCGCGCCAAAACTGTGCGTGCAATTGCCGACCCGAATACCAAACCCACCGACCTGGGACGCCCCGGGCACATCTTTCCGATCGAAGCCGTGGAAGGCGGCGTGCTGCGGCGCGCCGGTCATACGGAAGCGGTCGTAGACCTGATGCGTCTGGCCGGACTCAAGCCCATCGGCGTGCTGTGTGAGGTAATGAACGAGGACGGCACGATGGCGCGCAGGGCGAACCTGATGCAGTTTGTCGCCGATCACGAGCTCAAGATCATTACGGTGCAGGAACTGATCGCCTACCGCCTGAGCTCCGAAAAACTGATCCGCCGCGTGGCCGAAGCCAAAATGCCGACGGACTACGGCGTTTTCGATGTGATGGTTTACCAGAACGTCGTGGACGGCAAGGAACACGTAGCACTGAAAATGGGCAACATCAATCCCGATGATTCGACGCTGGTGCGCGCTCATTCGGAATGCCTCACCGGCGACATCTTCGGCTCTCTGCGCTGCGACTGCGGTCCGCAACTGCACGCTGCGATGAAGAAGATCGGCGAAGTGGGACAGGGCGTGGTGCTGTACATGCGTCAGGAAGGTCGAGGCATTGGGCTGATCAACAAACTGAAAGCCTACAAGCTGCAGGAAAACGGACTCGACACCGTTGAAGCCAACGAGGAACTGGGCTTCAAGTCCGATTTGCGCGACTACGGCATCGGAGCTCAAATGCTCGTCGATCTTGGCGTGCGCAAAATGCGCCTGCTGACGAACAACCCACGCAAGATCGTCGGCCTCAGCAGCTATGGGCTGGAAGTCGTCGAACGCGTGCCGATCGAAGTGCCGCCCAACAGCCAGAACGAAGGTTACCTGCGCACCAAGCAGTCAAAAATGGGCCATCTACTGCATTTGTAGTTGGTTTTGAGTGCCGCAGTTGTATTTTTGTGCGTCGCATATCAGGGCAGTGTGCGGCGCTTCCGATAATCATTTACAGCTTCCCCAAGCCGTTATTGTAGCAAATAATGGCTTTCTTTTTTTAGCGCTTTGCCGCCGAAAGTCTGTCCAGGGACGCTCCATTTGAACGAATTCTTAACGCCTTTTTGAGAGGGTGGTGACTGGAATATGGGTAAACGCATCTACCTGACGAGAGAACGCATCATCGAGCTGGAAACAGAGCTGGAGTTCCTTAAGACCAAAGAACGCGCGCGCATTGCTGAAGCTATCGCGGAAGCCCGTTCGCACGGCGACCTGCGCGAAAATGCCGATTACGACGCCGCCAAGGAAGCCCAGGGCCACCTGGAATTGCGCATTTCCAACATTCAAAACATGCTCGCCAATTCGCAGACCATTAAAACCAGCGATCTGCCTGACGACGACAAAGTCTACATTCTGAGCAAAGTGACGCTGCGCAACAACAAAACCAAAGCCGAGACGATGTACACGCTCGTCAGCGCCGAAGAGGCCGACATCGAGCAGAATAAACTCGCCGTCAGCTCACCCATCGGCAAGGCGCTAATGGGCAAGACCACGGGCGACGTGGTTGAAGTCCGCGTGCCCGCCGGCAAGATGCAGTTTGAGATCGTCAAAGTCGGACGCTGACCTCGCATTTCTTCCTCTCGCCGCGCCGCCTTTAAACCTTTTGCCGCCATTGCCTGTCAAAGCCGCGAGAATCAATTGAACGATCTCCGATTGAACGACCGTAGTGTGGAATCCTGGCATGGAGAACGTCTTGAAACTGGCCGGCGACCAGGCAATCCTGACTGAATTTCGCGAAGGCGATGCCGACCGTGCCGCCGATGCATTCGTGCGAGCGCACCAGGATTTTGTGTTCGCAACGGCCCTGCGCTACCTGCAGGATCGCGACGACGCAGGCGACGCCTCGCAGGAGGCGTTTATCAAAGCGCTTGCGTCGCTCAAAAACTTCCGCGGTGAAAGCAGCATCCGCACCTGGCTCTACCGCATCACGGTCAACGTCTGTTCCTCAATGAAACGCCGCAAGACTATGCGCTCGATGTTGTCGCTCGACGGCATCGGCGCCATGTTGCGCTCGCGCGATTCGACGCCGGAGCAGGCGCTTGAGGATCAGAATTTTCGCGATAACTTTGACCTCATTCTGGCGCAGTTGCCGCCCAAACAGCGCGAGACCTTTGTTTTGCGCTACTTCGATGAGCTGAACTACGAGGAGATTTCGGAGATGCTGGGCACAAGCGTCGGCGGTTTAAAAGCCAATTACTATCAGGCGACCAAAAAAATTGCGCAGTTGCTGGAGTCGGGTAACTATGAATAATTCCGAACAACATCGAAACACCCTGTCGCGCGGCGAAGCCGAACTCAAGCTGACGGACTTTGTCTTCGGACGTCTGTCCGCGCAGGAGCAGGCCGTTTTTGAGGCGGCACTGGATGAGTTTCCGGACCTTCGCAGCGAGGCCGATCAGATTCGTTCGGCCTTTGCGGGGTTTGACCGTCAGGATTATCTGGAACGTCGGAAGAAGGCGGCGCGCAACGTGTCCGTGCACGTGCAGCAGGGCCTCAATTCCGCCCAGCGCGCCGGGCAGCGCAACCGCCGATTCCTGCTGCGCATGGCGCCCCTGGCTGTAGCATGTATTATTGCCGTCGTGATTTTTCCGCCTTTTGACGACCCTGCGTTCCCGAGCGAAACGTCGGACCTGTCGGCCTTTAATACGGACGGCGTTCCCGTTCTGGATGGTCTTGATGAATTTCTCCTGGAAACCGATCAGGAAAATCTCGCCGAGTTGGTGGGTGAATACCCCGCAACTCTTCCGGATGAATCCGGATTGTCTTCCAGCGAACTCGATGCCGCGGACGCTGAAATCCTGCTTGAAACTTCCTGGTATGTTAACGCGGGCATGCCTGTTCTCGACTTTCTGCCCGAGGACCTGAATGAAGACGAGCTGCAATCTCTTTTCGACGGAGTTGAACATGTTGCGTCGCTTTAAACCAGTTGTATTTCTGGCCTTGATCTTGTGTTTAATAGCCGTGGAGGTCTCCGGACTGTCGGCTCAGTCGGCATCGCGCGCTCGCGAGCGCCTCGAACAGTTCAAGAAACTTAAACTGATTGAAACACTCGATCTGGATGACAAGACCGCCGAGAAGTTTTTTGTCGTGTACAACAACGGTTCCAACAAGGTGGAGCAGACCAAAGAAGAGCTGGACGCAGCTCTGACCGATCTTTACCAGGCGCTTGAGGCCGACGCCGGCGAAGCGCAGATAAAGGTTAAAACCGACTTTGCCCTGGTTAAACACGAGGCTACACTCAAGGCTGTCAGCGAGATGATGACTTCTGTCCGGAAAGTTCTGTCACCCGATCAGTTTGCGCGCTACATCATATTTGAGGCTCGTTTTCACAAGGAAGTCCGGCGACAGATTATGGAAATGTCGGAGCGCCGTCGCGAAGGGCGCGATAGTCGCACCGGCCGCGACAGTGATTTCTCCGGACGTGATGACCGCGACGACAACGATCGCCATGACAGACGGCGCTGATTCGCATTTCAAGCATCTCCGCTGGTATGAGATTTTAACATTTTTAACGACCTGACTCGTAAAACAGTCCGGTCGTTTGTTTGTTAAGCCGATTGCAACAGCCGCACGATTGTGAATTCGCTGACAAACAAGAAAATCAGGTCGGGTATGGCTGTATTGAAACACTATTGCGACTTTATATTCCGGCAATCCCTGATAAGGCCGCTTGATTATATTGTTTGTCAATGGGACGGAAGCGGCGATTCTGTGGGCGTCGCAGACAGCCTGCGTATACTGTTGTTAATTCTTGCGTTGGGAATAAACACAAACGTTCTGAATGCCGCGGAACGCGCTGATCTGGAAATCTACGACGGGAAATATACGCGTGTTTATTCCTCGCGGGCGGCCTGGCAAGAGGCGACCGCCGACACAATTCCGGTAGTTGAAGTTCCCAGGCGGTTTAAGGCCGACAGTCTGGAAACGGCTGGTCCTGAGTGGGACGAGGACCTGTTCCAGCAGGTTGAACTTTCCGGTGCAAAAAAACACATGACATGGCATCGAGTGCTTTCGGCTCACACGGCGGAAAACGTCGATCTGCTGTATCTGGCGTACAAGTCCGGATTTCAGTGGAGCTACTGGCCTATCGGCTGCTGGCCGAACGTTGACGGCGCGTCAGGTATCAGTGGCGGGTGCGACTCCATTCAGGTTAACATTGTGTCGGTGCACGGGAGTGAAAATCCGCTCGTGCTTGTGCGACAATTTGCGAGTCAATATCGAGCGGCGCGGGGCGTTTACGGAACCAGCATTGAGACCTCAACCGAAAGCGTACAAATCTGGGATGCGGCGGGAGGCCGTCTGCTGCTCAACAGCATCGTACGGCAAACAGAGCGACGCAGCGGACAGATTATCAGCGGCAGCTTTGATCCTTCCGGCGCGGGAGGATCAGCCAGAAGCTACGAAACAATTTGCAGCACTGCGGTGTTGCTGGACCTGACGGCGACGGGACTCGTCGTAGACGAATGCAGGACGGAAGTCGTCGGAAATTCTTCTGAAAACAGCTCCAATCCGTGTCAGGAGCTGTTTATTGGACCGCGTGCCGGCACTTACACACTTACCGGCGCCGGATTTGTGCGCATGAAGACGGAAGAGTAAACCCCTCTTCGGCGGCAACAAGGCAGAGTCTTCGTTCCGCATACCTCAGGCATGTCATTTCAAGCCAGGCTTAAACAGAAAGCCGGACAAAGCACTATGATTCAAACACTACGACTTTTTACGGCGCTTGTATTTGCAGGGATGTTGACCTTGCCTTTGCAGGCTCAGCCCGGTAATCGCGGCGGCAACGGTAATGCGAATGTGGGAAATATCCGCGGACGAATTGTCACGTCGCCGGACAACGAGGCGCTGAGCTTCGCCACGGTGCGACTGTATTCAGTGAGCGACAGCGTGATGCATGGCGGCGCCGGCAGCGGCGAGGACGGCAGTTTTACGCTTGAGCGCGTGCCGTTCGGTGAATACTACCTGACAATCAAGTTTATCGGTTTCAGCTCCAAAACTGTCGACGGCGTAGTTGTTGGACCCCAGGCGCGTCGCGTCGATCTGGGCGATATTCTGCTGGACGCGGACCACGTGATGACGGAAGATGTCGTGGTGGAAGCGCGCAAACACAATGTGGAATACAAGATTGATCGCAAGGTGATCAACGTCGACAACAATCTGGCGGCCAGTTCAGGAACGGCCGTCGACGTGCTTGAAAATGTTCCGTCGGTGCAGGTGGACATCGACGGCAACGTGAGTTTGCGAGGCAACACGGGATTCATTGTCATGATCGACGGCCGTCCAAGTGTTCTTGATGCAAACGACGCACTTAAACAGATTCCGGCCTCATCGATTGAAAATATCGAGATTATTACGAATCCTTCGGCCCGCTACGATCCCGACGGCACGGTTGGAATACTTAACATCGTGCTGAAGAAACAGGCCGGAAAAGGCAACAGCAGTCTTTTCAGCTTTGATGTGGGGCAGCACGATCGTCTGGGCGGCAGCGCGCTGTACAACATGCAAAACGAATCGTTTAATATGTTTTTCAGCTCCGACTACAGCACCGGCAGCCGACCGGGTACGGAGCTCAATCGCCGCGAAACCTATGTCGACGACCTGACGACATTTCTTACCTCCGAGGGTGACGGCGAGCATTCGCGCGAAACCTGGGGACTGAGAGCAGGAATCGAAAGCAGTATCAGCGCAAACGACAAGTTAAACTTTCAGGCCGAAGTCGGCGGGCGCGGACACGAATCAGACAACAGTCTGCAGTTCCGCGAATACAGCTCGATCGATCCCACCGAGACCGTCTATTCCAGCACACAATCGCATGCGCGCAAAGGCATGCATTACTCCTCAACGCTGGACTACACACGCACCTTTGACTCGCCGCGCCATACGCTGACCGCATCGCTCGACTATCAGCGGCGCGAAGGCGACGAAGACTCAAAGGACGAAATGTTCAACACCGACGGCAATCGTATCTTTGCTTCGGCGCACACGGAAGACGGCCCGTCGGAGCGTCTGCGCAGCAGCCTCGATTACGTAATGCCTTTCGGCGAAAGTCACAAACTGGAAGCAGGCTACCAGGGGCGCTACGGCGTTTCAGAAGACGTCACCCAGTCCTTCGGCTACGATGTGGATGCCGGGGATTTTTTCCGCGAGGACGAATTCAGTTATACAACGGAATACGTGCGCAACATCCACGCGCTGTACGCAATGTACGGCGGGGAGTACGGCGATCTGGGATATCAGGCGGGACTGCGTCTGGAATACACGGACCGCAAGGTCGAAACGCAAAACGGTGCGGATGTCTTTACCATCGATCGCTGGGACCTCTTTCCTTCGCTGCACTTTTCCTACAACCTGGGCGACAACCTGCAAGGGATATTAAGTTATTCGCGTCGTATCGAGCGGCCGCGCAGCTGGTATCTGGAGCCGTTCACAACGCGAACGGATGCGTTTAACTATCGGCGCGGCAATCCGGAGCTAGAGCCGCAATACAGCGACTCCTACGAGCTGGGGTTGATGAAACACATTGGCCGGACATCGCTGTCGCTGGAGGTGTTTCACCGGCGCAATGAAAACGAATTTGAACGCGTGCGCACTTTGCTTGACGACACACTTAACATTTTCCTTAATACTATTGACAATGTCGGCGACGACGCAGCCACCGGGTTTGAGGCGATGGCCGATATGAAGCTGTTTGACTTCTGGGGCGTCTCTCTTTCGACCAGCGTCTTTCAGTTTGACATTGAAAAGTACGTTGACGGCAGAACGGAAAAACACGACAGTTTCAACTGGACAGGGCGTATAAAAAACGACATTGATCTCGGGGAAAACACGAGTTTTGAACTGAGCTTCAATTTCGATTCACCCAGCGCCACGTCGCAGGGCGAGCGCGAGGGGACGTACATGGCCAATGCGGCTCTCCGCCAACAGTTTTTTGACAAAAGTTTAACAGCGATTCTGCAGGTGCGCGATCTGTTTGACACGGCGAACGAAGAATCGACGGCTGTCGGCAACGGGTTTTACAGTTACTCGCTGGAGGAGCGCGACGCACCTGTCTTTTCACTGACCTTGCGCTACAACCTCAACAACTTCCGTCAAAAACGCGATGGCGGAGGCGACGACGGCGACGACTTTTAATCGCCTTTGAGACGAAAGTTTGATGGACACGCCCACCGCAAGGCGCACAGAAATGTGCGGGGAATGTTGCTCATTGACGACTCACATCCGGAGTACCGCCAAACGATTTCTCCGTGAGTCTGCAGTTTCGGTCCATGTTTGTGTGATGCAGTCGCAAGGAACACTATCAATTTTGGCTTAAACACAAGAGGCCGCAAGTGTACAACTTGCGGCCTCTTGTGTTTTAATCATCTGATTTCAGAATCTTCATTTAGTCGTCGTCATCGCTGCTGCTGAAGCCGAAAGCGATTTCGATGACCACGTGGTGGAAGTCGTAATTGTCGGTAAGTGGAATCGAAAGTCTGCCTGAATAATTGAGGCCTCCAGACTTGAACATAAAAGTGCCGTTCATGGTGGCGATCAGATTGTCGGTAAAGGGACCGGGGTCGCTCGTCAGAGAGTAGCGCAGGGAAGGGCCGATCATGACGCGTGTCTCTTCGAATCGCAGTTCGCCGACGGGTTCGATGTCCAGCATGACTTCGGTGTCGACATCCTCCAGCTCGCCTGTATAAATCCAGCTTGCCAGACCCGCGCGCGCCATGAATCCCACACCGGGTTCGGACCGATCAGTGTGCCAGATGCCATGAGCTGAAAGCGTCATCGTTTCCGGTAAAAAGGCGCCGATGCGCTGGGGATCCACACTTATTCCGGCCAGGAAGGTCTCCAGATTGTCAATATCATCGGAAAGAAGCGGAAGGCGCACGCCAAATACACCGCGCAGGCCGCCCTTGCGGTCGATCTCGCCTATCTCGTAGCCGAGCATGATGTTGCCGAAATCGACGTTGAGATTGCCGTCAATTGAGATCAGCCCGAACTCAGACGTTTTTGAGGACAAAAACAGAATAGGCAGCTCTGCGATCAGGCGGTTGCTTTCGTTAAGGCTCAGGCGGCCCGAAAGAACAATCTCCGTAATCTCCCGCGGAAAGCTGATGTTCTGGATCGGGTGGAAAACCTCCGCCGTAAACATCTGATCGCCGTCGGGATCGATCCACACGGGCGTCTGAGCTGTTGCATATGCCGCAGACATCACAAACAGCAGGGTAAATGCGGTAAACCTTGACTTCATAAACAATACTCCCGGTACAATGGCTTGCAGCTTTCTGGAATGAATTTTACATGGCGCGGCGTCGGCGCACTTGAAAAGGGAGAGGATTGGCTTTCCTCGATTGCTGCTAAAGCGAATGCAAGATAATAATAGTTGCAATGAGAAACGGAAGAAAAATGCAGGGTGTCAGATCGATCTGCATATGCACATTGAAGACGCGGTAAAAACATCCGCAGTCGTCACTGGTGTTCATTATGTGTGTTCCGCGCTGCAAGGCAGCCCTGGAGCGCATCGGAGTTTCACATTGAAAATGCGCAGGCAACGGCGCGACCGGCAATCTCCGTCATTTTATCCTTGGTCGGGTTTGCATTGAACTCAGTATTTTTTCAGTATTCGACGTGAAAAGCGGGCATACTCGTTCCGGGTGCATGGAAGCGGCGGAGATAAACAAACTGCGAGGATTGAGGCATTGATCTCGGTGGCAAACAAAAGATCAAGTCAGAAAAAATCACGCACAAAAAACCAGGAGTTTTAAACAAACTGCAGGGCGACCGCCGGAAGCCCGCGACCTTAAACACATATTGCGGACAAAAAAAATCCCGTGCGGAACACAAACGGTTCCACACGGGAATGTCAAGTAAGTGCTGGCGGCATGGCGCCGCCGACTTAAACAAGATGCAGGGGATCAGTTAAACAGATCCAGGACGTATGCGCCTACTTCGCGTCCCTGATCAACACCGAGTTCGATGGCGGCGCGATAGTGAATACCGCCGTACAGACGGGAAAGAGCCGCTTCCTCAGCCGCTTCGTCAAAAGAAGCAAAGCTGCGCGGCGAACCGTCGATGTCGACGCGCGTCGCGTGCGTATCGTCCGTAAAGCTGTAGTTGGCGCCGAACAGCGCTGACATGACGGCCGACATGGCGCCGGACTGCACCGAGTGGCCCGACGTGTATTCGGGGAACGGCGGCGTGCCGACAATCGACAGCCAATCCTCATGGCCCAGATCGCGGCGAATGCAGGAAATGGGGCGGATGAGGTTGTACTTGTATTTGGAGGCCCAGCAGGAGACAAAAGCGTCGTGCAGCGACATACCCAGTTTGGCAAAAGCTTCCGTTGCTTCGCTCAGGTTGGAGTTCTCGGTTTCGAGTACGTGCATCAGGATCGACATGGAGTGGCCCGGAGGCGTCGACGTCAGACCCGGATCATCGCTCCAGTATTCGGCGATGGTGCGTTGTTCCTGCGTGAGATTTTGCGAGACGTCGTAGACTTCGATCAGCTCAATGTAGAACTGCGAATCGGTTTCGAGAGAGAATGCCGGCGGAGGACCCGGGTCGGTTTGCGTGACGCTCGTCTGATTTTCCGCAAATACGCGAACTTCGTCCCAATAAGGCTGCAGCGCGCGGGCAAATCCCGGAGGCGTCGGAATCCAGAGTCCGTCGTCGCCCGAAGGCGGAACATAATCTTCCGGGAAGTTGGACAGATAACCTTCGTGGCCGCCGTCAGACTGCGACCAGGTGTAGACGCGTTCGGCAATCAGTTTGCCGTAGGCCTGCGAACGTGTGAAAACATCACTGTCCACATCGCCCTGGAACTGCTGCTCAAACGACGTTTTCATCGCGTCGATGCGCGTGGCATTGTTGGCCGGCGCGCTTGCATAGGCGTACATGTTCGTCATGATTTGCGCCAGCGCGGCGTTGGCGACGGTCGGCCAGTGGTATTCAACGCCGCTTTCCGGCGTCGGATTGTCGGGCATTGCACCGCCCTGACCACCGCTGCCGGCGGAGCCCGCGAGCGTCGTGAATCCGTTCATGCCGTTGACGAGACTCTCGTAACAGGCAAGACCGACATAACCCCAGGCGCGCGCAGCTACGGGAGGCGTAAAACCGGGAGTTTCCTTTGTAAAAGTGATCGAGAGATCCATCCAATCACGGACGACGGCCGCGTCGTAGGTTGCGACGGGATCGGACTGTTTCGTTACGGGATCGTCATCGTCGCACGCAACGACGGCAAAAGCAAGAAGGCTTAGACCGCAGACCAATTTACTCAGTGAGCGCAGCGATCCTCCGCCTTGAAATTGTTGTAACAAGGGCATCAGTTAAAAACTCCAGAGAATTAAACAATGTGTGCAGATCGGGCCGGGACGGCAACTAAACAAGATCCCGGCCGGCGCCGCAGCGTACTTTAACACAGGAATGACATGGTTAAGTTCGGACCATGGGTAACATCAGGAGGCAAGAATGTTACCAGATATTCATGTCATACACAACACCGCCGGAAAAGCGCACCGCTTTGCCGATGTTCTGTCCATCAAGAGTGCTGGACATTCCGGCGGAAACGCCCAGACCTTCCACGACTTTAATCGGGACATAAACATTAACACCCGCGCGCAGGAAGGAAATCTCCTGAATGGGAAACGGTCCCTGCATGATATCGGGTCCCATGCGCGAATCCTGGTTCTGCAGCCAACCGTCGACATAGAAATCGGAGTGGGCAAAACCGACTTTGGCGACAAAGTCCAGCGCATCGGGTACGGCGGCGGACATTTCTACACCATCGACGTCAAAATCGGCTTCCCCTTTGGAATAATAGCCGACCTGAATGTTACCGAAGAGGCCGTTGTCCAGACGAGCGCCGACCAGCAGGCGGGTTTCAGCCTGGGTATAATAATGGCCGATCGCGACCGGTGCATTTGCCGTATAGTCGGCCGCAGGTGTGGAGATTCCGGCGGCGAGTACGGCAAAGACTTCACCGAGCCCATTAACATTCAGGCTCCAGGGTTTCCATTTAACCAACAGCGAAGCGTCCTGAAGTCCGCTTTCATCCGTGCCGGCGCCTTCCGCCGGTGAACTTTCGGCCATGATGTAGGGGAGTGCAAATACGACGTCGAGGTTGTCAAACACACCAACGGCGGCGTAGAGGTTAACACTTTGTGTGCCGATTTCACCGAGTCCGGCCGGCAGGTCGTTTTCTTCGGTGCCGACATAAAACTGGTCATATGATTCTGTTGAAAAAGACAGTGCGACTGTAGCGTTGCCCTGTCCGCGCATAAATCCGTCAATCAGTCCCTGCGCCTGTATGTTAACTGCACCGGCAGTTAACAAAACGGCAACAAGCGACATGACAGCCCTGAAGGAAAAAGTCGTTGTAGTCATGATAAAGATCGTCGAAGTTGTAAAACACATCACAAGCAGGAATTAATGTGCATCGGGTGCGGGCGTTATTCTGCGTTGCTCACATTTCACGGAAGTGAACAGCGTACACGGGCAGTGGACGAATTGTTTACCGGCGCTCCAGTTAAACACGGCAAACAAGATGCAGGTCCCAATGGCTTGATGCACAAACTAGTATTTGGTCCCGTACAAAAACACCTGCTTTATGCGAAAGGTCAATTTACTTATCCAAAATGGCGATCCGGGCTGCTGAATCGTGAACGGGAAATTGCCGACCTTCCCAAAAAGCCCTCTTGTTTGTCACTGTGTCAGAGGTTTGAAATTGGCCGGCGCGGACGGCGGTCCCAGCGACTTCCGGCTGTGATTTGTGAGGCTACAGGCGAAAAAGCGATGAGAAATGCGTTAGTCATTACTACCTGAGCGTGCCGGAAACGTCTCGGATTTTGAGTACATGAGAGTTCATTTGTTGCCGTATCAGGATGAAATAATCGGTCAATCAGGGCAGAAAACCATGATTTTCACCAAAATGCGGCAGTTATTTTAGATACTTGCTGCAGTCTATCATCAGTCATCTCTCAACGAATACTTAGCTGACTCAGGCGGGGTTTTCCTTTTGACACTGGCGGTTTCCGAGTGCATATTACGCGGGAGTTGAGCGTCCGGAGCCGATATTGCCGCAGTCACCAGAAACTCCGCGGCGGCGCTGAAATGCAGCAATCGTCTCGTTTTGGCGGCGCAGCCAAACTGTATCCCACAGGTAGTGAGTTGGAATTTTCAGAATACACGTTTCGACCGCGGTGTTTGATCGTGACGGTTATCGGATTTTGCAGTCTGTTGGTCGTTGTGTCCTCCTGCCGCGATGCCGGGCGGTCGCAACAGACAGACGCTAGGCCTCTCACTTCACTGCATCGGGGCGAACACGCTCTGGAGGTCAGTCCCTGGCCGCTTGATTCCGGCGACACTATTACTGTCGGCTTTGATTCAGGGCACGTTGCAAGTACACTGCCGACCGGCGGCATGTTTGTCGTATCGATGACATTCTGGACTGAGGCGGGTAAACTTCAGGCAAGAGATACAATGACACAGCCGGAAGGCAGCGCGATTCATTTGGCGCAATTCGCGCAGCCCCCTAATTGTTACTTTCTGTTTGTTTCAGTTAAAACACCCGGGATCAGTTTTGAGTCGGAGACTACGTCTTTGGCGATCAACAAAGACGGCCGCCCGCTTAAACACACAATTCCACTGATGATCACTCGCGGCGGATTGGGCAATGACGTTGCGAATCTGTTTGCGAATGACGCCGAATATTATCCACAGGAGTTTGAACGCTGGGCTGCGCTCTTGCTGCATCGCTTGAAACAACAAATGAGCGGAGCAGACAATCAAACGGAGATTGAGGATCTGGCCAAAGACTTAAACGGGCGCTACGAACAATTGTGCGACGTGCTTGATGAAGCGCAGAGATTCGACGCGCTTGCGACGCTGGCGGCTTCCAGCGCATTTGCCGGCGATTGGGCAAGTTGCGCAGCAATGCTGGAAGAATTGCACCTGCACATTGACGGACCGCGACCCTTGTACGTCCGGGCGCGCGAATCCACAACGATGTATCTGCTCACAAAGCTTTTTGAGTTTACGCGGTTTGCGCGCGGCAGGCGTGCGTTGCAAGCCTCGGAGAAGGATCATGTGGACAGCTCTCTGGCGCAGCTGTTCCAGTTGGGGGGATCACTTCCCGGTGGCGCGCCGGCTCAGGGAATTATCCGGACCATGCACATGCAGCCCGACAGTCTGACGGATGAATTTTTGAACGCGCAGCGGCGACGCATGATTGTGAATATTCCATCGCTGTTGGCGGAGATGTCAGACTGCGATCTTGTAGTAAATGATCAGCTGCTTGCGCTTTATCTGGCGGATTGCGAACATCTGGATATTGCACCTGATGTTAATCAGATTGACCGTAGCATTGACATTATGGAGCGATACTTTGTTCACGGCGCTGATCCGCAGTGGTGCAGCCCCGGCATACTTGCAGAGCCGTCATATCGTTCGTTCTGCATGCAGCTTGCGCGGATTCACGCAGCAAACGGCGACACCGCTCAGGCAAGCCGCTTTGCTCACAAAGCAATGCGACGCCCGCTGCCGGCGATGAGTCGACTGACGGCCGCCCGCGCGGCGTATATCCTGGGAGAAATGCATCTGGCGGCCGAGCGACCCGATAGCGCGCTTAAATACTGCGGCATCGCGGCGCAACTGGAGCTGCTGGATGCCGACAAACTTTTCAAGCGAATACGCGCCGCGGGAGGACTGGAAGGCTCTGAACACGACAATCTTGAGAGCATGCGTGCGAAGTACGGCCGCGAGTTTCTGCGTGCGGCGGAACTGTTGAATATGCAATTACACACCGCGGAAGGTTCGCTCATCGATCTGTCAGACACCGACGGCAAAGCCGTGTACCTGTTGTTCAGCGCCGAGTCCTGCGGTATCTGTGCAGAAGAGTTTCCCAATGTAGCGCGCGCAATTCACGAGACTGATCCAGCAGCAGAGATTCTGATTCTCACACGCGAGGCGACGCCCAAAGTCAAAGCGCACTACGGCGCGTTTACGCGTCATGTGCCGCTGGACCGCAACATCGAATACCAGTCGAGTGTTCAGGCGATGCCGACTGTGAAAGTTGTGATTGACGGCCTGGTCGATCAGACGATTAACGGTCTCGGCGCGCACTCAACGGAGCAGTTTATACGCATCGCTGAACGCAATCTCGACGCGGCGAATTAATTCTTGACACTCACCGACAAACAGGAGGGATTGGCAAAGGCGACAGCCGCAGATTGTAAGACAGATGAGATGAATGCTCCGCACAAACAACAGGGCGACCGCCGGAAGCCCGCGAATGATCATTCACACGCGGGCCGGGAGGGAAAAGTCCGGAATGCTGTTTAATTAAACAACAGCGCCTTATTCAACCGTAACGCTCTTAGCCAGGTTGCGAGGCATGTCCACGTTGCAGTCGCGCAGGACGGCGATGTAATAGGCCAGCAACTGCAGCGGCAGAACGGAGAGAACCGGCGTCAGATGTGGAAGCGTGTTGGGGATCGTAATAACGTGGTCGGCCAGTTCCATGATGCGTTCGTCGTCATCGTTGGCAATGGCGATCACACGTCCCTGACGGGCGCGCACAACTTCGATGTTCGACAGAACTTTCTCGTAGAGTTCATCCTGCGTGGCGATAAACACCACCGGCATGTGTTCATCGATCAGCGCCAGCGGACCGTGTTTCATTTCAGCTGCGGGGTAACCCTCTGCGTGAATGTACGAGATTTCCTTGAGTTTAAGTGCGCCTTCCAGTGCGACGGGGTAGTTGTAACCGCGGCCCAGATAAATGAAGTTGGGCGAGTCTTTGTACAACTGCGCAATCTCGCGAATGGTCTCGGCCTGTGCCAGAATCGATTCAATCTGGTCGGGGATTTTCTGGATGGCCTTAACAATTTCGATGCCTTCCTTGCGCGAAAGATCGCGCATGCGCCCCAGATAGAGCGCCAGCAGCGATAAAACACAGAGCTGAGAGGTAAACGCCTTTGTCGACGCGACGCCGATTTCGGGACCGGCGTGAATAAACACGCCCGCTTCAGTTTCGCGGGCAATGGTTGAACCAACGACGTTAACAATTCCAAGCGCCGATGCGCCTTTTAACTTTGCTTCGCGAATGGCCGCCAGAGTATCGGCCGTTTCACCGCTTTGTGAAATCGCGAAAATGACGTCGTCCTCGCGCAGCACAGGATTGCGATAACGAAACTCCGAGGCGTACTCAACTTCAACGGGAATGCGCGCCAGCTGCTCGATCATGTATTCGCCGACGAGGGCGGCGTGAAAGGACGTACCGCAGGCCGTGAAAATAATACGCGGCGCATTGCGCAGCTTTTCAGCCACGCGCGAGAGTCCGCCGAGGCGCACGCGACCTTCTTCTTCGAGCAGGCGACCGCGGAAGGCGTCGCGGAATGTCGAGGGCTGCTCGTAAATTTCCTTTAACATAAAGTGATCGTAGCCGCCCTTTTCAATGCTTTCCAGATCGTATTCAATCTGGTGGATGCGGCTGTTAATCGTGCGGTTGTCAATCGTTTTTGTTTTATAACCCGTGTGACTTACAATCGCCATTTCATTGTCTTCCAGGAAAATAACCTGGCGCGTGTGCTGGATAACGGCGGCGGCATCGGAGGCCACGATAAACTCATCGTCGCCGATTCCAACCAACAGCGGCGAACCGCGACGTGCGACAATAATTTTGTCCGGTTCGAGCGTGGAAATCAGGGCAATGCCGAATGCACCGCGCACTTCCGTTAAAGCGAGGCGCGTAGCTTCCACCAGATCGCCGCCGAGTTTGTCGTAGAGGGAGCGAATAAACACGGTCAGCACCTCGGTATCCGTTTCGCTGCGCAGCGTGTATCCCTCTTTTAACAATTTGGCTTTGATGACCTGATAGTTTTCGACAATCCCGTTGTGCACCAGCGCAATTTCGTTGAGATTGTCCGAGTGCGGATGCGCGTTAAGGTCGGTGGGGTTTCCGTGCGTGGCCCAGCGCGTATGGCCGATTGCCAGGCCGGAGGTGAGCGGCGTGGAGCGCAACAATTCTTCGGTATCGTTAACTTTACCGGCGCGTTTTAACACGTGCATTCCGCCGTCCTGTATGGCAGCCACGCCGGCGGAATCATAACCGCGATATTCCAGTCTTTTCAGTCCGTTTACAACGATGTCGGCCGCATTACTGCGCTTGCCGATATACCCAACAATACCACACATATTAAAGTCCTCATGATGCCGATTGCCGCGCCGGAGTGCACGGGTCCGCTTGTTTGCGCGCCGGGCTGTTTTGCAGCGGCACGCACCAGATAGCCGGACCAGGCGCCGACGCTAGCCAGAAGTGCAATTGCTGATTTTATTGTTACACACTCCACTAAAACTTCGGTTCACGATTGGATGTGGAGGGCACGCGCATTTACCCGGATTGGCCAAAATCCGCCGGTACTTGTGCAATTGTTCGCCGTTCTTCCAGGGGCTTTATGCCTGCGGCATAGCCCGACTTGATCTTTTGTTTGTCAGCGGGCGAGGAGCGAGGTGCCGTCGCGGCGGTGTCAGGTTCTCGCCTTTTCAGTGCAGTACAAGTCTGTTCAGCCCTTGCGACAGCGGCTGGTGTTGGAATCGGAAGCCTGTTTGCAGCCTGGCTGGTACGGGACAGGCAAGAAAACGAGCCGGTCGGTCGCGTGAGAACATCGGTGTTTCGGCCTGTGTTTTCGGAGCTGCGGGCTTGCTCGATGTTTTGGCGGCGCATTGATCGACCGTTCAGAGCTGAAAACCGGACGGTCACTACGATTTCAGCGTACGTTCAGTTTTTCAGGCATGGATAAAGCGGCGCTTTGATGCAGGGTGTCCGTTGACGGTGGGGAAACCGGTTGACCTCCGTCAGCGACGTGAATTCCGACACAACCTGAAAAAATTCAGGGTGGGAGGAATATGCGTGGTGACAGGATTTCTGTCTCGAGGCGGCGGCGGGGTGGCCCCCTGATCAAGCGGGAAGTACGCCCTGGAAATACCGCGACCGCACCGATCGACTCTCACGGCAACAAAACAGCCCAACCCAAAGCCTTTTATTGACAATTGCATCACTTTTTTGGCAACTGATTCACTTCCTTCGCAAAATTCGCAACTGATACTCCTGCGGCCGATTCCATTAAAAATTCATCCCGCAGGTCTTTGAGCCTGTCAAAAATCACAGCGCCATATAGTTTTCAACCTGTGAGAAATGCCCAGGTCCACTGCCAAGGAACAAAAGCGCCAAGTTGCAGCTGATCAACCGGTCAGCCAATCTCGAGTGGAGCAAAATGCAAGGGGAGTACAGCACCAAAGTACGCTGCATTCTTTCGCCTGCTGCGGACAGCCGGCCTGGTGTTTCTGGTCGAAGGGGTGCTGAAGTTTTTACTGGACCTGGGGTATGCTACACTATACACTTTCTCATGGCGATCACCATTGGTTTCCCGATCCTCTAATACACCCTGATCGGGCCTCCAGTAGCGTTCCTGATGTTTAATATCGAAATGGCCCTGGCAGGAGTGACGTATCTTCTGACCGTGATAGTTCTGTTAATCGTGCACGCCGTCAAACTCCGGAAATCCGCGAAAGTGATACCAGAAAGAAATTCCGATCAGAAAGTCTAAAAAGCAGAATCAATTCTATACCGCAAACCCAACGTTGCGCGAACCAAAAATCTTCATCAGTTCCGTGGCCAGTTCCGTACTGGGTTTGACGCCGAAATCCTGCGCGCGGTAGCGGCGGTCGATCTGGCGGTTCTCGTCGTAAATGCTGAAGTAAATCTCGCCGGGGCCGCGTTCGGCCGACTTAAACAACTCGTAGGCGCGCTCAATGTGCTCGGCGGTGTGTTTGTTGCGCGCCAGTTTGATCTTGAACCCGGAAGCCCATTGGTTCGGCGCTTCGTCCAGCGGATGCACCGTTTCCGCGATGACTTTTAATTGTTCACCGCCGCCCTGATCGGCGCGGCCCACCACCATGATGATTGCCGAGTCTTCCAGTTTATCGCGATTGTTGGCGTAAGCTTCGCTCCAGAACAGGCACTCGGCCTTGCCCGAAAAGTCTTCAATTGTCACAAATGCGATGCTGCGGTCGCGTTTGTCCAGCTTTGTGCGGATGTTTGTAATGATGCCGCACACGCGCACCTGACCGCCGTTCAGACCGCTGCCGTTGCCATTGCCGTTGCTGCGTGCGGCGTCGCCAAGGCGCATGGATGCAAGCGACATAACATGTGGACGGTAGCGTTCCAGCGGATGCCCGCTGACGTAGAAGTTGAGGTATTCGCGTTCGCGGCGCAGCCGTTCGGTGGAATTCCATTCGTCAACGTCGGCCAGCTCCGGCTCTTTGATGTTCGCACCGCTGTCCTCCGCATCGCCGAACAGCGAATCGGTCGTAGCGTCGCTCGAGGCACTGACGGCCTGGCTGTAGCGCAGCGCTTCATCGGTTGAGTTAAACAGACGGGCGCGCTGTTTGGGGTGCAGCGAATCAAATGCGCCGGCGCACACCAGGGCTTCCAGCGCCCGCCGATTAATGGTTTTTGTATCGACGCGCGCCACAAAGTCAAAAAATGATTCAAACTTCTGTTCCTCGCGTGCGGCCATTAAACCGGAGACGGGACCCATGCCCATGTTCTTGATGGCGGCCAGGCCAAAGCGAATTGTCTTGTCGTCGATAGCGGTAAACTCACCGGTGGACTCGTTAACATCGGGCGGCAGCACGTCGATTCCCAGCGATTTGGCTTCGTCGATAATCTGGACAATCTTCTCCAGACTCGTCATCTCAGCCGTCATGTTGGCCGCCAGGAATTCAGCCGTGTAGTGTGTTTTCAGCCAGGCAGTCTGAAAAGCGAGATAACTATAAGCCAGAGCGTGCGACTTGTTAAAACCGTACGAAGCAAACTTGGCAATCAACTCGTAAATTTCGTCGGCGATTTTTTCCGGAATGTCGCGCTTTTTTGCGCCGTCAACAAATTCGACCTTCATCTTGGCCATCAGGTCGGCTTTTTTCTTGCCCATGGCGCGCCGCAGAATATCCGCCTGTGCCAGCGAGAAACCGGCGATGTCGCGCACGAGCTGCATCACCTGTTCCTGGTAAACGATGATGCCGTAGGTGTTTTTGAGCGAGCTCTCCATCAGCGGATGCACGTAGGAAATTTCCTTGCGCCCGTGTTTGCGGTCGATAAACTCCGGAATATTGGCCATTGGTCCCGGACGATAGAGCGCGTTCATGGCGGTCAGGTCTTCCAGGTCCGACGGTTTTAACATGCGCAGGCTCTTCTGCATGCCCTCGGATTCAAACTGGAACACGGCAACTGTTTTACCCTGGCCCAGCAGATCGTAGGTTTTGCGATCGGCGATATCGATTTCGTCGATGTCGATCTTGATGCCGTGGTTGCGCTCGATCATTGCAAGTGTTTTATCGATGATCGAAAGTGTACGCAGGCCGAGGAAGTCCATCTTGAGCAGGCCGGCTTCCTCAAGGTCGTTCATGTTGTACTGCGTCGCCAATTCCGAGTTGGGCGTTTTGTACAAGGGAACGTATTCGTCTACGGGACCGGGCGCAATAACCACGCCGGCGGCGTGCAGCGAAGCATTGCGGCAGAATCCCTCCAGCACGAGCGCGTGTTTAATCAGCTCCTGGATTTTGGGATCCTTGCTTTCCTGGACCCATTTGAGTTCTGTCAGTTTAAGCGCTTCCGCCAGCGGCGTCACCTTGCCGAAGGTCACCGGAATATTTTTAGTAATCGACTCAACCGTCGGAATCGGAACACCCAGCACCCGGCCGACATCTTTTAACACCGCGCGCGTCGACAGCGTACCGAATGTAATGATCTGCGCCACCGACTCCGCGCCGTACTTGCGGCGTGTATACTCAATGACCTGCTCGCGTTTGTCATCGCTGAAGTCCACGTCGATATCAGGCATGGACACACGATCGGGATTGAGGAAACGCTCAAACAGCAGGTCGTACTTAATCGGGTCGACGTTGGTGATTTCCAGCGCATATGCCACCAGACTTCCTGCGGCCGATCCACGTCCCGGTCCGACGCTGATGCCCAGTTCGCGTGCCGCCTTGATGAAGTCCCATACAATCAGGAAATAACCCGGATAACCCATTGAGTTGATGACGTTCAACTCAAAATTGGCTCGCTCGCGTATCTCTTCGTTTAACTCGCCGTAGCGCTCCACCAGGCCTTTATATGTTAACTCCTCCAGATAGTCGTCCAGCGTCTCGGCTTTTGATTCCTGCGGAATGGGGAAGTTGGGCATGTACAGTTTTCCGCCCAGGCTCAGGTCGACCTGCTCGGCAATTTTTACGCTGTTTTCGATTGCCTCCGGATGATCGGCAAACAGCTTGTTCATTTCAGCCTGAGTCTTGAAATAAAACTCGTCGACGCGATAACGAAGATTGTTGATGTCGACTTTGCCCGCCGTGGCTGCGGTGACGTCTTTGATTAACAAATGCACGTTGTGGGAAACGGCGTGATCTTTTTTCAGGTAGTGAACGTCATTGGTCACCACCATTTTAACATTAAACTCCTGTGCCAGCTGCGGCACAACTTTTAGCACGGTGGAGTCGTGCGGCAGACCGTGATCCTGCAACTCCAGATAGAAATCTTCGCCGTACGTATCCAGGAACCACTGCGTGGTTTCACGCGCAGCGTCCATGTCATTTTCGATGATGTGGTTGTTAACAACGCCGCCCAGGCAGGCCGAGAGCGCAATGATGCCTTCGTTGTGTTTGGCCAGCAATTCGCGATCAATACGCGGTTTGTAGTAGTAGCCTTCGGTATGGCCCAGCGAGGTGAGTTTAATCAGGTTGCGATAGCCCGCTTCATTTTTTGCGAGCAAAACAAGGTGAAAATAGTTCTTCCTTTTGGATCCCGCTTTGCCGGCGCTTTTGTCTGTGCGGCTGCCGTTGGCTACGTACACTTCATTGCCGATGACTGGTTTCAGGCCGGCCGCCTTGGCTTTTTTGTAGAACTCCCAGGCGCCGAACATCACACCGTGATCCGTCAGGCCGATCGCCCGTTGATTGTCTTCCAGCGCGGCATCAATCAAATCCTTGGGTTTACAGGCCCCGTCAAGCAGTGAAAAATGCGTGTGATTGTGAAGATGAACGTATTCGGGCATGTTTTTCACCGGAAATTGGGATGCTTCGCTGCTGCCGTTGCGCCGGAATTCTCACTGGCTCGTCGCGTCAGGCAATCCGGAAAATAGGTAATTGGCGGCAGGCACGGAAGTCCAGTTATCCACACCAACTCGGCTCCGCTTTGGCCCCACCTTGATTTTTTTGTTTGTCACCGCATGACAAACTGCAGGTTCCGCAGCTTGCCTCATGTTGACGAACAAAATTGGATTTGATGTGGCCGTTCAGTCGGGGCAGCTATGTTCCGGTATCCGGACATTCAGTCAGCCAGGCATTCGATTAGTCACACATTCAGCCGGTCGAACAGACATTGAAAACTCTCAGCTTTGAATTTCGGCTCACTTCGTCGATCAAAGTGAAGACTGCACGGCGACCGGTCCGCTATCGCAGGTCAGTTCAAAAGCAGCAAATAATTGAAATACTCGAAATCGTTATTGTAAGAGCGATAAACAGGAAAATCTCCGGCAGCACACTTTGTCAAGTGGCGGCTAATTAGCGCCAAACGGGCGGTTTTCAGCGCCGAACGGGCAAGGTTCAAAATTGGACGGACCTCGCCGTGAAATCAAAGGGCCCCCACCCCCAAACCGCCGCCGCCAAATTTTCAAATATCCGTACACGCGCCCGCCCTCCGCTGCCGAACCGCAAGGTTCCCCGGATTGCACTTGCGACGTCGTCCCGATCTGGATCTCCCGGCGCGCCATTCCGCCGTCGCAGTTCCATTCTACCACGAACATGCGGGTTTACCGACTGGAAAAAACCAAGCGTAGCGCTTTTTGTAGGTAAACGCGGTTCGGGTACCGCTGAACGGGAAATATTGGCTCACGCGGATGACCGCTCCAGTACAAATCCCGGCGCATTCTGCATGCAACCAAATGGGAAAGTGGGCCGCGCCATTGGTGCCGTGTCCAGGGCCGTGCTGATCGAGGGGCCTGCTCAGACCAGTATTTGAGCGGGTCTACAGAAAAACACGGCACCAGTAAACCTGAGAATTATCTGAACCATGCAAAAAAAGATTTGCAAGAAAACTATCGCTCCCGTATCATTGCTACTATAGTTGTAGTAGGTCTACGTATCCAATAGTATAGAACGTACGCAATCAGGTCTATATATGTCGCAATCCAAACATCAGTTGACGCCCACGGAGTGGGAAATCATGGAGGCCGTCTGGCGCTTGCTGGAGACGGAACCGTCGGGTGAAATCAGCGTAAGGGACGTCGTCGATCGCGGTGGGTTTGAGCCTGCCAAGGCCTACACAACCGTGCAGACGCTCATGAATACTCTCCTGCGCAAAGGCGTGTTGAAGCGCCGCAAAGTCGGGCTCGTCAATTTTTACCGGCCGGTGTTTGAGCGGCGCGAAATGGTCGATCGCGCCACCTCCAGCCTTTTGGATCGCCTCTTTGAAGGCTCCGGCCTCAAACTGGTGAACTTCATGATGGACAATTCCAAGCTGAGCGGAGACGAAATCGAAGCGCTGCAGGAAATGATCAACCGGCACCGCGAGGAAGAAGAATGACGGACCTGCTTACGGGTAGCGCGATTGAATGGGCCGCGTGGATGGACGGCGTCTGGCTGCGTCACTTGTTCCTGCTGGGCGGCGGCGTACTGCTGCTGCTGGCCTTGCGTCGATTTGACCCGCGCCTGCGGCGGACAATCGCCGTTATGATTGTGGCCGTCCTGTTTCTGCCGCCTCTGTTTACACTGGAGCAGGAACTCAGGCCCTTTGATTCTGCCGTGAGCAGCCTTACGGGATCGCTGCCGATGCCGGAAATGCTTTCGCACATGTCGCTTGCGCCGAATGAAGAGTTGACTTACGCGCCGGCGTCCGCATCGATCGAATTTTCGCCGTTAAACATACTCTTTCTTGTGTGGCTGGCGGTTGCTTTTTCTGTGGCCGCACTGTTTATCCGCAGCACCTTTCCATACTATCGATTAGCGCTAAAAGTCGGCGCGGCCAATTGCTCCACCACAGATGACGGGATTCGCACGATTGTTCATCCGATGGCGGACGGCGCTTTTGTGGTGGCCTGGTTCAGCGGCGCGCGGATCGTTTTGCCCGCCGCCTGGTCTGAGTTGCAACCGGACGTACGCGCGGCAATTCTCGCCCATGAACAGGCGCACGTTAAACAGAAAGATCACCTGTGGACTTTACTGTTTGCTGCGGTCTGCGTGGTTTTCTGGTGGAATCCGCTTGTCTGGCTCTTGTTCCGCGAGTATCGCATCACTGCAGAAATGTGCAGCGACGACCGCGCACGCAAGTCCGCCAACATCCCGGCGACGGCGTATGCCCAGCTTCTGCTGGATCTGGTCCGTCCGTCCGCACCACGCCTTGCGACCGCCGTAAGACTGGCGCATTCCGAAGCGGGTATTAAACAACGAATTTTACATCAGATTTCTCCTTCAAATGAGTTAAACATGCGCAAAACTCTTTTCACTGTCGTGTGCCTTGCCTTTGTGCCTTACCTGCTGCAATCCGAAGCGCCCGCGGCCGACAACACTCCCGTTGAAAAAGCCGCGCTGGTGCAAAGCGGCGGAAACATGTTGGCTGCCGCAACAGAAAACAACGAGCTGAACGACGCGGACGGGATGCAGAAGGGAGCGCCGAAAGCCTGGGTAGACGGTGGGTTTCAGGCGCTGGCCGACAGAATTGTTTTCCCCTGGGATCAGGTCGTGGCCAAAAACGAAGCCTCCATCCAGGTAGAAGTTCAGGTTGATGCCGAGGGCCGCATAAACGCGGTGGAATTTCTGCGCGGTCAAAGCCAGATTGTCCGCGGCATGGGTAATGCCGACGACCTGCAGGTTTTTGCGGATGCGGTGATTCAGGCTGTTAAAACCACTGTATTTCATCCGGCGGAACTGGAAGACGGCAGCAAAGTTCAGTCGACACTTGTGCTGCCCTTCATTTTTCGATACCGCAAAGTTGGATCGGCCGGTGACGTGTTCAGCGACTACCTGCCGATTGTTAATTTTGCTCCCATCGGCTGTTGAGGAAATATGGCTCGGGCTGGGTTAATCCATGTGTCGATCCGAGCGATCTGTTTAACCGCTGTCTATGTGCGCAATTGAACGGAAACTACGATGACGGAAATATTTTCCACCTTTTCTATTGCCTGGGTTGAGTGGACGGATGCGGTCTGGCTGCGCCAGGTCGTGCTGCTTATCGGCGGTCTGACACTGCTTTTTGTTCTGCGCAACCACGACCCGCGTGTGCGCCGACTGTTAACAATTGTGTTGGCCGCGGCGCTGTTTGTTCCGCCCTTGCTTCCCGTGTCGTTTGGTGCAAACGAATCGATTCCTCTTTCGCAGCCGATCGAAGGCGTGGGAGCCGTGACAATAGCCGCCGGTCTGCGCAGCGCTGTTACCGACGCGTTTTCGCTGTGGTTTTCAACGCACGTGATTTTTCTCGTGTGGATGCTCGGTGCGGCGGTGGTCGCACTCTCGATTGCACTGGGAAGTGCGCCGCTGTATCGCATGGCTTGGCGCGCATTGCCGCTCGACGCGGAGGAGTTCAACGGCTCCGGTGAGTCGAATCTGCGCGTTGCCGTACATCCGCGGGCGGGAATGCCCTACGTTGTGGCCTGGTTGGGTGCGGCGCGAGTGGTAGTCCCTCCGGCCTGGCGCTCGTGGTCGGAACGCGAAAAGAATGCGGTGCTGGCGCATGAAACGGCGCATGTTAAACAGGGCGATCACTACTGGATATGGCTGTTTGCGCTGGTGCGCGTGATCTTCTGGTGGAATCCGCTCGTATGGCTGCTGGCGCGCGCCTACCATCACAGTGCGGAAATGTGTTGCGACGATGTAGCCCGTCGCTCGACTCAGCTGTCGGCCGCCGACTACGCCCAGATACTGTTAAACTTTGCTAAAAATTCATCTCCGCGCCTTGCAACTGCCGTGACTTTTGTTCAACGGCCTTCGTTGCTGCAGCGGCGGATTTTACATCAATTCAAACCTACGAGGAAGTTGATCATGCGCAAACTTCTCATTGCCGCTGTTTGCCTTGCGGCCCTGCCACTTTTGTTAATCTCCGAAGGAGATGCGGACAGTCCCGCATCCAATCCGAGAACAAGCCTGGCATCAGTATCGGAGTCCGAAGCTCCGGTAAGTGTGGCTTCAGCGGAAGAGGCCGCCGTCAAGTCGGAATTGCTTGCAGTTAACGGTCCGATCGAGAAATCGAAAATCGAACTCAAGTCCGAAGCGGGCATCGAAGGCGGCATCAGGAGCCTGGCCGCCAAAATGTCCTATCCCAAAGTGATGTACGAAGCCGGTGCGGAAGCCAACGTCTTTTTGAACATCGTTGTCGACAAAGACGGCAGCATCGACAAAATCGATTACGACAAAGAAAGCAGCCGCATCGTGACAGGTGAAAACAACCCGGAGATCCTGCGGATCTTTGTGAACCAAGCCATGAAGGTGGTGCAAGCGCTGGAATTTTATCCCGCCGTTGCCATGAGCGGCGAGCCGGTTAAGTCGCAACTGACGTTGCCGATTGTGTTCAAGATGCCGGAGACGCGCAAAATTGCGCCTTCACCGCGCGGCAGAGGCTCGTCGAAAATTGAAGAATTCAGGAAGTAAAGGAGCAAATACACACACACTCCGTTGGTCTGGCGACGGAGAAATCGCTCGAAGCCTTGGGGACGGTCGCGAACGCCCTCACTGCTTCGAACGACAAAGCCGCGTCGCCGCAGACAGTTTAACAGCAAAGGCCAATTTTGGTGGGCGCCACCTGAAACATCTGCTGTTAAATTCAGTACTTCCACCGCATGGAATTATTCGATAAAGCACGCCACTACTGGCACAACGACATGGACTTCCGCGCCAAGCGCGCCGCGCAGTTCCTGCCTGTATTGTTAATTGTCTGGATCATCATAAAAACCGGCGAACCGGAACCGATCGCCGAATACCATCCGTCGCTCGAAGAAATAATGACCGAAAATGAGGCGATTCTCGCGCAGATTGAAGCTGAGAATGCCGAGCCCATTATCGTCGGCGGGCCGCAAAAGCTGGCGTCGCGAATCGGCATACCCACTGCGCTGCTGGGACATGAATTCGACGTTGAAGTGCAACTCAGCCTGATCATCACGCGGCAGGGCAAGCCGGAATCAGTCGAAGCGGAAGGCATTAAAGTCATCGCAAAAAACGGTCGCAAAATAGATGACGGCTACGCAAGGGAACTGCAGCGCTCCGTTGTTCGGGCCGTGAATGCTTCGATCTGGGCGCCTGCCCGCAAAGACGGTCAGGCAATCGACAGCGAATACAACATGCGCTTTAAATTCAGCATTGGTCCCGAGGACTCAAGCCCGGTCGTCATCACCGACGGCACAGTTGATACGACACCGGCTTCAGATTCCACACGTGAATGATCGCGACTGCAATGTCGCGCGATTACTGATCTCTGCACGACGAACAAGAGAAAAAGCAAGCCGCCCAAATGCAATGCCGGGAGGCGAAGCGCTCTGGTATTTTGCGGCACTTGTTGATGCAGACTACCGGCGAAAGTCCGACGGAGTTTTTCCAGCTTGTGGAAACTGCGTATTATTGTCGGTCAGTAAGCGGCACAAGTTCAATTCAAGAGAAAACTCCGTCAATGCACAACAACAGTCGAGCAGGCAAATCTTCGATGCGGCTCATGGCCGCCTTTTTGTTAATTCTGACCTATCTGGTCGTTGGCGGCAAAGAATTGGCGGCCCAGTATCAGGTGGAAATCCTGGAAAGCGACGCCAATCCGGACGGCTGGTGTTTTGAACCTTGTATTGACGCTGAGGAGTTCGTTCGTGGTCTGCGAGAAGCCTGCAGGGATTTAAACGTGCTTGGCGGATTGACGCTGTTTGTCGGTGTGGATGTGCCCAGGGGCGGATTTGACGGGGCCGATTCATTGATGTGGATATCTTCCGCCATGCCGCCAACGGGAACTGACATGCCCGACTCGATTACTTTGCTGCGGCACTTTGACGCTGTTAAACAGGCTCTGCGTCACAGTGGAGTGACGTCGGTCATGTTAGGCGATGCATGGACGATGGCCCAACTCGAACTTGCGGTAGTGTTTAATCTGGAAGCCGACAATCCAGACGAGGTGATCGAATTTTCCTCATATGGAATTGATCCATGGATGGACCTGAGAGAATTGGCGGGCAACATTTCGTATCCGGACGATTGCAATCGCGCGGGGATTGAAGCGATGATCATGGTGCGCATTTTGATTGACGAGGAAGGAGACCTGATCAAATGCACGCTGAACACAGAAAAAAGCCGTTTGTTAAACGGCGAAGTCAGCGAAGAGTGTATGGAAGAGTTTTACGAAGAGGCATGTGATGCTTTAAACGATCTGGATATATTGCCGGCGGTGCTTAATTGTCAACCGATCAGATGTTGGATAACAGTTCCAGTAACGTATAAACTGCGATAACAACACCTGGAAGAATTGTTGAAAGAGTAACACAAGGGGATTTTGCCATGGCGGATGAACAGGACAACAAAGCGCGGACAGGCTGGTGGACCCCAACAAAACTCATCGTAATTCTGGCGCTGGCCTTTGTGATGGCCCGGCAAGTGGACGAAGGACTGAAGCCCGGAATCTGCGGCTACTCTCTTTTTGAAGAACTGACGCATTATGAATATATCGATCGGCCATATCCGCAGCACGCTAATTATACCGGCGCCCAGATTAAACAGGACCGACCGGACGAACTAAAGCACCTGCGGCGGCAGAGAGCCAATCTGTTGAGCGACAGCGTGTTTATGCAGGAGATCCGGAGCGTGCTGTGGAGTCCCCGGCCGGTGTATCCCGCAAATTTGGAACCGGCCGGATAAACTATTTCTCTTTGGATTCTTCCGCTTGTTCAACCGGTGCATTGAGCAGTTTGAGGTTGTCGTTGATGGCGCTGTCGATCTTTTTGCGGATCAGGCGGCCCATCAGGCTCAGCTCCAGGTCGATGTCGAGGCGCTGATCGTCCACCACGAGTTCACCGCTGACAAAGCGCGATTCGACGCGCAGACGGTTGCCGCGCCACTCCATTACGGTGAAGAGCGAACGAATTTCCTTGCGATTCAGAAAGCTGCTCTCGATAGCCGAACGCATTTCTTCGGCGTTTTTTTCGGTCTCAATATTGCGCTGTATTCGGGCCATGTCGATTTCTCCGGTTTGACGTAGTTCGTTCATTGGGAGCTTGCGGAGGGCTTCCTGCGGCGCACAGCGCCTTTTCAATCCGCTTTTGTTTGTTGTCGGGTGAGCAGTACGGAGCCCGCCGACGGAAGTTACCGCTTGCGCACGGTTTGATCAAGAGCGCGCAGATTCGTAATTTGCGAATCTATTCCGGCGCGCCGCTGCCATTTTTTGGTTTTGCTGCCGCGGGACCGTTCGAATGTCGTACAATCGCTGAAGTGATCTCACATGAATATTCATGAATACCAGGCCAAAGAACTGCTGCGCGGATTTGACGTTCCCGTTCCTTTTGGCGTCATGGTCTCTTCGCCGGAAGACGCCGGCGGTCGCACCTTTGAAGATTTTGTCACCAAAGGCACGGAAGTTGTCGTCCTCAAATCGCAGATTCACGCCGGCGGACGCGGCAAAGGTCACTTCGTCGACACGCAGACGGGCGAAGCCATCGAGATGAACGGCAAGCCGCTGCGCGGCGTCAACGTCATCAAAAGCGAGAACATCGCCGATACGGTTTACCAGTACGCCAAAGCGATGCACGGCAACACGCTCGTCACGATCCAGACGGGCGAGGCCGGTAAAGTCGTCAACCGCTTCCTGATTGAGGAAGGGCTCGACATCAAAAAAGAATTCTACCTAAGCATTCTGCTGGACCGCGCCACATCGCGCAATATCGTCATGGCGTCCACCGAGGGCGGCGTTGAGATCGAAAAAGTGGCCGAAGAAACACCCGAAAAAATCCTGAAGGAAACCATCGATCCGGCCATCGGCTGGCAGGGTTATCAGGCGCGCCGCCTGGCCTTCAACCTCGGTTTCACCGGCACGGCCTTCAAAAACTTCGTGAAGTTTATCGGCAAGCTCGTCAACGCCTACGAGGCGATGGACTGCAGCATGCTCGAAATCAACCCGCTCGTGCTGACGGGCGACGAGCGCATCGTGGCGCTGGACGCCAAAGTCAACTTTGACGACAACGCGCTGTTCCGCCACCCGAACTACTCCGAGCTGCGCGACCTGGGCGAAGAAGAGCCGCTTGAAATTGAAGCGTCCAAATACGACCTGAACTACATCAAGCTCGACGGCAACGTCGGATGCATGGTCAACGGCGCAGGTCTGGCGATGGGTACGATGGATATCATCAAACTCGCCGGCGGCGAACCGGCCAACTTCCTGGACGTCGGCGGCGGAGCGAATGTAGAGCGCATTTCCAACGCTTTCCGCCTGATGCTGAGCGACCCGAACGTGCAGGTCGTGCTGATCAACATATTTGGCGGCATCGTGCGCTGCGACCGCGTGGCGAACGGCATCCTGGAAGCGATGAAGATTGTCGACGTCAACGTGCCGCTGATCGTCCGTCTGGACGGCACCAATGCGGTGGAAGCGCGCGAAATCCTCGAGAAATCCGATCTGGAGTTCTCCGTGGCCACGACGCTGAAAGAAGCCGCCGAGAAAGTCACCGAGGCGGTGACTTCGCTGGCGACAGTCTGACGCGGACCGCGACACTGTAGCGGAGCCGCAGATAAAAACTCAACGGGATGTTGCGGGGAAGGTCGAACGATCGACACCCGGACATCCCGTTTTTTTTAAAGGCTCCGCACAGCGGCGTGTGGATTTTTTAATCGATGACGGCGGCCGCTTCGTTGATCGCGCGGCGGCCGACACACTCAATCGCGTTTCGGCTCGTCGTCCAGAGGCGTACTCAAAACGCTCCGGCTTGCGGCGCGGGGACATTCCGGCGCGCTCCGCAGATTCCAACCCGGCGCCAAACAAAAATATCATGTCAAGATCAGGCCTGCCAGGTATTCCCAGTCGTTTCGGCACATTCCTTGTTTGTATTCAGACCTTGCTGGTGCTAGCCTCTATCGCGCATCCGACGCTCTCCGCGCGTTCATTTCGCGAGGTGGAGTTGCTGTCGGGGGCGGAGAACCTCGAGAGTTTCGGCATGGACACGACGGACAATTGGTGGGCGATTACACAGCCCTTTTCCAACCAGTATCGCCTGATTGTCAACGGCGACGAAACCGAAACATTTGAGCGGATTTCCGCGCCGATTTTCTCTCCAAACGGACTCTTTTGGCAGACATTCGCCGTGCACCAGAACGTGCTGCAGTTTGTGTCCAACATCGGCGACACCTGGCTTGACTACACCTCGGCCGAACCCGCCGTGTTTTCGCTCGATTCGCGCTGTATCGCATTCACGGCCTACGACAATGATCAGGCCTGGGCCGTGCGCTACCGCGTGGAAGACCATCCGGACGGCGGTTTCATGCTGCGCGAACTTAAATGCACGCAGATCTACGACAAACAGAGCAAACTTTTTGTGGCGACGGACGGATCCAAAACGGCCTACGTCGGGCGGCGCGGCGATTCCGAGGTGGTGGCCATCGGCGACAACGAATACGCCGTCTACGACAAAATTGAGGCGCATGGATTTCTGGCGGACGGCTCCTTTCTCTACTCGGCGCGGCTGGGCGATCTGTGGCGTTTGTACCGCGACGACGTGGCAATTTCCTCCAGTTTCAACTCCATCAATTTCGGCGTGTTTAACCGCGACCACAGCATGTTTGCCTTTGTAGCCGTCGGCAGCGTTGTAAGTTATGCAGTATTGCTGCAGCAGGACGAAGACGAGTTGCAGTACAGCGAGCAGCAGGAAAGCATTACGGCGCTGGCGATTCATCCGGACCTGGCGTTAACGGCTTTTAAGGCGATTAACTACGGCGTTCCGAGCGTAGTGTACGGGTCGGCGGGTTATTCCGCCACGGAAAATACGGGCGCGCTGCAGTTCAGTCACGACGGGGAAGAGCTGTACTATCTGGAATGCGACGTTATTAACTGCTATATGAACGTCAACGGACAGCGCTACGACCTCTCGACGGACATCGATACGGGCGAGCCGCTGGTGGTGGCTCCCGGCACCAGCACCTTCAGTTTTACTACGGGTTTAACGCAGGTCGTTCGCAGTTTTGACGGCAAAGACGTGTGGTCGGGCATGCTGGTTGACCAGATGGGCCATGCGCGTTTCAACTGGCGCCAGAACCGCTACGAGGCGCTGGGAATCATTAACGACCGTTTGTATATGTTGTACTGCGGTTTGTGAAGTAAACAGAGCTGTGAGGTACTGTGTTAAAAGTCAAGCTCATGTGAGCCTTGAAGCTCACC